>NZ_CP020330.1:3454886-4063181 GCF_002043005.1 Martelella mediterranea DSM 17316 | reverse complement strand
AGTCACGCCATTGATGCGCGCGCTGCTTGCCACGGCGATTGAAATCGACATCCGGTCGGAGAAGGCTTCTCTTTTGGCCCGGTTGATGCTGCTTGAATTGGACGCGATGACCGACGCACCGACCTATCTTCCGCTGCCCACAAGTGCCGTCGCGAAACGTGTCGCCGACATTGCGATCGCCGACTATCGCAATCATCTCGACCTTGCCGAACTGGCGTCGCGCGCCGCGACCTCGGTGCGCACGGCAAGCCGTCTTTTTCCGGTCGAGACGGGTATGACGCTGAAGGCATGGCGGCAACGGGCGCGCATCGTTCGAACGATGGAGCAGCTCGCGCAGGGCCGAGCCATCGCGCATGTGGCAAGCGAGGCCGGCTTCTCCGGCACTGCGGCATTTTGCCATGCGTTCAGGCAGGTCACCGACATGACGCCGGGCGCATTCATAGAAGATCCAAAACACCTGAATCCCCGATCCCAAACCGCCGACAGCAGCCACGGCAACGCATCCGGAGCCTAGGCCGGATCTGACAAGGAGTAGCCGAAAGCGGTCGGTGGTATTTGGCGCGCCCGACAGGATTCGAACCTGTGACCTTTGGAATCGGAATCCAACACTCTATCCAGCTGAGCTACGGGCGCTTCGGGCAGGCGTTCTTCGCCTGCGCGGACTGTTTAACCCAGCTTGCGGGCGGCATCAATCGCAAAAATAACGTGGCGTCAAAAACGATGTCGATCGAGGTTGCGCGGGGGAGGGAGGGCCTGGTGTCGGCGTCTGTTAGACCAAAGGATAAGGTGCCTCCGCGCCCGTCCCGCCATCGCGCGGCGGGGTGGGCTGAAAATTCAACGGCTTAGATAAAGTGCCGACCGCAAATATAGCAGAATTGGTATATCAGCTTCGTTGATCTCAATTTGACACCGGCGTCGTTCTGATAACACCCTTGCGGCGCGATCTGCGTTTTGCAACCGCACGGGTTGCGAAGGGGAGGACCTGAGCGCCGGCACGCCGGCCGAGGCGCGGAGCGAACAGATATTCGCGAATTGGGAGAGAGCTATGAAATTGTTAGTTTCCGCATTTGCCGTTGCGGCAGTGACGGTTGCGTCGTTTGCCGTGCCGAGCTTTGCGCAGGACAAGGGCACGATCGGGATCGCGATGCCGACCAAATCCTCGGCGCGCTGGATTTCGGACGGGCAGTCCATGGTCGAGCAGTTCCAGGAGGCGGGCTACGCCACCGATCTGCAATATGCAGAGGACAATATTCCCAACCAGCTGTCCCAGATCGAAAACATGATCACCAAGGGCGTCGATGCGCTGGTGATCGCCTCGATCGACGGCACCACGCTTTCCAACGCGCTGGCGAATGCCGCCGCCTCGGGCATTCCGGTGGTTGCCTATGACCGGCTGATCCGGGAAAGCCCGGATGTCGACTATTACGCCACCTTCGACAATTTCCAGGTCGGCGTGCTGCAGGCCGAAAGCCTGGTCGATGGCCTGAAGCAGCGCTTCCCCGACACCAAGCCCTGGAATGTCGAACTGTTCGGCGGTTCGCCGGACGATAACAACGCCTATTTCTTCTATGACGGCGCGATGTCGGTGCTGCAGCCGCTGATCGACTCCGGCGACATCGTGATCCCGTCGGGCCAGATGGGCATGAACCAGGTCGGCACGCTGCGCTGGGATGGTGCGGAAGCCCAGGCCCGCATGGACAACCTTCTGTCGGCCAACTACACCGACAAGCAGGTCAACGGCGTGCTGTCGCCCTATGACGGCCTGTCGATCGGCATCCTGTCCTCGCTGAAGGGCGTGGGCTATGGCACCGGCGACCAGCAGATGCCGATCGTGACCGGCCAGGATGCCGAAATCCCCTCGGTCAAGTCGATCATCGCCGATGAGCAGTATTCGACGGTGTTCAAGGATACGCGCGAGCTTGCCCGCGTGACCGTGGGCATGGTCGATGCCCTTCTGCAGGGCGGCGAGCCGGAAATCAACGACACCGAGACCTATGACAATGGCGTCAAGGTGGTCCCGTCCTATCTGCTGTCGCCGGTCTCGATCGACGCCTCCAACTGGGAGGAAATCCTGGTCGACCAGAGCGGCTACTATACCCTTGACCAGCTCAAGTAATCACCACGAGGGCGGGCGTTGCGGCGCCCGCCCTTTCCTGTGCGAAGGAGTTTTCTTCGTTCCTTTTTGACTTACGTGCCTCAAATTTCGCCGGCGACTGCCGGCCTGGGGCCGAAATCCCTCCGCGACAGCGGAGGCGCATTCATGAGACGGGCCATACCGGCCTTCAACGGGAGAGAGACATGAGAAAGATTATCTCCATTTTTGCAGCCGCCTCTGTCGCGGCCATTGCTGTCGCCGCGCCGGCGCTCGCCGCCGACAAGGGCTATGTCGGCATCGCCATGCCGACCAAGGGCCTTGACCGCTGGAACAAGGACGGCGCGTCCATGGTCGAGCAGTTCGAGGCGGCCGGCTACAAGACCGACCTGCAATATGCCGAGAACGAAATTCCCCAGCAGTTGTCGCAGATCGAAAACATGATCACCAAGGGCGTCACCGTTCTGGTGGTCGCGGCGATCGATGGCGGCTCGCTCACCGGTCCGCTGGCCAATGCCGGCGCCGCCGGCATTCCGGTGATCGCCTATGACCGGCTGATCCTCAACACGCCCGATGTCGATTATTACGCGACCTTCGACAACTACAAGGTCGGCGTGCTGCAGGGCAACAGCCTCGTGGAGGGCCTGAAGGCGCGCTTCCCCGATGTGAAGCCCTGGAATGTCGAGCTCTTCGGCGGCTCGCCGGACGATAACAATGCCTATTTCTTCTATAATGGCGCGATGTCCGTGCTCCAGCCGCTGATCGATTCCGGCGATATCGTGATCCCGTCGGGCCAGATGGGCATGGACAAGATCGGCACGCTGAACTGGTCGAACGCCGCCGCCCAGGCGCGCATGGATAACCTGCTTTCGGCCTATTACACCGACAAGCCGCTGCACGGCGTCTATGCCTCCAATGACGATCTCGCCATGGGCTCGATCTCGTCGCTGAAGGGTATCGGCTATGGCTCCGGCGACATGAAGATGCCGATCATCACCGGCCAGGATTCCAACCTGCCGAACGTCAAGGCGATCATCGACGGCGACCAGTATTCCTCGATCTTCAAGGATACCCGCAAGCTTGCCGGCGTCACCGTCGGCATGGTGGAGGCGATCGGCGAGGGCAAGGAGCCGGAAGTCAACGACACCAGCACCTACAATAACGGCGAGAAGGACGTGCCGTCCTACCTGCTGGAGCCGGTGATCGTGACCCAGGACAACTGGAAGCAGATCCTGGTCGATGACAGCGGCTACTACACCATGCAGCAGATCGAGAATTGATCGTCTGAGGTGATCTCAATGGGCCCGTCGCCGGCATTTCCGGCGGCGGGCTGACGCACGCGAGCCCCAGGGGTTCGTCGTTAGGCGTCGAAGGAATGGATGGCGCTTGAGGCGCGATCCGGTGCCAAACGGTGACAGGTGTCATGACAACATTGCTCGAAATGCGAAAGATCACGAAGACCTTTCCCGGCGTGAAGGCGTTGAGCGACGTCGACCTGAAGGTCGAGGAAGGCGAGATCCACGCGCTGGTCGGCGAGAACGGCGCGGGCAAATCCACGCTGATGAAAGTGCTTTCCGGGGTCTATCCCCACGGCTCCTATGAGGGCGAAATCTACTATGCCGGTGAACTGGCGACCTTTTCCGGCATTGCCGACAGCGAGAAGAAGGGCGTCATCATCATCCACCAGGAGCTGGCGCTGGTGCCGCAATTGTCGATTGCGGAGAATATCTTCCTCGGCAACGAGGTGTCGCGGGCCGGCGTGATCGACTGGCCGGAAACCTTCGATCGCACTGAGAAACTGCTCCGGAAGGTGGGCCTGAAGGACCCGCCGGCGACGCTGGTGGAGAAGATCGGCGTCGGCAAGCAGCAGCTTGTCGAAATCGCGAAGGCGCTCTCCAAGGATGTGCGGCTTCTCATTCTGGACGAGCCGACGGCCGCGCTTTCGGAATCCGACAGCGCCAAGCTTCTGAAGCTGCTTCTGGATCTGAAGAAACAGGGGATCACCTCGATCCTGATCTCGCACAAGCTGAACGAGGTCGAGCAGGTCGCCGATAACATCACGGTGCTGCGCGATGGTTCGTCGGTTGCCGATATCGATTGCGCCGCGGAAGAAGTGAGCGAGGCCCGTATCATCCAGGCCATGGTCGGCCGGACCATGGAGAACCGCTATCCCGACCGCGAGCGCAAGTTCGGCGAGGAACTGATGGCGGTGAAGGACTGGACCGTCTGGCACCCCGAACAGGCCGACCGCAAGGTGATCAAGAATGTCGCCTTCAATGTGCGCGCCGGCGAGATCGTCGGCATAGCGGGCGTGATGGGGGCAGGGCGCACCGAACTCGCCATGAGCATTTTCGGCCACAGCTATGGCCGCAATATCTCCGGCGAGGTCTGGCTCGGCGGCGAGAAGGTGGATGTGTCCACCGTGCCGAAGGCCATCCATGCGGGCCTCGCCTATGTGACGGAGGACCGCAAGGGCCTCGGGCTGATCCTGGACGAGCCGATCACCCGGAACGTGACGCTCGCCCATCTTGGCGGGGTTTCCAAATACGGCGTGCTCAACCCCGCCGAGGAAACCAAGACCTCCGAGCATTACCGCAAGGCCATGAACATCCGCACGCCGACGGTGGCCCAACGCGTGGTCAACCTTTCGGGCGGCAACCAGCAGAAGGTGGTGCTGTCGAAATGGCTGTTCACCCAGCCGGACGTGCTGATCCTGGACGAGCCGACGCGCGGCATCGATGTCGGCGCGAAATACGAGATCTACACGCTGATGAACGAACTTGCGGCCGAAGGCCGGGGCGTCGTGATGATCTCGTCGGAAATGCCGGAGCTGCTCGGCATGTGCGACCGCATTTACATCATGAACGAGGGGGCATTGGTGGGCGAACTGAGCGCCGCAGAGGCGAGTCAGGAACGCATCATGTCCTTCATTGTCAGGAAATGAGAAAGCGATGAATACACCCGAGGAAACCACCGCGGACGAACACAAGCCCTCGATCCGCTCCTATCTGACACTCAGGATGCGCGACTACGGCATCCTGCTCGCCCTGATCGTCATCATCGCGTTTTTCCAGGTCGTCACCGACGGCGTGCTGATGCGACCGGTCAACATCACCAACCTGTTCCTGCAGAATTCCTATGTGATCATCATGGCGCTCGGCATGCTGATGATCATCGTGGCCGGGCATATCGATCTTTCGGTGGGCTCGATTGTGGGCTTCATCGGCGCGCTTGCCGCGGTGATGATCGTCCACTGGCAGGTGCCGGTCATCGTCGCCTTTTTTGCCTGCATTTTCGCCGGCATGCTGATTGGGGCGTGGCAGGGATACTGGGTCGCCTATTGGCGCATCCCGTCCTTTATCGTCACGCTCGCCGGCATGCTGATCTTCCGCGGGTTGTCGCTCTGGATCCTCAACGGCCAGTCGGTGGGCCCGTTCCCGGGTTCCTTCCAGCTGTTGTCCACCGGCTTCGTGCCGGATCTCTTCGGCGTCGGCCGGCCCAACATGACGGCGCTTGTGGCCGGCATCATCGCCGCCGCCGCGATCGTCTATCTCGCCTGGCGATCGCGGGCGCGCAACGTCGCCTATGGCATCGAGGATGAGCCGCTGTCCTTCTTCCTGGGTCGCAACATCATCGTTGCCGGCGTGCTGGTGTTCGTGTCGTGGAAGCTCGCCTCGTTCCGCGGCCTGCCGAATGTGCTGATCTCGATGGCGATCCTGACGGTGATCTATACCTTCATCACCGAAAGCACGACATTCGGACGCAGGGTCTATGCGATCGGCGGCAACGAGAAGGCGGCCGCCCTTTCAGGTATCAACACCAAGCGGCTGAATTTCATCGTGTTCGTGAACATGGGCATGCTGGCCGCTCTCGCCGGTCTGGTGTTCGCCGCCCGCCTCAACATCGCCACGCCCAAGGCCGGCAACGGTTTCGAGCTTGATGTGATCGCGGCGGTGTTCATCGGCGGCGCGTCGATGTCGGGCGGTGTCGGCAAGATCGTCGGCGCGGTGGTCGGCGCCTTCATCATGGGCATCATGAATAACGGCATGTCGATCATGGGCATCGGCATCGATTACCAGCAGGTGATCAAGGGCCTGGTGCTGCTCGCCGCCGTCGTCTTCGACGTCTACAACAAGAACAAGGCCTGATTTTCTGCAGGAAAGGCAGGGCGATATAGCCCTGCCGCTCCGCTCGCGATGCGTGACCCCGACACGAAAAACCCCGGCACATCGGGGGATGATGTGCCGGGGCGCGGGGCGCACCCCCTTTTTCCAGACTGCCGGACGAGCCGGCACCTTGGCGCGTCTGGATAGGGCAATAACGCGTCATCTCGCAAAATGGACCAAAAGAAAAGTAAAAAATTTAACAATTGGGGCGCGCGCCCGAATATCCGGGCTCTTGCGGCAACGCGGGAGGGCAGCGCCAGACGGGCGCAGCTGCCTTTTGAAATAGGGCGCTCGGGTCGGGGGTCTACCTGAAAGACGAATGTGGTTTTGCATTTCCGCCGTCCGACAAGGTCAAAAAGCCTTGCTTGGCTAGATCATCGGGCGTTTGGTCTGAACCACCCGATGATCTCCGGGAAATGGATGGCGTAATGCCAGGGGCCGATGATTTCAGGCCCGTGCGTCGACCGCTTCTTTTTCCGGGATGGACGGCTGGGCGCCGGGCTTGAGGCAGGCGAGCGCGCCTGCGACGGCGGCCCGGTGCGCGGCCTTTGCGAAGGGCAGTCCCTGATCGAGACCGCTTGCGAAATAGCCGCAGAAGGTGTCGCCCGCGCCGACGGTGTCGACCGGGTCGATCTTCAGAGCGTCGATGCGGTGGAAGTCGCCCTCATGCATGGCAACCACGCCCTCGGCCCCGAGCGTGATGACGATGGTCTGGCCGGTTTCGTCATGGCGGGTTTTCAGCATGGCGATCCGCCCTTCGCTGCCGAGCTCTTCGGCCCCGACAAGCCGCTCGAATTCGGTCTCGTTGGCAATCACGATATCGGCGAGCGCGCCGAGCTCGGCCGCTTCCGGCGTCAGCGGCGCGGTGTTGAGGATCGTACGGATACCCTTTTCGCGGGCGCTCTTGAGCGCGGTGCGAATGGCATTGGCCGGAATTTCGAGCTGCAGCACCAATATGTCGTCCGCCGCCATTCCCGCCACGACAGCCTCGGCATCTGCCTCGGTGACCTCGCCATTGGCCGCGGCATTGATGACGATGACGTTTTCGCCGTCGCCGCCGACAAGGATCATCGCCGTGCCGGTGGGGCCATTGGTGGTTTTCACGGCTGAAAGGTCGACGCCGGCCTCGGCAAGAAGGGCGGTTGCGGCGGATGCGAACTCGTCATTGCCGACAGCCCCTGCCATGGCGACAGCGGAGCCGGCGCGGCGCGCGGCAAGCGCCTGGTTTGCGCCCTTGCCGCCTTGAGCCGTGGCAAAGGAGGTTCCCGCCACGGTTTCGCCCGGCTTCGGCAGGCGCGGCGTGGTGGCGATGAGATCCATATTGATGGAACCGAAAACCGTGATCATGGCAGTACTCCCGTCAGCCTCGCCTGGTCGACGCGAAGGCTTCCGCCGGAAGGCGAGACCGTCTTCCACGCCCCGCCGATCCGGCACACTCAAACACCGCATCCAGTCAGCCGATCGCAAAACCGACCGCCAATGCATTCCCTTGCGCTTTTATTGCGCGCAAGCGGCGATGGCAATCAGTCCTCGTCGACGACGCGCAGTTTCATGCGGCCGAGCCCCTGCTGTCCCTCGTCAAGGGTGGAAGACGGCTCCGCCTCCTTTCGACCGGTTTCGAATTCCAGCGTCGCGATCCGTTCGCCGCGCCGGGCGATCTTGCCCGTCGATATCCGGATCGTCTCGACATCCTGGCGGGCCTGGTTGAAATGGTTTTCCAGCTTTGCCACGCGCTCGTTGAGGCGCGTCAGGTCCGCCAGCAGATTGGCAACCTCGCCCTGTATCAGATGCGCCTGTTCGCGCATGCGCTGGTCCTTCATCACCGCCTGCACGACCTGGATCGACAACAGCAGCAGCGTCGGTGAGACGATCACCACGCGCATGGCATGGGCGCGCTGGACGACCGCCTCGTAATGCTCGTGGATATCCGCGAAAATCGATTCGGACGGCACGAACAGGAAGGCCGTGTCTTGCGTTTCTCCGGGCAGCAGATATTTGCTGGCGATATCGCGGAGATGGGTCTCGAGATCGCGGCGGAAGCGCTGGCTGGCGGCGCGCGCTGCCTCGTCGCTTTCCGCCGCGCGCATCGCGTTCCAGGATTCGAGCGGAAACTTGGCGTCGATGATCAAGGGCGGCGCGCCATTCGGCATGTCGACCACGCAGTCCGGGCGGGTGCCGTTCGACAGCGTCGCCTGGAACCGGAAGCTTCCGGCGGGTAGGGCATCGGCGATGATCGCTTCCATCCGCCCCTGACCGAATGCGCCGCGGGTCTGCTTGTTGGAAAGGATTGCCTGCAGGCCGACCACGTCCTTGGCCAGCGACTGGATATTGTTCTGCGCCGCATCGATGACAGCAAGCCGCTCCTGCAGGCGGCGGAGGTTCTCGTGGGTGGTCTGGTGCTGCTGGTGCAGCGTGGTGCCGATCCGCTGTGACAGGCCATCGAGGCGGGAGCCGAGCGCGGCATTCAGCTCCGACTGGCGGCTGCCGAACAGTTCCGCCATCGTCGCCATGCGGCCCTGCATCTCGCTCTGCGCCTGCACCAGTTGCTGCAGCTCGCGTTCAAGCCCCTTTTCCTGCCGCCCGCCGCCGCGGCGGGCCAGGAGAATGACGAGAGCGGCAATCAGAATGCACAACGCCCCGGCCATGGCGAGCATCGCCGTGTCCGCCGCCGCCAGTCGGGCCATCACTGCATCCATCACATCACCTCTCTTATGGTGAGCCTAGCGCAGATTCTTCTTGAAAGAAAGATCAAAACGTGAACAAAATGATTTACGGAAATAACGGGAAGGGAGGTTTGGGGCAGAACGTATGAAAAGATTTCCCCTCGGGCGAACATGCGCTATGGGGAGGGCATGACCACGATGCCACTGATTATCTTGCCGGACCCTCTGCTGCGCACGGTCTCGAAACCGGTCGAGCGCATAGACGACGACCTGAAGAAATTTGCCGACGATATGCTGGAGACCATGTATGAGGCTCCGGGCATCGGCCTTGCCGCGATCCAGGTTGGCGTGCCTCGCCGCATGCTGGTTCTGGATGTCGCCAACAAGGACGAGGGCGAGAAGCAGCCCATGGTGGTGATCAATCCCACCGTGTTGCACAGCTCGGACGAGCGCTCGGTCTATGAGGAGGGCTGCCTGTCGATCCCGGAGTTCTATGCCGAGGTGGAGCGTCCGGCGAGTGTGCGGGTGCGCTATACCGACCTTGCCGGCAAGGAACAGGAAATCGAGGCCGAGGGCTTGCTCGCCACTTGCCTGCAGCATGAGATCGACCATCTCGACGGCGCGCTGTTCATCGATTATCTGTCGCGCCTGAAGCGTGACCGGGTGATCAAGAAGTTCGCCAAGGCGGCCAAGCACAAGCTTTAGGACAGTTCGCTGCCAGCCGGCACGCAGGAGAATGCGTCGAGACGGAGCAGGCGGCGCGGTTCCCGCGTTGCCTTCGCATACCACGGCTCAAGGGCCGGCCTGCCTGCGAGGTCGAAAATGGCGTCTCGGTTTTTCAGCGCGCCGAGAAGTCGGTTGTTGTCTGGCGTTCCTCCTTATGCGGCGGATTTGCCTTTTGCGGCGCGGCATTCTCGTTTATCTGACCAGTTGCCGTATATTCACGTTTGCCTTTTTGCGCGGGCCCGGAAGGAGCGATCATGAGCCTCAGGATTATTTTCATGGGCACGCCCGATTTTTCCGTTCCCACCCTCAGGGCGCTGAAGGAGGCGGGCCACGAGATTGTCTGCGTCTACACCCAGCCGCCGCGGGCGGCCGGCCGGCGCGGGCTGGCGGAGGTCAAGTCGCCAGTGCATCAGGCGGCCGAACTGCTAGGCCTGCCGGTGCGCACGCCGGAGAATTTTCGCGCTGACGAGGATCGCGCCGCCTTCGCCGCGCTTGATGCCGATGTTGCGGTGGTGGTTGCCTATGGCCTGCTGCTGCCGGAAGCGATCCTGAACGGGACGCGGCTTGGCGCCTATAATGGCCATGCTTCGCTGCTGCCCCGCTGGCGGGGCGCGGCACCCATCCAGCGCGCGATCATGGCCGGCGACAGCGAGACCGGCATGATGATCATGAAGATGGAAAAGGGGCTCGATACCGGGCCTGTGGCGCTGACCAAGCGGGTCGCGATCGGTCCGGACATGACGGCGGGCGCGCTGCACGACCGGCTGATGCATGACGGCGCGCGACTGATGGCGGAGGCGATGGCGAAGCTCGAGGTCGGCGACCTGCCGCTTTCACCGCAGGCCGAAGACGGCGTCACCTATGCGAAGAAGATCGACAAGGGCGAGACCCGGATCGATTTCAGCCGACCGGCCGCCGAGGTGCATAATCATATCCGGGGGCTTGCGCCATTTCCGGGCGCGTGGATGGAGGTGCCGGCGGGCAAGCGGCTGGAGCGGGTCAAGGTGCATGAAAGCGCGCTCGGCGAAGGCGAGGGCGCGCCGGGAACCGTGCTCGCGGGACCAGACCTCACGATCGCCTGCGGGAAGGGCGCTGTGCGGCTCATCCGGTTGCAGAAGGCCGGCGGAAAGCCGCTTTCGGCCGAGGATTTCCTGCGCGGCACGCCGCTTGCCCCGGCAACGGTGCTTGCCTGATGCCGCGTTACCGCCTGAAGGTCGAATATGACGGCACGGCCTTTGTCGGCTGGCAACGCCAGGCCGAGGGGCGCTCGGTGCAGAGCGCGCTGGAGGAGGCGATTGCCGGGTTTTCCGGCGAGACCGTTTCCATCCGCGGGGCGGGACGTACGGATTCCGGCGTTCATGCCCGGGGGCAGGTGGTGCATCTCGATCTTGCCAAACCCTGGAGCCCGTTCACAATTCTGAACGCAGTCAATGCGCATCTGAGGCTCGCCGGCGACGGTATTTCGGTGGTCGATGTGGTCGAGGCTGAACCCGATTTCGATGCCCGGTTTTCCGCACTTCGGCGGCATTATCTCTACCGCATCATAAACCGCCGCGCCCATCCCGCGCTGGAATGGAAGCGCGGCTGGTGGGTGCCGAAGCCGCTCGATCACGCGGCGATGCACGCGGCGGCCCAGGTGCTTGTCGGCAGACACGATTTCACCACCTTCCGCTCGGTGCAGTGCCAGGCGAAATCGCCGGTGCGCACGCTCGATCGGCTCGATGTCACGCGGGAGGGCGAGATCATCGAGATCCGCGCCACCGCCCAGAGCTTCCTGCACAACCAGATCCGCTCCTTTGCCGGAACATTGAAACTCGGCGGCGAGGGCAAGATGTCGGTGGATGATGTGCGGCAGGCGCTGGAGGCGCGCGACCGCAAGGCTTGCGGGCCGGTGGCTCCGCCGGAGGGGCTCTATTTCATGCAGGTGGATTATCCCGGCGATTGAACGACATCCGGCCGGGGCTTGCGTCCTTCGTTCTTCCAATATATCTATATTTCCAGCTTTATGGATATGTTGAGGTCCCGATGCCCGTCACCATCTACCACAATCCCGCCTGCGGAACGTCGCGCAACGTTCTGGCGATGATCCGGCAGTCCGGCGAGGCGCCGGAGATCATCGAATATCTGAAGACCCCGCCAACGCGCGAAAAGCTTCAGGAATTGATCGCGGCGATGGCAATTCCGGTGCGCGATCTGCTCCGCCGCAAGGGCACGCCCTATGATGAGCTTGGCCTCGATGATCCGGCGCTTTCCGATGCCGAACTGCTCGACGCCATGATGGCGCATCCGATCCTGATCAATAGACCGATCGTAGTGACGGAAAAGGGCGTAAAGCTGTGCCGCCCGTCGGAGACCGTGCTTGAAATCCTGCCAAACCCGGCCATCGGCGCGTTCACCAAGGAAGACGGCGAGGTTGTCTCGCCGCAGGCCAAAAAGTGAACCTGCCGGACGCCGAATCAATGCCCGCGCTCGATGAAACGGCCTTCCACCCCGTCGATCCCGAACGCCTGTTCACAGGCAACCGGATCGCGCATCCGCCAAGGGTGCTGATGCTGTACGGTTCGCTGCGCGAACGCTCCTATTCCCGGCTTCTGACGGAGGAGGCGGCGCGTTTGCTTGCGGCATTCGGCGCGGAGGTGCGGATTTTCGATCCGCATGGCCTACCGCTGGTCGGCAGTACCGATGAAAATCATCCGAAGGTCCAGGAGTTGCGGTCCGCTTCGATCTGGTCCGAGGCGCATGTCTGGTGCTCGCCCGAACGGCACGGCGCGATGAGTTCGGTCCTGAAAACCCAGATCGACTGGCTGCCGCTTTCCGCGGGCGGCGTGCGGCCGACACAGGGGCGCACGCTGGCGCTGATGCAGGTCTGCGGCGGGTCCCAGAGCTTCAACACCGTCAATCAGATGCGTATTCTCGGCCGGTGGATGCGGATGTTCACAATTCCCAATCAATCCTCGGTCGCCAAGGCCTACGAGGAGTTCGATGACAGCGGACGAATGAAGCCGTCATCCTATTATCGGCGCGTCGTCGATGTCATGGAGGAACTGGTCAAGTTCACCCTTCTATTACGCGGGCAGAGCGCATACCTCACGGAGCGCTATTCCGAGCGGATCGAGGCGGCCGAGAAGCATGCGCGCCAGACCGGCGCCTGACGCCGGAACGCGCGGCGACGCAGCCCTACTCTGTTGAAACGGTCTGGCCGGTGACGCAGGTGAGTTCGGTAAGCGGCGGCTGGGCGACCTGCATCTGATAGGCGGCGCGCTCTTCCTTGGTCTGGCAATAGGGTATCGTGACGTCGGAGAAGCCCTTCGCCTCCAGGCAGCGGTTGATCAGGCGCTGGCGCAGTTTTTCATTGGTGTCGTAGCTGTAGCTTTCCACCGGCGTGGTGTAGCCGCCCACTTCGCCGCATATGGTGGTGTCGCCATTGGTGTCGCAGCTCACAAAGCCTGGATAGCTGTAGCCGCCTGTCACCTCGGTCACCATGTTCTGCGGCACATCCTTCAGCGCGGCGATAAAGCACTGGTCATAGGCTTCCTGCCGCTCGGCGCGGGTCGAGCCTTCCTTGTAGAGAATCGAAACCGGTCCCGTCTGGCAGGCGACGAGCCCCAGCAGAACGGCGAGCGCCAGCGCTTTTCTGGTCATGACATATCCCCCGATGCATACAATTTTTGCGTGAGCGGCACCACCTGTCAAGTAAGGATGCTCTCACCCTCCAACGATATAGCGCGTGCCGATATCGGTGACCAGCAGCGCGGTGATCGCCGAGGCGATGATCGCCGCCGCCGTCGGCAACACTTTTTCACCCATCAGCATGTAGACGATCCGGATTTCGAACAGGAAAGCGCCGAGCAGCACGGTCTGGAACACGATCAGCACGATGGTCGCCAGCGGCTGCAGCCCGGTCGCGATCAGGAAGATCGCGAGTGCTGCGAAGATGTTCACCGGCAGGCTCAGCCAGTTGGTGGCGACGATGATCTTGAGAAAGGCGCGCGGCAGGCCGGAGACCATGCAGACGACGCCGAGCACGACCAGCGGCGCCATCCAGCTCAGCCCCTGGATCAATGCGGTGCGCAAAAGGGTAACGAGCGTGAGGTCGATCGGGGGCTGCACAAGGCGGGTAAGGCTCACCAGCTCGCTCGCCACCATCAGCGGCAGGCAATAGGCGAGCGCCCAGAACGAGCGCGCCACGCCCCGTTCGGTGAAATCGAGATAGCGCGCATGGGCCGGATCGGCCTTGAACAACAGCCAAAGTCCGCGCAGGTAGAAAAGGACCTCAGCAAGCAGCGGCAAGCGCGAACCACCTCTCTATGAAATGTCGATAGATTTCAGTGAGTTTTTCGAGGTCGACGACCGCCACCCGCTCATCCACCTTGTGCATGGTCTGGCCGACAAGGCCGAACTCGACAACCGGGCAGTAATCCTTGATGAAGCGCGCATCGGAGGTGCCGCCGGTGGTGGAAAGCTGCGGTGTTTTGCCGGTGACCGCCGCGATCGCTTCGGACAGGCTGCCGGCAAGCTGTTCGTCGCGGGTGAGAAACACCGGGCTCACGCGGCCGAGCCATTCGACCGTAAACCGGGTGGTATCCTTTCCGCCGGTGCGCGCCGCGTGGCCAAGCCGATCGAGGATCTCGGCCTTCAGCGTCTCCTCGCTCCACAGGTCGTTGAAACGGATGTTGAAGGTCGCCGTGGTTTTTTCCGGGATTACATTGGTGGCGGCATTGCCGGTATCGACCGATGTCACTTCCAGATTGGTCGGCGGAAACAGATCCGTGCCTTCATCCAGCGGTTTGCCCATCAGCGCGTCCAGCATGCCGGTCATCGTCCGCAGCGGATTGTCGGCGAGATGCGGATAGGCGACATGGCCCTGAATGCCGATCACCGTCAGCCGGCCGGTCAGCGAGCCTCTGCGACCGACCTTGATCATGTCGCCGAGCGCGTCCGGATTGGTCGGCTCGCCCACAAGGGCTGCGTCCCAGCGCTCGCCGCGGGCCTTTGCCCAGTGCAGCAGCTTGTCCGTGCCGTTGATGCCCGGACCTTCCTCATCGCCGGTGATCAGCAGCGACACGGAGGCCGGGGGCTTGCCGTTTTCGCCGATGAAGCGGGCGAGCGCGGCCACGAAACAGGCAATGCCGCCCTTCATGTCGACGGCGCCGCGGCCATAAAGCATTCCGTCCGCGATCTCGGCGGCAAAGGGCGGATGGGTCCAGGATGCGGCGTCGCCGGGCGGCACCACGTCGGTATGGCCCGCAAACATCAGGTGCGGGCCGTCCGCGCCGAGCCGGGCGTAGAGGTTTTCAACGTCCGGCGTGCCGTCCCCGCTCGCCGTCATCCGCGTAACGGCAAAGCCGAGCGGGGCAAGCATCGCCTCAAGCGCCGTCAGCGCGCCGCCTTCCTCCGGGGTCACGGAGGGGCAGCGGATCAGGGCTTGCAGGTTCTCAACGGGATCGGTGACGCTCATCATCTCTATCTGGATATTCCTGCTGCGATTGCCAGTGGTCAGTCGCGCAGAAGCTCGTTGATGCCGGTCTTGGAGCGGGTCTTTTCGTCGACGCGCTTGACGATCACCGCGCAATAGAGGCCGGGGCCCGGTGCGCCGTTGCCCATCGGCTTTGCGGCCGGCAGCGTGCCGGCGACGACGACCGAATAGGGCGGGATTTCGCCATAGCTGATCTCGCCGGTGGCGCGGTCGACGATCTTGGTCGACTGGCCGATATAGACGCCCATGCCGAGCACCGAGCCTTCGCGCACGATGCAGCCCTCGACCACTTCGGAGCGCGCGCCGATGAAGCAATTGTCCTCGATGATGGTGGGGCCGGCCTGCATCGGCTCCAGCACGCCGCCAATGCCGACGCCGCCGGAGAGATGCACATTCTTGCCGATCTGGGCGCAGGAGCCGACGGTGGCCCAGGTGTCGACCATCGTGCCTTCATCGACATAAGCGCCGAGATTGACGAAGGAGGGCATCAGCACCACGCCGGGCGCGATATAGGCGGAGCGGCGCACGACCGCGTTGGGCACGGCGCGGAAGCCGGCCGCACGGAACTGGTTGTCGCCCCAGCCCTCGAACTTGGAGGGCACCTTGTCCCACCATGTGGCATTGCCGGGGCCGCCCTTGACCACTTCCATGTCGTTCAGACGGAACGACAGCAGCACCGCCTTCTTCAGCCATTGATTGACCTTCCAGGCGCCGTGTTCCTGCCTTTCGGCAACACGGGCCTCGCCGCTGTCGAGCAGGTTCAGCGCCTCTTCCACGGCATCGCGCACCTCGCCTTTGGTCGAAACCGAAATTTCGCCGCGGTTTTCGAAGGCGTTGTCGATGGTTTTTGCGAGGGAGTTGAGATCGGTCATGCTGGTATCCTGTGCCGGTCGCGCCGGGTGGCGCAAAGATAAGCCTTGGTCAGAACCGATCTAAGCGAGGGCAGCGACGGCGTCAATCTTTGGGGACGGTTCTTCCCGGACTTGCCGTCGCCAAGCCAAACGAAAATGCCCCCGGAAAAACCGGGGGCATCAATGCAGGCAAGCAGATCCGGCGCAAGGCCGATCAGGGCATCGGGCGGCGATCCGGCAGGTCCTCAATCGTGATCACCATGTCGTCATTGCGGTCCATGCGGGCAAACATCTTTGCGGCGAGCTCGGCGAATTCCTGCTGGCTCACCTGACCGCTGCGGTCGGTGTCGGCGCGCACGAAGAAGATGCGTTCGACATCGCCGGGACGTCCGCCCCATTTCTTGCCGTCCCACTTCTTGCCGTCGTGGTCTCGGCCGCCCATGCGGTGCTGCGGGCCGTCACCATTCATCGCCATGCGGCGCGGCGCGTCCGGGTTCATGCCGCCGGGGCCGGCTTCACTATTGGCCATCTTGCGGGCGGGCTTGCCATCGGGGCCGGGCATGCCGTCCGGACCGCCGTTCTGGGCCGCCATCTTGCCGCCTGGACCGGGCTTTGCGGGCGCTGCGTCCGTCGCCGCCATCTTGCCTTGTGGGCGCGGGTTGGCGTCGCGGAACGCCTGCTGTTCGGCCTTGCGGAAATCGGCAAACTCGCCGGGCGTGATCACGCCGTCGCCATTGACGTCGATTTCCTCGAACCGGCCGTCCTGGAAGGCGACGACCTCGTCCTCGGTGATCTTGCCGTCCTTGTTGGCGTCGGAGGTCTTCAGCAGGTAGATGAAGCCGCGTTCCGGGCCGGGACCGCGCATGTCGCGGGCAAGGCTCGGGGTTGCGGCGGCGCCGAGCGCCAGCGTGGCGGCAAGGGCGGATACAGTGAGTTGCTTCCCATTCATGGCTTCTTCCTCGTGTTGTGGGCCTATGAGGAAAGAGTAGGTGAGCAACCGCTCAAAGACGACTTAATTTACGGAAAGGTAGCCTGAATAATCGGTAATTCATATTCCGTTCATCATAGCAGACTGGTGACGAAACCCGTCAGGTCTTCCGTCACATAATCAATGTGTCCGGTCTCGTCGCCGAGTTGCTCGAAAGCCTCCGCAAACCCGTATTCCAGGTTTGGCGGTACGATCAGCACCGTGCGCATGCCGAGCACTTTCGGCTCCCGCAGATTGCGCGGCAGGTCCTCGAACATGGCCGCATGCCGCGTGTCGACACCGGAGCGGTTGAGGAACTTGCGATAGGCCGCGGCATCCGGTTTCGGGATGTAGCCGGCGGCCACGATATCGAAGATATCGTCGAAATGGTCGCGGATGCCGAGCGCCGCGGCGGTTTTTTCAGCGTGCGGCACGGAGCCGTTGGTGAAGATGAACTTGCGGCCCGGCAGCGCCTTGATCGCCTCGCCCAGCACCGGATTGGGCTCGATCACCGTGTAGTCGATCTCGTGCGCCTTTTCGAGAAAGTCGTTCGGGTCGATCCGGTGGTTGATCATCAGCCCCTGCAGCGTGGTGCCGTGGTCGCGGTAATACTGCTTCTGCAACTGCCGGGCCTCGTCATGCGGCAGGGACAGCAGCCGGGCGACGTAGTCCGTCATGTTGCGGTCGACCTGGGAGAACAGGTTGACGTGGTGCGGGTAGAGCGTGTTGTCGAGATCGAAGACCCAGTCGCGGACGGTCTCGAAATCGGTTTTCTTGGGGTGCGTCATCGGTTTTGTCATGCCTGCCTTATGGCAGAGAGCGGGCGGGAAGGGAACGGGATTTGCGATTTGCGGCAACTGGCGCGGTCGGGAGCGGCGTGATAAACAGGACCCATGTTCAGATCCATTCGCCAAAAGCCGATCATCCTGCAGGACCGCAAGCGCCTGCCGGTGCGGTTCTTTGCCGATTTCTGCATGACGGTGAACGGGCGACTTTGAAGGGCTGAGCGGCGGCTTCGGCCGTCATACGCTTACCTCAATTTCCCTCTTCAAGGTCAATTCCCATGGAAATCTGGATCGGCATCACATTCGCGGCCGCCTTCCTGCAAAATCTGCGTTCCTCGCTTCAGAAATATCTGAAAGGGCGCATGGCGACGCTTGGCGCCACCTTTACCCGCTTCGGGTTCGGGGTGCCGTTCGCCGTGCTCTATTTCGCAATTCTCGTCTATGGTCTCGACCGGCCGGTGCCTTCGGTCACCGGCGATTTCCTGTTCTGGTCGGTGATCGGCGCGGCGGGGCAGATCGCGGCAACCTTCCTGCTCGTCTACCTGTTTTCCTTCCGCAATTTCGCGGTGGGAACCGCCTATTCGCGCACCGAGCCGGCCCAGGCCGCCATCCTCGCCTTCCTGTTCTTCGGCGCGACGATCTCGCCGGTCGCGGTGATCGCGATCCTGATCTCGATTGCCGGCGTGATGCTGATCTCGCTGTCGCGCAGCGCCGTCAGCTTCCATGCGCTGATTGCCGGCCTGATGACCCGGACGGCGCTGATCGGCATTGCTTCAGGTACGCTGTTCGGGTTGTCGGCGGTATCATACCGGGCGGCGTCGCTGGCGCTCGCGCCCACTCTGCCGGCACCCGACAGCATCATGCAGGCTGCGTTCACGCTGCTGGTGGTGATCGTGATCCAGGCGGTCGCGATGGTCGCCTACATGCTCGCCTTCGACCGCGCGGAGCTTGGTAAGGTGTTGCGCGCATGGCGTCCCGCTCTTGCCGTCGGCTTCGTCGGCGCGACCGCGTCCTTCGGCTGGTTCATCGCGATGACGTTGCAGCAGGCCTCGATCGTAAAGGCAGTGGCGCAGGTCGAGATGCTGTTCACCATCGCCACCTCGGTGCTGTTCTTCAGGGAAAAGATCACCCGCGTCGAACTGCTGGGCTGCGGACTGGTGGTCTGCGGCGTGCTGGTGCTGCTGTTTGCGTGAGAGGGCTTTGCCCTTGCGGTCGCGCGGAGAGTGCTGCCTGGGCCCTCGGGTCAAGCCCGAGGGTGCCCCCGAGAGAGGGAGACGACGTTGAAAAGCAGCCGTCATCATGCTTCGAAAGGCCGCCGTCATGCTCTGCCGCACACCCCACTCCGTGTCATCAACTCTGTTGGATGACTTTCTCTGTGAACCTTGCATTGAGGGTCACGACGATTTTTCGCATGACTGCTGCGATCGCGACGATTGGCTTTTTGCCGGCTTCGACAAGGCGCTTGTAGAAGGCGGCGAACTCGCCCCTTCCGCGGGCGGCCTGCATGGCCGGCATGAACAGGATGGTGCGCATGACGGGTCTGCCGCCGCGCATTCTCCGGTAACCGATCTTGTTGCCGCTCTCGTTTGGGTGCGGCGCCAGGCCGGCCAGCGCCGCCGCCTTCTTTCGATCCAGCGTCCCGAGTTCGGGCATTGTGGCGATCAGGGCGGCGGCGGTTGTCTCCGCGATGCCGGTCATCGCCATTGCGATGCTGGCCCTGGCTGCAAAGGCTTCGCTGCGCATGAGCATGCGGATTTCCTTGTCGAGCAGCGCGATCTGGCGATTGATGGCAGCGAGCATGGCCTTGAAGGTGACGGCAAGTTCACGTCCGCCCGGCGCCATGGCGCGGTTTTGCTCGGCGACCCTGATGGCGACCAGATCGGCGCGGCGGCGCACAAGGGCCTTGAGCCTTGCCTCTTCAGGGTTTTCAGCCTGCCACAGGGACAGGCTTGCCCAGCGTTCCATGCCATAGGCGACCATTTCCCGGGCATCGATCGCATCGCTCTTGCCGACCCGTCCACGCGAACGAATGAAGGCCTTGAGCCTGCGCGTATCGGCCCGGTGGACGGCAAGGCCGCGCCGCAGGCACTCTTCGATCAGGACGGTTTCATACCCGCCGGTGGGTTCGCAGATGACCAGATCTGCCTCGCAGTTTCGCAGGAAGCGACGAATATCCCTGCTGCGATTGGCGATGACGGTGGCCGGACCGCCGCAGGAAACGGCGATCGTGTCCTTTGCAACGTCGCAACCAAGACAGATGTGCGGAGGGTGATGCAAAACGACCATGGCGATGCTATCCTTTCAAGGCATGCTTGGGATTGTTTGCGGGCGTGGCAATCAGCGGCCCAATCAACTCTTCAAGCGGTTGCTCGGTGCAACAGTGACCTTGATGACAGCGGGTATTCCACCCAATACTCGGACGGTCGGCTGTTGCAGCAGCTGCGGGCAAGCCAACGGCCCGCAGCTGCATCACAACAATAGCGCAGATCCGACAAACAATCCTCGGGCTTGACCCGAGGATCCAGGCCACACGACGAGCGCTGCTGGCACGCTCTGCCAGAGCCAACAGCGCTTCGAGAATGCCCAAACGAAAGAGGCCGGGACGAACCCGGCCTCTGCATTCCGATAGGCTTTGCGAAGCTTACAGCAGCTTGCCCATGGCGACGGCGACGTCGCCCATGCGGTTGGAGAAGCCCCATTCATTGTCGTACCACGACAGGATGCGCACGAGCTTGCCTTCCAGAACCTTGGTCTGCTGGGCCGAGAAGATCGAGGAGGCCGGGTCGTGGTTGAAGTCGCGGGAGACCAGCGGCTCTTCGCTGTATTCCAGAACGCCCTTCAGCTTGCCTTCGGCGGCTTCCTTGATCGCGGCGTTGACTTCTTCCTCGGTGACGTCGCGCTTCGGCACGAATTTCAAGTCGACGACCGAGACGTTCGGGGTCGGAACGCGGATCGAGGAACCGTCGAGCTTGCCCTTCAGTTCCGGAATGACGAGGCCGATCGCCTTGGCCGCGCCCGTCGAGGTCGGGATGATGGAGAGGGCCGCCGCGCGGGCGCGGTAGAGGTCCTTGTGCATCGTGTCCAGCGTCGGCTGGTCGCCGGTGTAGGAGTGGATCGTGGTCATGTAGCCACGCTCGATGCCGAACTTCTCATGCAGCACGTAGGCGACGGGCGCGAGGCAGTTGGTGGTGCATGAACCGTTGGAGACGATGATGTCGTCCTTGGTGAGCGTGTCGTGGTTCACGCCGAAGACGATGGTCTTGTCGGCGCCGGCGGACGGCGCGGAGACCAGAACGCGCTTCGCGCCGCTTGCCAGCAGCATCTCCGCCTTTTCCTTGGCGGTGAAGATGCCGGTGCATTCGAGCGCGATGTCGACATCGCTCCAGGGGAGATCCTTCGGATCGCGGATCGCGGTGACGCGCATCGGGCCGAGACCGGCGTCGATCGTGTCGCCATCCACCTTGACCTCATGCGGGAAACGGCCATGAACGGAGTCGTATTTCAGAAGGTGGGCGTTGGTTTCGACCGGGCCGAGATCGTTGATGGCGACGACCTCGATATCCTTGCGGCCGGACTCGATGATGGCGCGCAGAATGTTGCGGCCGATACGGCCAAAGCCATTGATGGCAACTTTTACAGTCATGTCAGAAACTCCCTATTCGCGAATAGTTTCACAAAGTCCCAAGGCCGCACATCTCTGGAAGCTTCCGGGGAGGGCAGCGGAGAAAACGGTCTTGCGAGGCCTCGGCCCCGATATAAACAGTTACGACCGGAATTTCAGCAAACAACTTTGGTTTACGGCATTTTCCGGCCTGCCGCCCGGCTTTGGAGCCGGGCGGCTTGCGGTTCGTCAAATCAGGCGCGCTTCTTTTCCACGGCCTTGACCACGGCATCGGCGGTGATGCCGAAATGCTCGAACAGCGCCTCGCCCTTGCCGGATGCGCCGTAGCCGGTCATGCCGATGAAGATGCCGTCCGAGCCGATGAACTGATCCCAGCCCATGCGCACGCCGGCTTCGACGCCGACCTTGATCGGCGAATTGCCGATGATCGCCTTCTGGTAGTCTTCCGGCTGTTCGAAGAACAGTTCCATGCACGGTACGGAAACGACGCGGGTGGAAATGCCCTTGCCGTCGAGCGTCTTCTGCGCCTCGACCGCGAGCCCCACTTCGGAACCGGCGGCGAAGATCGTGACGTCGGCGTCGTTGGCCGGGATCAGATCATAGGCGCCGGTCGCGCACAGGTTCTTCTCGGTGTATTTGGTGCGCACCGCCGGCAGGTTCTGGCGGGTCAGCGCGATGCCCGAGGGGGCATCCTTGCTTTCCAGCGCGAGCTGCCAGCATTCGGCGGTTTCCATCGCATCGGCCGGGCGGAACATCAGAAGGTTCGGCACGGCGCGCAGCGAGGCCATCTGCTCCACCGGCTCGTGGGTCGGGCCATCCTCGCCGACGCCGATCGAATCATGTGTCCAGACATGGATGACGCGGATGCCCATCAGCGCCGCCAGGCGCACCGAGGTGCGGCAATAGTCGGAGAAGATCAGGAAGCCGCCGGAATAGGGGATCAGCCCGCCATGGAGCGCGATGCCGTTCATGGCGGCGGCCATGGCGTGCTCGCGGATGCCCCAATGCATGAACCGGCCGGAGAAGTCGTCCGGCGTGATCGGCGCGGTCTGGCTAGTATTGGTGTTGTTGGAGCCGGTCAGGTCGGCCGAGCCGCCGAAAGTTTCCGGCACAACGCCATTGATGACTTCGAGCGCGTTCTGTGAAGATTTGCGCGAGGCGAGCGTCGGCTTTTCCTCGGCAAGCTCCTTCTTGTACTTCTGGATCGCACGGTCGAACGAGCCCGGCAGATCGCCGGCGAAGCGGCGGTTGAATTCCGCCTTCACATCGGCCTTGGCGGCGTTGAGCTTCTTTTCCCACTCGACGCGGGTCTTGGTGGAGCGCAGCCCGGCGACGCGCCAGGCGTCGAGGATTTCCTCCGGAACCTCGAATGCCGGATATTCCCAGCCGAGTGCCTTGCGGGTGGCTGCGATTTCCTCGTCGCCGAGCGGCGAGCCGTGAACCTTGTTGGTGCCGGCCTTTTTGGGCGCGCCGTACCCGATCGTGGTCTTGCAGGCGATCAGGGTCGGCTTGTCGGATTTGTGCGCCTCTTCGATCGCGGCCGCGATCTCATCCGGATTGTGACCGTCGATATCGATCGTGTGCCAGTTGCAGGCCTTGAAGCGAGCGATCTGGTCGGTCGAATCCGAGAGCGAAACCGCGCCGTCGATGGTGATCGAGTTGTTGTCCCAGAACAGCACGAACTTGTTCAGCTTCAGGTGGCCGGCAAGCGAAATCGCCTCCTGGCTGATGCCTTCCATCAGGCAACCGTCGCCGCACAGCGCATAGGTGTAATGGTCCATCAGCTCGTCGCCGAATTCATTGGCGAGCTTGCGTTCGGCGATCGCCATGCCGAGCGCATTGGCAATGCCTTGGCCGAGCGGACCGGTGGTGGTCTCGATGCCGGAGGCGTGGCCGTATTCGGGGTGACCGGCGGTCTTGGAGCCGAGCTGGCGGAAATTCTTGATATCGTCGATCGTCATGTCCTCGTAGCCGAGGAGATAGAGCAACGAGTAAAGCAGCATCGAGCCATGGCCGGCCGACAGCACGAAGCGGTCGCGGTTCGGCCAGTCGGGGTTCTTGGGGTCGAAGCGCATGAAGCGGGTGAACAGCACCGTGGCGACATCGGCCGCGCCCATCGGCAGGCCGGGATGGCCGGAATTGGCCTTCTGCACGGCATCCATGGAAAGGAAGCGGATCGCGTTGGCCATCCGGTTATGTTTATCAAGAGAAGTCATGTTCTTCTTCGCTTTTCTTGAGTCTGTGGGAATGACATCGGTCTTCGGGAGTGACACTGGTCGACGGATTACCGGCGAAATCGCCGGACGGCAATGCTGCCGCGAAAACTATTATGTTGATCCGGCCAATCAGGGCGGCCGTCCGCAGGCGCCCCCTTGCCCGGAAAACGCCGCGACCCTACACCATTTCATACGGGCCTGCCACCGCTTAATCGGCAAGTTTTGCGGGCTTTGCGGCTCTGTCGCATTGGCCGGGCGAAAGGTGTCCCGCGGCAAATCGTGAATGTCGGCCGGCGGACCAAGTTTCCTATTGACAACTGCCGGCCTGCGTTGACCTTTGCTGTTAGCTCTCCCTAAGATCATGATGATAATTAGAGCATCTTGGCGATTCGCTCCGACGACGCGACGGTTTGTCGAAGATGCCGGGTCAAATTCCATCACGGGGTGGGGTTCTAAAGAATGGTCGCAAACACTGACCGGTTGGACGCGGCGCTGAGCGCGCTCGAAAAGGCATTTTCGACATTGGAAAATGCGCTCGACGCCCGCGCCGAAAACCTCCAGAACCGCGAGGAGCTCGAAAACGAGGTCCGGATCGTGCATGAGGACCGCGCGGGGCTCGCGCGCGAACTCGACCAGGCGCAGTTCCGCGCGAACCGGCTCGAGGAAGTCAACCGCGAGGTTTCCGGTCGGCTGGTGGCGGCAATGGAGACCATACGCTCCGTTCTCGCCCACGAAAAATAGGGGCGAGGCAGATGGCGCAAGTCACGGTCAATATCGATGGCAAGGCCTACCGAATGGCCTGCGAGGAAGGCCAGGAGGATCACCTGCTGGACCTCGCCGCCCGCTTCGATTCCTATATCTCCAACCTGCGCGGCAGTTTCGGCGAGATCGGCGATCTGCGCCTGACGGTGATGGCCGGGATCATGATCATGGATGAGCTTCACGATCTGCAGGCGGCGGTGGACGCCAATGCAGCGGAGCTTGCTGAATTGCGCCGCGCCGCCGGCTCGGCCGACGAAAACCGGGCGGCCGAGGCCGATGCGCTGGCCGACAGGCTGGAGAACCTCGCGGAGCGGATCACGACGCTCTCGTGCAAAGTCTCCGGCGTGTCGAAATAGACGCGGCCTTTGATGTGCCGACCGCTGCGGTGGCGGACGAAAATATAGCTATGCTTCCCCCTTCCAGCGGACGATGCGACACTCTATATAAGAGTTACGGTCTGCGCTTCTCGACAGGAATCAACACGAATCCCCGGGGCCTTACTCGATCCTAAGGGAGCTGTCCCTGACCTGGCCCGTGGGCTTGGTTATATGGCGCCCACCTACTTCTGTAGGCGCCCAGGATCCAACCGATTCCATCGGTCGCCGTGGACCGCACTTCTTACCGGGGGAGAACTCTCTTGGCCCTTCTCACAAAACCCGAACTGCGCAGCGCGAGCCTGAGAAGGCGCGACGCGCTGTCCGTTGACGAGCGGCAGGAGAAAAGCCTGGCGATCGCCACCCATGGCGCCGAGGCGCTGTCGCGGTTTGCCGCCGGCAAGTGCGTTGCCGCCTATCACCCGATCCGTTCCGAAGTCGATGTCGCGCTGCTCGCCCACATGCTGGAGGATGCCGGCGCGCGGCTTGCGCTTCCCGCTGTCATCGACCGCGAGACCATCGTCTTCCGCGCCCACACCGCCGCCGGAAAGCTTGTGCCCGGCGGCTTCGGCACAATGGCTCCGGGGGAGGAGGCGGAGATCGTCGACCCGGATATTCTGCTGATGCCGCTTTCCGTGTTCGACCGGCAGGGCAACCGCATCGGCTATGGCGCCGGCCATTATGACCGCGCGATCGAGCGGCTCGTTGCAAAGGGCCGCAAGCCGCTTTTGATCGCCGTCGCCTTCGATCTTCAGGAAGCGCCGGCAGTGCCCGCCGAAGCCCATGACATGCCGCTCGATGGCGTGATCACCGAGACGGGGCTTGCCTGGTTCGGCGATCGGCCGGAAGGCCTCTGAGCCGCCGCGTTCCCTCTCGCGGCATAAAATCATTGCCATGACCGCCTCAACGGCTCTAAACCGGCGCAAAACCAATGCGCGGCGCGCGCGGCAGGATGGAATTTCATGCGTTTGCTTTTTCTGGGGGATATGGTCGGCAAGACGGGGCGCACGGCGGTGTGGGAACGATTGCCCGGCCTTATCAGCGACCTGAAGCTCGATTTCGTGATCGTCAACGGCGAGAATGCCGCCGGCGGCTTCGGCATCACCGAGACGATCTTCCAGGACACGATCGACGCCGGCGCCGATGTGGTGACCACCGGTAACCATGTCTGGGACCAGAAGGACGCCATCATCTTCGCCGACCGGCATGAGCAGTTTCTGCGCCCCGCTAATTATCCGGCAGGCACGCCTGGGCGCGGCTCATCGCTCTATTACGCCAGAAACGGCGCGCGGGTTCTGGTCGCCAACATCATGGGCCGGGTGTTCATGCATCCCGAGCTGGACGATCCATTCAAGGCCGCCGAGACCATTCTGGAAGCTTGCCCGCTGAAAAGCGAGGCCGATGCGATTGTGTTCGATTTCCATGCCGAGGCGACCAGCGAGAAGCAGGCCTTCGGTCATTTCGTCGATGGCCGCGCCAGCCTCGTCGTCGGCACCCACACCCACGTGCCGACCGCCGATTGCCAGATTTTGAACGGCGGCACGGGCTTCATGTCGGATGCCGGCATGTGCGGCGATTACGATTCCTCGCTCGGCATGGACAAGGAAGAGCCGCTCAACCGCTTCATCTCGAAAATGAACAAGTCCCGCTTCGAGGCCGCCACCGGCCCGGCCACCATCTGCGGGCTTGGCGTCGAGATATCGGATCGCACGGGACTGGCGGAAAAGATCGCGCCGCTCAGGCTCGGGCCGCGGCTTGAGGAGACGGTGCCGGGGTTCTGGGCGTAGCGGGAATAGCGTTCTCAGGCGCCCAGAAGAAACCGGCTGCCCATCCACAGGCCCATCAGGATCATCATCAGGTTCTCGGTCAGCGAGATGAAGCCCAGCGGAACGGACGAATTGCCGCCGACGCAGGCGCATTTCAGTTCGCGCTTGTCGATATAGACGGCCTTGAACACACTGACCGCGCCGACCGTGCCGACAAATAGCGCCACCGGCGCGGAGAGCCAGGGCAACAGACCGGCGGTCATCAGGATGCCCGCAACAGCCTCGCCATAGGGATAGACCTTGCCATAGGGTACAAAGCGTCTCGCGAGCAGATCATAATTCAGGAACATGATCGAGAACTGTTCCACATCCTGCAGTTTCTGGATCGCGAGGATCGTCATCGAGAGCGAGATGAACCAGATCACGGTCTGCCATGTCAGCACGGTGCCGTACTGGTGAAGGGCAAGGCCCAGCGCGAGCAGGGCCGCGACCGAAAAGATCGCGATCACCGGACGATAGCTGGTATCGGATTGCTCTTCCTTGGGCGGGTCGACGCCGAGAAATACCCTGAGATCGTCATAGCCGCCGATCCGCTCGTCCTCGATAAAGGTCTGCGGCGTTGTTTCGACATCATGCTTGCGCTGAAAGGCATCGGTTTCCTCGCGCGTCTTCAGATGGTGATCTTCGACCCGATAGCCGTGCCGCTCCAGCATGTCCTTGGATTTTAGGCCATAGGGGCAGATGTGATCGGGCATCACCATCCGGTAAAGTCTGGCGGTTTTCGCGGTCTCGGCCATTCTTTCCCTCCAATCCTGCAGGCGTTTGGGCCGTGTCCGTCACAGAGATCGGGAAACGGCTCTTTCACGTCCAACGAAGCGCCCTCGTTTATGTTCCCGGGGCGGCGAAAGCCGATTTCCAGATACGCCGTCCGGCGCTATCATGCGGGCCGGGCGCCGCGCTGGGCGGCGGAGAGAGGGAGGGCCGGATGGCCGCTGCGATCACCTTTGCGCTTTCGAACTTCACATTGACCTGTTTCATCTTCGGCCTCATCGCCGCGGCGATCGCGCTTGCCGCGCAGCGGCCGCCGCGTCCGCACGGCGCCGTGGTCGAGGCCTTGCTGGCCTGGTTCCTGTTCTTCTCGATCGGCGTCTCGCTGTTCTACAACTTCGTCATGCATGTCTTCTTCGGCAAGATGACGGCCTCGTTCATCGGCTGGGCGGACAGCCCGTTCCAGGCGGAGGTCGGCTATGCAAGCCTCGGCTTCGCCGTGGTCGGATTCATGGCCTTTGCCGGCAATCGCGGCCTGAGGATCGCCGCGATCGTCGGCCCCACCTGCTTCCTCTGGGGGGCAGCGGTCGGCCACGTGATCGATATGGTGCGCTCCCACAATTTCGCGCCGGGCAATGCCGGCGTCGTGTTCTGGACCGATATCCTGCTGCCGGTCGTCGGGCTCGCACTGCTGGCGATGAGCCGGGAGGGATCGCATCGGTCTGCTTGAACGCGCCGGTCTGAACGGATCGCGGCCGCGTCGCGAAGATACAACCGCCTGCTGTATCAGCCTTTATGGGGCACGATCCCGGGCGGTTGCCAGTCGCCGTCGAGCACCGCCTGTTTCGGCCAGTAGATGCGCATCGCGACATAAAAGGGCCCGTCGGGCGCGGGCAGCCAGTTGGCCTTTTTCGCCGGGTCCGTCGGCGCGTCCTTCTGGATGTAGAGGGTGAGCGAGCCGTCGGCGTTCTTGGTCAGCTCCGGCAGCATCGGGGCGTTGATGAGATAGCGGTCGATCGGGTTGGGCACGAGATGCTGGGTCTTGCCGTCATACATGGTGACCGACCAGAAGGCGCTGGCGGGCGGCAGTTCGCCAGGTTTGAAGGTGATGGTGTAATCCGATTTCGAGCCGTCCAGCCTGTTGTGGTCGATGTCGATATTGGTGATCGGATAGACCGCCTCGGCGGTGTCATTGGCAAGAAGGCCCGCGACGGCGACGGCCGCGCGCAGGCCCCAATTGCCGGCATAGCCATCGCGGTTGCCCTGAATGCCCGTGCTCACGCTCCAGCCGTTTTCGATCTTGCCCATGGATTTGATCGCGTTTGCGATATCGGCGCGGGCGGCCTTCACGCCCTGCTGGATCGCCGCAAGTTCGGCGTCGCTGGTGCCGGCCGGCGGGAACGGCTTTCCGGCTTCCAGCCCGATACTGGCGAATTTTTCGCGCAGCGGCTGCTCCACGGCCGCCGGGCCGGTCGCCGGCGCGAACTGGAGCAGGAAGGCGAGGTAGCCGAGGGGATTTTCCTTCGCCGACTGGTCATCGATTTCCGGCCAGTCAATGGCGGGCGCGGGCGCCGGCGCTGCTTCGCCGAGGAAAGCTGAAAGCGGCTCCACCGTATAGCCGGCCTGAACCTTGCGGACATTGTCGATATCGCCCGGGTTGAAGAGCTGCGTGCGATAAAGCGCGGTCGCGAATTCGGTTTCCGACTGGAACACCTTGGCGATCCCCTTCGGCGCGTCAGCCTTCCAGTCGGGACCGGCCACGGCGTAACAGGCGGCGTCGTTGCCGGTGGCGCGCGAGCCGATATAGCCGAAATTGAAGGTGTAGAGCGATGTCAGCATCACCGAGTAATAGCGGTCCTTGTCGACCGCCGGCACGCACAACACCAGCGGCTCGGCCCGCAGGTCCATCCACAGTTCGGAATAGGGGGTGTCGCTGTTCGGGGTGACGATCGAGGTGTCAGCCGGGGTGAACACGTTGGATTCATTGTGCAGCGTGTTGAACGGGGCCTTGAACTGCGAACCGTCCGTGTCGATCGCCTGATCGTACATCAGCTTGTAGAGGTCCACCATCGGCAGGCCGTAGACGGTGGCCTGCTCGGCGATGGCGGCGGTATCATTGGGTTCGTCGGCGGCAAGGCCGCTGACCGGGCCGAGAAGAAGGCCTGCGATTGCAAAGCCTGTGATGAAGGGCTTGTACATCTGTATCTCCTGTTACGCACAGTGCCGTCGCAAGCTGCGCGTGCCGGCGGCGGTTTCAATCCCAGCTTCTATACAACCTGAAATATGAATACAGCATGTCCATACACTTGTGATGTGGGAAAAGCGGGCCGCGACATTTTTGCGCGGGCTTCAGGCTTTGGTAACCAAACTCGCGGAGAATCCGCTTCGTCACCAGTTTTCGAGTACGTGTAACAAGCGAGTATCACATGGTTCCGGTTTCCGCCCTTCAGGCAAAGGCGGCGCGTCCCGCGCCGTGGCTCGACACCATCATCAAGGGCGATTGCGTTGCAGCACTTGAAAACCTGCCCGATCACTCGGTCGACGCGATCTTCGCCGATCCGCCGTATAACCTCCAGCTTGGCGGCGTGCTTCATCGCCCCGACCAATCGAAGGTCGATGCGGTCGATGACGCCTGGGACCAGTTCGCCTCGTTCGAGGTCTATGATGCCTTCACCCGCGCCTGGCTGCTCGCCTGCAAACGGGTGCTGAAGCCCACCGGCACGATCTGGGTGATCGGCTCCTATCACAACATCTTCCGCGTCGGCGCCAAGATGCAGGATCTCGGATTCTGGATCCTGAACGACATCGTCTGGCGCAAGACCAATCCGATGCCAAATTTCAAGGGCCGCCGGTTCCAGAACGCGCATGAAACCATGATCTGGGCGAGCCCCAATTCGGAAACCAAGGGCTATACCTTCAATTACGACGCGATGAAGGCGGCCAATGACGATGTGCAGATGCGTTCCGACTGGCTGTTTCCGATCTGCTCAGGCGGCGAGCGGCTGAAGGATGAGGAGGGCCGCAAGGTCCATCCGACCCAGAAGCCGGAGGCGCTCTTGTCGCGCATCATCCTGTCCTCCACGAAGCCCGGCGATGTCGTGCTCGATCCATTCTTCGGCTCCGGCACCACCGGCGCGGTCGCCAAGCGGCTCGGCCGCCATTTCGTCGGCGTGGAACGCGAACAGGATTATATCGATGCCGCGCAGGCGCGTATCGACGCGATCGATCCGCTTGCGGCGGACATGCTGAAGCCGCTGCCGAGTAAAAAATCGCTGCCGCGCGTCGCCTTCGTCTCGCTGATCGAGAGCGGCCTGCTTTCGCCCGGCGACCGCCTGACGTCGCCCAAGGGCGACCATGTGGCGCTGGTGCGCGCCGACGGAACGCTGGTCAGCGGCCAGACCGCCGGCTCGATCCACCGGCTGGGCGCCCAGGTGCAGGGCGCGGAGGCCTGCAATGGCTGGACCTATTGGCATTACGAGGAGGCCGGAAAGCGCCACCCGATCGACCGGCTGCGCGGCGAGATACGCGCGGCGACCGCCGAAATCTGAGGCCTCGCGACATACAACCTATATTAGCGAGAGTGCAACTAAATATAGAATTTGTTTAGCATTATCGTTTATCGGTTGTTAGGCAAACCCTGCAAAAGGCGTCCTGACCTCCAGATAAGACGCATCCTTCGGGCCCGGTCCCTGCCGGGCCCGAAATCTTTCATACGGTGATACCGTATTTGGCGAGATCGCGTTCCAGCTGGGCGGCGTCGATGAAGCGGATGCCGTGCCATCCGGCTGTTTTCGCGCCCTCGATATTTTCCGCCTTGTCATCGATGAACAGCGTTGCCTCCGGCGTCAGGCCGAAGGTCTCGGCATGGCGCTCGAAGATGTCGCGGTCGGGCTTGACCATGCCAATCTCGCCGGAAACCGTGATGCCCCGGCCTTCCTCCAGAAACGGATAGCGCGCGCGGCAGATCGTGAAGGTGTCGGGCGCAAAATTGGTCAGCAGGGTGACATCATGCTTTGAGGCGGCGAGCTTGCGGAACAGGGCCACGGAATCATCATAGCAATAGGGGATCATCTCTTCCCAGTTGGCGCGGAAGGCGCGGATATTGTCGGCCTCTTCCGGATGGCGGGCAATCGCCTCGGCCTCGGCTTCTGTCCAGGGACGGCCGCGATCCTGTTCGTGGTTCCAGGCATTGGTGCAGACTTCCGCGAAGAACCGGTTCCGCTTTTCCTCGTCCGGGATGATGCGCTTGAACGGGATCAGCGGGTCGTAATGCACCAGAACCTGGCCGATGTCGTAGACGATATGGCGGATTTCAGCGGTCATGGGGTCTCCGTTTGAATGCATCGGGTATGGCCTTGGAAATGGCCTTCTTCATTACACTGGGAAGCGCTTTTTCGCCAAGCCCGCTTTCCCATCGCCCGCCCGCAACGGGGCGTTCGGAGGTCACCGCATGCCAGACGGAAAGCCGCAGCTCGAAATGAGTGAAGACGTGGGTGATCTCACCCGCATGGCTCCACTCGGCGGCAAAGGGGGCGGCGTCGCTGCCGGTCTCGCCATCCTGGCGGGCCGTCCAGCCTGTGGTCGGCGGTTCCGCCATGCCGCCCAGGAGCCCCGCTTCGGGCCGGGTGCGCAGCAGCACGCGACCATCCGGCGTTTCGGCCACGAAGGCCGCGCCCCGGCGCACCGGCCGTGCGGCTTTCGGCATCTTCAGCGGAAACCGCTCGGGATCGTCATTGGCCAGCGCCAGACAGTGCGCGCGGAACGGACAGAGCGCGCAGGCCGGTCGCTTCGGCGTGCAGATCGTGGCGCCGAGATCCATCATCGCCTGGGCGAAATCGCCGGGCCGTTCGCGCGGCGTCAGCTTGGCGGTCCATGAGCGGATTTCGGGCTTGGCGGCGGGCAGCGGCGTCTCGATCGCGAAAAGCCGGGTGACGACCCGCTCGACATTGCCGTCCACCACGGTTTCCGGGCGGTCGAAGGCGATCGCGGCGATTGCGGCGGCGGTGTAATCGCCGATGCCGGGCAACGCCTTCAGCCCTTCGAGCGTGTCGGGAAACACGCCGCCATGCTCGCGCGCGATCGTTTCGGCGCATTTCTTCAGATTGCGGGCGCGGGCGTAGTAACCGAGCCCGGCCCAGGCGGCCATGACTTCGTCGGTTTCGGCGGCGGCGAGGTCTTCGACCCTCGGCCAGCGGGCGAGGAATTTTTCGTAATAGGCCTTTACCGCCTGCACCGTGGTCTGCTGCAGCATGATCTCGGAGAGCCAGACATGGTAGGGATCGGCTCTTTCGCCCTTCAATCGGTCGCCGGGGCCGGTCCGCCAGGGCAGGTCGCGGTGGTGGCGGTCGTACCAGGTAAGCAGGTCGTAAGAAAAGTGGTCCATGAAATTCCGGTGCTGCGCTTTGTCTCCTGATCGCGTACAGTGCCAGACCGAAACGGGCAATATCTGTCGCCCGTTTTCATGTTCCGTGTCGAGAAAGCCCCATGCGTCCCACTCGTTCCAGAAGCGCCAGCCAGATTGCCGATGTCGCCAACAGCCTCATCGATCCGATCCTCGCAAAACGCGCCGGCATTTCCACCGCCCTTCTCAATGCCTGGCCGGAGATCGCCGGCGAGACCTATGCCGAGTTCTCCCGTCCCGAAAAGATCGCCTGGCCGAAGCGGAACGGCGCAAACGAGGACGGCGGTTTCAAGCCGGGAACGCTGACGATCGCCTGCGAGGGCGCGCGGGTTCTGTTTCTCACCCACGCCCAGGACGAACTGATCCACCGGGTCAACGGCTTTTTCGGCTATGTGGCGATCGAGCGGGTGAGGGTGGTTCAAAAACCGGTGCAGCCGCTCGGCGGAAATCATCGCCCGAAGCCTACGCTGTCACCGTCCGAAACGCGGGATCTGGAGGCCCGGCTCGCAGGCATCGAATCCGAGGCGCTGAGGAAGGCGATCATGCGGCTCGGCGCCGGCGTTATGAGTGAGAAGCGCAACAAGCGTCGCTAGTTCAGGCGCTGTTCAGCATGCTCCGGTCACATTTCTTTGAAGCCTTGGCGCGGCGGGCGGCTTGTGGATTCTGGCCGCGGTCGCTAGTGAGAGTTACGGGAAACAGACGAGGTACAGGATATGCCTGAATTCGAGATCACAAAGCGGAACCTGCTGCGCGGCGCGGCTGTCGGCGCGGCCATCGGCTCCATGGGCTTCTCATCCGCGCTGGCGCAGGACCTGCCGAAGAGCCAGGGCAGCGTCGATATGGACAAGGCGCTTGAGCCCGGCAGCCTTCCGGAGATCGCGCTTGGTGAGCCGGATGCGCCGGTCAAGATCATCGAATACATGTCCATGACCTGCCCGCATTGCGCCAAGTATCAGGAAGATACCTTTCCGGCGATCAAGGAAAACTTCATCGATACCGGCAAGGTCTATTATATCTTCCGCGAATTCCCCTTCGACCCGCGCGCCATGGCCGCCTTCATGCTGGCCCGCTGCACGCCCAACGACAAGTATCTGCCGTTCATCGACATGATGTTCCAGCAGCAGCGCACATGGGCAACGGCCGAAGACGGCAGCGCCGCCATGCTGCAAATGGCGAAACTCGCCGGTTTTACACAGGAAAGCTTTCAGGCTTGCTTGACGGACCAGAAGCTGCTTGATGACATTAATGCAGTCAGAACGCGCGGTGCGGATGAATTCGGGGTCAATGCCACGCCGACCTTCCTGATCAACGGAAAGAAATATGCGGGGGATATGTCGGTTGACACCATGTCGGCCCTCATCAACAGCATGCTTTGACCGTACGTTCGAAGAGTTTCGGGCGCGCGCCAGCGATGGCGCGCGCTTTTTTGCGTTTGGGCGGCCCAAAAGACGAGCGTTTGCCAAGACGCCATCAATCTCCCCCCTTGAGGGGGAGATGTCGCGAAAGCGACAGAGAGGGGTGAACCCTCTCAACAGGCTCGGAATATCGGGCCGGCGTTTCACCCCTCTCTGCCCTGCCGGGCATCTCCCCCTCAAGGGGGGAGATCGGCAAGCGGCGGGTTGGTCCATCATATCGATAGGCATAGGTTCGGGCACGGTTGGCGGCGGCGCGCTGATTGTCCGCAAGGGGCCGGCGGCATGAAGTTCAACCGCCTGCGCCTGATCGGCTTCAAATCCTTTGTCGAGGCAAGTGATTTCATCATCGCGCCGGGGCTCACCGGCGTGGTCGGGCCGAATGGCTGCGGCAAGTCGAACCTTGTCGAGGCGCTACGCTGGGTGATGGGAGAAAATTCCTACAAGAACATGCGCGCCTCGGGCATGGACGACGTGATCTTCTCCGGCTCCGGCAATCGCCCGGCGCGCAACGCCGCCGAAGTCGGCCTCCATATCGACAATTCGGACCGCACCGCGCCCGCCGCCTTCAACGATAGCGACGAAATCCAGGTCACGCGCCGGATCATGCGCGAGCAGGGCTCGCAATACCGCATCAATGGCAAGGAGGCCCGCGCCAAGGATGTCCAACTGCTGTTCGCCGACGCCTCGACCGGGGCCCGCTCGCCCTCCATGGTCGGGCAGGGGCGGATCGGCGAGCTGATCCAGGCAAAGCCGCAGGCCCGTCGCCAGCTTCTGGAAGAGGCCGCCGGCATTTCCGGGCTTTATTCCCGCCGCCACGAGGCGGAACTCCGCCTGCGCGCGGCCGAGACCAATCTGGAGCGGCTCGAGGACGTCACCGGGCAGTTGACCAGCCAGATCGAGAGCCTGAAGCGCCAGACCCGGCAGGCGACCCGGTTCAAGATGCTGTCGGCCGATATCCGCGCCCATGACGCGATCCTGCTGCATCTACGCTGGGTCGATGCCAAGACGGCGGAGGCCGAGGCGACCAGCGCGCTCAACCAGTTGACCGCGACGGTGGCCGAGCGCGCCAACCAGCAGATGGAGGCGGCCAAGGCCCAGGCGATTGCCGGCCTGAAGACGCCCGAACTGCGCGATGCGGAAGTCAAGGCCGCGGCCCTTCTGCAGCGCCTGCAGATTGCCCGCCGTCAGCTTGAGGATGATGCCTCGCGTCTGACACAGCGCCGCGACGAACTCTCCCGCCGCCTGCTTCAGCTTGGCGAGGACATCCGCCGCGAGGAGGCGATGATCGCCGACAACAGCGCGATCCTCGCGCGTCTGGATGAGGAAGAGGCCGAGCTTACCGAGCTGATCGGGTTTTCCGGCGAGGAGCTTGCCGAGGCCCGGGAGAAGATGGACGAGGCCGCGGCCCGGCTTGGCGAAAGCGAGGCGGTGTTCACCGCGCTGACGGCCGAACGGGCCGAGGCGGCCGCCAACCGGTCGCAGCTTGAGCGGACCATTTCGGAGCTTTCCGACCGCCGCCAGCGGATTGAGCGCCAGATCGGAGATGCACAATCCGAGCTTGCGGCGATCAGCGAGCGCATTGCCGGCCTGCCGGACCCAGCCGAAAAACAGGCGGCGCTGGAAGAGGCCGCGATCGCCGAGGAAGAGGCGATTGCCGCCGCCGAGGAGGCCGATGAGCAGCTTGCAGAGGCGCGCCGCAACGAGGCGCTGACCCGCCAGCCGGTGGAAGCCGCGCGCGCCAGACTGTCGGAAATCGAGACCGAGGCGCGCACGATCGACAGGATGCTGGCCGCAAGCGCCGCCGCCGGCGATTTCACCCCGCTTGCCGAACTGCTCAGCATCGAGCATGGCTATGAGACCGCGCTTGGCGCGGTCCTGGGCGATGACCTCGACGCGCCGCTGGAGGCCGATGCCCCGGCGCATTGGCACGGCAATGGCGATGGCGGGGACGATGCCGCGCTTCCGGAGGGTTGCCGCCCGTTGAACACGCTTGTCGACGCGCCCGCCGAAGTGTCGCGCCGCCTGCGCCAGGTGGGGCTTGTGGCCGACGATGCCGCTCTCGCCCTGATGGCAAAACTCGCGCCCGGTCAGGAGCTGGTCACCGAGGCCGGCGCGGTCTATCGCTGGGATGGCTTCATCAAGGGCGCGGACGCGCCAAGTGCCGCAGCCCTCAGGCTGTCGCAGAAGAATCGGCTCGCCGCGCTGGAGGAGGAGCGCCGGGAGGCCGAGGTGGCCCTGGAAGATGCCCGGGCGGTGCAGGTCGAGGCCAGCGAGGCGGTGCGCGCGCAGGAGCAGGCGGTTACCGCCGCCCGCGAGGCGGTGCGCATGGCCGGGCGCACGGTCGCCGATGCCCGTGCAGCGCTTGCCGAGGCCGAGCGCGCATCCGGCGAACTGGTGCGCCGCCGCGATGTCGCCGCCGAAACGCTGAGCCAGTTGCAGGCGCAGGGCGAGGATATCGTGCTGAGCTTCGAGAATGCGTCGGCCGCCCTTGCCGAGGCGCCGGACTACTCTGCGCTGGAAAACCGGCTGGCCGCGCAGGGCGCCGAGGTGTCGCGCCATCGCGGCGAACTGGCCGAGGTCCGCGCCCGCCACGACGGGCTGCTGCGCGAGAACGATTCCCGCCAGCGCCGCCTGACCGCGATCGGGCAGGAGCGCGCAAGCTGGCAGAACCGCGCCAGGAGCGCGCAATCGCAGATCGAAACCTTGAAGGCCCGCGAGGAGGAAGCCCGCGAGGAGCTGGAAACCCTTGAGGAAGCGCCTGAGGAATTCGAGGAGAAGCGCCGCCAGCTGACTCGCGAACTGGAGCAGGCGGAAGAGGCTCGCAAGGCCGCATCCGACCGGCTGGCCGAGGCGGAGACCGCGCAGCGCGACGCCGACAGGGAAGCCGCGCAGGCGCTTTCCAATCTGGCCGAGGCCCGCGAAAAGCGCGGTCGTGCCGAGGAGCGGCTGGTGTCTGCCCGCGAGCGCCGCGAGGGCGCGGAGAAGCGCATTTTTGAGGTGCTGGAGGTGGCCCCCCACGAAGCGTTCCGGCTGACCGGTCTCGCACCCGACGCGGAGCTTCCCGAACCGGTTTCGGTGGAGCGCGCGCTGGAGCGGCTGAAGATCGAGCGCGAACGGCTGGGCGCGGTCAATCTGCGCGCCGAGGAGGAGCAGAGCGAGCTTTCGGCGCAACTCGACGCGCTGGTCAAAGAACGCGACGATATCATCGAGGCGATCCGCAAGCTGCGCGGCGCGATCCAGAGCCTCAACCGGGAAGGGCGCGAGCGCCTGCTGGCCGCCTTCGACGCCGTCAACGAGCAGTTTCAGCGGCTGTTCGTGCATCTGTTCGGCGGCGGTATGGCCGAGTTGCAACTGATCGAATCCGACGATCCGCTGGAGGCTGGGCTGGAAATCCTCGCCCGGCCGCCGGGCAAGAAGCCGCAGACCATGACGCTGCTTTCCGGCGGCGAGCAGGCGCTGACGGCGATGGCGCTGATCTTCGCCGTGTTCCTCACCAATCCGGCGCCGATCTGCGTGCTGGACGAGGTCGACGCGCCGCTCGACGACCACAATGTCGAGCGCTACTGCAACCTGCTGGACGAGATGGCGGCGACCACCGAAACCCGCTTCATCGTCATCACCCACAACCCGATCACCATGGCGCGCATGGACCGGTTGTTCGGCGTCACCATGGCCGAGCAGGGCGTGTCGCAACTGGTCTCCGTCGACCTGCAGACCGCCGAAAAGCTGGTCGAAGAGGTCTGAGAGCCGTCGCGGGATGCGTTAACGGCCAAAGATCGGTGCTACCGGCGCTTTTTTCGCCAGTGCCCAATTCTCATTTCGCCCATGATGCTCTAACGTCTCGCACCAGAAGAGGAATTCGCGCCTTGCGGGAACAGTGGAGATGGTCCCCAAGGCGTGTGAAGGCGGATGCATGGCGAATTGGGTTTACGGCTTCGGCGCGGGAGATGAGCACGAGATTGACCGCGACCGGCTCGGCGGCAAGGGCGCGGGCCTTGCCGAAATGGCGCGCATGGGCCTGCCGGTGCCGCCCGGCCTCACCATCATCGCCGATGTCTGCCGCTATTTCTACGATAACGGTCGCAGCTTCCCTGAAGGGCTGAAGGAGGAGGTCGCCGAAGGGCTAGCGGCGGTCGAGGCGGCCACCGGCCGCCGCTTCGGCTCCGGAGAACGCCCGCTTCTGCTTTCGGTCCGCTCCGGTTCGCGCGTCTCCATGCCGGGGATGATGGACACGATCCTCAATCTCGGCCTCAATGACGAGACCGTGCTGTCGCTTGCCCGCGACACCGGCGATGCCCGTTTCGCCTGGGACAGCTATCGCCGGTTCATCCAGATGTACAGCGATGTCGCGCTCGGGCTCGATCAGGAGGTATTCGAGGAGCTTCTCGAGGAGCGGTTGTCCGAGCTTGGCCATCAGGCCGAGACCCAGCTTACGGCCGGTCAGCTTGAGGATATCGTCACAAGCTACAAGCAGCTTCTCAGCGAGGAACTCGACTGCGATTTCCCGCAGGACCCGTTCGAGCAGCTCTGGGGCGCGATCGCGGCGGTTTTCTCAAGCTGGACCAGCGCGCGCGCCGTTGCCTACCGGACGCTGCACAACATTCCGACGGAATGGGGCACGGCGGTCAATATTCAGGCCATGGTGTTCGGCAATCTCGGCAATGGATCGGCAACCGGGGTGGCGTTTACCCGCAACCCGTCCACCGGCGAGAATGCGCTCTACGGCGAGTTTCTGGTCAACGCGCAGGGCGAGGACGTCGTCGCCGGCATCCGCACGCCGCAAAGCGTCACGGAGGCCGGCCGCATCGCCTCGGGCGGCGAAAAGCCCTCGCTTGAAAAGCTGATGCCGGAGGCGTTTGCGGAACTTGCGACGATCGCGGCGCGGCTTGAGCGCCAGTATGGCGACATGCAGGACATGGAATTCACCATCGAGCGCGGCAAATTATGGATGCTGCAGACCCGCAGCGGCAAGCGCGCGGCGGGCGCCGCCGTCAGGATCGCCATGGACATGGCCGATGAAGGGCTGATCAGCCGCTCCGAGGCGATCATGCGCATCGATCCGGCCACGCTCGATCAGATGCTGCATCCGACCATCCGTCCGGAATATCGCGGTACCCAGATCGGCTCCGGCCTGCCGGCTTCGCCCGGGGCCGTGACCGGCGAGATCGTGTTCACCGCCGAGGAGGCGATTGCCGCCAAGGCGGAAAAACGCAGCGTCATTCTGGTGCGCACCGAAACCAGCCCGGAGGATATCCAGGGCATGACCGCGGCGGTCGGCGTGCTCACCACGCGCGGTGGCATGACCAGCCACGCGGCCGTTGTCGCCCGCGGCATGGGCGTGCCCTGCGTCACCGGCGCGGGCAATATGCGAGTCGACCGGTTCGACAACATCCTGCACGGCATTGGCGGGGTGATGCTCCATGCCGGCGACAAGGTGACGATCGACGGCGCCACCGGCCGGGTGATGAAGGGCGCAGCACCAACCCAGAAGCCCGCGCTTTCCGAGGATTTCCAGCGGCTGATGGTATGGGCCGACGATGTGCGGCGGATGAAGGTGCGCACCAATGCCGATACGCCGGCGGATGCCCGCGCGGCGCGCGATTTCGGCGCGGAGGGGATCGGCCTTTGCCGCACCGAGCACATGTTCTTCGAGGGCGGCCGCATCCACATGATGCGGCGGATGATCCTTGCCGAGACGGAAGAGGGCAGGCGCGCCGCGCTCGACCAGCTTCTGCCGATGCAGCGGGACGATTTCGAGGCGCTGTTTTCGATCATGCACGGCCTGCCGGTGACCATCCGCCTGCTCGATCCGCCGCTGCACGAGTTCCTGCCGAAGACCGAAAGCGAGGTCGACGATGTCGCCGACGCGCTCGGCATGGACAAGCAGGCGCTTCGGCATCGCCTCGACGCGCTTTATGAATTCAACCCGATGCTCGGCCATCGCGGCTGTCGGCTGGCGATCTCCTATCCGGAGATCACCGAAATGCAGGCGCGGGCGATCTTCGAGGCCGCCGTTGCCGCCGCCCGCGCCACCGGCGAGGCGGTGGTGCCGGAAATCATGGTGCCGCTTGTGTCGCTGCGCGCCGAGCTCGACTATGTGAAGGAACGCATCGACGCGGTTGCCCGCGAGGTGATGACTGAAGCCGGCATGGAGATCGAGTATCTCGTCGGCACCATGATCGAACTGCCGCGCGCGGCCCTTCGCGCCCACAAGATCGCCGAAACCTCCGCCTTCTTCTCGCTCGGCACAAACGACCTGACCCAGACGACGTTCGGGATGTCGCGTGACGATGCGCCGGGCTTCATCGGCACCTATCAGAAAAAAGGCATTATCGAGCGCGATCCGTTCGTCTCGCTGGATTTCGACGGCGTCGGCGAACTGATGCGGATGGCCGCAGAGCGCGGCCGCCAGACCCGAAGCGATCTCCAGATCGGCATCTGTGGCGAGCATGGCGGCGATCCGGTTTCGATCCGCTTCTGCGAGGGGCTCGCGCTGGACTATGTCTCCTGTTCGCCGTTCAGGGTGCCGACCGCCCGCCTTGCCGCCGCCCAGGCGACGATCGGCCAGTCTCAGTCAGAAAGCCTGTAACGGTTTTTCAGCATTGGCGGTCCATCCGTTTCCACCCGGCCGCGCTCGACCAGATCTTCCAGATGCGCCAGCACGGAAAGCGCGGCCGCGCCATGGAGCTTCGGGTCCGTGGTGCGGTAGATCACCTGGACGATCTCGGCAATGGTCTCGTCTCCGGTCGCGATCCGTTCGAGGATCGCCTTTTCGCGCATGCGCCGGTGCGAGCGAGTGGCCCGCAACACGCCCTTGGCGTCGCGGATCGTGTCGCCGTGGCCGGACATGTAAACCGTTTCGGGACGCTCCAGCAGTTTCTCGATCGAGGCCATGTAATCGCCCATCGACCCGTCGGGCGGGGCAACGATCGTGGTCGACCAGTCCATCACGTGATCGCCGCAGAACAGATAGGGGGTGCCCTGAAGCGCGAAGGCGAGATGATTGGCGGTGTGGCCCGGCGTGTGCACGGCCTGAAGCGCGAAGCCATTATCGGCGGCGATCGTGTCGCCGTCGCCGAGAACGATATCAGGTTGAAGCGCGCTATCGGCGCTCTCGGCAAAGGGATTGACCTCGCCGGCAAAAAGCGGGCGGGCGGTCTCGTGCGGGCCGAAGCCGGCGATCGGCGCCCCGGTCTCAGCCTTCAGCCTGCGGGCCATCGGCGAATGGTCCATATGGGTGTGGGTGACGGCGATGAAGCGGACCCTGCGCCCGTCGATCGCGGCAAGCCAGTGCTCCAGATGCCCGTCGATATCGGGCCCGGGATCGATGATGCCCACCTCGTTGGAGCCGACGAGATAACCGTTCGTGCCGAAAAAAGTGAACGGCGAGGGGTTGTTCGCCGTCAACCGCGCAATGCCTTCCGCAAGCGGTACGGCGCGTCCATAGGCCGGATCGAATTCGGGTATGCCCATTCGCATTTCCTTCAACTTCTGCCCTGCCTGTCTGACACCATGCGCGCAAAATGCAAGGCCGGAGCCGCTGGCCCGAAGATCGGATTGAACTTCCTGAAAGCATGATGCATGGATTCGACCAGTGCGAGCGCCTCCGAACCTCCGAACGGAAGCACGGTGCTCAATAACGCCAATTCCTGTCGCCGGCGAGAATCTCGTCAGGCGGACAGATTTAGACGTTGAGACCGGGCGCGAGCTTTGCTAAGAGGCTGTGCGCACCGCCGGCCCCGGCCCGCGGGCCCTTGCTGGGGTGTAGCCAAGCGGTAAGGCACCGGTTTTTGGTATCGGCATGCGCTGGTTCGAATCCAGCCACCCCAGCCAACTTGATCTCCTGATGCCTATGAAGCATAAGAGTGCACGAAATGGCCGTTTTTCGTGCACCCCCGAGTCAAGAGATTTTTCAGAACCCGCGAATTTTCTTTAAAAATCCATTTAAGTCAGATGCTTGTGACTCTATTGGATCAGATTCCAATGAAAATCGGGATTCTGTCATGTGGAGACCTGAATCGGAGCTCGGCTCCTGCCACGTTCTCTTGAAGGAGCGGAAACCAAGAGCGTACCTCTTCGATGCCCCGCTGCAAGACCGAATGAGCAAGGCAGCAGCGTTTCGTCTGGTGAGAAAACTGCTCAGGGCCAAGGGACCGCCCCGCGCGTGATGGTAACCGACAAGCTGCGTTCCTATTCGGCCGCGAAGGCAGAGCCGATGCCGGGCGTCGAACATCGCTCGAACAAGGGATTGAACAACCTGACTGAGAATTCGCATCTGCCACTACGGAGCCGAGAGCGGCGAATGATGCGCTTCAAGTCGGCGCGACAATGTCAACGCTTCGTCTCAACTCACGTCCAGATCGCCAATCTGTTTCTTCTTCACCGCAAAGAGTTGACCGCAACCGAACACCGCCAGCTTCGCGCACACGCCATCTCGACCTGGCGGGAAATTGTCTTGCCGATCCATGCGTGAAATGCAGGCCGAAGGGACTGTCACGTCTCAAGTTCGGTTAAGGCGACGCCACCAGCAATACAAGGGGCAGATTAACCGTCTGAAGTCTCTGAAGCGAGCCATGTATGGCCGTGCCGGTCCAGATTTGATGAGAGCGAGAATGCTGCCCTTGAATCAGCGCACACTTGCTCTCTGCGTGGGATGCAGACAAAAGCGAAACGGTCACGCGTGCGTCCGTCGGCCATCGGCCTACCAGTGGAAAAGCATCCGCCGAAATAAAAAAAACGGGCGGACCGGTCTCCCCGCCCGCCCGGTCGGGGAGGACAGCTTATGCCGCCCGGATACTATGGCCCATGGCCCCGTCATAATTGATCAGGGCGGGGCCGCCATCGTGCCGGTTGGTCGTCGCATCCACGACCCGGCCGATCATGATGGTGTGCGAACCCGCGACATGATTGGCCTCGCTGGCGCAGACGATCGAATAGAGCGCGCTGGCAAGAACCGGTGCGCCCAACCGATGACTGTTCCAGGTTTCGTCAAACCGCGCGGCGCCCTGCAGGCCCCGTTGGCCCGCAAAAAGCATCGCGATTTCCTGCTGGCCGGCGCCGAGAATATTGACGCTGAAATAGCTGCTGCCAGTCAGTTTCCGATGCGCCGAGGTCGAGCGGTTGATGCAGACCAGCACCATCGGCGGATCCGCCGATACCGAGGAAAAGGCCGAAACGGTGAGGCCGCGACGCTCCTCGTCTTCGCCGGCCGCGACCAGGCAGACGCCGGATGCGAAGCGGCGCATGGCCCGGCGGAAGACATCGGCGTCGACGGCCGGCTGGCCTTCGAAGGTTTCGATATGCGCGCGGATACGCCCCTGATCATCAATCCAGCCATGCTTTGCGGCAAAGCGCATCATTTCCGAAAAACCCGCTTCCCATTCAGCCTGACCCGCCAGAGGGGAAAGCGCCCGGATCGCATCCGGGCGCACCCAGATATGGGCGCCGTCGACATCGAGATCGGCAACGGGCGCGACCGCTGCCTTGAGGTCGGCCGTCAGCCGCGTTTCCAGGGCGACGGCGAAACGCTTGAAATCGCCCGGATCTTCCAGTCGCGGAAGTGCGCCGGTGGAAAGAATGATCCGCATCGGTTCACTCCGCCGCTTCCCTGTAGGGCCCGGCCCCGACTTCCTTCTGGATTGCGGGGATGATCTTCTCGCCCCACAGGTCCATCTGCTTCAACATGGTTTTCTGGTCGAAATCGCCAAGTTGCGTCTGGAGCGCAATATGATCCGGCTTCAGGATCTCGATTTCCGCCAACAGGCTGTCGATCACCTGATTGACGCTGCCGACCGGCAAATTAGCGCGCAGATCGTCGATGGTCGGCTCGCCCTCGGTCGGGACTTCCTTCATCAGATACCCGTCGTCGGTCTGCTGACGGCGTTCCTTCAGGCTGAACGAAAGGCGACGCTGGAAGCGGGCGTTTTCGAGATAGGAATCGATCTCGGCGCGATTGTCGCTGGCATAGGCGCAACGCAGGAAGCCGATGCGCGTCCGACTGCCGTCGGAGCCCGAATTGGCGATTGCCTCGTCCAACTGGCCACGCAGGCGATGGACGCCATCCTTGCCGTTCAGAAGCGCGGTCACAAAGAGGTTGTAGCCTTCGCGGAAGGCGCGTTCGCGCAATTTCGGGTTGCCGGTGGTCACCCAGATTGGCGGCATCGGGGACTGAACCGGGCGAACGGCGATCGAGCTCGGGGGAATATCGAGATACTCGCTGTGGTGTTCGAAAATCTTCTGCTTCAACGCCTTGGGAATGACGTCGAGATATTCCTCGAAAATCCTGCCGGAATCCTCGAGGCTGGTTCCGAACCGCTCGAACTCGAACTGCTGGTAGCCGGAGCCGATCCCCAATTCGAGCCGCCCGTTCGAGATCGAGTCGACAAAGCCGACTTCCGCCAGAAAACGCGGCGCGTGATAAAGCGGCAGAATACAGACGGCCGAGCCAAGCCGGATGGTGCTGGTGAGGCCGGCGCAATGCGCAACCATCATCAGCGGCGAGGGCGAGAGCGAATAATTGTTGAAATGATGTTCAGCATACCAGGCGTTTGAAAAGCCGGCCTGCTCGGCCTTGACCGTCTGTTCGACCGAATTGGCGATCACATCATGTGAATTCTGATGGTAGCCGCGCTGCTGCGCGAGAATAAAAGCGCCGAAATCCATGGGTTTCTCCTCCGAAAATAACTTCATCCATCATGTTATTGCATTGCAATTTTCGCGATAATAAGAAAAATTATGAGTTCAGTTTTTCGAATTTTGAAAAGACAATCATGGACAAATTGCGTGCAATGGAATTGTTCGTGGCCACGGCGGAAAGCGGAAGCTTCTCGGCGGCGGGACGGCTCTACGGTCTGTCTCCGGCCAGCGTCTCCCGCCATATCAACGATCTGGAGGGCGACATCGGCGTATCTCTCATCCATAGATCGACCCGCGCGCTGAGCCTCACCGAGTGCGGAGAGGCCTATCTGCTGGATGCCCGGAACATCCTGGCCAGCGTCAAGGCCGCGGATACCGCCGCCTCAGCCCGGCAGGACAAGATCGAGGGTCTTCTTCGCGTTCATTCCAGGACCATGTTCGGCATATCGGTTCTCGCCAGGCTTCAGCCTGCTTTCCATGACCTCTATCCCGATCTCGTTGTGGACCTGCATCTGTCGGAGAGTTCCGTGCGCCTGCGCGAAGACGGGTTTGATCTCGACTTCAGAATTGCGCCTCCCGCGGAAAGCGGACTGGTGAGAAGGCGGCTTTTTCTCAGTCAGCGAATCCTGGTGGCATCCCCCGATTATGTCGAACGTCATCCCGCGGTGACCCGGCCAGAAGACCTTATGGCGCATTGCTGCATGACCTACTGGCTGAGCCATGAACGCGTCTTCTGGCGTTTTCGCCATGCGGATCGCGAACTCGAACTGCCGGTCCCCCGGACATTCAGCAGCAATAACGGTCTCGTCCTTCTGCAGATGGCCAGGCAAGGCAAGGGCATTGCCCTTCTCGACGACTACACCGTCGCCGAGGATCTGGCGTCCGGCGCTCTCGTGCAACTGCTGCCGGATGTCCGGGTGACCAATGCCACGTTTGAGGAAGGCATCTTCGTGACCTATCTGGAAACCCCGTTCCTGCCCGCCAAGCTTCGGCTTTACATCGACTTCGTGGTCGCTCGCTGGAGTGATGCGCTGCGCGCAAAGGATCGGAAGCCGGCGATGGCTTGACCGACCGTTCAGTAGAAGACACAGTGCCGGCGACGGATACTAAGGGGACAGTTTTATGGGTGAACAGGCAAATGCTGGCGAAATGGCGGAGGAAACGCCGAGCCAGCGGGTTCGAGACATACTCGATACGGGTGCCAGGCTGTTTGCCGAAAAAGGCTACGACGCGACCTCCATGCGCGATATCTCCAATGCCGCCGGAGTATCGAAGGCGCTGCTCTATCATCATTTCAGCAGCAAGGACGATATCTATGCGAGAATCGCCTTTTCCGCCACGCAGCACCTGAATGCCTTCGTGAATGCGAGGATTCCGGCCGACGGTACGGCGGCGGAGAAACTGCGCGCTTTCATGGTGTCGGCGGCGAAATTCTTCTCCGAACATCGTTCGGCCTGGATCGCGGCCAGCAATGCCTTCTGGTCCGATCCCGACCAGCGGCTCGCCAACTTGCGGATTGCCCGTCGTCGGCAGTTCGAAAACAGCCTCAGGGATATCATTCGCGAAGGCGTGGCATCCGGCGAATTCAACGATATCGATCCGGCGAGCGCCGGGCGCCTGATTCTGTCGGGCATCAACTGGATGCATCGCTGGTATGACCCGGACAAGGAACTGAGCGCCGAGGAAATCGCCGATCAATATGCCGACATATTGCTTTCCGGCATCGCGAAGAAACAGAAATAACCCGGGCTCGAAAAACCCCGCGGCCGGGGCCGCAGGGGTTGGTTCGAACGGACGCGGAGCGTCAGGCCTATTTGAGTTTGATGTTGTTCTTGTCGATAACCGTGCCCCAGAATGCGACGTCACTGTCGAGTTGCGCCTTCATGGCATCGGCGCCGCCGACTTCGGGGGTCATGCCGGCATTGACCATCTTTTCCTGAAGCCCTTGGTCGCCCATGGCTTTCTGCAAGGCCGCGCTGACCCTGTCGATATCCGCCTGCGGCGTGCCGGCGGGCGCCAGAAGCCCAAACCAGAACGACGAGACCAGCGATGGATAGCCGAGTTCGGTGGTCGTCGGCAGATCGGGGAACTGGGCCATCCGCTCGGGCGTCGAGACGGCCAGAATCTTCACTTCGCCGGCCTCTTCCTGCTTGATCAGCGAGATCGGGGTGGAAAAGTTCAGGTCGTTCTGTCCGCCAAGCAGATCGACAATCGCCGCCGGGTTGTTGCGGTAGGCGACATCGACCATGGGCACGCCGAGTTGATCCTGCAGCACCATGCCGAAGAGATGCGTGACGCTGCCGGGACCGAGCGTTGCATAGCGCAGCGGCTTGCCCGTATCGACGGCATATTCCTTCAGTTCGTCGATCGTGTCGATCTCCAAAGCGGCAGGGACGGTGATTGTAAGCGGACCATTCATCATCGTGCCGACCGGCTCGAAGGAGTCCATGCTGAATGGCAGGTTTTCGCGCAGCATCACATTGAGCGAGACCGGGCCTGTCGCTCCAACCAGATAGGTCAGCCCGTCGGGTTTTGCCGCAGCCGCGTAGCTTGCGCCGACAATGCCGTTGGCGCCGGGCTTGTTGTCGACGACGACAGGCTGGCCGAGTTCAGCCGACATTGAATCCGCGATCTGGCGGACGAGGCCGTCGATCAGTCCGCCGCCGCCATAGGGGACGACCAGGTGGATTGGGTCGCCGGACTGTGCCGACACGCCCGTCGCGGAAAACATGAGAGCCGCCATTCCGGCAGCAGCAAGCACAGTGCGTCTGAAAATTGGTACCATTTCTTCTGGCTCCTCCCAAAGCTGATGCATACGGCGCGTCCGTAGCGGTGCAAGGTTAGGCACTGACCGATCGGCCGGTCAAGGGTAAAAATTTCAAAAACCCCGTTGCAGAACTCATAAGACATGGCTATCTTCCGAGCACCTGACCGGACGGTCAGTCTGCTTGCGGTGGGAGGACACAGTGCAAAGTAAAGACAACGTCATCGTGGAACTCCAGGGCATGGTCGCGCTCGTGACGCTGCGCCGACCGCCTGTGAACGCGCTCAATCGCAACACGAGATACGAAATCATTTCGGTCTTCGACGAGATTTCCCAGCGCGACGACATTCGCGCCGCGGTCCTGACCGGCGCCGGTAAGCATTTCTGCGCCGGCGCAGATTTGACCGATCGTCCGGATCCGGAAAAGCCCGGTGACTTTCTTGAGCACAACCGCGTGACCCGTGAGACGGGCAACGCGATCAGGGAATGCCGCAAGCCCGTGATCGCGGCGGTCAATGGCGCCGCGCTCGGAGCAGGTCTCGGCCTGATGGCCTCCTGCGACATCTATTATGCCTCCGAAGAGGCGGTGTTTGGCATGCCGGAAATCAATGTCGGTCTGGCCGGGGGGGCGTCCATGTTGCATTCGCTCTTCGGCAGGTCGACGACGCGGCGTATGTTCTATACCGGTGTGCGTCTGAGCGCGGCGGAACTCAAGGCGCGCTCTGTTATCGAGGAGGTGACGACGGCGCAGGACCTCGTGCCGACCGCCATGGCGGTGGCGCAGGAAATTGCCGCCAAGGCGCCGCTGGCGATCACCTATGCCAAAGAGGCGGCGAATATGGTCGAGAACATGCCGCAGCGCGATGCCTATCGCCTGGAGCAGAACTACACGATGGCGCTTTCCAAGACGGAGGATGCCCAGGAGGCGCGGCGCGCGTTTCTGGAAAAGCGGCCGCCCGTGTTCAAGGGGCGCTGACATGGACAGTCACAAATTTGCAGCGCAGGGCTTCGACGCCTTGTTCAAGCCCCGCTCGATTGCCGTCATCGGTGCCTCGTCGGACCCGACGAAGACGGGCGGACGACCGGTCTTTCTGCTTCAAAAGCACGGCTATGACGGCGCGATCTATCCCGTCAATCCCAAGGCGGACGCGATACAGGGACTGCCCGCCTTTCCGTCGATCGATGATTTGCCGGCAACGCCGGACCTCATCCTCGTCGCCGTTCCAGGCGCTGCGGCTTTGGAGGTTCTTGAAAAGGCCTCCAGTCGCGGCGTGGGCGCGGCCATCGTTCTCAGCGCCGGCTTTGCCGAAAGCGGGCCGGACGGCCGGCAATTGCAACGCGCCGTCACGGCCCTGGCCGCGCGAACCGGTATGCGCATACTGGGTCCGAACTGCCTGGGGGCGGTGAGCGTCAGGGAGCGCGCGATCGGAACCTTCTCCGTTGCGCTTGAAAAGGCGATGCCGCTCGAAGGTGGGGTTTCCATCGTCTCCCAAAGCGGGAATATCGGCAGCGCGGCGATGCGGATGCTCGGAGATTGCGGGGCGGGAATCGCCCGCTTCGTCGCCACCGGCAACGAAGCGGATATTCAGGCCGGGGATGCGATTGCCTGGCTGGCCGGCGATCCCGATACCAAGGTGATCCTTTGCTGCCTTGAAACCTGTCGCGATGCGAGCCGGCTGACGGCGGCGCTCGCCCTCGCCAGACAGGCGAAAAAGCCGGTGGTCGCCCTGAAGATCGGCACATCGGAAGCGGGGCAGAAGGCGGCGCTCTCGCATACCGGGGGACTGGCCGGAAGCGATCGCGTTTTCGATGCCGTTTTTGCCCGCCACGGCGCCGTCAGGGTCCGCTCGCTGGAAGAACTGGTTCAGGTCGGCGCGGCCATCGAGGCCCTTGGAACACGCAGCTTTGGGGGTGACGCAACGCCATCCGCCGCCGTCATTGCCGCTTCCGGCGGCTTCGGCGTGATGATGGCCGACGCGGCCGCGGCCCACGGCGTGGCAATCAATCCGCTGACCGCGCAAACCCAGGCCCGGATCAACAAGATCCTGCCGCTGGCATCGGCAGTCAATCCCGTCGATGCGACGGCCCAGATGTCGGCCAATCCCGATGTGCTCGAGGCGCTTGTCGACGCGGCGCTCGGCGACTCCGCCAACAATGCGGTCTGCATCATGCTGGCGCTGGGGATGGAAGTTCCCCGCCTGCGATCTGTCTTCATGGATGGGCTCGCCAATGCGGCCAGGCGCCATCCGGACAAGGTGCTCGTGGCCTGCGTGGCGGGGCCGAAGGACGCCATACGGCAACTGAGCGGCCTGGGCATAGCCTGCTTCCCGACGATCGACGCGGCGATGGCCGGCATGGCGGCGCTTGCCAGATTGGAAAAAACGCGGGCGGGCGGCGGGAACGCGGTTGCCGAGGCCATCGAGCGACAGCCTCTCGGTGCGCGCTCCTGGCGCAATGAGGCCACGGCCAAGGCCGCGCTGGGCGCTGCGGGCCTGCCCTTCGCCGCCGAGATCATTGCGACAAACACTGAGGAGGCCGTTCTCGCCGTCGAGAAGATTGGCGGGCCGGTCGCGTTGAAGATCCTGTCGCCGGATATCCAGCACAAGAGCGATATCGGCGGTGTCGAGCTCGACATCTCCGGCGCGCGGGATGTCGCCGCCGCCTTTGATCGCATTATGGCCTCGGCGGCAACGCACGCGCCGCGGGCCGAAATTGACGGCGTCCTTATCTCCCCCATGGCCGGCCGCGGCACGGAGTTGATCCTCGGAACCACGACCGACCCGATTTTCGGCCCCGTGGTAATGGTCGGACTGGGCGGCGTCTTCGCCGAGATCTTTCAGGATACCGCATTGCGGATGGCGCCGGTGACCGAAGAAGAGGCGGGCGAGATGCTGCGCGAGCTCAAGGCGTTTCCGCTTCTCAACGGCGCCCGCGGCCGAGCGCCTGCCGATATCGGCGCGGTGACGGCGGCCATAGCGGCCCTCTCCCGCTTTGCCGCCCGCCACGCTGCCGATGTCGCCGAAATCGATATCAATCCACTGATCGCGCGCCCCGAGGGCCAGGGAGCCATTGCGCTCGATGCGCTGATCATTCCCAGACATGGCGATCCACAGGAGAACGCAGGATGACATCAGTCTCGCCGTTGGAGGCAGGAACGCCCGGCCAGACCGGCGCCTATGCCGCGCAGGCCTATCAGTGGCTGAAGCAAAACCTGAATGATCGGCTGCGCACCGACAGATGCCTGGATCAACCGGCAAGCCTGGAGGAGAAGATCCGGTTCGAGGCGGCTCAGCATCGGGCCGGCCTCGCCGGCATCACCTGGCCGAAGGAATATGGCGGCCATGGGCTGACATTGCGGGAGCATCTCGAAGCCAACCGCGAGATCGGCCGCGCGCCGATGCCGAACGCAATCAATTCGATCGGCAAGGAACTCGCCGGACCGATCATCATGGCCGTCGGCAACGAACGTCAGAAGAGCACCTATCTGCCGGCGATCCTCTCGATGGAGAACATATGGTGCCAGGGCTTCTCGGAGCCGGGCGCCGGATCCGACCTGGCCGCGTTGCGAACCAAGGCAGAGCGGACCGCCGATGGCTGGCGGATCAACGGGCAGAAAATCTGGACCAGCGGCGCTTCGAAGTCCAGTCGCTGCATGCTCCTGGCTCGCACCGGCGCACGCGAAGACAGGCACAAGGGCCTGGTTCTCTTCGCCGTGCCGATGTCCAGCCCCGGCATCACCGTGCGCGAAATCCAGTCGATCGACGGGGACCGCTCGTTTTGCGAGGTCTTTTTCAACGACGTCATCGTCGATGAAGCCGAAATGCTCGGCGCACCGGACGAGGGCTGGGCGGCGGCATCGCGCGTCCTGTCCATCGAACGGGCCACCAACCGCATGTATCGGGCCTGGCGCTTTGAAAGCGAGCTGGACCACCTGATTGCGGCCTGCCGCAGCGACAATGCCGCCTTTGCGATCATGAAGGGCTATCGCCGGGAACTGGCGCAGTGCCGGGTGGAAGTCGAGCTTATCAAGGGGCATGTGGAAACGCTCGTCGACGATCTCCTGGCAGGTCAGCAGATAGGCCCGCGCGGCAGTTTTCCAAAGCTGTACTGGTCCGAATCCCATCAGCGCTTCGCCCAGATCGCCTATGAAATCGTCTCCCGCTTTCCCCCCGGCGCGAACCAGGCGCTGAAGGATCTTCGCGCGCGGATGGAAGGCATCTATCTCAGCAGCCGCGCCGAGACCATCTATGCGGGAACGACTGAAATTCAGCTCGACATTATCGCAAAACGTATTCTGAATCTGAAGAAGGCAGCGTAGGCCATGTTCGATGATCTCGATCCCCAGGAGTTTGAGGACACCGCCAGAACCGTCATCGAGAGCTGCGCCCAGGCGCCATCCGCGGCCGAGCGTGGAAAGCTGCTCGCGGAAGCCGGACTTCTCGGCGTCATCGCACCGGAAGATGTCGGCGGACTGGGGTTGTCCACCAGGTTCGCCGCGCCCATTCTCCGCGCGGCCGGCGAAGGGTGCCTAGCCTATCCGCTGATCGAAACCTTGCTGCTGTCAAAGGCGCTGGCGGATACCGATGCCGAACTTGCGGCACGCATCTGCTCCGGCGAAACCGTTGCCACGATCGCCTGGCTTGGAACCGATGCCGGGGCGGACCTCGGCGGCGCGCCAATGGGCTGCCAGGCAGAGCATGTGCTCATCTTCAGTGCTGATGGAACTGCCGTTCTCGCGCCGATCGCCAATGCGGTTCGAGCGGTCGAGACGCATTCCTTCGACATCGACGTGCCGGAAGCGGAGATCCACGTTTCCGGAGCCTTCAAGGGCGTGGAGCTCGATCTCGCAACCGTTGAAAAACTCCGTTCGGACGCACGGATGCTGCGCGCCGCCTTCATTCACGGCGCGGCGGCCAATTGCCTGAAAATGGCGTCGGACTACGCCCAGGATCGCGAGCAGTTCGGCAAGCTGTTGTCGGCAAACCAAGCGTTGCGCCATCGATTGTCCCGCGATGCCCTTGTCCTCGAGACGATGCGCAATGCGATCATCCGAGCGCAGTCGGTCCGGGACGACGATGTTGAAATGGCGCGCAACGCTGCGTGGCTTTGCTCGGCGCAGAGCGGGCCTGCCATTGCTGAAAGCGCAATTCAGGTCTTTGGCGGGATGGGCTTTACATGGGAAGTACCGTTGCACCGCCATTTGCGCCAGATGCGCGCTCAGGCCCGTTATGGCGGGGCGGCTTTGGAGCTGGACCAACTCGGTGATGCCATCATCGCCGGCACAGCAAATCCCTGGTATGCGGAGATAGCCGATGCAGCCTGACAGAAAATCTCTACTCATTACCGGCGCAGGTCACGGAATCGGCAAGGCGACCGCCCGGCTCATGGCTAAGCGCGGCTGGATCGTGGGCGTGAACGACCTCAAGGAGGAATTCGCAAATGAGGCGGTCGAGGCAATTCTCGCCGCCGGCGGCGAGGCCTTTCCCGTGGTGGAAAATGTCTCGACCCGCGAGGGCGTCGAGGCGGCAATAACAGCCGTGGTGGAAAAGACGGGGCAACTGAATGGTCTGGTGAACAACGCCGCCTGGGTTCGCTATCAGACTATTCCGGATATTGCGCCCGAAACGCTGGATCGCATGCTGCAGATAGGCTTCTCCGGCGTGGTCTGGGGCATACAGGCCGCCGCCCGCGCAATGGCAAACGGCGGCACGATCGTCAATGTCGCCTCCGCCGCGGGTTTTCGCTCGGCGCCGCGGTCGCTGGTCTATAGCGGCATTAAGGCGGGCGTCATGGGGCTCACCAGGGCAGCGGCCGTCGAACTCGGGCCGCAGAACATCCGCGTCAACGCCGTTGCGCCCTCGGCCGTGCCCACTGAAGGTACGGCAAGGCACAGATCCGCCGAACGCGACGCAAAACGCATTTCCGATACGCCGCTGGGCCGCTTGGGGACGGTCGACGATATCGCGCGGGCGATCGGATATCTTCTCGGCCCCGAAAGCGACTTCATCACCGGCCAGGTCCTGTCCGCCGATGGCGGCATCGGCATCGCGATCAACTAAGGCCAGGGAGACGGCTGTGGCGGATTCCACCAACCAGACTCAAAAGCGCCGGGCACTGGTGACCGGCGGCGCCCACGGGATCGGCCGGGCGGTCTGCATGCGTCTCGCGGCCGACGGCTATGCCGTCGCGGTTGCCGATATCGCTTCGGACGAAGCCGCGCGGCTTGCAAGGTTGATGGGGATCGGCCATGTCGCGCTGGCCGTCGACCTTGCCGATCCGCAGGCGGCGGGAGAGCTGCCGGCGAAAGCTGCCGAGGCCCTTGGCGGGCTCGATGTCGTGATCAACAATGCCGGGGTCACGGACAGTTCGGGGCGAACGCTTGTCGACCTTCCTCAGGCGGCAATTGCTCACATGGTCGCCATCAATCTGACCGCCGTCGAGCAGATTGCGAAAGCGGCGGGTGCGATCCTCAAGCCCGGTTCCTGCATTGTGAACCTCGCCTCCGGCGCTGCCTATCGCGCGCTTGCATTGCGCGGTCCCTACAGCGCGACCAAGGCAGGTATTGTCGCGCTGACACGCGCACTGGCCGAAGAGTTCGAACCGCGTGGCATCGCCGTCGCGGCGGTCGCGCCGGGATATACCGCCACTCCGCTGGTGGAAGAGCTTGAACGCACGGCCCGCGTCGATCTGAGCGCGGTCGCCGCTGGCATTCCGCTCGGCCGGCTGGCACGGCCCGAGGATATCGCCTCGGCCGTGGCATTTGCCGCCTCCGCCGAAGGCGGGGGGATAAACGGCCAGACCCTGATCGTCGATGGGGGCGGAATGATGGGGTCGGCTCCGAAAGCCGCGGGCCCCGCAAAGGGCACGAAGACAGAGGGCGCGATAGTCTTGCTGGGCGCGACCGGCGAAATGGACCTCGGCATCGCCGGTGTTGTCGCGCGCGCGCGTCTTGACGCTACCGGCCCGCTTTCGTCCGTGATCGATGCAAGCGCGCTCGCCTGCGATCGTTCGCCGGCGGAAACGCTCGACACGGCCCTTGCAACGGCAAGGGCCTGCGCTGCGGCCCCTGATCGTACCGCTGATTTCAGCCTCGTCTATGTGATCGCGGAAGGGGTGAGCCCCTCCGGCCGGGCCGCCGCCGCGGCGCTTGGAATGCTGTCGCGAACCCTTGCGCTTGAATGGGCGCGCTCGGGTATCCGGGTCAACTCGATCTTGTGGTGCGGCAAACCGCATCGGCGATTGGGGGCCGTGTGCCGGTTCCTGACCGGAGCGGATGCATCCTACATAACCGGACAGACCGTTCATGCCGGAGATACGCTGTAACGGCGGCAATGTCCGTATGAGAGAACTGGCGACCCAGCACACTCACGGGAGGAGATAATGGGCTTCGTGCTTGCAAGACTGGAAGATTTCGTGGCGGGTCTGGTAACCGCCGCGATCGGGATACTCATCATTGTCGAGGCGGCCGGCTATGAGACGGGGAGCCTGCGGGACATGGGCCCGGGCTTCTTCCCCACGGTGCTGGGGGCGATCATGGTGCTGCTCGCGGTCGCGATGATTGTTACCGCCCAGCCGGAAGGAACAAAATGGCGCTTCGATGCCGGGCAGCTTCGCGGCATTCTCTTTCTGGCCGCCGCCTTCATCGCGTTCGCGCTGACGATCGAGCGGGCCGGCATGCTGATCGCGGTAGCGCTTGCGGTGTTCCTTTCCAGCCTGGCCAACAGAAAGACCAGATTGCCGGCATCGCTTCTTCTGGCGGTGATTTCCGCCGTTGCCTGCGCTCTGGTTTTCCGTGTCGGCCTCGGCCTTCAGATCGAGGCTTATTGAAATGGCGAACCTGTTTCATGATCTCAGTATCGGGCTCGCTGTCGCCTTTTCGCTAAACGGCCTCCTCTACTGCTTCCTGGGCGTATTCCTCGGAACGTTCATCGGCGTGCTTCCCGGCATCGGCATCATGGCAACGCTTGCCATGCTGATGCCGATCACTTTCCATCTCGACCCGAATTATGCGCTCATCATGCTGGCGGGCATCTATTATGGCGCGTCCTTTGGCGGGTCGACCGCCTCGATTCTCATGAACCTGCCGGGAACGGCCACCAGCGCCGTCACCAGCATCGACGGATATCCGATGGCCCAGCAGGGCCGCGCCGGACAGGCCCTGTTCATGACGGCGATCGCCTCCTTCGTGGGCAGCCTGATCGGCGTTCTTCTGCTGGCGGGATTTTCGGTTCCTCTGGCGCGCGTGGCGCTGCGCTTCGGTCCCCAGGAATATGTGGCATTGATGGCGCTCGGCCTGATCGCGGCTTCCGTCATCGGAGCGGGTCGGTCAATTCGCTCCCTCGCGTCCGTGTCGCTCGGACTGGCCCTGGGTCTGATCGGCCTTGATCTCAACAGCGGCGTCGCCCGCTTCACCTTCGGCCAGCCCTTTCTGTTCGACGGCCTGCCGCTCGTCGCCGTCGCAATCGGACTTTTCGGTCTTCCCGAAATCATTGCCAATGCCGGGCGCGAGTCCATGCCGAAGGTCAATCAGGCCAGGATCCGCATGAAGGACATGATGCCGACGCGTGAAGACTGGAAGCGCTCGACCATGCCCATGCTGCGCGGGTCGGGCATCGGCGCCTTCTTCGGAGCCTTGCCCGGCACTGGCGGGCTGGTCGCGACGTTCGTTTCCTACGCGTTTGAGCGCAAGGTCAGCAAACGCCCTGAAGAGTTCGGCAAGGGGGCGATAGAGGGCGTCGCTGCGCCCGAGGCGGCCAACAATGCGGCCGTGCAGGCGGCTTTCATTCCCACGCTCAGCCTCGGCATTCCGGGCGACCCCGTCATGGCGATCATGCTCGGCGTCATGATGGTCCATGGCATCCTGCCGGGGCCGGACGTGATCCAGTCCAAGCCCGATCTCTTCTGGGGCCTCATCGTCAGCTTCGTCATCGGCAACCTCATGCTGCTCGTCCTCAACCTGCCTCTCGTCGGCATGTGGGTGCGGCTTCTCAAGATCCCCTACAATTTCCTTTTTCCCGTCATTGTCGCCCTCACATGCATCGGGATTTACAGCGTAAATTACCAGATTGCCGACATATACATTCTTCTGGCCTTTGGCTTTCTCGGTTGGGGCATGAAGACGCTTGGCTTCGAAGTCGCCCCCCTTCTTCTGGGCTTTGTTCTCGGTCCGATGATCGAGGAGTATTTCCGTCGGGCGCTCGTCGTCTCCGGAGGCGACCTCGGAAGCTTCTTCGAGCGCCCCATCGCAGGAACGATCAGCGTCGTGACAATCGCCATTCTCGTCTGGGCGATTGCTTCAAAGACATGGCAAATGGTGGCGAAACGGCATCCGCGCGAGGTCGGAAATGTCTGAGGCCCGGCCCATCGGCGACAAGGACGGTCTCCGTTTCATCCGCCTTTCCGATCGGCCCGACGATCTCGGCGAAAGCCCGCTATGGGACGCGGAAATGGAATGCCTGTGGTGGATCGACGGGGTCGCGGGTCTGGTCCGCGGACTTGCATTCGAAGCGGAAGAGCCGGCTGCGCGGCACGTGATCCCGGTCGGCGGACATATCGGTTCGATCGCCCTTGCGGATCGGGGACGATTGCTGGTCGCGCGGGATCATGAATTCGTGTTGCTCGATACCGCCACGGCAGCCGTGGGCACACTCCTTGCGCTGTCCGGCATGAGCCCGGACATGCGCCTCAATGACGGCAAGGCGGATCGTCGGGGTCGCTTCATCTGCGCCGGCATGGGCAGGAACCGGGAGCCGATCGGCGATCTGCACCAGATCGATGGCGCGTTGAACCATCGGTGGACCAGGACGGCGTTGCAGATCGGAAACGGTGTCTGCTTCAGCCCCGCCGGGGACTGCCTCTATTTCAGCGACACCCCGCAACGCAAGCTCTTTGCCTGTGACTACGACCCCGATACGGGCCGGATATCCGATCCGCGCCTGCACATCGACACGGCCTCGATCGGGTCGGGCATCGACGGCGCCACCGTGGACCGCGACGGCAATATCTGGGCGGCGTTGATCGGCATTGGCGAAATCGGCTGTTTCGCGCCGGACGGCAGGCTCATCAGGCGCTTTGCGGCGCCCACCGATCTTCCGAGCAGCCTCGCCTTTGGCGGGGCCTCGCTGGACCGTCTCTTCGTCACCTCAATCCGCGATTCACGCACGGGGCGCGCCGTATCGACCCATCCCGATGGCGGCATTGTGTTCGCGATCGATGGTACCGGCGCCACCGGCATTGCCGAAAAGCGGTTTGAACTTTCCACGCAGATATTGAAGTCAGGAACAGACCTATGACGTCTACAGAAAAGACCGAGGCTTTCGGCCCGCTGGCCGGGCTCAGGGTTCTCGATATCGCCACCATCATTGCCGCGCCGTTCGCAGCCTCGCTTCTTGCCGATTTCGGCGCGGACGTGATCAAGCTGGAAATTCCCGCCCATGGCGACGGTCTGCGCGCCTTCCCGCCGTTCAAAGACAACAAACCGCTCTGGTGGAAGGTCACCAACCGTGGCAAGCGGTACGGGACGCTCGATCTGCGCAAGCCGGAGGGCCTCGCGCTGCTGAAGCGCATGGTCGCGGAGAGCGATGTGCTGGTGGAGAATTTTCGTCCGGGCACGCTGGCCAAATGGGGTCTGGACCGCGATACGCTTTGGGCGATCAATCCGAAACTGGTCATCCTCAGGGTCTCGGCCTTCGGCCAGACGGGGCCGAAGGCGGGTCAGGGCGGATTTGCACGGATTTTCGAGGCCATGGGCGGCCTGACCCATATCACCGGTATGCGGGATGGTGCGCCGGTGCATCCCGGCTATCCGATCGCCGATGCCTTCGGCGGTCTGTTCGGCGCGTTTTCCATTCTGGCCGCTCTTTACGGCATCATCAGAAACGGCACAGAGGGCGAGGAGATCGACCTTGCGCTGACGGAGGCGACCTTCCGTCTGCTGGAGAACCTTGCCATCGAATACGATCAGCTCGGGCAGATTCGCGAGCGCGATGGCAACAACAACCAGTACACCGCGCCAGCCAACGTGTTCCGCACCAGCGACAACCGCTATGTGACGGTTACCGGTTCGACGGACAGCATGTTCAAGTGCAACATGCGCGCCATCGGGAGGGCAGACCTGATCGATGATCCGCGGTTTGCGACAAACCGGCAGCGCATGGAGTTTCGCGCCGAACTCGACGAGATTTTCGCAGCCTATATGGAGAGCCACACGCTTGAGGAGACTCTGGCATCGTTCGAACGCGAAAACGGAGCGATCGGCCCGATCTATTCCGTCGAGCAGATTTTCGAAGATGCCCAGGTGCAGGCCCGCGAGGTCGTGACCGCCGTGCCGGATGAGGATTTCGGCACGGTTCGCATGCAGAATGTCGTGCCCCGTCTGACCCGCAACCCCGGACGCATCCGGTGGGCGGCCAAGGAACTTGGCGCCGATACCGATTCCATCCTGGGCGATTTCGGCCTGAGCGCGGAAGAAATTGCGGCTTATCGAGAAAAGAAGGTCGTATGACGATGACCATGCCAGAGGAGCGCCTTGTCCGAATCGAGCGCCTTGGAGAGATTGCCGTTCTGACAATCGACAGGCCCCCCGCAAATGCGCTGTCGCAATCACTGCGGCAGGCGCTCGTCGATGCGCTGAAGTCTGTAAAGGAGGACGCACATATAGCCGGGGCGGTGATCGCCTGCGCGGGTCGAACATTCATTGCCGGCGCCGAAATTTCGGAGCTTGGACAGCCGCTCGAACCCGGCCTGCCGGAGGTGTTGTCCCTGATCGAAAACCTGGGCAAGCCGACCGCGGCCGCCCTGCACGGAACCGCCCTTGGTGGCGGATTCGAGGTTGCGCTTGCCTGCACCTTCCGGATTGCCGGGGCGGATGCGAAGATCGGTCTGCCGGAGGTCACCCTGGGCATTCTGCCCGGTTCTGGCGGCACGGTTCGCACCACCTGGCTTGCGGGAGCGGAAACGGCGCTGCGCCTGGCGGGCAGCGGCGCGATGATGCCGGCAGCCGATGCCCTGGCCGCCGGCCTGATCGATCTGGTCGCCGACGGCGATCCTGTGGCGGCCGCCGTCCAACTCCTGCGGTCGCGCATCGCGGCCAACGACATTCCGGCGGCGCTGTCACACAGGTCGCGACCGATCGCCGTGGATCCCGACCGGCTCGGATCGATTGCGGACGGGCAGCGCAAGACACTCAAATCGCGGGCCCCCGAACGAGTCCTGGACTCTGTGCTTTTCGCCCAGTCCCAGTCTTTCGAAGCGGCGCTTGCCCATGAACGCGCATTGTTTCTCGAGGCGGTCGCAAGCCCGGCCTCGGCGGCCCTGCGCCATCTGTTCTTCGCCGAGCGCGCGGCCGCGCGGGGCGTTGAGGACAAGAGCGTTTCAGCTCGCCAGGTGGAATGTGTGGGTGTGATCGGTTCCGGCACAATGGGTCGCGGTATCGCAATGGCCTTTGCCAATGCCGGTTTTCAGGTGCTGATCTTCGATGCCTCGCCGGAGGCGCTGGAAGCCGGCCTTGCCAGCATTGCCGGCTCCTACGAGCGGATGGTCGAGCGCGGCATGATCGATGCGGCGGCAGCCGAAGCGCGCGTCGGGCTGATCAAGCCGCAGCCTGCGCTGGCGCGCTTTGAGGTCTGTGACCTGATCGTCGAGGCCGTGTTCGAGGACATGCAGGTCAAGCAAGCCATTTTCACTGAACTCGATGCCATCGCAAAGCCCGGCGCGATTCTCGCCACCAACACATCCTATCTCGATGTGAACATCATAGCCGGGGCAACCTCGCGGCCTGCCGATGTCGTGGGTCTGCACTTCTTCTCGCCGGCCCATATCATGAAACTGCTGGAGATCGTCAGGGCGCGTGATACAGCCGCCGACGTCCTCAAGACCGCGAATGCCGTTGCGCGAAGGCTTGGCAAGCAGGCGGTCACTGTCGGCGTCTGCCGCGGCTTCGTCGGCAATCGGATGCTGCAGGCGCGCAACAGGGCCGTGCCGGATCTTCTTTGCGAGGGCGCGGCTCCGGCGGATATCGACCGCGCCTTTCGCGCTTTCGGATGGCCGATGGGGCCATGCGAGATGCAGGACCTGGCCGGCCTCGACATTTCCTGGCGCATGCGGAAAGCCGAGGGGATCAGCGAGCCGATTGCGGATGCGATTTGCGAAAGCGGCCGGATCGGCCGGAAGGCGGGCAAGGGTTGGTACGACTATCCCGATGGCCGCGCCAGTCCCTCGGACGAGGTCGACGCGATCATCGCCGAAGTGGCGCGGGCGCGCGGCGTGAGCCGGCGCAGGATCGGCGATGCCGAAATCATTGCCCGAACCCATGACGCCATGGTCGCCGAGGGGCAAGCCCTGCTCGCCGAGGGCATAGCCCGCAGTGCGTCGGACATCGATGTGGTCTGGGTCAACGGCTACGGATTTCCCAGGGAACTGGGCGGTCCGATGTATTGGAACACCCATCTTCGCAACGGGGCAGAGAACTGATGCACGAAAACGAAACCGCAGTGCGCAGCGAGATCATCGATGGCAATATCAGGCTTGTCACGCTCGATGGTCCGCGGACACGGAACTCCATTGGCCGCGCCCAATATGAGGCGCTGCGGGCCATCATCGTCGATGCCGGCAATGATGCCGCCATTCGCGCCGTCGTTCTGACGGGCGCCGGCGGGTTCTTCTCTTCCGGCGGCAATGTCGGCGCCCTGCAGGAAAGCCGCAGCCAGAATCTGTCCGAAGTCAGCCGCAATACGGATGCGCTCGCGGCGATGATCCTTGCGATCCGCAACTGCCCGACGCCCGTGATCGCGGCTGTCGAGGGCGGAGCGGCGGGGCTTGGCGTTTCGCTCGCTCTCGCATGCGACATGGTCGTCGCCTCGAACGCGGCCAGATTCACCGTCGCCTATGTCAAGATCGGTCTCACGCCCGACGGCGGCGCGACGCATTTCCTCACCGATAGCCTGCCCCGACAACTGGTGTCTGAGCTCTGCATGCTGGGACGACCGGTTTCGGCGGCGCGGCTGCACGCGGCAGGCGCCGTCAACACGCTGTGCGAGGATGGCCACGCGATCGAGGCTGCGCTCGATCTGGCGCGAGCATGTGCGACAGGGGCCAGAGAGGCGATCGCCGTTATCAAGACCGAGATTGCGTCCGCGCGCGAAAACCAACTTGCCGAGCAGATCGACCTGGAAGGACGCAATATCAACAAGGCACGATATGGCAGGGAAGCAGCGGAGGGATTGCAGGCCTTTCTCGAAAAACGCAAGCCGGATTTCCCGAACCGGTAGCCCATTCGCCCCGTCAGACATCGGCTGCCGCCTGGCATGAGGACACGAACATGATCCGCGACCGCAACGCATTGGACACGCTTCTTTCCGAGGTAAACACCTGGGTTCGCACCGTAGCACATCCCGCCGAGGATCAGGTTGCGGCGGAGGACCGGATCCCCGACGCCATTGTTTCGGACATGGCGAAGCGCGGCTATTTCGGCTGGTCGATCCCCGAGGAATATGGCGGACTGGGCCTTACGACCGAAGAACTGATCCTCGCCGCGTTTGAACTCTCGCAATGCGCGGTAGCCTTCCGCGCCCGGGTCGGCACCAACACCGGCATCGGCTCGGAAGCTCTGGTCGCCGACGGAACGGAAGAGCAGAAATCAACCTATCTGCCCCTTCTTGCCAGCGGAGCGATGACCGGCAGTTTTGCGCTCACCGAAGCCGAGGCAGGTTCCGATGCCAGCGCCCTGACAACGTCGGCCCGCCGCGACGGCGACGACTACATCCTCGATGGACGCAAGTGCTATATTACCAATGCGCCGATCGCCGATCTCTTCACGGTGATGGCGCGAACCGATCCGGATACGCCCGGCGCCCGCGGCGTCTCGGCCTTCATCGTCCGGCGCGACAGCCCGGGGCTTGAAACCTCGCCGCCCTACAAGATGATGGGACAGGCGGGTTCGCCGGTGGGTGAAGTGCTCCTCGATTCGGTGCGGGTGCCTGCCCGGAACCTGATCGGCGGCGTAGAGGGCCAGGGCTTTCGAACGGCGATGAAGGTTCTCAACAAACAGCGGATTCACCTCGCCGCATTGTGCACCGGCCCGGCGATCCGGATGCTGGATATGGCTATGGACCACGCTGAAACCCGTCGGCAATCCGGCCAGGCGATCATCGACTTCCAGCTTGTCGCCGCCCTTCTGGCCGATTGCAGAACCGAGATCGAGGCCGCGCGCGCGCTGATCCTGCAAACCGCCCGTGCGCGGGATGATGGCCAGGACATCGCGCTTGAGGCGTCGATTTGCAAATATTTCGCATCCGAAGCCTGTGGCCGTATAGCCGACCGCTGTGTTCAGGTGTTCGGCGGCGCCGGCTATGTGGCGAACTATTCGTCGATCGAGCGCTACTACAGGGATGTCCGCCTCTTCCGCCTCTACGAGGGCACCAGCCAGATCCACCAGCTCAACATCGTCAGGCAGATGCGCAAAAGGCCGAGGGCCTGATCAGGCATGCTGGGCGCGAGGGGGCGCATTGATGAAACCGCAGGCAGGCAAACACATGGGCGATCCGCGACTCGAAATGCTTTTGGACAAAGAGGCCATCCGCGACTGCATCCACCGCTATTGCAGGGGGATCGACCGCGCCGACGAGGCGGCGCTGCTGTCGTCATACTGGCCCGATGCCCATGATTGCCACGGGGCCTATGACGGTCCCGTTTCAGGGTTCTTCGACAGGGTGCGGACCGCCTGGGCCCGGCGGCCGCGCAACATTCACAATGTCGGAAATATCCTGATAACATTTCTGGAGAGCGACAGAGCGGCCGTCGAAACCTATTTCATTGCCTTCCAGCGGGGCCGTGGCGCGGACGGCGTCGAACGCCAGGTGCTGCTTTGCGGCCGCTACTGCGATGTCTTCGAAAAGCGCGCGGAGGAATGGCGGGTGCTGAAACGCACGGTCGTCTACGACTGGGTCGATCATCAGGAGCCGCCGTCCGAGGGAGAGGCCGAACGGTTCGGCCCGCGGCACCCGATCGGCGCGGCCTGGCCCGATGATCCGCTTTACGCCATGCTTTGCGACAATGGATAGGCGCGAGCAAAGGCCTTCTTGAGCGGCCCGACGGAATGAAGCGTTCACGGTTCTCTGACGAGCAGATCATCGGGATTGTGAAGGAGCAGGAGGCAGGTCAGAAGACTGCGCACCGACTTCATGGACGGCAAGTCGGCGCGCTTGCCGCGCAGGACGATGCACCGTCGCGGTTCGTGTTCGGCGACGACGCCCGGCAGTGGGCCGGCGCAAAGGTCGATCGGTTGCGGCACGAGATCGCCCGGTCGGCCGATCACAACTGATGCGATCCGAAGAGAAAGCCGTCTCGATCATTGAAACGGCTCGAACCCTGGGCCTCTTTCCCTTGCCTGGGCGGCGGTCTCGAATCCGGCGGGTTCGCGTTGGCAGTGGTTCGCAGTGCAAGACCTTGCCGCCTGACGTGCATCACGGAGGGCAGGCCCCGGCGAGGATCGACAACCGCAAGCAGCGGGAACCGATGCTTGCGCATGCGGAAAATATGATATTTATAGTCAAGTAAATGTCTGAACCTGATCGAAGCGCAGAAGCGGCTTACGGTATCGTCATGTTCCATCGGCGGCAGCGCATGGGCCAACACTTTGAAAACGGTAACCTGTCTTGACCTATCGGCATTCGATGTTGAGCCATACGAAAGGCATTCGCCCGGTCGCGCCGGTCCAGTGGCGCGGACTTGACGGTCTTGTCGGCGTCTATTGGGAGGCCGAGGGCGATCGGGACGCGAACGCCTATTATCTTTCGCCGGATCCGCGGATCGTCATCTTCTTCAACGATGTCTCGGATTGCATTCGCGTCTCGAACCGCAATGGCGCGTTTTCCGGCCATGAACGGCCGCTGACGCGAGCGATCTACGTACCGGCGGGTGTTCCGATGTGGACGCAGTTCACCGCCCGGCATCGCTTTTCCCATCTCGATCTTCATCTGCATGAGGACAGGCTACTGCGCTTCATCGCGCCATCGCTCGGCGCCTCCGCAGCACGCGCCGTTTTGCGCCGTCCGGCGGAAACCCATGATATCGGTCCGATCGGCACGCTGGCGGGCATGATCGTCGACGAGGTGGCAAATCCCGCCCGCCATTCGCTCTATGCCGAAAGCCTTGTCGGCAGCCTCGCGACCGCGCTGCTGGACATACCCGCCGATGCCGGAGAACGCGCTTCCGGCGGCCGGATCACCGAGGCGCAGATGAACCGGCTGATATCACGTTTCGAAGCATCGCCCCACGCGCGCATGACGGTTGCCGAGATGGCCGAGACCGTCGGGCTTTCGGAAAGCTGGTTTTCGGAAGTCTTCCGGCAGACCACGGGCAAGACGCCGCTGCAATGGCAGCTTGCCAGACGCGTCGAACGCGCGAAAGACCTGCTCGTCGGAAGCGACATCAGCGTTGCCGATGCCGCCACCGAGCTCGGCTTTTCCGATCAGGCGCACCTCACCCGCGTGTTTCGCCAGGTCACCGGAGAAACGCCGGCAGCCTGGCGCAAGTCGGCGCGCCTTAACGCGCGCTGACCCGCTCGCAATGGCGCATCCTTTTTCTCACCATGTCTGGCGCAGCGTCACATAAACCGCGCGGCCCTGATTGTACCAGTCGGCGCCGTAGCCGCCATAGGCGACATATTTCTCGTTGAAGAGGTTGGTGGCATTGACCTGTAGCGTCGTGTGTTCCGCGACATCATAGCTGAAGGCCGCGTCGAAAGTGATGTTGGGATCGGATTTGACCTTGTTGTCCTCGCCGAAATAATAGGAGCTCTGGTAGCGCGCGCCGAGGCCGAAGGTCATGTCGCCGCGCCGGCCTTCGCCTTCCAGCGTATAATCCACCCACAGGGAAGCGACATTGTTCGGGACGAAACCGAGTTCGTTGCCGACATTGCCGCTCGTGCCGTTTTCGACGATGTCCGACATCATGTAGGAATAGGCCGCCGTGAGGCTGAAATTGTGCGGCAGTTCGGCCTTGGCTTCCAGATCGATACCGCGCACCCGCGCCTCGCCGATCGATTCCTGCATGCTGGTCGCGGGATTGGTGACCGTGATGTTGGTCTTGGTCAGATCATAGACCGAGGCGCTGAGCAGGGCCGGGAAGGCGAGCGGGGCGTATTTGACGCCGACCTCATACTGCTCGCCGCGCTCCGGATCGATCCCGAGCGTTGGCGGCGCCACCGACTGGGCATAGCTCGCATAGGTCGAGACTTCGTCGGTGATCCGGTAGGTCAGCCCCGCGCGGCCGGTGAACTCGCTGTAGTCGCCGCTGGTCGTGATGCCGGTGAGCTGGTTGCGCTGTTCCAGATCCAGCCAGTCGTTGCGCAGGCCGACCGAGGCGATCAGCTTTTCGGAGAAGGTCAGCTCCTGCTGCAGGTAGACCGAAGTCGTGTTCTGGTCGTTCTTCGTGCTGGCATAGGGCCCGCTGTAGTTCGGGCCGCCGGAATAGACCGGGTTGGTCCAGTCAATGCCCGGCGCGACATCGTAATAGCTGTCATTGGTGCCGGAGAAGGTCTGGTACTGCAGGCCCGCAAGCGTGCGGCTTTCGACATTGGCAAAGGACGTGTCGTACTGGAAATGCGCGTCGATGACGAAATCGTCATAGTCGCGGGCGCTGCCGAAGTAATAGCGGTCGGCGATCGTGTCGCCGTTGTCGACCGGCTCATAGACATAGGCATAGCCGAAACCGGTCTCGGAACTTGCATAGCGCGCCCGCGAGCTGAAGGTCAGTCCCGAGCCGAAATCGTGGTCGAACATCCAGGTGACGGTGTTGCGGGTCACATCGTTGTAATTGTAGTCCGGCTCGCCGAGGTAGAAGCTGCGGTCGAAATCCGAGCCGATCGGATGTCCGCCGCCACCCGGCGTACCATCGGTGTCGAGATAGTCGTAGATCAGCGTCATCGTCGTGGCATCGTCGATGCGCCACGTCAGACCGCCCATGATGAAGCTCTCGTCATCATTGGAATAGTCGTATTCCGCGTCGGCGTTCTGAAACTTGCCGGTGAGGCGATAGGAAAGCGTGTCATCCTCGGTAATGTTGTCGCCGAAGTCGAAGCCCACCTCGGCGTGGTCGTAGGAGCCGCCGGTGATATAAGCCTCGCCGAAGCGCTCGCTCCGCGGCGTCTTGGACACGAAATTCACCGTGCCGCCCGGATCGGAGACGCCGAAGATCGTCGAATCGGCGCCCTTGAGCACCTCCACCCGCTCGAACGCATAAGGCTCCTCGCGCACGCCCCCGAAGGGCGAACCGAGCGGAAGGCCGTCGCGGTAGGTATATGCGTCGAAGCCGCGGATCTTGTAGAAATCGAAGCGATCGTCGGAGCCGTAGAAGTCGGTGGTCACGCCGGCGGTGTAATCGAGCACCTGTTCCACCGTCTGGGCGTCGCGCTGCTGGATTTCCTTGGACGTGATCACGGAGACCGAAGCCGCAGTATCGAGGAAATCGGTCGCCAGCTTGCCGCCGCCGGTATTGCCGAAGGAAACGATCGAGCTGGCATCGCTGGCGCCATAGCCGTCAACCGAAACGAAGACCGGGTCCAGAACCGTGACGTCGCCGCTTTCGGCATCCAGGTTCTCCGCCTGCTCCTGGGCCTGAAGGGGCAGAGGGACCGCGACAAGCGCCGTGCAGCCGAGAAGAAAAGCAAGCCTGTAGCCCCTTAGAGAAGCCCGTCCGGCCAGATTGCGTATTGAATAATTCATGCTCAGTTTCCAGAAATCGCGTCCCGCAGATTGACAACCGATGCGGCGCGTCCGTCAGCGCGGTGTCGGCGGCGTAGCTGTCATATTCGATCCGAAAATACATGATTATTTTAGTCCAGTATTGTATATTTTCCGGTTTTTGAAGGATCCTCCTGTGCCTGCACTTGTCTGGGGGGGGCGGGCGGGTGCGTCGCTTGACCTCGTCCGTTAAACATGAAAGCTAGCGTCAACTTTAAGCGATCAAAGAGGTCGTCATGCTGCGCTTGTTCCTTTTTTCCCTCCTGGTCATGACAGCCACACTTCGGTTCCTCGCGGATGATGCCGCTTTCGCGGGCGAGCCCCTTGCCGAACCGATCATCGTCCACCATGCCTTCGGCGAGACCGTGATCACCGAGAAGCCGGAGCGGGTCGCAACCGTTGCCTGGGCCAATCACGAGGTGCCGCTGGCGCTCGGCGTTGTGCCGGTCGGCTTCGCCGCGGCCAATTTCGGCGATGATGACGGCGACGGGCTGTTGCCCTGGGTCGCTGCGAGGCTCGATGAACTCGGGGCCGACACGCCCGCGCTGTTCGACGAGGGCGATGGCATCGATTTCGAGGCTGTGGCCGCTGTCAGGCCCGACGTCATCCTCGCTGCCTATTCCGGTCTTACCCGCAGCGAATATGACACGCTGAGCCAGATCGCGCCGGTCGTGGCCTATCCGGAGGCGCCCTGGGCGACGAACTGGCGCGACATGATCCGCCTCAACAGCGCAGGGCTCGGCATGCCCGAGGAAGGCGAGGCGCTGATCGCGCGGATCGAGGCCGAGATTGCCGCCGAGGTCGCCGAATACCCGGAGCTTCGGGGCAAGAAGGCGATGTTCATCACCCATCTCGACGCCACCGACCTCAGCGTCGTGAATTTCTATACGACGCACGATACCCGGGTGCAGTTCTTCGGCGATCTCGGGCTGGAAGCCCCCGAAAGCGTGATCGCGGCCTCGAAGGACGGCAGCTTTGCCGGGTCGATCAGCGTCGAGCGCATCGATGCCTTCGACGACGTCGATATTGTCGTTACCTATGGCGACGATACGCTTCTCAAGGCCATGCGGCAGAATCCGGTTTTCCGGCACATGCCGGCTGTCGAAAACGGCGCTGTCGTCATGCTAGGCCGCAATCCCCTCGGCACGGCGGCCAACCCGACCCCGCTTTCGATCTCGTATGTACTTGATGACTATGTGGCAAAGCTTGCCGCAGCGGCCAGAAAGTCAACCGCTAAGCCAGAATGAGGCGGCAGGTTACGATAGCCTCCGGCCTTGGTGGCGGCGGGAAAGTGTTCTGGCTGACCGTGGCCGTTCTCGCTGTCGTCGTTCTGGCGGCGGCCTCGCTGGCGATCGGCACGCGCGGCGTGTCTTTTTCCGACATCGCCGCCGCCATTGCCGGGCATGATGAAACGATCGGCGAAGCCGTGGTGGCGATGCGCATTCCGCGCACGGCGCTTGCCGTGCTGGCAGGGGCCGCGCTCGGGCTTTCCGGCGCGCTGATGCAGGGCATCACCCGCAATCCGTTGGCCGATCCCGGCATTTTCGGCGTCAATACGGGCGCGGCGCTGGCGGTGGTCATCGGCGTGGCCTGGTTCAATATCAGCTCCTCCAACGCCTATATCTGGACCGCGATCCTCGGCGCGGGCATCACCGCCGTCTTCGTCTATCTGGTCGGCTCGCTCGGCCGCGGCGGGGCGACGCCGCTGAAGCTGACGCTTGCGGGAGCGGCAACCTCGATCGCGTTTGCTTCGCTGGTCATGGCGATCGTGCTGCCGAGAGGCGACATCGCCGGCGGCATCCGCTCCTGGCAGATCGGCGGCGTCGGTGGGGCCACATTTTCGCGCATCCTTCCGGTTCTGCCGTTCCTTGTCGTCGGTCTCGCGCTCGCCTTCATCTCCGCGCGCAAGCTCAACGCCATGGCGCTGGGCGACGAACTGGCCGCCGGCCTCGGGGAAAACGTCGCCCTCGGCCGCGCCGTTGCCGCGGTTTCGGCGGTTCTCCTGTGCGGGGCGACGACGGCGGTGTGCGGGCCGATCGGCTTTGTCGGCCTCGTGGTGCCACATGCCTGCCGCCTGATCGTCGGCGTCGATCACCGCTGGCTCCTGCCGTTTTCAGCCCTTGGCGGCGGTATCCTGCTTCTGGCGAGCGATATCATCGGCCGCATCGCCGGCCGCCCCGGCGAGGTCGATGTCGGCATCATCACCGCGCTGGTCGGCGGGCCGGTCTTCATCTGGATCGTCAGGCGTCAACAGGTGCGTGAACTGTGACGGATCTTTCCCCGACATTCCGGCTCGTCAGCGCGACAAGAGCCCGCCGCGCCCGGCATCGGCGGTTTTTCCTGGCGCTGTTTCTCGCCCTGCTCGCGGCGTTCTTCGCGCTGACGCTGATGCTCGGCCAATCTTTCGCGCCGCCGCGCGATGTCCTGCGCGTGCTCATGGGCGGAGATGTGCCGGGCCTCTCCTTCACCGTCGGCCAGTTGCGTCTGCCGCGCGCCGTGCTTGCCATTCTTGCGGGCGCAAGCTTCGGTCTTGGCGGCGTCGCCTTCCAACTCATGTTGCGCAACCCGCTGGCAAGCCCGGACATTATCGGCATCAGCTCCGGGGCGAGTGCCGCGGCGGTATTTGCGATCGTGGTGCTGTCGCTGGATGGGCCCGTGGTCTCGGTCTTTGCCGTTGCCGCCGGGCTCGGCGTGGCGCTGCTGGTCTACGGGCTTGCGGCGAAGAACGGCGTTGCCGGCACGCGGCTGATCCTCGTCGGCATCGGCGTCTCCTCGATGCTCGAAAGCGTGATCGCCTATGTTCTCTCGCGCGCGCCGATGTGGGATCTGCAGGAGGCGATGCGCTGGCTGACCGGCAGCACCAACGGTGCGCGGCTCGATCAGGCAATGCCGCTTGCGATCAGCCTCGTCCTGCTCGGGGGCCTGCTCCTCAGCCGGACGCGCGATCTCGAAACGCTGCGGCTTGGCGACGACACGGCTGCCGCGCTCGGCGTTGGCGTCGCGCGCACGCGGCTCCTGATCACCATCGCGGCGGTTGGCCTGATTGCGATCGCGACCGCGATCACCGGGCCGATCGCCTTCGTGGCCTTCCTGTCGGGGCCGATCGCGGCGCGGATCATGCGTAACAACGGCTCGCTGCTGGTGCCCGCAGCGCTGGTGGGCGCGTGCCTCGTGCTTGTGGCGGACTATACCGGGCAGTTCCTTCTTCCCGCCCGCTATCCGGTCGGCGTCGTCACCGGTGCGCTTGGAGCGCCCTATCTCATCTACCTGATCATCCGGGTCAACAGAGGTTCGCTATGATCCAGCATACCCTTGGCGCCCAAGGAATCTTCGCCGGCTATGGCGACCGGACCATCCTCGAAGACCTCAGCTTCGACGTGCCGCCGAACAAGATCACGGCGATTGTCGGAGCCAATGCCTGCGGCAAGTCGACCCTGCTCAAGACGCTGTCGCGGCTTCTGACGCCGAAGCGCGGAGAGGTCTTGCTCGACGGCAAGGCCATCCACCGCACACCGACGAAATTACTGGCACGCTCGCTGGGCCTGCTCCCGCAGTCGCCACTGGCCCCGGAGGGGATTACGGTTTCGGATCTCGTCAGCCGGGGACGCCATCCTCACCAGACCATGTTTTCGCGGTGGAGTGCCGCGGATGACCAGGCGGTTGCCCTTGCGCTCGACACGACCGGAACCGCGGACCTTGCCGACCGCGCCGTCGACGAACTTTCCGGCGGCCAGCGCCAGCGGGTCTGGATCGCCATGGTGCTGGCCCAGCAGACCGATATCCTGCTGCTCGACGAACCGACCACCTTTCTCGACATCAGCCATCAGGTCGAGGTGCTGGATCTGCTGACCGACCTGAATCGTAAGAACGGAACCACCATCGTCATGGTGCTGCACGACCTGAACCTTGCGGCCCGCTACGCCGACCATCTGGTCGCGATGAAGGCGGGGCGGCTGCATGTCGCCGGCACGCCCGAAACCGTTCTGACCGAAGACCACATCAGGGAGATTTTCGGCCTCGAAAGCAGGATCGTCACCGATCCGGTATCCGCGCGACCGATGATGCTGCCGATGGGACGCCATCACAGCGGCACGTTATGAAAGGACGACAATCATGACCGAGACTTTCCGCCTGTCCGGCCTTGCCCGGCCCGAAGATGCGCGCGCGATGCTCGATATGGCCGCCGAGCACTTCGCCGACCATGCCGATGTCACAAGAACCGGTGACTGCGTGACGATTGCCGGCGAGGGCGGCGAGGCGGTGATATCGCTGGACGGCAACCAGTTGCGGATCGCGCTTGCGGCGGAAAGCGCCGCAAGGCTGCAATTGTTGCGCACCATGCTCGCCGAGCACCTGTTCTATTTCGCCGGCGGGGAGGCGTTGGAATTGTCATGGTCCGATCCGCCTCCGCCCGCCGTTCCCCCGAACCTGCATGAGGTGCGGGTCGTCGCCACCGAAACCGTCACGCCGCACATGCTGCGGGTGAAATTCGTCTGCGCCGATCTGACGCCGTTCGTCGGCGGCAACATGCATGTCCGTCTGCTGGTGCCGCCAAAAGGCCGGGAGCCGGTCTGGCCGGTGATCGGAGAAGACGGACGGATCAAATGGCCGGAGGGCGAGGATGCGTTGCTGATCCGGGTCTATACGATCCGCTTCGTCGATATCGAACGCGGCGAAGTCTGGGTCGATTTCCTTCAGCACCCGGCCCCGGGCATTGCCACGCCGGGCGCCGATTTCGCTCGCGATGCAAAGCCCGGCGACCGGGCGGCGTTTCTCGGCCCCGGCGGCGGCGGCGTTCCCGAGGCAGAACACATTTTCCTTGCCGGCGACGAGGCCGCCCTTCCCGCGATCGCCCGTATCGCCGAGGAGGCGCCGGCCGGAACGAAGTTGACGGCGATCATCGTGGTGGAAAGCGCTTCGGAGGAACAGGCAATCGGCGGGGCGGCCGAACTCGACCTCACCTGGCTGCATCGCTCGTCCGCCGGAACCGAGGGACTGGCGCAAACCATCCACCATGCACTCGCCGACCTCGACAGCGAAACCTTCGTCTGGATCGCCTGCGAGAAAAGCGACATCCGCGATATCCGCGCGCTCCTGAAAAATCGGCAGCACGACCGGAAGAAAATGTATGTTGCCTGGTACTGGGATCGCGACAGTGACGACGTGCGCTGATACCCCACAAGCCAGACAACAGATCAGCCAGTAGAGAATCTTCCGCGCCTCATTGTGCAGACGGAAGCGAAAGGGCGGGCGCCGGCTGTGCAGGAATCGGGTGTCCGGAAACTAGGATTTTCCTTATCCCATTGATCTCCAATTCAAGGAGAATACTCATGGGAATTCTAGAGAATAAAGTTGCAATTATCACCGGTGCGTCTTCTGGCATAGGGCGGGCCGCCGCTTTGTTGTTTAGCGCGGAAGGCGCGAGCGTCGTTTTGAACGCACGAGGCAAATCGTCTTTGGAGAGCGTGGCGAAACGGATTGAGGAGAGGGGGGGACGCGCGCATCTGGTTGCCGGAGATGTTGCCTCATCCGACACACACGAGGAGCTGGTCGCAGCAGCTACGACGGTTTTCGGTGGGCTTGATATTGCCTTCAACAATGCCGGGACGGTTGGGGCGATGAAACCGATCGCAGACATGACGGCTGATGAATGGCATCAAACCATTTCCACAAACCTCACGGCGGCTTTCCTTGGAAGCCGTTTCCAGATACCGGCAATGCTCGAACGCGGTGGCGGCTCGATCATTTTCACGTCGAGCTTCGTTGGGACGAGCGTGGGACTTCCCGGCATGGGAGCTTACGCAGCGGCCAAGGCTGGATTAATGGGTTTGGTCAAAGCCATTGCTGCCGATTATGGAGCCATGCATATCCGTTCAAATGCACTTCTCCCCGGTGGCACGGACACCGGCATGGCGGGTGACCAATCGCAAAAGGAATGGGCCGCCGGTCTCCACGCTATGAAACGCATAGCTCAGCCGGAAGAAATTGCGCAGGCCGCGCTCTTCCTCGCAGGCCCGGGATCGAGTTTTGTTACAGGTTCAGCGCTTTTTGCCGATGGCGGAAATTCAGCCGTCAAGTGATGCTGCCCTGATTTCCCACGGCCGAACGGCCCGACGTGGCGCGGTCGTTCAGCGCGATAGGGCAGGCGGCGCCATGCTCTCGCGCGTGATCAGCCGGCTTGGAACGACAGTGCAGCTCGCTGGCGTCGGTGGGCCGTTTTCGATAGCCTCAAGCAGCAAGGCGGCCGCCGCCTGGCCCATCTCCTCCACCGGCTGCTCAATCGTCGAAAGCGGCGGCGTGCAGAAGGCGCAGACAGGGGAGCCGTCGAAGGAAACGACCGAGACGTCCTCCGGAATGCGCAAGCCAAGCTTGCGGATGCCGCTCATGAAGGAAATCGCCATGTCGTCGCTGGTCGCGATCACCGCCGTCGGTCGGTTTTCGAGCGCTTCGAAATCGGCGACGCCCTCAAGGCCGATTCTGAAGCCCTGCTGATAGTCGAGGCTGCCTCCCGAGCGCACCACCGCGTCTTCGCCAAGGCCCGCCTCGGCCAATGCCTCGACGACGCCCGCATAGCGCTCCACGTCGTGATAATTGCCCTCGGGCCCGGCCAGGTAGAAGAACCGCCTGTGACCCAGTCCGACCAGTTCGCGGGATACCGCGCGAACGGCCGCGCGATCATTGGTGACGACGCTCGGCGTGCCGGCGTCGCTCATGTCCAGAAGCATCGAGACGACCGGCAGCCCCGCCTGCGCAAGCGAGCGGCCGTCGACTTCCGGCAATTTCGAGGACAGGATGATGACGCCGCGCGCCGTGCCGCCGAAGGCGAGGTCGAGAATGTAGCGTTCCGAGGTCTCGTCGCGATCGAGGTTGGCGATCATCAGATTGTAGCCGGCCTTGATCAGCGACTTGTTGATGCTCTGCAGGACCTGCGGAATGATCTGCGACGCGCCGTAGTAGAGCGATCCGGGAAGGATAATCATGATGGTGTTGGGCTTGCCGACCCTGAGAGATCGCGCCATGGCGTTCGGCGTGTAGCCCAGTTGCTTGGCCGCGGCATCGATCTTCGCGCGCGTCTTTTCGTTGACGCGTCCGGGATTGGCAAGCGCGCGGCTGACCGTCGAAATTGCCACGCCCGCAAGCCGGGCGACATCCGCCATCAGCGGACCTGACGGCTCGTCCTGAGTCACATTGTCTTTTCTGTTCAATTCTGTTGCCTCCCAGACATTTGCGTCATGGTGCCCAATCCGCCCGGAAGCTTATAGCAAACGTTTGCCAAAAAGCACTTGCAATAAATATAGGCTTGATTATTATCTAGCCATGGCAATCGTTTGCCATTTCGCAACATTTTGAAATTGCTGTATTTTATTATGCGGGATACGTTTTCCGCAAACCATGCAGCATGCCTAGAAACTGGAGCAGCCATGACTTCCCGCGACGGACTCCGCTTTGGCGTTGACCTGGTGACCTTCTTCCATCCTGGCTTTTGGAACGTCCCCGATCACGAGGCTGTCATCAGCTATGCCCGCGAGGCGCCGCGCGCCTTCTGGGACCGGATACTCGACAGCGTTCAGTCCTCCGGCGTGACAGGCGTCGAGCTTACCTTCTCGCCTTTCAACTGGCAGGATGCGATCAAGACCTACGGCTCGGTCGAGGGTTTTGCGGAGGCTCTTTCCGGACGCGGGCTGACGCTTTGCAGCGGGTTTTTCGCCGAGCTCGAGGCGGCCGGGGATTTCACCCGTCCGGAGGCGCAGGAAGCGATCATCGACAAGGCCGAGCGCTATGCCGACTTCCTGAAGGCCTGCGGCAGCGACATCATGGTCATCGGCGCGCCCTTGCGGCAGACGCCGGGCGCACAGCCGGCCATGTTTCACGACCTTGACCGCGCGAAGGCGATCGCCGATTTCCTGAACCGGCTTGGCGCGACCCTTCTTGCCCGCGGCGTGCGCCTTGCGGTTCACACCGAGGCGCATTCCATTTTCGCCGCCGCGCGCGACGTCGACCTGATGATGCTGCTGACCGATCCGGCCTATGTGCACATGTGCCCGGACACCGCCCACATCATCCTCGCCGGTTCCGATCCGATCCAAGTCGTCGATCGTCATCATGAGCGCATGATCATCGCGCACTGGAAGGATGCGATCGGGCCGATGCCCTCCGAAACGCCGATTGACGAGCATATCCACGATCGCCATCGCCCCTATTTTTGCGGTTTCGGCCTGGGCCGGGTGGACTGGCCCGCCTGGATCCGCCTTCTCCGCGATCGCAATTTCGAAGGATGGGCAATCCTCGAACTCGATGCCGCTCCGGATCCCGTGCGCGACATCGCCGGCGGGCTGACGCTCGTCCGGCAGGCGCTCCTGCCAATCTATCGCTGACATCAAAACGACCGGAGAAGCCGCGACAAACGGCCCCGAACCAAAACAGAAGAGGTGGAACAATGATCGACACAACCAGACTATTACTCGCAAGCGTAGCACTAGCCGCGACATTTGCCGCAGCCCAGGCGCAGGAAGCGCCAAAGGCGGAGGTTTTCAGCTCGTGGACGTCGGGTGGCGAGGGACGCGCGCTGCAGGCGATCAAGAGCGAATTCGAAAAACGCGGCGGCACGTGGGAAAATTCCTCGATCGCCGGATTTGAAAATGCCAATGCCGCGTTCCAGAACCGACTGGTGGCCGGCGACCCGCCGACCGTCAAACAGCTTATCGTCGGAAAGGATCCCGCGGAGTTCATCGCGCTTGGGCTGATGACCCCGATCGACGACGTCGCGACCGCCGGAAACTGGGATGCCGTGCTGCCCAAGGCGCTGTCGGACTACATCACCTATGACGGCAAGACCTACCTTGCGCCGACCGGCATTCACGGCGAGAGCTGGATGTTCTACTCCAAGGCCGCCTTTGAGGCGGCCGGCATCACCGAAGAGCCAACGACCTGGGACGCGTTCTTCGCCGATATGGACAAGCTCGCGGCGGCCGGCCTCGTGCCGATCGCGTGGGGTGGCCAGGCCTGGCAGGAAACCAAGGTTTTCAACATGGTCCTGCTGTCTCAGGTCGGTCTTGACGGTTTCCTCAAGATTTACGCCGATGGCGATCAGGAGGTGCTGGCTTCGGACGGCGTTCGAAACACGCTCGAGATCTTCGGCAGAATGCGCGATTATGTCGATGAAGGTTCGCCGGGGCGCAACTGGAACGATGCCACTGCCATGGTGATTACCGGCAAGGCCGGCGTCCAGTTCATGGGCGACTGGGCCAAGGGCGAGTTCACGACGGCCGGACAGGTGCCGGGCGAAGATTTCGGCTGCGCCTTTTCGCCGGCAACGCCGGGCATGATCTACATCGGCGACGCCTTCGGCTTCCCCAAGGTTTCCGACCCGAACGGCGAGGCGGCCCAGAAACTGATCGCGGAAGTGGTGATGGACCCTGCCGTGCAGGTGGAGTTCAGCCTCAACAAGGGCTCCATTCCGGCGCGGACCGATCTCGATGCGTCGCTGTTCGACATGTGCACCCAGAAGGGCATGGCGATGATGGCCGAGGGCAAGATCGTGCCTGAGCATGCGATCACGCTCACGCCGGAGGCGGTGGGCATGCTGACGGATTTCGTCGGCGAGTTCTGGAGCGATCCGTCGCCCGATATCGATGATGCGGTCGCGCAGTTCTCGGCGGTCTTCGAGTAACGCCCGGACATGAATGTCTGACATCGCGCCAAAGGCCTCGCCGCTCCCGGACGGTCGCTGTCTGATCGGCCGGGCGTGCGGGCCGGGCGGCGATCCGTCGCCTTCGGCATGGCATGGCATGGCGGGCGACAACCGCATCGATAGAGAACAACCGATGAAACGCAAACACCCCTTCGCCGCCTATGTTGCGCTGTCGCCGACATGGCTGGCCGTGATCCTGGTCTATATCGGCACGATGGTCTGGTCCGTGCGCCTTTCGTTCACGGATTCCCGGCTGTTTCCGTCATCGAACTATGTCGGCTTCGCGCAATACGAAAAGCTGTTTTCATCCAGCAAATGGCTGACGGCGTTGCAGAATCTGGTGATTTTCGGCGTGCTCTACGTCGTTGGCTGTCTGGTCCTGGGGTTTCTGCTGGCCGCCGCGCTCGACCGCAAGGTCCGTTTCGAAAACGCCTTTCGAACCATTTTCCTTTACCCCTACGCCATGTCCTTCATCGTGACCGGCCTTGTCTGGCAATGGCTGGCAAACCCGATATTCGGCCTGCAGGCCAGCGTCAACGCGCTTGGCTGGGAGAGCTTCCGGTTCGACTGGCTGACCTCGCGCGAGATGGCGATCTACGCGGTCGTCGTCGCCGGCGTCTGGCAGGGGGCGGGGCTGGTCATGGTGCTGGCGCTGGCCGGCATGCGCGGCGTCGACGGAGAGCAATGGCGGGCGGCGAGGATTGACGGCATTCCCGTCTGGCGGGTCTACGTGTCTATCGTCCTGCCGCAGCTTGGTCCGGTGCTCGCGGCTGCCGGCACGCTCCTGACGATGGGGGTGATCAAGACCTATGACCTTGTGGTCGCGCTCACCAATGGCGGGCCGGGATCGGCCACCGAGGTGCCCGCCAAGTTCATCATGGACAATCTGTTTCAGCGGCAGAATCTGGGGCTTGCCACGGCTGCCGCCACGTCGCTTCTTCTGATGGTTGTCATCATCGTCGCACCCTTTCGCTATGCCCAGACAATCAGCGCCCGACGCAAGGCAGGTACGCTATGACCCACCCCCGCGGGCCAAGGCCAGGTCACATGACGGCAGGCCGCATCGGCCTCTACCTGTTCCTGCTGAGCGCCGTGCTGTTTTTCGCCGTGCCGCTTTACGTCATGATCGTCACATCCCTGAAAACCATGGACGAAATCCGTCTCGGCCAGATATTCGCCCTGCCGCGTCACTTCGATCTGTCGGCCTGGATCACGGCCTGGACGGCTGCCTGCACCGGAACGGAATGTGAAGGCATCCGCGTCGGTTTCTGGAACTCCGTCAGGATCACCATCCCCGCGGTCGCCATTTCGGTTTTCGTCGGCGCCGTCAACGGCTATGCACTGTCGTTCTGGCGGGTGCGGGGATCGAAGCTTCTGTTTACGCTGCTGATGGCCGGCGCCCTGATACCCTATCAGGTGTTCCTTTATCCGCTGGTGCGCGCAATGGCCACGCTCGGCCTCTACAACTCCCTCGGCGGCATCATACTGGTGCATGTGCTTTTCGGCCTGCCGCTGGTCACGCTTCTGTTCCGCAACTATTTCGTGACGATCCCCGAAGAACTGTTCAAGGCCGCGCGCGTCGATGGCGCCGGTTTCTGGCGCATCCTGCTCGAGATCATGCTGCCGATGGCCGTTCCGATGATCGTCGTTGCATCGATGTTTCAGTTCACCGGCATCTGGAACGATTTCCTGCTCGGCCTGGTCTTTGCCGGCCGGGACAATCTTCCGATGACGATTGAGCTCAACAACATCGTCAACACCACCACCGGCGAACGCCTCTACAACGTCAACATGGCGGCCACCATGCTCACCGCGCTCGTGCCGCTGGCGATTTATTTTCTCTCCGGCCGCTGGTTCGTGCGCGGCATCGCCGCCGGCGCCGTCAAAGGATAAGGCTCAATCATGGAAACCGCTGTTTCAGTCAGGGATTTGAAGATCGCCTATGGCGACCACACGGTCATCGAGGAATTGTCGATCGATATCGCCCGTCGCGAGTTTCTCGTTCTGCTCGGCCCTTCCGGCTGCGGCAAGTCAACGCTGCTGAATTCGATCGCCGGGCTGCAGGATATCACCGACGGCGAGATCTGGATCCATGGCAACAATGTCACCTGGGAGGAACCCAAGGATCGCGGCATAGGCATGGTTTTCCAGTCCTATGCGCTTTATCCGCAGATGACCGTGCGCAAGAACCTGTCCTTCGGCCTGCGCGTCGCGGGTCGCCTGCCCAAGGCGGAGGTCGAGGCCCGCGTGGACCGCGCCGCGCGATTGCTCCATCTCGAAAACCTGCTGGACCGAAAGCCGTCGGAGCTTTCCGGCGGACAGCGCCAGCGCGTCGCCATCGGCCGGGCGCTTGTGCGCGAAGTCGACGTCTTTCTGTTCGATGAGCCATTGTCGAACCTCGACGCCAAACTGCGCAATGAGCTGCGTGTGGAGATCAAGAAGCTGCATCAGCAGCTCGGCAACACGATGATCTACGTTACCCACGACCAGGTGGAGGCGCTGACGCTGGCCGACCGCATCGCGATCATGCGCGACGGCGTTATCCAGCAGGTGGCCGCGCCATCGGAAATCTATCATCGTCCCGTCAATCTGTTCGTTGCCGGCTTCATCGGCGCTCCGGCGATGAATTTCATCTCCGGCAGCATCGAGCTTGCGGACGGTGGGCCGGTTTTCAACAGCCCCGATCTTTCGCTCGACCTTTCGGGCTATGCCTTCCGGGAGGGCGCGCGCGCCGGCCCGGCAACGCTCGGCTTCCGCCCGGAGCATCTCGTGATCGACGGCGCGGCGGCGGGGCTTCCCGTCATTGCCGGCCGCGTCGCTGTCGTCGAACCGATGGGCGCCGATGCGATCGTTTGGTTCGACCGGGGCGAGAACAGCCTTTCGTTCAGAACCATGGATGAGGTGACGCTGCGGCCCGGTGACGAAATCGCGCCCGGGATCGATATCGCCAGGGCGTCGCTCTTCGATGAAGCCGGACGCCGTCTTTAGATCATCGGGCGCTCAGTATGAAGCGCCCGATGATCCCGTTTCTTACCTTTGCCGCGTCGGGTTATCGAAAATCGGTGACCATCTTCGCCCGGCGCTCCAATACGCAAATACGATCGGAAATACATGTCCACCAAGATATATGATGCACTTGTGATCGGTTCCGGCGCTGCCGGGTCTTTCGCGGCAAAGGAACTGACGGAGCAGGGGCTTTCCGTCCTTCTTCTGGAGGCCGGCCGCGAAGTCGGGCCGGCGGATTTCGATCCGGACCGGAAGAAGCCGCCGGCAGGCGCCATCAATATCTGGGAGCGCATGCGCGCGACGCTGAAGGGCCAGCCGATTCAGGCGCGGGCCGCGTTCTTCACCGAGCGTCTGAGCCATTTCTTCGTCAACGATGTGAAAAATCCCTACACCACGCCGAAGGGCGAACCCTTTCTCTGGATTCGCGGACGGCAGGGCGGTGGTCGCCTTCACAGTTTCGGTCGCGTGCTGCTGCGCTGGACCGATGCGGATTTCAAGATCAGTTCGCGCACGGGCAAGGGGGCGGACTGGCCGGTTTCCTACAGCGAACTGGCCCCTTTCTACGACGAGGTCGAGCGCTGCCTCGGGCTTTACGGCAACCGGGACGATGTCGAGACGCTGCCCGACGGCATCTATTGCCGGCCCGCCATGCTGACGCCCGGCGAACAGGCCTTCAAATCCGCGGTCGAGAGCCGGTGGCCGGGCCGTCACGTGGTTTCGTGGCGCTATATCGCCCCCGATCCGGAACGGGTGCCTCGCCCCCTGCGAGAAGCGAAAGCGAGCGGCCGGCTGAGCATCCGCTACAATGCCGTCGTCCGCCGCATAATCACGGATGATGCGACCGGCCTGGCGACGGGCGTGGACTTCATCGACCGGGTCACGGGAAAGCCGGAAATCGCCCGTGGGGCCAGGGTCGTCGTCTGCGCCTCGCCCGTGGAAAGCGTCAGGCTGCTGTTGAATTCCGCCTCTTCCCGGCATCCCGATGGCCTGGGCAACGGTTCCGGCCTGCTCGGCCGCTATTTCATGGACCAGCTTCCATGCCTGGCGTTCGGCTCGTTTCCGGGCGCCAAGGGCTGGGCGCGGGACGGATCGGCTCCTGAGGATTCGTTCTACAATGCTTCCGGCGGAATATTCATACCCCGGTTCGATGAAAGCGAGCCGGCGCGCGGCGATTTCGACTATCAGGGCAGCGTCGGACGAAGCCCGGTCGGCGCGAATGAAGACGCGCAGCTCTCCTTCTTCGGCTTCGGCCGCATGCTGCCATACGCGGATAATCGCATCACGCTGGATCCGCGGCGCAAGGACGCCTGGGGCATTCCCGCGCCGCATATCCGCTGCGTCATGCACGAGGCGGAACAGGCGCTTCTCAAGCAGCAGGAGGAGACCATGGTCGACATGATCCGCGACGTCGGCGGCGAACTGGAATTCATCGGCTCGCCCTCGGGTCTGAAGGAATTCGGAAAGGGCGCGTTTCCGCAAGCCGATCCCTTCAGCCGCATGATGTTTCGTCTCTGGTTCGGCAAGACGATGCGCATGGGAGCGGCCATCCACGAAACCGGCGGCGCGCGCATGGGCGAAACCCCCGAAACATCCGTGCTCGACCCCTTCAACCGGCTCTGGGACGCGCCGAACGTTCTGGTCACGGATGCGAGCGCCTTTCCCGGCAGCGGCGTTGCCGGGACCACGCTCACGGTCATGGCATTGACGATCCGGGCCTGCCGCAACCTGGGCAGTGACGCCGGTTCGGTCAGTTCTGCGGCCCATGCCAAGAACCAGTAACGGAAGCCCATACCACCGGGCGACCTGGGAAGTCGCCTGATAAAGTCACTATACCTCCATGGAAATGAGAAAATTGGCGCCGCTGCAGCCGCTAAACAACGGATCGCTGGTCCGAGTCCCATCAAGACCTGATGCAGATAACCAGCTTGGCCGCAGTCATTTGGGATGCCCGCAAGGCGCAAATCGCGGTTGAAATGCGTGTAAACTTCGGCAGACACTGCTGCAAGCAATCATTGCTAGAGAGCCAAGCCCAAAATAGATAACAGAATTTCCTCGATGGCCGGCCCGAAAAGAAATCGGGCCGGCCAGCCCAGGCCGATGGGCTTCGATTATGCCGCCATTCACGCGGCTGTCGAATTGTGGCTCGACCGCGATGAAGGCTCGCTGAGTGATATGGTCAGGCAGGTCATGACACAGTTCCGTGTTGAAGACATCGCCACCGATTAGGATTGAGGACTCCCGGTTAAGATCGAGCCGATTGGTGTGACAGGCAGCGAAGTGAAGGCTATAAAAGGGGGAACTCGTTGCGGGGTCGAGGTTTGCCTACCCAAGCTATAAACCACTGCGTTTCGCTTCTAGATTGCTTATGGGCCGCGATTAAACGCGATATGTGGAAGCAGTAGACCGCCTCTGGAATATAGCGCGGCGCAGGGGGCGAGCGTCCGGCAAGACCGAACCGCTGACTGGGAGAAAAAATGCGATCAATCTTGGCGGCCTTTTTGATGATGACTGGGGCGGTTGCCACGGGTGCTTCGGCTGCTGAGCCGACGCAGAGCGCCGGAGTATCGAGAGGCGAACAGACCATTCTGGACTGCGTACCGGAGGCCAATGTGGACAGTTGTTGGGAGGCCGGCGTGGCGGCGGAAAAGCTCGGGGATGCGAAGGCGGCGCTCGCTGCCTATGAAGCGTCATGCAATGCGGGCTTTCAGATGGGCGGCTGTTATGAGGCCGGCAAGATCTATTTTCTGAATGTCACGCTTCGCGACTATGAAGCGGCGCGGGAGAGGATGGAAAGGGTGTGCGGCTCCGACGATGTCGGCATCGGTCCCTATGCCTGCAAATATCTGGGCATCATCTATCGCAACGGCCTCACTGGAGAGCCGCGGATCGACCGGGCCTTTGCCGAACTCTCTCGCGCATGCTTCCTGCACAATCCCGCGCCGTTCATCGACGGCAACGGGTGCGAAATCCTCGCTGACAGCATCCCCGATGCGGACGAGATGGGCGTGGATGACGAAATATGGCAGCCCGAGTATATCGCCTATCTGGCCTTCGCGATGGGCTGCAGCGACGACATGCCGGCGCTGTGCGACCGGGCGCTGGAAATCCATAGTCGGGCGGTCGCGCAATCCGCGCCTTGGCTCGGCCGTTGCGCGGAGGACGTCGAGGCCGTGGGATTTGCGGGACAATGCGAGGATTTGAGCCGGGCAGCCTCCGTTGCCGATTATGAGCAGCGCCAGGCGTTCCGCCGCCGTCTCGTGAGCATGTACCATCGCGCTACGGAATTCGCGGGATAGCGTATGAGGGAAGCAGCGGATTGCCTGCGACAGGTTTGCGGGCAAATTGAAACGGCATCTCTCGCGTTGGCCCGACGCGTGAGCGATCGGCAGCCGGGCCGCCCCAGCGAACGATCGCGGCGCTGGACGGCAAATAGGCAAGGCAAGCACTCATGAAAATACTCTCCCTGTTGTGCGGCATCCTGCTCCTCATCGGAACATTCGTGTGGTTCTCCTATTTCGTGCCCCTGGGCTGCGGGATGAACCCCACCGGATGCCGTGAAGAATTCAGCGTCTGGAGCCAGATCGGCTTCATCCATTTCTGGGCACCGATGGCCGTGGCGGCAGCAGCCATAATTTATGGAATCAGGCGGACATAAGACCGGGGCTATCGCTCAGCACTGTCGAGGACCATGCGATTTGTTCATGAGAATGCTGCGGGCTATAAGGTGCCGATGGCAGGATTCGATTTTTGCGTGGTGGTCGGATGAGGTTGGTTGTTCGCAGATTTGCGGCCGGTTTCGTTGCCGCGCTGATCGGCTTTCTCGCGCGCCTGATCACCGCCGTTCGTGGTGTCCGTCACAGCGATGAGGCCTACACCGAGCCCTGTGTCTTTTACGCCAACCACGCGAGCCATGGCGACTTCATATTGATTTGGACTGTGCTTCCGCCGGGCTTGCGGGCCGAGACCAGGCCTGTTGCAGGAGCGGACTACTGGCAAGCCTCTCGTCTGCGCCGGTTCATCGGTGTCGACGCCTTCCGGTCACTTCTGATCGCCCGAAATGGTGAGCATGCCGATATCGATCCGATCACTGCGATGGCGGAAGCGCTCGATCAGGGGTCGTCTCTGATCGTTTTTCCCGAGGGAACCCGCAACACCACCGAGGATAGATTGCTGCCGTTGAAGAGCGGCATTTTTCACCTTGCCGAAGCGCGGCCCGATGTCGACTTCGTGCCGGTCTGGATCTCCAACCTGAACAGAGTATTGCCGAAGGGGGAATTCCTGCCGGTTCCGCTGCTTTGCGTCGTTCGCTTCGGAGCGGCGCTTCGGCTTGATCCCGGGGAGAGCAAGGCGGCGTTTCTGGAAAGGGCGCGTGACCGGCTTCTGGCGCTCGCGGATGAGGACGAGCCTGTCTGCAATCGTGGAACGGAGCAGTCATGAGCACGACCGCGATCCCGGAACTCGGATACATGCTTCTGGCCGTCGGGCTTATTCTCGTCGTTGCCTCGGTCACAGGCTATGTGCTGAAACGAAAGTTTTCTCCTGACGGTGGCAATGATGCGATCGAGAACCTGAACGCCCGCATCCGCGCGTGGTGGGCCATGGTCGCGCTTCTCGGCATCGCTTTTCTCGCGGGAAAGACCGGCGTCGTTGTGCTGTTTGCGCTTCTGTCCTTCGCAGCACTCAGGGAATTCGCGACGCTGACGAACACCACGCGCGCCGACCATCGGGTTCTGCTCGCCGCTTTCTTCGTCGTCCTGCCGGTCCAGTATTATCTCGTCTGGGCAGAACGGTATGGCATCTATTCGATCTTCATTCCGGTTTACGCCTTCCTCTTTCTTCCGATCCTAGCGGTTTTGCGAGGGGATGTGGATGATTTCCTGGTGCGGATAGCGGAAACCCAGTGGGGCCTGATGATCTGCGTCTTCTGCGCGAGCCATGTCCCTGCGCTGCTCAGTCTCGACATACCCGGCTATGACGGGCGTAACATCCTGCTGATCGTGTTCCTGATCTTCGTGGTGCAGATGAGCGATGTTCTGCAATATGTCTGTGGCAAGCTTCTCGGCCGGCACAGGATCGCCCCGCGGCTATCGCCTTCCAAAACGGTCGAAGGCTTTGTCGGCGGCGTTGCGAGCGCGACGCTGATCGGCGCGCTTCTCAGCTGGATGACGCCGTTTTCCATGCTTGAGGCGGGCTTGCTCGCCTTCGCCATCGCGCTCATGGGGTTCTTTGGCGGCCTAGTCATGTCGGCCATCAAGCGCGACAGGGGCGTGAAGGACTGGGGATATCTGATCGAAGGCCATGGCGGTTTCATCGACCGGCTGGATTCGGTCGTGTTCGCGGCGCCGATTTTCTTTCATCTCGTCCGGTTCTGGTGGTCGACCAGCTAGCACGGTATTTGTCATCTGGAACGCGGCCGCCGGCAGGGCGTGTCGACAGATCGATCCAAAGAGAACCATGACGGAGGGGAATAGCCATGCCCGACCTTGAACATCGTCGGCCCCTTGCCAGCCGGCAGACGGCCTGGGCGCAAGCGACTGTCCGCATGCTTGCGAAGACGCCGATCACGCCAAACCAGGTCTCGTTTCTGAGCATGGTGATGGCGGGGATCGCCGGCCTGGCATTCGCGTTTTCCAGCGATGCGGCCGGGGCCTTGCAGATCGTCCTCTTGCTCGCAGCCGCGCTGTTTTGCCAGTTGCGCCTTCTGTGCAATCTGTTCGACGGCATGCTCGCGGTCGAGGCCGGTCGCGCGGCGGACGATGGCCCGTTCTGGAACGAGGCGCCCGATCGTGTTGCCGACACGCTCATCCTTGTCGGCGCGGGCTATGGGGCGGGCATGCCCGAGCTGGGCTGGGCGGCCGCGGCGCTTGCCATTTTCACGGCCTATCTTCGTGCCTTTGCGCAATCGCTCGGCCAGCCCGCCGATTACCGTGGCCCGATGGCAAAGCCCCAGCGGATGGCGACGCTGACGATTGCCGCATTGCTGTGTCTGACGGCACCCATGCTTGGGCTTTCCATCGGCTTCGTGCTTGAGGCAGCATTGTGGCTGATCGTCTCGCTTGCGGCGGTCACCTGCTGGCGCCGGGGAAGACGAATCCGCAAGCTGCTGCGGGCCGAGGCCCGCCAACCGCAATAGCCCGTTGAAGCGCGAAACCATGAAAGAAGGGCAGGGCGGCTGCAAGATGTTCTTGACAGGACCCAGGCAAGCGCTCTCCAGAGTCAGCCGAAGCAGTTTGCCGGCCAGCGACATGATGATGGTTTTGCCCCTGCACCGCGATTGGCGCTGTGTGCCCCGACCACGCGTGCGTGGTCGCTTCCGCCTTTCACGGACATCGGTAAACGTCTTCCGCAAGGCAGTAGGCAACGACCTTTCGGCCGACGAGGCTTTGCTCGTCTGGCGTCTTCATCCCATTATTTGACGGCCCGCTCATGGTCCTCGGCAAACTGGCGCGCGGCGAGCAGAACCGGCATCAGGGCCTGGCCGCGCTCTGTCAGGCGGTATTCCACCCGGGGAGGCGTTTCGCCGAAATCCGTTCGCAGGATCAGACCGTCCGCCTCCAGCGCGCGCAGGTGCTGGGTGAGCATCTTCTGCGACACGTCAGGCATGTCGCGCAGAAGCTGTGAGCTTCGCAACATCTCGTCGGCATAGAGGCGAAACAGGATCGGCAGTTTCCAGCGTCCGCTGATCATCCGCAGGCAACGCGTCACATGCGCAACCGCGCCATCCGCGCCAAGGCAGGCGCCTCGCTCCAGTTTGTTGACAGGCACTTTTTGGTGCGTTCTTGCGGCATCCATCGCGGCACTCCTAAATCACGGGCTCAACGTAACACAGTAAGAGGAGCCGGTTCATGGATCTACATCTTGAGGGCAGGATTGCCCTGGTGACCGGAAGCAGCAAGGGCATCGGCGCAGGCATTGCACGGGGGCTGGCCCTGGAAGGCGCAACCGTCATCGTTCACGGCCGCGACGCAAACCAGGTGCGCGGCGTGGCGGAGCAGATCGAGGCCACGGGCGGAACGACGCATGTCGTAACCGGCGATCTCACCGATGCGGCTCAGGTCGAGACAATGGTGTCCGCGGCCCGAGCCGCCGCCGGCGATATCGACATTCTCGTCAACAATGCGGGCGGTTCGGGCGGCGCGTCCGATTGGAGCACGACGGAGGCCGCTTTATGGGCCACGACCTACGACGCCAATGTGCTGGCGGCCGTGCGCGTGACAAGCGCCGTGCTGCCGGCTATGCGGCGCGCGCGGTGGGGACGGATCATCAATATCGCCAGCCTCGCCGGACTGATGCCGCCCGCAGCGAACCCGGATTATTCCGCCGCCAAGGCGGCGATGCTTGCGATGTCGGCCTCCATGGCGAAAGCCACCGCCGCCGAAGGCGTGACCGTGAACACGGTTTCCCCCGGCACAATTCACAGCGAGAAGCTCGACTTCAGGTTTCGCGAGGTCGCGCAAACCAGGGGCATCGCGCCGGATGCGCCCTGGGATGACGTCGAGGCCGCGGTCCTTCCGCTCTTTGCGGCGGTCCCCGTTGGTCGGGTGGGAACGCTGGAGGAGATTGCGGATGCCGTCTGCTTCCTTGCCAGCCCGCGCGCCGCCTACATCACCGGCTCGAACCTTCGTCTCGACGGCGGAATGCTGCCGACGATCTGAAACGACCGCCCAAGGTCCCATCTCAGTCAGGAAACAGGAATGAGCATCTTCGATCATGTCAGCCTCAAAACCACGCGCCTCGCGGACATGCAGCGCTTCTACGAAGCGGCGCTCGCGCCGCTCGGAATAGAGAAGAAGTTCTTTATCGATCGCCCCGAGGGCGGGGTCGCCGGTTTCGGCCGGGAGCGCGTGGAACTTTTCATTATTGGCGCGTCGGGCCCGATGCCTACCCCGCTTCATCTCGCCTTTCGCGCCAGGAACCGAGAAGAGGTGGCGGTCTTTCATGCAGGCGCCGTCTCCGCCGGCGGCGCCGACAATGGCGCACCGGGGATACGCCCGAACTATCACGATGCCTATTATGCGGCATTCGTCATAGACCCGGATGGCAACAACGTGGAAGCGGTGTTTCAAGGCGATCAATAAGAGTGCAGCCCACATGCATTTGGTCCGGCAACGGGAGCAACCGTTTGCCCTGCGGCGCCTATGCGACCCCTGCCGCTGCAATCGTGGCGGCCAGCATTGCGCCGCAGGCAATGATGTCCAGCGGCAGGCGCGCCAGGCTTCGGCGCGTCCATCGCCTTGCAGCGGTTTCCGTGTCCGGTCCGGGGACCGCCTTTTCGAAAGCGAGCGCCTTCGGAATGAAATCGAAGGCCGACCAGAACCGCATGACGGCGTGACTTGCCATCGCGACCAGAAGCCAGAACCGCACATCGGCAATGGACCAAGAAAGAGCAAGCGCGATGACGAGCAGCACTTCGAAAGTCGCGTGTGCCGGTATCCAGAAGCGCTTGCGCGATATGCCGCCATGATCGGGCTGTATCAGGTCCGGTCGTCGAGGCCAGGCGGGATCAATCACGCCGACCTCGTAGAGGCCGCCGCCAAGGCCGATGAAGGCTAGCGCTGTGGCGAGAGCGGTTGCAGGAAGGATGAGGTCTGTCATCAAGGGCTGCTCCTTGGTTCGTCTTCTCAATCGAGGAATGAGAGCGTTCTCCGCCAGGCCGGAGACGGTGTTTACTCTGAACGCTGCCGATCGCGATCCGGCTTTCCGCTTGCTTCTGCGGTCAAACGGTCAAGGTGATGCCTGAAGCTTGCAAACGCGCGCTCTGCCGTCTGCTGGCCGACGAGAACCGCGGTTCCGAGGCCGTGTATCAGGGATATCAGGATGGTTGCTTCGATCTCGCTATCGAGAGCGGCATGAAACGCGCCGTCGGATTTTCCCTTCTCCAACAGCGATGCGATCCGCTCCTGCTGCCGGTCGGGGCCATCCACGAAGGTTCGGTCCGAAATCTCCGGGTCAGTCATCGCGAGCATCGCATAGGAGGTCCAGAGCAGGTGAAACTGGCGGCTTTCGCGATCGGTGGGAAGCGCAACGGCGAAATATGCCTCGAGCGTGGCCCGCGCACCGGGCGACGGCCCAAGACTTTGAAGACGGGCACTCAGGCGTTCATTGCTGATGGTCTCGAGAGCGGTGAGGCCCGATTGCATCAGCCTGGCCTTGGTCTCGAAATAATACTGCACCAATCGCAGCGAGATGCCGGCTTCGGCGGCAACGCCGCGCAGGGAGACGGCATGCAATCCCTCACGCGCGGCGAGGCGCATGAAGGCTTCCAGGATCATGGAGCGACGTTCGTCGTGGTCGACGGTTCGTGGCATGGGCGGCCGGCCTCGCTTATGGTTATTTTTTGTGGTACGAGTGTATCATAAAGATTCGCCACTGTCATCTTTCGCACGCGTTGAACGCCATGTCGCTTTCACCTCCCCAAATCTCAGGCCGGCTTTGGGCTGTCGCCGCCATCACCGGCTCCGGCGCTTTCATGGCGATGCTCGATTCGACCATCGCCAACCTTGCGCTGGAAGCCATCCGTTCCGACCTCGCCGCGCCCTTGTCGTCCGTTCAGTGGGTGGCGACCGGCTATCTGATCGCACTCGCCGTTTCGCTGCCGCTCACCGGCTGGCTCGGCCGACGCCTTGGCGACGGTCGCGTCTGGAAAGCCAGCATCCTTGCCTTCGTGCTCGCTTCGATCATTTGCGCGCTCGCGCAGTCCGTGACGCATCTGATCGTGGCGCGCTGCCTGCAGGGGCTTGCAGCCGGGCTGATGGTGCCCGCCGGTCAGGCGGTTCTGGCATCCACCGCCGAACGGCGTCAGCTGGGGCGGCTCATGGGGATCGTGGGGTTTGCCATCGCCCTTGGGCCGGCCCTGGGACCAGCCTTTGGCGGCGTGCTGATCGATACGGGCTCCTGGCGGTGGCTGTTTCTGATCAATGGGCCGGTGGGCGCAGCAGCCCTGATCGGCGCGGCGCGTCTGGTGCCGCCCGGTAACAGGTCGGAGAAGGCTCGGATCGACGCGCGCGGACTGATGCTCATCGGTTTCGGCCTTCCGCTGCTGCTTTACGGCGCGGCGGAGATCGGATCGAGCACTATCGGCATGCTCTCCTTGGCAATCCTGGTCCTCGGGGCTGGCTTGACGTCCGCCTTTGTCGTCCACGCCATCCGAACGCCCGATCCCCTGATCGATGTCGCCCTTCTTGCGCGGTCGGGTTTTGCCGCGCCAGTCGTGACGGCCGGATTGACGGGCGCCGCCATGTATGGCGGATTGCTGCTCCTGCCGATCTACCTGCAGCGCAGCCTTGGACAAACGTCAACGGAAGCCGGCCTCATGCTCATGGCCATGGGTCTTGGCTCCGCGTGCATGCTACCGGCGGCGGGGGCGCTGACGGATCGCCATGGACCGAGAGCCGTATCGCTGACCGGATGCGGGTTGCTGGTTCTAGCGACAATTCCTTTCCTCGTCTCGGCCGCTATCGCACTTCCCGCCATCATCCTTGTTCTCGTCGCACGCGGAGCCGGCCTGGCTCTGGCCCAGATGCCTGCGATCACGGCTGCCTATAATCAGGTTGACGAGACCAGAACCGCTGACGCCGCGACGCTGATCAACATCGCCCAGCGTCTGGGAGGCGCGTTGGGCGCGATCGCCACGGTCGCCGTCATCGAGCAGTTCGGCGTCTCTGCACCGGCGACAGCTTATCGGATCGCGTTCGGAGCGCTGGTCGTCATGTCTTTCGGCGCTTTGCTGGCTGCGACACGCATAAAGGCGCGCGGCCAGGCCAGGTGAGCTCTGAGATCAGGACATTTGCTAGCCCGACAACGGAGGACAATCATGGGACATCCATATGACGTGGAAAATGCGACGCGGCTGCATGTGGAGTGGTGCCGGGATCTGATCGATCGCACCGGTCTCACCACAACCAACCAGACCGAACCGCTCATGCGCGCGGTGATGTTCGAACTGCGGCGGAGCATCGCTCCCGGCGCTGTTATCGCGATGGCGCTTCCCACCGCAATCGCTACCGTCTTCGGCACCACCAGACGTGGCACGCCTGCAATCGACAAAGAGGAACGAAACACGGTTTGCGATCAGAGATTTCGCGCCTCGCGCAAGGCGTGCTTTACCATGTGCCAGCCAGGCCATAGGCTCGGCGCATGCGGTATCTTGATATTGAATTTTCAGCGGATTTTCTGACGGCTGACCGCGACGGAGACGGTACGCGACTGACCTTCACACGGCAGGAAAGAATTCTGCTGCAACATTTTACGGCCAATAACGGGCGCCTGCTCAGCCGCAATGATCTGCTCTCTGTTCTCGGCGGGCAAAGCGAGACCAGCAGCGATCGTCACGTCGATTTCCTGATCAACCAGCTTCGGCGCAAGCTTCAGGACGCGCCGCGCACACCCCGCTTCATCCGAACGCAGTATGGCGAAGGCTATGTCTGGATTGCGCCGCACACGTCGGTGAATGCAGAGAATCCGGATGCGTTTCTAATCATCGGACCCATCCGCGGCCTGAAGCGGGGTGGGGCGGAGGCGGAGCGCTATCTCGCTCAGCTCCGTCAGGCGTTTCAGGCAGGCCTTAGTTCCGACAGGGCGGTGATCGTCGAGGAGTCCCACAGGGTCGAAACGCGGCATTTCAGCATCGAGGTGGTCTTTCACCGTCATGGCGATGTTCTTCATGCCGCGCTGCTTCTAAGGCATGCCGGCCAGTTTATCGGCATGAAACGGGTCGATCATCGCGCAGGCAGCAATGCGGTCGGCACAGAGGACATCTTGCAGGCCATCTGGTCGCATCTCGCCCTGCCGCCGCCGATCGGCGGGCTGCCCGATGATCTGCCGCCATGGATCCGCCAGCACGACGCGGCGCTGACGCTCAGCGGCAACCCGGCCAAGGTTAGCTGGCGGGACAATGCGCGCATGCTAGAGCGCGCCATGGCGGAAAGCCCGCATGATCAACGGTTAAACGTGATGTGGGCGCTCAATCTCTATGCTCGGCTGCTGCAGAGCATGAGTGAACCGGATCAATGGCTTTCCCATGAGGAGTGGCAGGCGATCGAGCGGGAGATTGAAGAGACCAGCCTGTCCGCTCTGGGCGAGCTGCCCAAGATGCCCGAAATGGGACTGGCCTTCGCCAAGCTGCTTCTGTTCGTCAACAATGAACATACGGAGCTCGCCGAAAGTCTGGTGGATCAGGCTCTCCAACATGGTTCTGCCTTTGCCACCGCGGCGGCCTTGCGGGGAGAAATCGCGGCGATCGAAGGGGACATCGACGCCGCGTGCCAGCTCTACGACGAGGCGTTGGAACTCGCCGAGCCGGGCACGGAGTTCTTCATCTATCTGATGCTGCTGAAGGCTGGTGCACTGCGCGCCGGAAACAGGCTGGACGCGTTGCAGGCGCTTGCCGAGCGTCTGCGCATGACAGCGCCGCTCGCGCATGCCCGCCTGGGTCTGCTGCTCGCGCCCGAACTGAACGAGGGCCATATGAGCCGGACGGTCGCGGGCGCCGAGCTGACATCGGCCATCGCGGCGCACATGCTTCAACTGCTCTACAATGTCTTCGGCCGCCGCTTCAAGAAACTCGAGCACCGCCGGAATATCATGAACGCGCCGATTGCCGCCTTCACTGCCGCATTTGGCGACGATGTCGTTAGCGAGAGCATCAGATCCGGCGTAGCCGATCCGGCCTAAGCCCGGCGCGGCGGCGATAATCTGGTGCATTTTCTGCGGCCAGGGCGGATGACGCGTCCACGACACCGACGGTGGAAACTTGCGAAAAGTCAAGAAAATCGCCGTTTCAAATACTGAGCAAACATTTCTGTGAGATGACAGGATCGTTCTGTTTCGCGCAGGCGGACGGGGCGGGGACGGTTCGTCAGTCTGGTCAACGCCGCTTGCCGCTGCCGAAACATGTTTGTGACCGGTCATGATTGGACATGCGTATGCCCATAACCCCTGCCTTTCCTCGCCCCTCTCTCTCAGGCCGGTTCGGAACTATCGCCGTCTCGGCGATGCTGACCTCGACTTTGCTGGCGACCGGCGCACTCGCGGACGATCTTGCGACGCGACCTGCCGAAGAGAGCGGGGCCGTTGCCGATCAATCGTCGGAGGCAGTAAGGGCCGCGCTGCAGGAGGCAATCGCCTTCGGTCGCAAATCGCTTCTTGCCAGTATCGTCGAAAACGCGCGGCTGACGCCAGAACGCGCCGATCTGATTGAAACGGAGGCGCGGAGGCTTCGGCCCGATCTTGCCGCGTCGATCTCCAAGGCGGCCGCCTCTGGCCGCCACCTCGCAAGCCTGTTTCCCGAGGCTTCGGTGTCCGGAACGGTCCGGACGCAACCTCGGGCATCCTCCCCAGCCGCGCGCGCTACGCCTTACCCCGGGGGTAATCCCAGCATTCTGAAAGATGCGCTCAGTGAATATCAGCGCAACTATTCGCTCGATGCCATGCATGTCGATGCTGCACTCGAAAAAGGTTTTACCGGAAAGGGTGTCGTCGTCGGTGTTATTGACACTGGCATTGCGCTTAGCCCCAACGGGACTGTTCACCCTGAATTCGAAGGCCGCGTCGATCCTCGTTCAAAAAGCTACCTCTACTGGTTTGACCCCAGTGTCGAGGGCGAGCACCTGACCCAAGAACAGTTTGAGGCCGCTTTCGAACAAGGCCCGGATGACCCCTATGATATCGATGGTCATGGAACCCATGTCTCCGGGATTATTGGTGCAGGTCGTAACGGCTTCGGCATGGAGGGTGTCGCCTCTCAGGCCACGATTCTCTCCGTTGGAGCGATACCGGGAGGCGATGGCGAGGTCTTCGTCGACGGCGAGGATTTTGATATCGATGATTTGCAGTATTGCGGGCCATCCCTATTGAATGGAACCTGCGAGCCCATCACCGGTTCACGCGTTCCCGATACTGTAGGGTTTGAATATCTGTCGCAGTTTTCGGATGTGAAGGTGATCAATGGCAGCTTCGGATCCAATGCTGAACCGGATCAAGAAACCTGGGATATACCTGTCGGGGCGCAAGCTCAGTTCATGGCAGACGCCAAGGCCATGAAGCAAAGCCTTGATGCCGGGCAGATCATCGTCATGTCTGCGGGCAATGAATTCCTTGAGGCTCCAGTACTTGCGGAAAATCCTTTCAGCAGTGGCCTTTTCCCCTTCATTCAGCCGAAAAATGAAGCGGCTACGAACTCGTCAGGCAGTCTGGTCTATGATGATCATGGCACCGGGCTTGACCTCAGCTTCACGTCCGCCGAAGCACTGGCGGCTGCGGAAAAACAAGATGGCATTGCCCGCGGTCGAATTGTCGTCGTCGTCGCGCTCGATGCCTATAATCAGATCTCCAGCTATTCCAACAGATGCGGTGTTGCAAAAGAGTGGTGTATTGCCGCGCCGGGCGGTGATCAGCCATCAGGAGCGGATAGCGGTATTTATTCGACCGTCCCTGAAGATCTGGTTCCCAGTGGCTATGATTCCTACTCAGGCACGTCGATGGCCGCGCCGAATGTGTCCGGCGCCGTCGCCGTCCTGACCGAGGCCTATCCGAGCTTCACCCCGGCGGAAATCGTCGAAATCCTGTTCATGACCGCCGAGGATCTCGGCGCTGCGGGAATTGACGCTGTCTATGGTTGGGGGCTGGTGCGGCTTGACCGCGCGCTTTCGGTCGGCCCGGTCGGCATGACCGGCGAAGGCGTTTACGCGGTCGGCGCGGACGGTTCCGACACGACCTGGATCGTTTCGTTTACGAGCGATGGAAGCCTTGAGAAGCAGGGCGGCGGCACGCTTTCCATCCTCAACGCCGCAACCTTCAGGCAGGCCGCGGGCGTCGAGGACGGACTGCTGGCGGTTGATGGCGCCCTGACGACACCGGAACTGCATGTCGGCAGAAACGGCACGCTTGGCGGTACCGGGCGCGTTGTAGCCGCTGTGGAGGTCGACGGCACGCTTGCGCCCGGACAGTCGCCCGGAACGATGACCATTGCCGGCAATGTGAGCCTTGCGCCGACGGCAACCATGGAAATCGATGTCGATGGCACGGGGACAGAGAACGGGGCCGGCAATTACGACCGTCTTCTCGTGACCGGCGCGGGCAATGACATCGCCGCCAACGGCACCCTTCAACCGCGGTTGCGCGGCATTTCCGGCGCCGCCACCAATGCCTTCACGCCAATGCCCGGCGAACTTTTCACCTTTGTTCAGGTCGCAGACGGCAGCGTTACGGGCAGTTTCTCTGGCCTGGACCAGCCGGATGAGGGCCTTGCGCCGGGCACGCGTTTCGATGTGCTCTACGCAGCGGATGCTCTTTCCCTGGCCGCCACGCCGGAGCGCTATGCCGATCTTTCCGTCTTCGGCATCTCCGCCACGCAAAACGAAAAGGCGTTGGGCGGTGCGATCGACAGAAGCCGGCCTCCGGCGGGCGTGCGTCCCGATGCCGCCTATAATGAAAGTTTCAACGCACTTTATGCAGCCGACATCGAGGCGCTTGCCGGAGGGCTTTCGTCGCTGACCGGCCAGATCCATGCCGAAATGGGTACCAGCGCCGTCCGCGCCATCGGCCGATTCGCCGACCGCATCGGCGAGCGCCAGATGGGCCTTGCCACCGGATGGCTTTCCGAGACGGGAACGCCCTATGGCACCGGCGAGGTCTGGGTCAGCGGCAACCATGCCCATACGGACGTGGCCTCATCCGGCGCAATCTCTGGCTATGACGTCAACGCCAACAATGGCGCGTTCGGTATTGACTGGCATTTCGGGCAGACCATTGCCGGCATCGCGGGTTCCTATGAATATGCCGACGTTTCGGCAAATGCGAACGGCGACGGCAATATCGGCACCTACCAAGCCGCAGCCTATGCCACGTTTGAAACCGCCGGCCCGACCGTGGCCGTACGCGGCGGGCTTTCCTATGGCGACCTTTCGACCAGTCGGCTGACCACGCTCGGCAAGTATGCCGCCATGGCCAACGCCTCGGGTCACGGCATGGGCGGCTTTGCCGAAGTCAGTGCCTTTCAGGAATTCGAAATGGCGGCGCTGACCCTGACGCCATCCGCCACGCTCGGCTATCGCGGTTTCCACCGCGATGCCATGACCGAGACGGGAAGCCTCTTCGCGCTGTCATTGCCGGATGAAACCTTCTCCGAAACGCAGGCCACGCTGGCCTTGTCCGCCTCGCATCGCTTTACATTCGATAACGGGCTGAAGCTGGAGCCGGTGTTGAGCGCAGGCTGGCGCCATGACTTCGGCGATCTGGACCGGTCCTCGAGCCTTGCCATCTTCGGCAGCGGCTTTGATGCATCCGGCGCGGATATCGGGCGCAATGCCTTTATCGGCCGCGTCTCCGTCAATGCCATCGCGTCGGATCGTTTCACCTTTGGTGCAAGCTACGATGCGGAGCTCCGGGACAATCTCACCAGCCAGATCTTTTCCGCCAATGCCAGCCTCAAATTCTAGAGAACCACGTGCAAGCTCAAAACAGGGGAAACAATGTCATGAAACGCGCTCATTCTCACGTCGCCTCGCCAATCCTGGCCGGGGCAGGTCTTCTGATTGTCGCCGGCTTGACCGGCTGCGAGGTATCGGACGGTTCCGTGCCATCGGTCTCGACCGCGCCCGGCTACCAGTCGACTGCGGCCGCGCAAAAGGAGATGAAGGACTCGGTTGTGGGGAAATGGAAAATGTACCCGGCAATCGGCCCAACGAAACGCAACTGCTCGATCGAGTTCAAGGCGAGCGCCTTCGACCCGCACAAGGGTCGCGTCAGCACATTCGCCTGCAACCTGGTCGAGGGTCTCGGCAGCATCAACGGCGTCAGCCGCATCAATGGCTGGGAACGCAAGGGTCGCACGATCATCCTGTCCGCCATCGCGACGCCGAATATCGGTTCGTTCGACCTGCCCATCGATTCCTACCGCGACCGCGTCTACGGCAGCACCAAGGACGACATCCGCTTCGTCATGGTTCGAGACTGATCTCGATTGGCAAGCCCAAAAAACCGTCTCAATCGGCCTTGCGCAGATCCGTATCGAAGGCGCCCTCAACCTGTCGGCAGTCGTTCTTATCAGCGTCCGCAAACATGCTGTCCCTGCGGCAGACGACAGCCGAGAAGCGGCCTTGAGCGGCGGCGGCTCCGTCTTCCAACGAAAGCGCATCAAAGACGATCTCGGGGGGCGTCCCGCTATCTTCACTGAGGTAGAAAGGTTCGCTCATCCCGTCCGGCCACCAGGAAACGGAAACATCCATGATGGAGGACGATGCATCGCCACCCATCAGCGAAACCTCGATCGTTAGGACGTCGCGCATGATGCTTTCGGCCTCGGGGTTGTGTGCCTGGATGGAAATGGACGTCACCGGCCCCATGGATCGGAATTCAGCCGTCGACGTCCCCTCTGATGGGATATCGAGTGTTTCGCCCGAATAGGACGTGCCATCGATGGTAGCATCGACCGTGCCGACCGGCGTTCTTGCGATTTGGGCCTGTGCGGGCTGGATCAGGCAGAGGACGAGGCCGACGGTTGCCAGGCGAGGCGCTTGGTTCAAGTTCATTGAGCGGGTCCTTTCATGCGCTTATGGATACGACCATCCGTCGTGTTCGATGCGGAAGATGCGCAAGGGTGCGTCGGGTCGCGTGGCGTCACCGCGCAGGCGGAAGACGGCCGTGTGCGTCTTGCCGAAATTCTCAACCTCGACATTGATGGTGATCATGCCCCGGAACATGGGCTGATCGGGGTCGGGAACCGGTTCGGAGACGCTGCCCTGAAAATCCTGCGCGCCAATGAGCAGGTCCGCGCCGGGTGGGCGCGATCGCAGCGCATTCCTGAATCCGGTGGAGAAAAACACGTCGGGCGCGGACGGATCGCGATGGCTAAGCCCCACGCCATGGTCATCATAGTCATAGAGCGCCGCGACGAGCGCTCGCGCGTGTTCGATCAGGTCATCGCCTGACCACGCCTGCGGGCCGGTCGTGGGGGCGGGGAGAATCTTCTCGACGTCCACCACTTCCTCTTGTTCCTCATGCGCTCCGCTATTTCCGAACAGGATGTCATCGTCGAAATCGACGATCAGGTAGCGTTGCGCCACCCAGCCGGCGGTAGCCAGATCGGCAGTGCGCATGAGGCACCAGCGCGGCGGCAGGGCATCGAGTTCGGCTTCGGTCATCGCCGAGAAATGCGCCATTGTGTAGAAGGGCACGCAGGTGATCTGCTGCAGCTCGCGTTGGTCATGCGCGAAGGTCGCGATCACGGGATAGCCGGCGCCTGGTCCCATGCGGACATTGAGAACGTCGTTCGGCGCAACTCCCGTTACCCGCCAGGCATCAGGGCCGGACCCGTCGATCTCGGCCTGGGCGACGCTCGCCAACAAGGCAAACGCTGCGGCGATGGCCGCCATGGCATCTCTGGGGGCTTGTCTGTTTCCAAACACGGTCAGTTCACCTCCTGTGAACTGCAAGGGTATCCCGGGTTCAGGGGCGATTGACAATAGAGCGTTTGCTCTATTGACGCGTGAGAGGCGCGCTACCTGCCGCCGACAAGTCTCGCAAGTTCCGCCTTGCTGGAGATGCCAAGCTTTTCGTAGATACGTACGAGCTGGTTGCGCACGGTGGATGGTGATGTGCCCAGGGCGCGCGCCACCTGCTTGTTGGTCATGCCGGATGAGAATAATCCGGCGACCTCGCGTTCGCGTCGGGACAGGCCCGAAAGTGTCGGATGAACCGACATGTGAACGAAGTGATTACTGCCAAACCGGGACATGCGCACATCGAGACGTTCCCCGCGCCAACGTTTGCCCTGATTGAGCAGTATCATCACGTCAGCCGGGAGCCGGGCGATATGCCCAGACCACTCTTGCCCGGCAAAATCGTGAAACGGACCTTGTGTGCACAGCACCCAGCCTTGCCGGTCCACCAATGCAATTGCCTCATGTTCGAAGGCCGCCCGGCCGGTCCATAGTTCCCGGTTCATACGCAGCGCCTGGGACAGGTGCGGCATAAGCATCTGCTTGAACATGCGCTCGGCATCGGAGAACGTCCCCGGCCTGTCGTCCGCGCAAAGTCCAACGAAACTGACATAGCCGTCGGTTTTCTCCCCGACAATTGTCGCCATCATATGCGAGGCGTCAAAGCGCCGCCAATGCTCGTTGTACGCTAGACTTGCGCGATAGTCAGGAACGTCATCGAAGCGGGCGGTCGCGCCGAGGCGGTTGAGCGTCAGGTCGCAGAAGGCATCCTCCTGGGCGACAGTGTCCCATTCGCCCAATATCGCCTCGCTTTGGTTGAGGACGGTCAGGTCCGTGACCAGCCGGCCGTCAGCCCAGCCGCCGCCCCACACACCGGAATCGAAGGGAATGAAGCGCTGCAGGTTATTCAGTACGCGCAGACGCAGTTCGTCGGGCGTGCATTCCGAGGCGTCATGGTAAAGTTCCAGCAGAAAATCGCTGAACCCTGATGCGTTCTCCGTTCCGCCCATCACTACAAGAGCCTCCCCGTAAAATGTTCCGCGCGGGCAAGCATATACAGAAGACGGGCAAAGCTGAATGCCACGAGCGGTAAAAGAGCCCAGGGTGGGTTAGCCTTCGCTTCGATCCTAGCGCTTCAGGAGCATCCCTTAATACCGGGAACGTTTGGACTTCACTTTCCTCTTGAGCGAAGTATTCGGGCATGATAGTTGGCTAAAAGGAAAACTATTATGCCGGAGGCTGGAATGCGCGTTGTCATTTTGAATTTCCTGTCGCTCGATGGGGTCTATCAGGGCCCGGGATCCCCCGATGAGGATCGGTCGGATGGTTTCGAACGCGGTGGCTGGTTTGTGCCCTTCGTTGATGCGACCCTGGAGAAACGCGTGGAAGAATGGGCGGCGACAGCATCCGGATTTCTGTTCGGAAGATGGACCTATGAAGAGTTTTCGGCTGTCTGGCCCGCCATTACCGATTCAGCCGATCGCAACGCCGCCCGGCTCAACACGCTTCATAAGTATGTCGCGGCCACCTCCCCAGTCGATGTCGCCTGGGGGCCGGTCACGGTTTTGGACCGCAATGTTGAAGCCTCGGTCGCCGCCCTGAAGCGGGAGGAAAGCGGCGAACTTCAGGTGCATGGCAGCGGCAGATTGGGTCGGTCTCTTCTGGCTGCGAACCTCGTCGATGAACTGCGTATCGCGATCGCGCCGGTGATTGTGGGCCAGGGGCGAAAGCTGTTTGGCGACACGCAAGCGCCATCAGGTTTCAAACTTCTTTCCGAGGAGCGAACGCCATCGGGTCTCATCATGTGCCGTCTTGAGAACACGGGCAATGGATCGGCTGGAACATATGTGCGCGGGCAGACCAATCTGGCCGGCGCCGCACAGGATTGAGGAGCAGGTTGATGGCAACAGCCGCCTCGCAGATGTCCGACGATCTCAGTTCGATCTTCCTGGCGCTCGCCGACCCGACGCGCCGTGCCGTCATTGCCCGCCTCGGGCAGGGGCCGGCCAGCGTCAGCGAACTCGCAAGTCCTTTCGACATGGGACTGCCTTCATTCATGAAGCATATTCGGCTTCTTGAAAACAGCGGGATGATCCGGACCAGAAAGTCTGGGCGAACCCGTACCTGCGTGATCGACGGACCAGGCCTTTCCAATGCCGAGCGGTGGTTGGCGGAGCAGAGAAAAATATGGGAAGCACAGGCCGATCGGCTGGAGGCTTTTGTAATGCTGGAACAGGAGGGCAGAAATGCAGACAGTGACCGCTGAACTCGATCTCGAAGTATCCCGGATCATCAAGGCGCCGCGGGATCGCGTCTGGAACGCCTGGGTGGATCCGGAACGCCTTGCAAAATGGTGGATACCACATCCCCTGATCTGCCGCGTCGTCAGTCTGGACGTTCGACCCGGCGGAGCGTTCGTCACTGAAATGAGCGAGAATGACGGGCCGTTCGCGCCGCACCTCTCGGCCTGCTTTCTCGATGTGCTGGCCGGGGAACGCATCATTTATACGAACGCGCTGACCGGAGGCTGGCGACCTGCCGCAAACGGCTTTGTGACGGCGATCATCACCCTTTCCGATCATCCAGACGGCACACATTACCGCGCGCAAGCGCTGCATAAAAGTCATGCCGATCGCGAGAAACATGAAGAGCTCGGGTTTCACGATGGCTGGGGAACGGTGGTGGCGCAACTGGCAGAATGCGTGGAGACCAAGACATAGTGGCAAGAGAGACTGGAGCGCCTTCGGTCAAGGTGGAAGCGTCCTGCGCCAGAACCATAGCCGAAGGTGCGGTGGTTGGGATACTTGCTCGGCATGGAGCACGTTGGAGGCTGGCTGGATTCGGCGAAGAAGGTGCGAAAGTCGCAGCATTGTTGTGCCATTTCGGCAATGCGTTTCTTGAAACTGGAACTACGGTCGTGACGGTAAAGCACGGCGTAGCGAATGTGTGGCAGATCGCCGCGCATGGCCAGGTGCTTCAGTCTTCCGTCCCGAACGAGCTGCCGGGTCACCGGTACGGGCAGATAGCTGACGCCCAGGCCTGAAACCGTGAAGCCGATCTGCGCCAACATGCTTTCGCAATAGATCGTCTTGGAGGGGATAATATTATGCTCGGCAAGCCAGCGGCCGTAGATAAGACCCGTGCCGGAGCGGGTGCCTTGAACCAGCATGGTAAAATTTGAAAGATCCTCGAGCGACAAGGTTTCCCCGCCCGGATCAAGTTCCGGGACGCACATCCAGGCATTCTCCACGGCCTTCAGCGGCGTCACGACGCAGCGCGAATCGTTGAACACGTCGGGAATGACGATCAGATCGATCGTATCGTCCATCAGGCGGTCGAAAAGCGTCGCGCTGAGTTCGACCTCCGGTTCGATGCTGACGCGCGGATATTCTGTCTTGATTTCCTTCACGAGCTGGGGAAGCCAGGTCATGGCGGTCAGCTCCGTGACCCCGATCCGGAAGTGCCGGATCAAAACCTGGTTTGAGCTGACGCGCTCGATGAAATTGTCGCGCTCCTCAAGCAGGGACTTGGCATAGTGCAGGATTTCCGCGCCCTTCTCTGTCAGGCGCGCTGTGCGCTTTGACCGGTCGAAAATTTCGACGCTGAACTGCTGTTCCAGCTCCTGCACCCGCTTCGAGATTGCCGACTGGGTGGTGTTGAGACGGTCGGCAGCCGCTGCGAAGCTCCCAAGGACACCTTATGACGAGGATTGGTCGTTCTGTCTCGCGAGCGCCGTTTTCTACCCGAGAGCGCGCGCGGAAAAATTCCCCGAGAGAAAAGCGTCATAGGCGTCGCGGATACCGTCCTCGAGGCTGATCTTGGGGGACCAGCCCATGCCGCGCAGCTTGTCGGCGCTCATCAGCTTGCGTGGCGTGCCGTCGGGCTTGGAGAGGTCGTGGACGATGTCGCCCTCAAAGCCGACCACCTTGCAGACCAGCTTCGTAAGATCGAGGATCGAGATATCCGTGCCGGAGCCGACATTGACGTGCTCCTCGCCGGAATAGGTCTTCAGCAGGAAGACCAGCGCGTCGGCGCAGTCGTCGGCATGGAGGAACTCGCGCAGCGGCGTGCCGGTGCCCCACACCACGATCTCCTTCGCGCCGGAGGCCTTGGCCTCATGCGCCTTGCGGATCAGCGCCGGCATGACATGGCTCGAATTCAGGTCGTAATTGTCGCCCGGGCCGTAGAGATTGGTCGGCATCGCCGAGATATAGTCGCGGCCATGCTGCCGGCGATAGGCCTGGGCGAGCTTGATGCCGGCGATCTTGGCGATCGCATACCATTCATTGGTCGGCTCCAGCGGACCCGTCAGCAGGGAATCCTCGCGGATCGGCTGTTCGGCGAATTTCGGATAGATGCAGGACGAACCGAGGAACAGAAAGCGGTCGACGCCGCTCCTGTGGGCGGCTTCGAAGATGTTCGCCTCGATCATCAGGTTGTCGTAAAGGAAATCCGCCGGATAGGTGTCGTTGGCGAGGATTCCGCCGACTTTTGCCGCAGCCATCACCACCGCGTCGGGCTTCGCATCGGCCATGAACGCCTCGACCTCGGCCTGTCGCTTCAGGTCGACCGTATCGCGTCCGGCGGTGATCACCTCGCAGTTCTCCCCGGCCAGGCGGCGGACGACGGCAGTGCCAACCATGCCGCGATGGCCAGCGACCCAGATTCTCTTCTGTGCGATATCGAAGGTCATGAGATGATCTTCCGTTTCGAAATCAGAGCGTCGGATGAAAAGAGGGATGCGGTTTTCTTTGACCCGATGCGTCAAATAAAAGGATCTGCACGAATGCGGGTCAACCCTCGAGGCTGACCGGCAGGTCGAGCCCGTGCGCTTTCAACAGCGCATAGCGGCGCGCGGCCTTGTGATCCTCGACCACCATTTCCCGGCACATGTCGCGGGCGGTGATCTCCGGCACCCAGCCAAGCTTTTCCTTGGCCTTGGTGGGATCGCCGAGCAGGGTGTCCACCTCGGCGGGGCGGAAATAGCGCGGATCGATCCGCACGATCACGTCGCCCGGCTTCACATTGGGCGCCAGGTCGCCGATCACGGCTTCCACCGTGCCGACCTCTTCGACGCCGTCGCCGGAAAAGCTGAGCGTTATGCCGAGATCGGAGGCCGCCCAGGTGATGAATTCGCGCACGGAATACTGCTTGCCGGTGGCAATCACGTAGTCCTCCGCGCTCTCCTGCTGCAGCATCATCCACTGCATCCGGACGTAGTCCTTCGCATGGCCCCAGTCGCGCAGTGAACTGATATTGCCCATATAGAGACAGGGCTCCAGCCCGAGCGCGATGTTTGCGAGGCCGCGGGTGATCTTGCGGGTCACGAAGGTCTCGCCGCGGCGCGGGCTCTCATGGTTGAACAGGATGCCGTTGCAGGCATACATGTCGTAGGCCTCGCGGTAATTGACCGTGATCCAGTAGGCATAGAGCTTGGCGGCCGCATAGGGCGAGCGCGGATAGAATGGCGTGGTCTCGCGCTGCGGGGTTTCCTGAACGAGCCCGTAAAGCTCGGAGGTGGACGCCTGATAGAACCGTGTCTTCTTCTCAAGCCCGAGGAAGCGGATCGCCTCCAGAAGGCGCAGCGTGCCGATCGCATCGACATCGGCGGTATATTCCGGCGCCTCGAAGGAGACCGCGACATGGCTCTGCGCGCCGAGATTATAGACCTCGTCCGGCTGGATGTCGCTGATGATGCGGGTCAGGTTCGAAGTGTCGGACAGATCGCCGTAATGCAGCTTCAGCCGCGCATTGGAAACGTGTGGATCCTCGTAGAGATGATCGATGCGCTGGGTGTTGAACAGCGAGGCGCGTCGCTTGATGCCGTGAACCTCATAGCCTTTTTCGAGAAGGAATTCCGTAAGATAGGAGCCGTCCTGACCGGTGATCCCGGTGATCAAAGCCGTTTTCGCCAATTTTTCTCTCTTTAATTGATTTTTACAGAAATATTAGCCGGATTCATTTTACGAAGCGAGACAGCAGTAGTCTCATGTTTCGTGATCCGCATCGGCGTCGAAGCCGACCAGGCTGAATGCGTCGAAGCATACACTACGCCGACGTTATTGCACTCACTATTTGGCAATGCCAGCCGGGCCGTTTTCGGCAAAGGAAGCAGTAAAATGCGATGTCGACCGAGGCCGCCTCGCGGCGCCAATTGCCTTCGCACAGCGGCGCACTGTGGCCGGTATTCTGCACTGCAGTAGCCGTTTTCACCGTCGCGGGGGGAATGTGAAGCCCGGTCCGCACATTTCCGAAATGCTCTGAGGCTTGTCGTTCGCGCCAATGGCGGGAAGCTCCGGCGCCTGTCAGTTCGGCGGCGTGTAGCCGTCCGGGAATTGCAGCAACCGGTCGCAGGCGCCGCGATTGCCGTAAAGGGTCTGATATTGATCGGCCTGCTGGCGCGCGCGCAGACGCGCTGCTTCGATGTCGGCTTCGGTTGCGCCCGCCTGGAGCGCCTTTGCGAAGGTCGCGTCGGCGGCATCGTTGAGGCGGCGGGTGGCGCGCAGGCCGCCATAAGACTGGCAGTCAGCGGCGCCGAGTTCGGCACGGGCAGCCTGATCGAGCATCGTCTGGTCCGGGCTTTCCGGCGCGGCCGTCTGGCAGCCGGCCAGCGCCAACATAGCGGCGAGCGGAATGGCAAAACGGAATGGGACGGACATCTGGCACCTCCTGAAAGCGCCCGCCGGCGAGCGGGTCATTGCCGCGAATATCCGATACTCGCGGCACGAGCGCAAGCGCCCCCATGAAATAGCCCCTACGAAATAGCCCCCATGAAATAGATTATGTTATCTGTCCCAAGCTGCCTTCAGGGCAGAAGCACAATCCTCGCGATCGCCGCCGCTTGCTAGAAGGAGCTGCAGCAGCAGCCGTGCCTTGAGCCCGCTGAGCCTGCCGGCGTTGATGAGGCCTTTCGAAAGCAGGTCGATCTCTCCGCCCTTGTAGCCGTAGGTGCTTTTGAAAACCGGACCGTTCCCGGTGCGGCTGGCAAGCGCGACCGGCATGGTCGCGGCCAGCGCGCCGAGCGGCTCCGACAAACGTTCCGCCACATGGCCCGCGCCCATCGCCTCGATGACAGCGCCCTTGTAGCCAAGTCCCGGCAGGGCCTCGACCAGCCTGGCGTCTTCGCCCAGCCCAAGCTTCAAAAGCGCGACCGGCGGCACGGGCTCCGAGGGAGGCGCGATTGCCGGAAGCCGGCGCGGCGAAGGCGGCGCGAAGAAGAAGGGGCGTCCCTCCATGATTTCGCCGGCGGGGCCGACCGCGCCCGATGTAAAGGCCGAGCAAAGTCCGGTGTGGGATTTCGTCACAGCGCGGGCCGTGTGAATGCAGTCATTCATCACCACCAGCGCGCCGCGCGAACGGGCCTGATCGGAAGACGCGGCGATGACCGAGGCAAGGATATTGGCAGGACCATCGGCGCCGGCCGCTTCCGGCCCGCGCATCGCGCCGGTCACGATGATCGGGGCGTCCTCTGCCCACATGCAATCGAGCGCGAAAGCGGTTTCCTCGATCGTGTCGGTTCCCTGCACCACGACCACGCCGGAAGCGCCGCCATCGACCGCACGCCTGGCCATCCGCGCCACCTCGCCGAGCTGCTCGAGCGTGAGCGATGCGCTCGGTAACTTGAATGGTGAGAGCGGCTCCACATCTGCAATCTCGGCCAGACCGGGCACGGCGTCGACCAGCGCTTGCGCACTCAGCTTCGGCGTTATGCCGCCGCTGGCGTCGGCCGTCATGGTGATCGTACCGCCGAGGACGATCAGCGTAACCTTCGCCTTGGTGTTTCGAGCCGTTTCGACCATCAGGCATACCTTTCTTTCCGGTGTTGTCGCCGGGCCAGTGAAACGACCCTTCGAAGGGATTGGCAAGCCGTTTTGATCCCGAGGGCTGGCTTTATGGTAGGGGCGGGGGCTTTTCCTTGTCATTGCCGGACGGCATGGGGCGTCCGTCTTGCGGCACAGCGGTCAAGCCAGACGGTCTTTCCGTTTCTACCGCATCATATCCGATGCATGGCCTCGATGAATTGCCTTGCCTTCTGCGCAATCGCCGCGACATCCGCCCCTGGCTTGTAGAGCGCGCCGCCAATGCCGAAGCCGGATGCGCCGGCCTCGACGTAGGCTTTCATGTTATCGGGCGTCACGCCGCCGACGGCGAAGACCGGGATTTCTTTCGGCAGAACGGCTTTCCATGCCTTGATGGCGATCGGCGGTATGGCCTCGGCGGGAAAGGCCTTGATGCCGGTGGCGCCGGCCGCGATGGCGGCGAAGGCTTCCGTTGGCGTGGCGACGCCCGGCAGGCTGATCATGTCCCGCGCGGCGGTCGCTTCGATCACGGCCGGGTTTGCGTTGGGCGAGATGATGACGCGCGCCCCGGTCGCGGCGACATCGGCGACCTGTCTCTCGGTGAGAACCGTGCCCGCGCCGATCAGCGCGCGATCGCCGAAACGGGCCTGCAGTTTTTCGATGCTCTTCAGCGGTTCGGGCGAGTTCAGCGGTACTTCGATGATGCGCCAGCCGGCCTCGATCAGCGCTTCGCCGATCGGCTCCGCTTCCTCCGGTCGGATGCCGCGCAGGATCGCGATCAGATTGCAGGCTTCAAGCGCTTCGGTGAAATTCATGTCGTTCATTCCTGTTCCGTCGATTGCAGTTTGCCGATGATCCGCTGGACGCCGAGGGTCGCGGCATCTTCGGGGCCGGGTTTGATCGTAAGGCCGAAAAGCGGCGCGACGCGCCCGTAGCGTTCGCTCAGCGCCGAGTTGCCGATGATGCCGATCGCTTCGCCGGGGTGAAGCCAGCCGGCGGCGCGCGCCTGCCGGAATTCCGAGGCGATCAGAAGGCCCGAGACGTAATCCCCGACCTCTTCGGGCTGAAGCGCCCCGGACAGAATGCCGCTGCGGGCGCTGAAGACGGACGAAAGCAGGGCATCGGCGGCGGGCTCGTCGCTCGCGGCAAATTCCGCGGCGCGATCGAAGGCCGACCAGGCCGGCTCGCTGCCGGGGGCGGGCTCGGCGGCGCGTGCGATGAAGGAATGCCGGGTGAGCAGGGCATAGATTTCGCCGGTGGCATAGGTCTGGAAGGCGGCGATACGGCCTCGAGCAATGCGCGCCCACTTGCTGTGGGTGCCGGGAAGCACCAGCGTGCGGTCCTCCGCAAGCCCGTAACCGACGATCTGCGTTTCCTCGCCGCGCATCACATCGGGAAACGGCTTTGCAGCCGGATCGCGCAGGCCCGGCAGGAAGGTCATGGTCGCGCCGTTCTGCAGCGTGATGTGCCTTGCCCCCGCGGCAAGTTCCGCAAGACCCGCCGGCGCGTCGACGTAAGGCACCTCGACCCAGCCGCTGCGGCTGGTGATCATGCCGCAGGCGGCGACCGGGAACGGGCCATGTTCCTCAAACCACGCGCCGATCGCCGCCATCAGCGCCGCCTCGAACGCGCCGCTCTCCACGAACTGGATGCCGCCGTTCCGGCTTTCGCGTCTGTCGAGCACACGGCCATCGGCGGAAAGCAGCGTGGCGCGCAGCGAGCTGGTGCCCCAGTCGAGAATGGCGGCAACGGTTTGGGTCATGCGGTCGGTCTCATTTCCGGAGGAAGGCGGTTCCGCGTCTCACGGAAACGCCGCCTCCATTTGTCCTTGGGTATTGTCACGGGTGGTCTCATCTGACGGCGACGGCAAAAGTCCGTGCCGCGTAACCGCGTTATTTATGTATGATCTTTTATCCGATTTCTAGTCATTGGGTTGCATTTTGGAGGCGAGGCGGGTCCGGCGCATCGCATCGGTCATCTCGCTTCTGGCAACGCCTATGAGCTGTTCCATGGCATGGCGCGCGGCATCCGGCCGCCGCATCCTGATGGCTTCGAGCACGTCCTGATGGGCGAGGATCGCCTGCTCATGGGATTGGCTGGCGCGGTTCGTCAGGCGGAAGCTCGCCAGCAGAGCGGCGCGGATGGCGCTGGCGAACTGGCGATAAACCCAGTTGCCGCTGGCATTGATGATCGCGGTGTGGAATTCGAGGTCGGCCCGGCTCCACTCCTCGTTGTCGCGGGCGTTCGCCTCGACCATATCCTCGAAGGCTTTGGCGATCTGGTAGAGTTGCCGCGCATTGGCGTTGGCGGCCGCCTGTGCCGCCGCGGCCGGTTCCAGCAGTTGGCGGGCGTCGATCAGCGATGAATAGAACGAATCGTCCGCTCCGACCGCCAGCATGACATCGAGCACGACCGGATCGAGATAGTTCCAGTTTTCCCGCGGCAATACGATGGTCCCGGCGCGGGTGCGGGAGCGCACCATGCCGAGGGCGGAAAGATACTGCATCGCCTCGCGCAGGCTGGTGCGGCTGACCCCGAACCTCTCCGTCAGTTCCATCTCGTTGGGAAGTGTGGCGCTCTCGGCAAATGTGCCGGAAACGATCAGCTCGATGAGGGATTGGAGCAACGCTTCCCGTACGCTGCGCTTGCCGCGCTGGGCAATCGGCGTGCCGTGTTCCGTCAGTATTTGAGTCATCGCTTCGTCCGGGTCCCCTTCGTTGCGAATGCTTTCCCGCCGCGTGTCGTGGGCGGACCTCGCTCCCGCATTCATTGTCGGTAATATGATCGATATATCATCCTCATTCAAATTCAAAAATAAATCATATTTATAATTGACATTGATCGGACGTATTATAATTATCGTGCCGCCGGGACGGCATGGCCTCCGGCAGGTAAAACGTCCACAGGGAGGAGCACAATGAAGCTCATCATCAAGGCGGCCTTGTTGGCCGCCGCCGCATTGTCGAGTGTGACCACCGCATCGGCGCAGGAAGACCTCAAGGTCGGCGCGATCTACATGGACGCGCAGGGCTTCTATGCCGGTGTCCGCAAGGGTATCCAGGATGGCGCGGAAGAGGCCGGCCGCAACCTCGTCATCGTCGAAACCAACGCCCAGGGCGATGTCAGCAAGGAATCCTCCTTCATCGACTCGCTGATTTCCGCCGATGTTCAGGCCATCATCGTCTCGCCGGTTTCCGCCGATGGCTCCTACCGCGCGATCCGCCGCGCCCATGACGCCGGCATCCCGGTGGTCTGCTACAATACCTGCCTCAACGAACAGGACATGAAGGAATATATCTCCGCCTATGCCGTCGGAGACCCCTATGATTTCGGTCACAAGCTCGGCGATGCCGCCGCCGACTACTTCATCGCGGAAGGCAATGACGCGCCGAAGATCGCCGTTCTGAACTGCGAATTTGTCGAAGTCTGCGTCACCCGCCGAAAGGGCTTTGAGGACGCGCTGATGGCAAAGGTGCCGGACGCCGAGATCGTGGCCAACCAGGAAGGCGCGATCCTAGACAAGGCCGTTTCGGTCGCCAGCACCATGCTGACCTCCAATCCCGAGATTGACGCCTTCTTCGGCGAAGCCGGCGGCGCGACGCTGGGCGCCGCCCGCGCCGTCCGCTCTCAGGGTAAGGAAGGTGAGGTTGTGGTCTTCGGCGGCGACATGACCACCGAAATCGCCCAGGAACTTGCCGATTTCACGGTCATCAAGGGTGTTGTCGACATCTCCGGCCAGGGCCTCGGCAAGCTGGCGCTGGCGCAGGCGATCAAGTCGATCGACGGCACGCCTCCGGAAGGCATCGAGGTTCCCTATGACATCGATCTCTACAAGTCGTCCGAGGACGGCAAGGGATGGCTTGAGGCGCACGCCGACGGTATTCCGTGATCGATAGCCCGGCGCTGCGGCGCTGCTGAGGCAGCGCGCTGAAGGCAAATTCCGATGCCGCCGCAACCCGGCGGCATCGCCATCAACTGGAAGAGCAATGACGTCCGCATCTCAGAACAAAAGACCGGAAGCAACCGCGCTCGTCTCCATGACGGGTTGCACGCGGCGCTATCCCGGCGTGCTGGCGCTCGACAATGCCGATTTCGAGGTCGCGCCGGGCGAAGTACGCGCGCTTCTCGGCAAGAACGGCGCCGGCAAGTCGACCCTCATCCGCATGCTCACCGGCGCCGAAGTGCCCGACAGCGGAACTGTCCTGATCGACGGCGAGGAACTGACGCATGTGGGTTCCGCCCGCGCGCAGCAGGCGTTTTCGCACGGCGTGCGTGTCGTCTATCAGGAACTCAGCCTGGTTCCCGGCATGTCGCTTGCCGAGAACCTGTTTCTCGGGCGCTGGCCGCGCAAGGGCGGGGTCATCCGCCACCGCGCCATGATCGCCGAGGCCAAAGAGGCGATGCATCGTCTCGGTCTCGATCTTTCGCCCGACTCGCTCGTCTCGGCGCTCAGCCCGGCCGAGCGCCAGCTTCTGGAGATCGCAAGGGCGCTGCTCGGCAATCCCAAGCTGGTGATCCTCGACGAGCCGACAAGCTCGCTGGCGGCCGCGGAGGCCGAAAAGGTGATGGCGGCGGTGACGCGCGTCGCCGCTGAGGGCATAGCGGTCATCTATGTCAGCCACCGGATGAACGAAATCCGCCAGATCGCTCATTCGGCCACGATCATGCGCGACGGCCGGATCATCGACACCGTCGATGTGCAGAACGCTGATACCCGCGAGATCGTGCGCCTCATGCTCGGCTCGGAGGGCGCCGAGGCGGCCGTGCTGGAAGATGCCAGCCAGCCAGAGACCGTGCTTGAGGTCAGGGATCTGGCGGTGGCGCCGAAGCTCTCCTCCGTGTCCTTTTCGCTGATGAAGGGCGAGGTTCTGGGGATCGCCGGCCTGCTCGGCTCCGGCCGCACGGAATTGCTGCAGGCGATCATGGGTGTGCGTCGCGGCGAGGCGGGCGAGATTTACGCAAACGGCAAGCCGGTGACATCGCTCGGCTACAAGCAGATGATCAAGCTCGGCTTCGGCTACACGCCCGAGAGCCGCAAGGAAGAGGGCATCGTTCCGCTGCTCGGCGTTGACGAGAACACGCTTTCGACGCGCTTTGAGGGCGTCACCGTCAATGGCGTGCTGTCGGCGCGGCGGATGGCCGAGGCGACGCGCGAGATCATCGATCGGCTGCACATCAAGACGGCGCGCACCGATACGCCGATCGGCACGCTTTCGGGCGGCAACCAGCAGAAGGTCGTGATCGGCCGATGGGTCTATGCCGGCAGCCGCATCCTTCTGCTCGACGAGCCTACACGCGGCGTCGATATCGAGGCCAAGGCCCAGATCTATTCAATCATTCGCGAACTCGCCGCCGAAGGCCGCAGCATCGTTTTCGTCTCCAGCGAGATCGAGGAACTGCCGCTGGTGTGCGACCGGGTGCTCGTCCTGAGGGACGGCGCGCTCAGGGAAGAGTTCCGTTCCCCCAACATCGATCAGGACACCTTGATGGCGGCCTGCATTTCAGGACACTGACGGAGACGATGATGTCGCACAACAACGCTGCCGACACGGCCGCCCCGAAGAAGAGCGGCTTCGGCGTTTCGAAGCATATCAACGAACTCAGCCTGTTCCTGGCGATCGCGTTGCTCTATGTGATTTTCGGCACGACCGCCTATGGCTTCCTGTCGTTCAACAACCAGGTCAATATTCTGCGCGATGCGGCCACGATCGGCATTGCGGCCTGGGCGATGACTTTCATCATCATCTCCGGCGAAATCGATGTCAGCGTCGGTCCCATGGTGGCCTTCGTTTCCGTCGCGCTGGCCTACCTCCTGCAATGGGGTTTTCCCACGCCGATCGCCTTCCTGTTGGCGGTGGCGCTCGGCGCCGGGCTTGGCGGTATTTCCGGCGTGCTGCGCGCCTATTTCGACGTGCCGTCCTTCGTGGCCACGCTCGGTATGTGGAGCGCCTTGCGGGGGCTGGCGCTATTCTTCACCGATGCGCTGCCGGTTTCGATCGGCCGCAATGACGTGCTGGATGCGCTGGACCGCTCGGTGCTTGGCATTCCGCCGGCGGCGATCATCATGCTCGTATTGTTTGCCATCTTCGCCTTCGTCAGCCGCAAGACCGCGTTCGGACGCTCGGTGTTTGCGATCGGCGGCAATGCCCATGCGGCCTATCTCAGCGGCATCAACGTGGCGCGTATCCGGGTTGCGATCTTCGCGATCGGCGGCGCAATGGCGGCGATCTCCGGCATTCTGCTGGTGTCGCGTCTCGGCTCCGGCAATGCGACGGCGGCAAGCGGTCTGGAGTTCGATGTGATCGCGGCCGTGGTCGTCGGCGGCACGGCGCTTTCCGGCGGTCGCGGTTCGATGCTCGGCACGCTGCTCGGAGTGCTGGTGATCACGCTGATCGGCAACGGTCTCGTACTGCTTGGCATCAATCCGTTCTTCCAGCAGGTTGTCCGGGGCCTCATCATCGTCATCGCCGTGCTCGCCAACATGCAGGCGATCAAGCGCAGCCTGGCCCGCAACAAGGGGTGAGGGGCATGGCGGTCGTTGATATCAGCTCCGGGGCCCTGTCGCTGCGAGCCTCGACAAAGGGCGGATTGATCCTCGGTCTCTGGCGGGATGGCGCAGAGGGACGGGTGGCCCTACTGCGCGAAGCGCCCGAGGGGGCGGATGCGCTGTCGTCCGCCTGCTATCCGCTGGTGCCGTTCGGCAACCGGGTGCGGGACAACCGGTTCACCTTCAACGGCAAGCAATACGCCCTGACCGCGAATACCGACTGGGACCCGCATTACCTCCATGGCGAGGGCTGGCTTTCGCAATGGTCATTGGAAGAACACGAGGCCGACCGGCTGGCGATGCGTTTCCGGCATGCGGGCGGCGGCACGCCCTATGTCTATGAGGCATGGCAGCGTTTTTCGCTTGCCGACGGCGAATTGCAGATGACGTCGACCGTCGAGAACCAGGGAGACGAGCCGCTGCCTTTCGGGCTTGGATGGCATCCCTATTTCCCGATGACGCCGCAAACCACGCTCATGGCGCCCGCCCGGAAATTCTGGACCGAGGTCGAGGGATGGCTGCCGGGCGAGGCCACGGACATCCCCGCCGATCTCGATTTCAGTAAGCCTTCGCCCCTGCCGCACCGCTGGGTCAATAACGGCTTCGAGGACTGGTCCGGCGAAGCGGTGATCGCCTGGCCGGAACGGGAAACGAAGCTATCCCTGAAGGCGGAACCGCTGTTCCGGCACGCTTTCCTGTTTGTCTCGGATACCGCGTTCGATCCGAACTTTCAGCGGGACTATTTCTGTTTCGAGCCGATGTCGCATCTGGTGGACGGTCACAACATGCCCGATCTTGGCGGGCTTCGCATTCTTCAGCCCGGCGAAAAACTGTCGGGCAGCATCTGGCTGGGAGCGCAGGACCTATGAGCAAGACGAGCGACGGACGATACGACTATATCCTCGTCGGTGGCGGCAGTTCGGCCTGCGTGGTTGCCGCCGGTCTGGTGAAGTGCGGCGCGAGCGTGCTTGTGCTGGAGCGCGGCCCGGCCAAGGCCAGCCCGATCATGCATTTCCCCGCCGGCTACATGAAGTTCCTGGCGAAGGACACCTATCTTGCGATGCACGCGACCGCGCCGCAGCCGCAGCTTGACGGGCGCGGGCCGATCGTGCCGCAGGGCAGGGTGCTCGGTGGTGGCAGCACGGTCAATGCCATGGTCTATATGCGCGGGCAGGCGGCCGATTTCGACCACTGGAACGAGCTGGTGACCGAAGGCGACGACGCCTGGAGCTATCGCGATCTTCTGCCCTATTTCAAGGCGCAGGAGGATAACGACCATCTTGCCGGCGAATATCATGGCGTCGGCGGACCGCTGAAGGTCTCCCATCTCGGCCACACCAGTCCGATGACCCGCATTTATGTCAAAACCCTGCAGGGCATGGGCATTCCCTACAACCCGGATTTCAACGGCGAAAGCCAGTTCGGCGTCGGCTTCATGCAGCACACAATTGACTGGCGCACGCGCCGGCGCTGCAGCGCTGTCGATGCGTTTCTAGCTCCGGTCATGAATGATCCGCTGCTGACGATCGTGACCGGGGCAACCGTCACCGCGATCCGCATGGAGGGCGACCGGGCGGTCGGCGTTGATTACGTGCAGGGCGGCGGCCGGAAATCCGTCTTCGCGGACAGCGAAGTGATCCTTGCGGCCGGTGCCTATCAGACCCCAAAACTGCTGATGCTGTCCGGGATCGGACCGGAGGATGAACTCGCCCGGCACGGCATTGCGGTCAAGCTCGCGCTTCCCGGCGTCGGGCGCAATCTTCAGGACCATTATGAGTGTCCGGTGGTCGCCACCACCAAGGGCTCGTTCGGCTATTACGGGCAGGATCGCGGCTGGCCGATGATCAAGGCGGGGCTGCAATATCTGCTGTTCAAGTCCGGCCCGGCCTCCACCACAGGGGTCGAAACCTGTGCCTTCCACGATCCGGAAGGCACGAGCGACCGCCCGACGATCCAGATGTTCTGCGTGCCGACCATCTATCTCGACCGCGATGTCATGGGCACCGATCCCGGCGACGGCGTGACCATCAACTCGCTGCTGCTGCGCCCGAAATCGCGCGGCTCGGTGACGCTTTCCTCCAGCGATCCGTTCGCCGATCCGGTAGTCGATACCCAGATTTTCAGCCATCCCGACGATCTCAGGATAACGATGGCGGGCTTTCGCTACGCGCGCACCGTGCTTGCCGCTTCGCCGATGCGCGAACTGATCGACAGGGAAATCTTTCCGGGCGCCGATGTGACCAGCGACGAGGCGATCGCGGCGCATTGCAAGCGCACCGTCAAGACCGGCTATCACCCGGTCGGCACCTGCCGGATGGGGCGTGACGGCGATCCGGACGCCGTGCTCGACAGTCGCCTCAGGGTCCGGGGCACAAGGGGCCTCAGGGTCATCGACGCCTCGCTGATGCCGACCATCGTCAGCGGCAACACCAATGCCGCCGTTCTTGCCGCCGCCGCCAAGGCGATCGACCTCATACTTCCCTGATCGGAACCAGTCATGAAGATCACCAAGCTCACCACCTATCTGGCCCCGCCGCGCTGGCTGTTCCTGAAGATCGAGACCGATGAGGGCATTGTCGGCTGGGGCGAGCCGGTTGTGGAAGGGCGCGCGTTGACCGTTCAGGCGGCAGTCAACGAGATGGCGGATTATCTCGTCGGCAAGGACCCGTTTCTGATAGAGGATCACTGGACCGTGCTTTACCGGGGCGGGTTCTATCGGGGCGGCGCGATCCACATGTCGGCGCTGGCCGGCATCGACCAGGCGCTGTGGGATATCAAGGGCAAGGCGCTCGGGCAGCCGGTCCATGCGCTCCTCGGCGGCCAGTTGAGGAACCGCATCAAGGTCTACTCCTGGATCGGCGGCGACCGTCCTGCCGACGTTGCGACGAACGCGAAAGAGGTAGTCGCGCGCGGCTTCAAGGCGATCAAGCTCAACGGCTGCGAGGAGATGCAGATCGTCGACACCAATGAGAAGGTGGAAAAGGCGGTCGAGACCATCGCGATCATCCGCGAGGCCGTCGGCCCCCATATCGGCATCGGCGTCGATTTTCACGGCCGCGTCCACAAGCCGATGGCCAAGGTGCTGGCAAAGGAACTCGACCCCTACAAGCTGATGTTCATCGAGGAACCGGTGCTTTCGGAAAACGCGGAAGCTCTGAGGGAGATCGCCAACCATTCCTCCACGCCGATCGCGCTGGGCGAGCGGCTCTATTCGCGCTGGGACTACAAGCCGATATTCGAGGGCGGCTATGTCGATATCATCCAGCCGGATCTGTCGCATGCCGGCGGCATCACCGAATGCCGCAAGATCGCCGCCATGGCGGAAGCCTATGATGTGGCGCTCGCGCCGCATTGTCCGCTCGGGCCGATCGCGCTCGCCGCCTGCCTTCAGGTGGACGCCGTGTCCTACAACGCCTTCATCCAGGAGCAGAGTCTGGGCATCCATTATAACGAGACCAACGACATTCTCGATTACATTTCGAACAAGGACGTGTTCGAATATGCCGATGGCTTTGTCGGCATACCGCAAGGGCCGGGGCTCGGCATCGAGATCGACGAGGCCTATGTGATAGAGCGCGCCAGAGAGGGTCATCGCTGGCGCAACCCGATCTGGCGTCATCCGGACGGCAGTTTCGCCGAGTGGTGAGGAGCGGAAAATGACGGGACGGCTTTCGGGCAAACGCATATTCGTCACCGGCGCGGCCCAGGGTATCGGCCTGGCGCTCGCGAGGGCCTTCGTGAAGGAGGGCGCGGCGCTGTTCATGGTCGACCGCGACGGCGCGCTTCTGGAGCGCGAGGCCGCGACCCTCGTTGCGCCTGACGGGTCCCTTGGTTGGGCCGCCGCCGATATAACCGATGCCCGAGCGATCGCCGCCGCCATGAAACAGGCCGCCGACGAAATCGGGTCTATCAACGCTCTGGTCAACAATGCCGGCGTCAATGTGTTCTCCACCCCGCTCGAGACCAGCGACGAGGACTGGAACCGGTGCTTCGACATCAATCTCAAGGGCGCGTGGAACTGCTGCAAGGCGGCGCTGCCGGGGATGATCGATGCCGGCGGCGGCGTGATCCTCAACATTGCCTCGACCCACGCCTTCACCATCATCCCCCATACCTTTCCTTATCCGCTGGCAAAACATGCGCTTCTCGGCATGACCAAGTCGCTGGGCCTTGAATATGCGGCGAACAACGTCCGGGTGAACGCGCTCGCGCCCGGCTATGTGGCGACGCAGAAGGTCATCGACTACTGGAACAGCTTTCCTGATCCCGAGGCGGCGAAAGCCGAGACGCTGAAGCTCCACCCCGGCGGACGGATCGCCACGCCCGAGGAGATCGCGATGGCGGCTGTGTTCATGATCTCCGACGAATGCCCGTTCATGAACGCGACCTGCCTGACCGTTGACGGCGGCCTCAGCGTCCAGCAGCATCCCGCCTGACGTGCTCGCGTCTGCGTCTTTGTCAATCAGGCGGGCTGCGGGCGCAGGGCTGTGGGCAGCGTGATCACGAGACGCGCCATGTCTTTTGAACGGGTGAAGGCAATATCGCCGCCAAAGGTTCGGGCGCGCGTGGCCATATTGGCGAGGCCATGGCCTTTGCCGCGGATATCGTTGCCGCTAAAATCGTTCTCCACGGTGATGACCGCGTCCCCATTCTCATTGGCGGACGCGGAAATCGCGATGTGCGTTGCTGGTCCATGTTTGACCGCATTGGTGACGGCCTCCTGCAGTATTCTTAAAAGGGCGAGGGCGGTTGAAGGCGTAACCCCGGTGACTTCCGGCATGTTCCCGGTCTGCCAGTCGAGCCGAATGCCCATGCGGTGCAGGTACGGGCCGGTTCGCTCGCGAAAGCCGGCCAGCGCGACCCGCAGATCCGTGTCGCTCAGGTCAAGCGACTGGATCACCAGCCGGAGATCGCCCAGTGCATCCCGGGCGGTGGTGCGGATCGCCTCCGGAGCCAGATTCTCTCTCTCAGTCTGGGCCATGATCGACACGAGGTGGCCGCTCAGTCCGTCATGCAGGTCGCGCATCAGGCGATCGCGCTCCTTTTCGAGGGCCATGCGGGTCAAATTCCTGCGTTCTTTTTCATGAAGCAGGTTCAACTCTTTCTGTTGCTCATCAAGCCGCCGTTTCAGGCGGATGTTGGCGCTATCAAGCTGGTTCAGACTCTGGATCAACCTGATTGTGATGATGAGCATGGCGGCCAGGAGGGTCGCCATCTCGATATAGGGCGTTAACATGTGGGCGCCGTTCGTGAGGCCGAACAACAGGCCGACGTCATGAAGCCCGAACAGGAAGCAGAGAGCGAGCGGCGCGGCTATGATGGCCGCAATCGGATCCCGCGACCTATAGTAATGCGCGATTGCAATCCACAACGCCGCCATCATGGCGGCAATGCTCAAGACATTGCCGAGCACTGCAATCTGCGATCTCGAACCCAGGCCGGCCCAATACGCTGTGAGCAGCGTAAGCGGGAGGCCCAGCGCCAGATAGAGCGATTTCCGGACGAATTTCCGGCCTGCCATTTCGAGCGTCAGAGCAACCGCAAGCAAAAGCGTGCCCAATTGCAGCGTTGCATAATAAAGTCGCGGCACGCCGGCGCCGGCAAGCGAGAAGCCGTATTGCGTCGCCGTCAGGGTGAGGCTGAAGACCATGATCAGGCTGAACCATCGAAAGAAGCCATCGGCTGGCCGCAATAGCGCTATCATGACGACGCTGATGGTAATGATCGCCTTGAGCAGGAGCGAGGTGAAGCGCCACTGTTCGAAGACGAAATCATAGAGTTGCCGATAAGGCGCGAATACGGATTGCGACATCAGGTAAGCGGGTGAGAGATAGCTCGAGATCCAGCCATCCAGACGGCTATGGCGGATTTCAAGTTCGTTGACGCCATCACGAAGCGCCAGGGGCATGACATCAAATGCATAGTAATCGCCCAGGCGCGGCGAGGTGAGGAGTGAGATTTCCCGGCGCACAAGGGGAATAGCATTCAGACGTACGTCTATGGCCTGGCGTACCGCCGGAAAGAAGAGAACCGGATGATCGGCAGGAACCGCCTCCCGGGGAAAATGGATCTTGTAGAGCGCTTCGGTGCGTGACGATTCCCAGACGTTCGTTCGCGTATAGGGTAGCGTTATCTCACGCGCCGGGGAAGCGCCTTCCTGAAGTATTGCCGAATGCAGAACGAGCGCATCGCGCGGCGTCGGCAGGGACAGTACGAACGGCATCGCACAGCAGATGGCGATTGAAACAACAAAAAGCAGCTTGAGCAAGAGAGATGACAGTGTCGGGTGGCCTGCCCAGGCCTGAAGTTTTTTCGCCGCCAAGGCCATTGGATTTGCCGTCAGAATTGCATCAGTCCCTGGCGGGTCGCCTCAAAAACGGCCTCCGACCGGTTCTTCACCTGAAGTTTGCGATAGATATTACGGATATGGACCGGAACAGTCTGTCTCGAAATATGCAATTGCTGGGCGATTTCCGCATAGGTGAACCCCTTTGCGATGCCCCATAATATATCCATCTCTCGTGAGGTCATGTTCACGGCCGGCTCTGGAGAACGGGTATCGGGCGCCTGTTCAGAGAGTTGCCTCACAAGAACGCGGGCGATCCGGGAGGATATCGGTGAATGACCCGCCATCAGGCTTTCGACCGCCTCGATCAGATCCAGGCTGTCAGCATCCTTCAGCAGGTAACCTGAAGCCCCGGCCCCGATTGCTTCGAGCACGGACCTGTCGTCCGCGAGAACGGAAATGACCATCGCCTCGGCCCTCGGGTGCGTCTTGCGCAAAGCGCGGATCGCTTCGAGGCCGCTGCCATCCGGCAAATTCAGATCCGCGATCAGAAGGTCGATTTCAGACCTCTCAAAGACCGCGCGCGTCTCCGCAATGGTTGCGCAAGCGGCGACCAGTTGGCCGCCATCCCATCCCTTGATCAGACTTGCCAGCCGTTGGCGCACGACATCGTCGTCCTCGCATAGGACAATTCGAAAGGGTGCCAAAGAAGTATGTCCCCATCTCTATCCGAAGAGCTTCGGAACCGCCGTGACCGCGTTGCGCAGCCAATCCCATTTTGTTTCTTGTATCGCGGATGCCGGCAATACCATGAATATGGTATTTTGTAAGTTTGCTCGAACGTATATCACTTGTTCATCGCTTCGGGAGGGGTTTTAGAACCTTGAGCACTCGAGAGGGCTGAGATGCATTTTGTGGCTGAAAGACAACGGATGGAGCCGGAGCGAAGGCGCAAATCGCCAAGGCGCTTTTTTACCTGTCGCTGTGGTCATCGTTTGCGATTTGGCTCCTCCACATGCGGCAAGTGCTATCGTATCACGCCTTTTTACAATCGCCGCTGGCCATATCTTATACTCATAGTATCCTTCGGAATATTTTGGGTGGTGGTAATGACCTTCAGCGCTCTCTATCTTTATAATAAAGCTTTAAATATTGGTATAGGTTCGTGATTTAATTAAATTTTTTTCTAAAGCGTATAAAATTAAGCTCGGGCCCCATCGCCGATCATGCGCCCATGATCCGTGATGGGGCCTTTTTTGTCTGTGCGCTGGCTGTTTCGCGGCGCGGCAAGCGCGGTCGCCGATTCAGCAAACCTGGCATTCGGGACATGGTTTTAAACGAAAGCGGCTCTTTTCCTCTGCCGTGCCAGAGACACCCATATAAGTAAGCAAATACTTATTTTTCCATTTGTGGGCTTGCGCGTGGGCCGGTTTAGCAGGGGATGCTGATCACGGCCCGCAGGCCGCCGAGCGGGCTGTCGCCGAGGGTGACATTGCCGCCATGGGAGCGGGCGATATCGCGGGCGATCGCGAGGCCGAGACCGGTGCCGGAGGAATCGAGGTTGCGGGCATTGTCGAGCCTGAGGAACGGCTTGAACACTTCCTCGCGCATCTCCGGGGAAATACCCGGCCCGTCATCATCGAAGGTCACGGTCAGCCATTTCTCGCCATGCTCGGCGGTGATCTCCAGACTGTCGGCATGGCGCTTGGCGTTGGAGGCGAGATTGGCGATCAGGCGGGCGAAGGCGTTGGGCCTGACCGTGACCTCGTCCGGCCCGATCACCACATAATGCAGCGATTTTCCGGAGAGTTCGAAATCCTCCTTCTGGCGGCGGAACAGCGTCGAGAGACTGGCCGTGCCGGTGGTTTCCTCGGCATCGCCGCGGGCAAAGTCGATATAGCCCTGCAGCATTTTCTGCATTTCCTCGATATCCTCGTTGAGGGCCTCCACCTCCGGGCTCTCGCCGATCAGGGCAAGCTGCAGCTTGAAGCGGGTGAGGATGGTGCGCAGATCGTGACTGACGCCATTCAGCATCGTGGTGCGTTGTTCGATCTGGCGCTCGATGCGCTCGCGCATCAGGATGAAGGCGAGGCCCGCCCGCCGGATTTCGATCGCGCCGCGCGGCGTATAGGGCACCTCGGAGCGATGGCCCTTGCCGAAATCCTCCGCGGCCTGGGTCAGCTTCAGGATCGGCCGGATCTGGCCGCGCAGGAACAGGGTCGCGATCCCGATCAGCACCAGCGAGGTGCCGACCATCCACAGAATGAAGATATGGGTGTTCGAGGCATAGGTCATCGAACGGCGCGCGAAGATGCGCAATATACCGTCATCGAGTTTGATGCGGATTTCGACGAAGCGGGAATCGCCGAGCGTATCGATCCAGAACGGCCGGCCGATCTTGGCCGAGATCAGCTCCGCCAGCACCTGGTCGAGCAGGCCGAAAAACGGCTTCGGCAGCGGCGGCGGGAGCTTCGCGCCCGGCTCGAAGGCGACTCTCAGCCCCATGTCGCGCGCGGCAATCGAGACGATCTCGCTTTCATATTCGTCGCCGGTCACGTCGATCAGGTCGATGATTGCCGCGATATCGCCGGTGACGGCGTCGGCAAGGCGGCGGGTCACCATCTGCCAGTGGCGCTCCATGAACACGGTGGCGACCACCGCCTGCAGCAGCAGCATCGGGATGATGATGATCAGCAGCGAGCGCGCGAACAGGCCGCGCGGAAGCCGGTGATGGGTCCAGCGGGCGATAACCTTGTAGGCGCCGGCGATATGGCGCAGGCCGGGCAGCCGCTCGAGTTCGCGCGTGCGCCGTCTGAGGGCGTGCGCCGCTCTTTCACAGGCCGTTTGAACGCTTGCGGGCCAGAGTTTCAATGTCGGGTCCTAATCCCGGCTCAGGCGGTAGCCGATACCGCGCACGGTCTGGAGATAAAGCGGGTTCGCCGGATCGTTTTCGATCTTGCGGCGCAGCCGGTTGATCTGCACGTCGATCGTGCGCTCGTTGATCTCGCTGGCGCTGCTGACGAGATCGTAGCGCGCGACCGTTTCGCCGGCCTTTTCGGCGAGCATGGCCAGAATGTCCTGTTCGCGTTCGGTGAGCCGGATCGGGGTTGCGCCTCTCTTGAGTTCGCGCCGTGCGAGCGAGAAGGAATAGGGGCCGAACACGACCTGTTCGATCGCCGGCGTCTTCGGCGTATCGGCGCGGCGCAGGATATTGCTGATGCGAAGCAGAAGCTCGCGCGGCTCGAAGGGCTTGACCAGATAATCGTCGGCGCCGGCCTCCAGACCCGCGATGCGGGCGTCGGCCTCCGCCTTCGCGGTCAGAAGCAGTACCGGGACCGGGCGGACGTCCCTGAGGTGCCGGGTCAGCGACACACCGTCCTCGCCCGGCATCATCACGTCGAGAACGAGAAGATCGAAGTCGAGCCCTTCCAGCTTGCGCCGCGCCTCGGCGGCATCGGCGGCCGTGGAGACGCGGTAGCCGTTTTCGCCCAGATAGCGCTTGAGCAGTGTGCGGATACGGGTGTCGTCGTCGACAATCAGAAGGTGGGCCGCGTCATCATCGATCGCTCTGGCTTCGCTCATGCTTCCTCCCCTTTCTGCGGCAAGGCCTCGACGCCGGCATGGGGATCGTGATCGCACATGCGTGTCAGAAATTCGCCGACCGCCCGGCGCTCGTCCTCGCGCATTGCCGCGAATGCCCTGTCGATGCGCCGCAATTGCGGCGAGAGCAGTTCCGCGCGCAGCCGCTCGCCTTCCGCGGTCAGAAACAGCCGACGCTGACGCCGGTCCTCCGGCCCCGCCGTCTGGCGGATATAGCCGCTGTCGATCAGCTGTTTCAGCACGCGCGCGAGGCTCTGCTTGGTGATGCGCAGGATGTCGAGCAGGTCGGCAACGCTCATGCCCGGCCGGCTTCCGACGAAATGGATAACCCGGTGATGGGCGCGGCCGAAGCCGATCTCGCCGAGGATCGCGTCCGGATCGGAGATGAAATCGCGATAGGCGAAAAACAGAAGTTCGACCACCGCCAGGTCCGCGACGCCGCTCTCGGGCGCGTGTTCGGGCATGATCGCCTGATGTTTCACTCCCAAAGCCTGTTTCCTTTCGCCCGCCGGGCTTTTGTAATCAAATCCAGTCTGACATAGATATCGTATCAGGTTTAAAACGGACGCAAGCGAAATGGAAGCCGTTGGCGGCGACCGTCCGCAAGGGAGATATCAGTTCAATGGCGCAGCTTCAGGCCGGGATCATTCCCGTCACCCCCCTCCAGCAGAACTGCACCGTGCTGTTCGATCCCGAGTTGCGCGAGGGCGTCGTGGTCGATCCCGGCGGGGATGCCGATGTCATCATCCAGACCGTGGAGGAAAACGGCATAACGCTGAAGGCGATCTGGCTGACGCACGGCCATCTCGATCATGCCGGCGGCGCGATGGAGCTGAAGGAGCGTCTGGGGCTGGAGATCATCGGCCCGCATGAGGATGACCGTTTCATTCTGGAGAACATCGAGGCAAGCGCCGAGCGTTTCGGCATGGCGGGCATGGTGCGCAACTGCTTTCCCGACCGGTTTCTGACCGAGGGCGAAACGGTGGGTTTCGGCGACCATGTGTTCGAGGTCTATCACACTCCCGGCCACGCGCCCGGCCATGTGATCTTCTTCAACCGCGCCCAGAAATTCGCCCATGTCGGCGATGTGCTGTTTCACGGCTCGGTCGGGCGCAGCGATCTGCCGGGCGGCGACCACGATATCCTGCTCGCCTCGATCCGCGACAAGCTGTTTCCGCTCGGCGACGATGTCGGCTTCATCTGCGGCCACGGGCCGGGCGGGCGCATCGGCGAAGAGCGCCGCAACAACCCCTTTCTCAAGGGGCTTTGACCGGCTTCAATCCCGCGCGAACGGGATGGTCTTTTGCTCCGCGCGGCCAAGCGCCTGCAGCAGGGCGATCCTGGTTTTCCGCCGGCGACGGGTGAGCTTGGTCGAAAGGCCATCGAGGCCGCGTCTGATGAGGCTCCGGCCCGCATGGGTTACCGGCAGGCTGGCATGGCGGTCGCGGATCGTCGAGACGATGCCGAGCCGCCCGGCTTCGGGACTCTCGATATATTGATCCTGAACGCAGATCGCCGGGTCGATCTGATAGGCCCGCAGCCCGCCGAAGACCCGGTAATGCGCGCCGAAGATGACATCATCCACCGGCAGCGGCAGCGGATCGCTTGCTGCGCAAAGACGCTCCATCGCCCGGCGGCTGACGATGTATCCCGCAGCCCCGTAATGGCTGCTCAGGAGTTTTTTCAGCCGGTGCGGCGTTGCCATCAGGACCTTGCCGTCGCGGGAGACATGGGTCGGCATGGCAAGCGTTTCGAGCTTGATCAGGTCTGCCCCCTCCGGCAGCCAATCAGCGGCCGCGGAAAGAAGCTTTCCCGCATCGGGGGCGAGGTGGATATCATCCTCGAAGATGGTCGCGTAATCGATGCCCCGCGACAGCGCCGTCTCCCAGACCTTCCTGTGGCTGAGATAGCAGCCGATTTCGGTCGGGGTCAGGTTGCGGGCATGTTTGCTCATCGGCGGGGCGACGATGTTTCGGACAAAGTCATCGGATAGCGATGCGGCGTCGACGGCATCGATCCGCTCGAAGGCAAGCTTCTGCGCACCGAAAACCTCGCGCATGCGCGACAGGCGGTCCTGGCTACTGGCGAGATTGATGAGGAATATGTCCAAGACAGTCCTGCCTCTTGTTCCGGCATCGATTTCTCCGGTCGCGGCCTATCGCCCGCCGGGATCGCTTTACCCCGCGATCAAAATCTGTTCGGCCCCGTCTGTGCCACGGTTGGTGAAGACGGCGCGGCCATTTTCCATCCGCACCTCGCCAGCGGCAAGCCGCCTGAGCGTGGCGGGATAGAGCCTGTGCTCGACCGTCAGTATCCGCTCTGCCAGCGCATCGGCGTCATCGCCCGGCACGATCGGGACGGCGGCCTGGCCGATGATCGGCCCCTCATCCATGCCTTCGGTGACGAAATGCACCGAGCAGCCGGCGATGCGCATGCCGGCGTCGAGCGCGCGCTGATGGGTGTCGAGCCCCGGAAACAGCGGCAGCAGCGAGGGGTGGATATTGATGATCCGCCCCGCATAGGCGCGGATGAAATCGCCCGAGAGCAGCCGCATGAACCCGGCAAGGCAGATGAAATCGGGCGCGAGATCGGCAAGCAAGCCGAGCATCGCGGCCTCGTGCGCCTGTTTGCTGTCGTAATCCTTGCGGGCAAGAGCGTAGGTGGCGATGCCGCGGGCCTTCGCCTTTAGCAGTCCGCCGGCGTCGGGCTTGTCGGAGATGACGGCCACGATCTCCGCCGGGAAATCCGGCGCTTCGCAGGCTTCAGCCAGCTTCTCCATGTTGGAGCCGCTGCCCGAAATGAACACGACAACCCGCTTGCGTCCGCTCATAGCGCGATCATGCCCTTGTAGACCGTGCCGTCCATGCCGTCCTTGCGGGCGACGATGCGGCCGAGCCGGAAGGCGTTTTCGCCCTGGTCCGCAAGCGCTGCGAGCACGGCATCGAGCCGGTCTTCGCGGCAGACGCCGATCATGCCGACGCCGCAATTGAAGGTGCGCATCATTTCAGCGGGTGCTACGCCGCCCGCGCGCGCGAGCCAGGAGAACACGGCGGGCACGGTGATCGCCTCGAGATCGATCTCGGCGGAAAGCGTCGCGGGCAGAACGCGCGGTATATTTTCCGGAAAGCCGCCGCCGGTGATATGGGCCAACGCCTTGATCGCGCCGGTTTCGCGGATTGCGGCCAGCAGCGGCTTCACATAGATGCGGGTCGGTTCCAGCAGCGCCTCGCCAAGGCTCTTGCCCGGCGCGAAGGGGGCAGGGGCCTGCCAGCCGAGACCGTTCATTTCGGCCACGCGCCGCACCAGCGAAAACCCGTTGGAGTGAACGCCGGAGGAGGCGAGGCCGAAGATCACGTCGCCTTCCTCAAGGCTTTCGGACGGCAGCAGCGCGCCGCGCTCGGCAGCGCCCACCGCGAAGCCGGCAAGATCGTAGTCGCCCTTGGCGTACATGCCCGGCATTTCTGCGGTCTCGCCGCCGATCAGCGCGCAGCCTGCCTGCCGGCAGCCCTCGGCTATGCCTTCCACGATCACCGCGCCCTCATCGGGGTCGAGCGCGCCGGTGGCGAAATAGTCGAGGAAGAACAGCGGCTCCGCGCCCTGAACCACGAGATCGTTGACGCACATGGCGACCAGATCGATGCCGACCGTGTCGTGCTTGCCGGCCTCGATCGCGATCTTCAGCTTGGTGCCGACGCCGTCATTGGCGGCGACCAGAACCGGATCGGTGAAGCCCGCCGCCTTCAGGTCGAAGAGGCCGCCGAAACCGCCGATTTCACCGTCCGCACCGGGCCGCCGGGTCGATTTCACCGCGGGCTTGATTTTCTGGACCAGAAGGTTGCCGGCATCGATGTCGACGCCTGCGTCGGAGTAGGTCAGGCCGTTTCTACGCGTCTCGCTCATGGGGCGGTCCCTCATGCAAAAGTCAAAGCCGGGCATTGCATGGAGTTTTGCCCGATGCAAGTGTGTTGCCCGACCATGAGGCCGATATCGACAATTAACGCGCGCGCGACCACGTTGGACACAGTGGATATCGGGGAGGGGCGCGTGGCATCGGCCTTGTCGCTTGACGCTGGCGGCGGTTTGCTGAACAAACGCTATGGGCCTTCATCCATGTTGCGGGCCCTGGTGCCACAATCGCTTGAGCGCGAACCGGAGCGGGAGTTTTTTCATGGCGGGTCGGATCAGTGCCGCGGGATTGCGCAGGCAGGTCTATTTCTGGCTGCTGTTTGCCGCCTTTGTCGCGCTCTTTCTCTATGTTTTCCGCAGCATATTGCTGCCCTTCGTCGCCGGGATGGCGCTGGCCTATTTCCTCGATCCGGTTGCCGACCGGCTGGAGAAGCTTGGTTTCAACAGGCTGTGGGCGACGACCACGATCATGCTGTCCTTCCTGGTGATCGTCATCGCCGTGCTGTTGCTGTTCATTCCGCTTCTGGTGTCGCAGGCCTATGATGTCGCCCAGCAGGTGCCGAAATACATGCACCAGCTTGAGCAGTACCTGGAGACGACCGAGTTTTCCAAACTGATCGACTGGGGCAACGACCAGCTTGCTTCGCTCAGCGAGAATATCGGCAAGATGCTGTCGGGCGGCGCCTCGATCGCCGGTCAGGTGTTCGGCAGCATCTGGAACTCGTCGATGGCGGTGGTCAATCTCGTCTCGTTCTTCGTGCTGGCGCCGGTGATCGCCTTCTACCTTCTGCTCGACTGGGACCGGATGGTCCAGAAGATCGACCAGTGGATACCGCGCGGACAGGTGGACGATGTCCGCTACCTCGCCCACGAGATCAACGCGGTGATTTCCGGCTTCGTGCGCGGGCAGGGGTCGCTCTGCCTCATTCTCGCGATCTACTACGCGATCACGCTCAGCCTCGCGGGGCTCAATTTCGGCGCCCTGATCGGGATTTTCGCCGGTCTTGTCAGCTTCATTCCCTATCTCGGCTCGACCTCCGGCCTGATCCTGTCCATGGGCGTGGCGCTGTTCCAGTTCTGGCCGGATTTCTGGATGATCGCGCTGATCTTCGGGATCTATCTGTTCGGCCAGTTTCTGGAAGGCAATGTGCTGCAGCCCAAGCTGGTCGGCTCCAGCGTCAGGTTGCATCCGGTCTGGCTGATGTTCGCCCTGTTCGCCTTCGGCGTGCTGTTCGGCTTTGTCGGCCTCTTGGTCGCGGTGCCGGTGTCGGCGGCCGTCGGCGTGCTGGTGCGCTTCGCGATCGATCGCTATCTTACCAGCGATCTCTACTGGGACGGTATCGAGCACCATGCCGAAGAGCCTTCGCCGGTTGTTGAAGAGGGGAAGTGAGCCTGACCGTGCTGCGTGAAAAAGCGATGCAGTTGCCGCTGGAGCTTGGCCACGACCCGGCGGCCGACCGCGATCACCTGTTGATCTCGCGGTCGATCATGCCGGCGATCGACCTGATCGACCGCTGGCCGCACTGGCACACGCCGGTTACCGTGCTCGTCGGTCCGCCGGGGTCGGGCAAGACCCATCTGTCGACCATCTGGAAGGGACTGAGCCAGGCCCGCCCGGTGACGGCGGAGCTGAGGGAAGGGCGCCCGGTCGCAGCCCGCCACGGCGCGTTCCTGTTCGAGGATGCGGACCGCGAAGCCTTTGACGAGACCGGCCTGTTCCATCTGATCAACACGGTGCGCCAGCATGGCGGCAGTCTGCTGATCACCGCACGCTCGCTGCCGCAGCTCTGGCCGATCACGCTGCCCGACCTGAAATCCCGGCTTGCCGCCGCCACCACGGTGGAAATCGGCGCGCCGGATGACGCGCTGCTGCAACAGGTGATCTTCAAGCTGTTCGCCGACCGACAGCTCGAAGTCGACGACCGTCTCGTCGCCTATGTCGTCACGCGCATGGAGCGCTCGCTCGATGCCGCAAGCCAGATCGTCGATCAGATCGACAAGCTGGCGCTGTCGCGCAACCGCCGCATCACCCGGGCGCTGGCCGCTGAGGTGCTGGCCGCGCGCGAAGCCATCTGAGGCACTGCGGAACCGGTGGTCACTCGCCTTCGTCGAACAGCCGGAACTGGGTGAGGTCGGCATCTTTCGGGGGCGTGAGGCCGAGATGCTTCCAGGCGGTTGCCGTCATCACCCGTCCGCGCGGGGTGCGCTGGATCAGGCCCTGCTGGATCATATAGGGCTCGATGATATCCTCGATCGCGTCGCGCGGCTCGGAAAGCCCCGCCGCGATCGTCTCGATCCCCACAGGCCCGCCGCCGAAATGCTGGCAGATCATGTTGAGATAGCGCCGGTCGAGCTGGTCGAGCCCCATATGGTCGACCTCAAGCCGCGTCAGCGCCTCGTCGGCGATCGCGCGGCTGACCTCGGTTGCGTCCGCCACTTCGGCGAAATCGCGCACCCGGCGCAGCAGCCGGCCGGCGATGCGCGGCGTGCCGCGGGCGCGCCGCGCGATCTCTCGCGCGCCGTCATCGCTCATGCCGAGCCCCATCAGCCGGGCGCCGCGTCGGATGATCAGTTCCAGCTCCTCGACGGTGTAGAAGTTGAGCCGGACCGGAATGCCGAACCGGTCGCGCAGCGGCGTCGTCAACAGGCCGAGTCGCGTGGTGGCCGCGACAAGCGTGAACTTCGACAGGTCGATCTTGACCGAACGCGCCGCCGGGCCCTCGCCGATGATCAGGTCGAGCTGAAAATCCTCCATCGCCGGATAGAGGATTTCCTCGACCGCAGGGTTGAGCCGGTGGATTTCGTCGATGAACAGCACGTCGCGCTCTTCGAGATTGGTCAGAAGAGCGGCCAGATCGCCGGCCTTGGCGATCACCGGGCCCGAGGTCGAGCGGAAATTGACGCCGAGCTCCTTGGCCATGATCTGGGCAAGCGTGGTCTTGCCGAGCCCCGGCGGGCCGACGAACAGCACATGATCCAGCGCTTCGCTTCGCCGTTTCGCGGCCTCGATGAACACCTTCAGATTGGCGCGCGCCTCCGCCTGGCCGGTGAAATCGTCCAGCGTCTGCGGCCTCAGCGCCGCATCGAGGTCTTCCCCGCGCTTGTCCGGCGAAATCAGACGGTCGGCTTCACTCATGTCAACAATTCCATTCCCGGTATGGCGGCGGCTGCGGTGCGGTCGAGCGTCATCGTGGCATGGCAGCCGGATTTTGTGTTTCGAAGCGCGATCAGGATATCGGGAAATTCGGCCGGCGTACGGTTCATCAGATCCAGCGCCTCTTCAACCTGCCATTCATCCTCGACCTCGATATCGCGCGCCTCCAGAAGATCTGCGATCGCCGCTGCAAGTTCGGCGCGTCCCACCCTTAGCCGCTTCCTCAGGAACCAGGAAAACTCCATCAGCGTGATCGCGTTGATATGGCCCGGCCCGCGCTCCGGCAAGCTTTCCATCAGCCGGTCCACCCGCCGGCATTGCTCGGCGTCGTCCTGCAGAACCAGCCGAAGCAGTATATTGGTATCGAGGCCGATCATGACCGCTCGGCGACATGTTCTGCAACCGCCTCACCGACGGCGTCTTTCATGTCTTCCAGCGTGACCGGCTCCCTGTCGGCATCGTGGAAGCGGCCCTTGAGGTCGCTCGCCTGCCTGTTCTTCGCCCGCACGATGATTTCGCCGTCGCGGATGATGTAGCGTATACGGTCGCCCGGTTTCAGGTTCAGCATCTGGCGCACTTCAGCGGGGATCGTCGTCTGTCCCTTGGAAGTCAATGTGCCGTAAAACACGCTCATGCTCATTTTCCTTACCATCCAGAATTTGTAAGGAGTATCCTATCAGGAAAGGATCACTGCGACAATTCCTTCAGGCCGAGCCGGATCAGGGTTGCGCTCGCGGCATCCTCGCCGGCCTGTTTCAGCGCGGCGGAGATGGCTCCTGCGGCCTGGTCGCGGGAATAGCCGAGATTGGTGAGCGCGGAGATCGCATCGGAGACGGCGGCGGGCGCGGCGCCTTCGCCGACCTCCCTGCGGAAGGAAATCGCCTCGCTGTCGCCGATCGAGAGCCCGGCCGGCACCTTGTTCTTGAGTTCCGTGACGATCCGGGTCGCGACCTTGGGCCCGACGCCCGGCGCGCGCGATACCGCGGTCTTGTCGCCAAGCGCGATCGCATTGGCGATCTCGCCCGCCGACAGCGTCGACAGGATCGCCAGCGCCACCCGTGCGCCGACGCCCTGAACGCTCTGCAGCAGGTTGAACCAGCCGCGCTCCTCCGCGCTCATGAAGCCGTAGAGCCGCAACTGGTCCTCGCGCACAAAGGTCTCGATGAACAGCACCACCGCCTCGCCGGGCGACCCGATGCGCGACAGCGTGCGCGCCGAACAATAGGCGACGTAGCAGACGCCATGCACATCGACCACGACATGGTCGTCGCCGATCTCGTCGATCACGCCCTTGAGCTTGCCGATCATGCAGATTTTTCCTTCCGACGTGACGCCTTCACGCGTATGCCTCTGTCATTGTGGTGTGACGCCCCGTCCACCGTTTGTCGTTTCATCGACCCCATCGCCACTTGCCGATCTCCCCCTTGAGGGGGAGATGCCCGGCAGGGCAGAGAGGGGTGCAGCGCACGCCCGATACTCTGTATTCGCGGACAATATTCACCCCCCTCTGTCGCTTTCGCGACATCTCCCCCTCAAGGGGGGAGATTGGTTGCCGTGGGGCCGTTTCTTCCTTACCCCGCCGCCATGGCCGCCTTCATCATCCTGTTGCCGCCGCGATTGTGGCTGTGGCAGATGGCGATGGCCAAGGCATCCGCCGCGTCGCTGCCCTTGAACTGCACGCGCGGCATCAGAACTTTCAGCATCATGTGGATCTGTTGCTTGTCGCCGTGGCCGACGCCGATCACCGCCTTTTTCACCGCGTTCGGCGCGTATTCGGCCACGGGAAGTCCGGCGAGCGAGGGCACCAGCAGGGCTATGCCGCGCGCCTGGCCAAGCTTCAGCGTCGCCACCGCGTCCTTGTTGACGAAGGTCTGCTCCACCGCCGCCTCGTCCGGGCGGAAGCCGTGCACCACTTCCGACAACCCGTCATGGAGCTGGCGAAGGCGCGAGGGCAGGTCCAGATCGCCATCGGAGGTGACGGTGCCGGAATCGATGAACTTGAGCGCGTTTCCCAGCGTCTCGATAATGCCCCAGCCGGTGCGCCTCAGCCCCGGATCGATGCCTATGATGCGAATCGTCTTTTCCATGAATTCACCCTATCGTTCTTGCCCCGAGGCTTCCAGATAAAAGTGAACAAAACAAAAACATGCGGAGCGCCGACCGAGCGTTCCGCATGTATCGCGTCAGGACGATGTAAGCGATCAGGCCGCGATCGCGTCGAGCCGTTTCAGGTGTTCCTCGCCGAGCGTCAGTTCGGCGGCGGCGATATTGTCGCGCAGATGCGCGCGTGAAGATGTGCCGGGAATGACGAGGATATTCGGGCTGCGCTGCAACAGCCACGCGAGCGAGACCTTCTGGATGGAGGCATCGAGCTCCCTTGCGACCTGGTCCAGAATGTCAGCCTGATAGGGCAGGAAGCCGCCGAGCGGGAAATAGGGCACATAGGCGATGCCCTGGTCGGCGAGGCTGTCGATCATCGCATCGTCGTCGCGGTGGATCAGATTGTAGTGGTTCTGCACGCAGACGATCGGGGCGATATCCTGGGCAATCTTCACCTGGGGCGCGGTCACGGTCGAAATGCCGATATGCCCTATAAGCCCTTCCTCCTGCATCCGCAGCATCGCCTTCATCGGCTCAACGAGTTCCCGATCCTCGCTGAACCCGGTGGCGCTGCCCATGCGCAGGTTGACGATCGCGATCCGGTCGAGCTTCAGCCGCTCGAGATTGTCCTCGACGGATTTGCGCAGGAAATCCGGCTCGTGGTTCATGTTCCAGCCGCCGGCGTCATCGCGCCAGCCGCCGATCTTGGTGACGAGCGTGAGATTGTCGGGGTAGGGGTGCAGCGTTTCGGCGATCAGCCGGTTGGTGACGTAGGGTCCGTAGAAATCGCTGGTGTCGATATGGTCGATGCCGAGCGCGAGCGCCTCGCGCAGCACCGCGCGGCATTCGTCCGGATCCTTGGGCTCGCCGAAGACATGGGGGCCGGCGAGCTGCATTGCGCCGAAGCCCATGCGGTTGACGGAAATGTCCGTTCCGGGAAAGGTGAAGCGGCCGGCGGCCGAGGCTGGAGAGGTCATTGGAGTGCTCCTTGTGCTTTCATGGAGCGGATATAGGCGACGGAGGATCGCTTGATAATCCGTACAATTGCGAATACGGTGATCGGTATGGCGAACAATAAACCGCTACCCTCCTTCGACGACCTGCTGACCTTCCTCGTGATCGCCCGCACGGGCGGATTTCGCGCCGCGGCCAGGCGGCTCGGCAATTCGCCCTCCACGGTCAGCGAGACGATCACCCGGCTGGAAGAGGAACTTGGCGTGCCGCTGATCATCCGCACCACCCGGAGCGTTCACCTGACCGAAGCCGGCCGGGCGCTGGCCGATCGGCTGGAGCCGGTGGTCGCGGAAACCCGCTCGGCCATCGCCGATGCCACCAGCAGCGAGGGCACGGTGCGGGGGCGGCTGAAGATCCAGGTTCCGGGCGCGGTGATGGAGGATATTCTTCCGCCGATCCTCGACGGTTTCGCCAAGGCCCATCCGGAGGTGCGGGTCGAAATCCTCGTCGACGACCGTTTCACCGACATGATCGCCACCGGTTGCGACGCCGGCATCCGCTATGGCGAGCACCTGGCGCAGGACATGATCGCGACGCCGATCGGCCCGGCCCGGCAGCGCTCCGCGCTTGCCGCAGCGCCGGAATACCTGGCCCGTCGAGGGAAACCGCTGCATCCGCGCGACGTGCTCTTTCACGACTGCATTCGAATGCGTTTCGCTTCCGGGGCGCTGACGGATTGGGAATTCGAAAAGGACGGCGAAACGCTGCGGCTCGATCCGACCGCCCGGCTGATCATCGCCACGCCCGGCTGGCGCGCCGCTGTCAAGCTGGCGATCGCCGGCCACGGGTTGATCTACAGTTTCCGCAACTGGCTGGAACCGCATTTCGAAACCGGCGAACTGGCGCCCGTCCTGGAGGACTGGTGCCCCGATTTCGAAGGACCTTTTCTCTATTATTCCAGCCGCCTGACCCCGCGCCCGCTGCGGGCCTTCATCGATTTCGTGGCTGCACAACGGCGACAGGCCGGCGAGACAGGGTAGCGAGCAGTTTCTTCGGCCATCACGACAGCCAGACTTTGCAAACCGGCTTGTCAATCCCTAATTATGTGTCAAAGACACACATTCCGGGACAGGATTTTCCATGACCAAATTCTCCATTCTCGACCTTTGTCCGGTTGTCGAAGGCGGCACCATTTCGCAGGCGCTGGATGCCACGCGGCAGATGGCGAGGAAGGCCGAGGAGGCGGGCTACACCCGTTTCTGGCTCGCCGAGCACCACGGCATGGCCGGCATTGCCAGTGCCGCCACCTCGCTGGTGATCTCGGAGGCCGCGCGGGCGACCAGCACCATCCGCGTCGGCTCCGGCGGCATCATGCTGCCCAATCACTCGCCTCTGGTAATCGCCGAACAGTTCGGCACGCTGGAAGCGCTCTATCCGGGGCGCATCGATCTCGGGCTCGGACGCGCGCCGGGAACCGACATGAACACGGCGCGGGCGCTGCGCCGCAATCTCGACGCCGGAGCACAGACCTTCCCGAACGACATCGTCGAGTTGCAGCAGCTGATGGACGATCCGGTCGAGGGGCAGCGCCTGCTTGCCAATCCGGGGGCAGGGGCCAAGGTTCCGATCTATATTCTCGGCTCCTCCACCTACAGCGCGCATCTGGCGGCCATGCTCGGCCTGCCCTATGCCTTCGCCTCGCATTTCGCGCCTGACATGCTGTTCGAAGCGCTTCACATCTACCGCACCAATTTCAAGCCTTCGGCGCAGCTCGAAAAGCCCTATGTGATCGTCGGCGTCATGGGCGCGATGGCTGATAGTGATGACGAGGCGGATTATCTGTTCACCTCTGCGCTGCAGAGCTTCGTGGCGCTGCGCCGCAATGCCCGCGGCAAGACGCCCCGGCCTGTCGAAAGCATGGACGGCATCTGGACCGAGATGGAGAAGATGTCGATCGAGCACACTTTCCAGTTCGCCGTCGTCGGCGGTCCGGAAAAGGCGAGGGCCAAGATGGAGCGCTTCGTTGCCGACACCAAGGCCGACGAGGTGATCATCTCCGTGCCCGTGCATTCGGTGGAAGCGCGGCTGAAGGCCGTCGGCATGTTCGGCGCTCTGCGCGATGAGCTTAAAGAGGCGGCGTAATTCCGCCTATTTCGGGAACACGAAGCTGACCACGGCCCGGAGCCCCCAGCCTTCCGGGCCGTTATCGGGCGCGGTCGCCCAGTAACGCGCGCCAAGCGTCAGGCTGATCGGCTGTTTGCCGGCCATCACCAGTTTGCCGATGGTGAAGTCGATCGGCACGATCCAGTCCTCGCCCACCCAGTCATATTCCGCCTCGCTGGTGAGCGAGAAGGTCCAGGCCGATCTTGTGTTGTAGGAGATGAAGGGCTGGGTCATCGTGGTCGAGATGCGGCTCCGGTCCTCCGCGCCGGCAAAGGACCAGACGTGGTTGGCGAGAAGTCCGCTCGTCCATGGCCCGTGTTCGAAGGCGACGACCCCGGTCGGCCCCGCGCCCCATTTTTCGGTTCCGAGCAGGTCGTCGGTTGCCGTGGGCAACAGCAAAACCGGCCCCGCACCCCAGATCAGCCCGTCGACGCCGCTGTCGACCGGCGAGATAAACAGCGACAGCAACGTGTCGCCCAGGCCGAACTGGTCGCCGGAAGGACCGGCGATATCGCTTTGCTGCTCGAAGGGCACGATGGTGCGGCTGATCAGGTTCCAGTCCGCGTTCAGACTGAAGGGGATGATCGGCTGAACATTGAGCTGCAACTGGTCGCCCTTTTCAGGGCCATAGCCGCGATCATAGTTGAACTGGAACGGCAACACCGTCAGCGGCGCGACCGGATTGGAAAGCTGCTTGGCCAGGTCGGCCTGGGCATCGTCCGCCAGCGCACGGCCAGCCATCAACGCAAAGGCCATTGCGCATACTGCCGCGATGAAACGCATCTTCCCCTCCACCACAACCCCAACGTAAAAGTCAGTTCAATCCTATTCTCTCAAGGTTGCAAGCATCGCCAACCCATGGCGCTACCGACTTTGCACGTTTTCCGCGCATGAGTGCAGATTCGCAACGCTGTCCGCAGCCCGTGCCACCGGCAACAAAAAAGCCGCCGATCAAAGTGACCGGCGGCTTCAAATGTCGAGACTGCGAAAGGTCAGGCCGAAAGCTTGGCCATGACCTCGTCATCGACCTCGAAGTTCGAGTAGACGTTCTGGACGTCGTCGTCGTCTTCAAGATTATCGATGAGCTTCATCAGCGAGGTGGCGCGTTCCTCGTCGACGGGGATGGTGTTCTGCGGCTTCCAGATCGCCTTGACGCTTTCGGCCTCGCCGAGCGCCTTTTCAAGGGCGGAGGAGACCTCGTTGATATCCTCGAAGCCGCAGTAGATGGTGTGGCCGTCCTCGTCGGAAACGACATCCTCAGCGCCGGCCTCGATCGCGGCTTCCATGATCGCATCGGCGTCGCCGGCTTCGGGCTTGTAGACGATCTCGCCGACATGATCGAAGGAGAAGGCGACCGAACCGGTTTCGCCGAGCGCGCCGCCGGCCTTGGTGAAGATCGAGCGAACGTTGGAGGCGGTGCGGTTGCGGTTGTCGGAGAGCGCCTCGACGATCACGGCGACACCGCCGGGACCATAGCCCTCGTAGCGCACCTCATCGTAGTTCTCGGCATCGCCGCCGGCGGCCTTCTTGACGGCGCGTTCGATATTGTCCTTCGGCATCGACTGCGCCTTGGCGTTCTGGATCGCCAGGCGCAGGCGCGGGTTCATGTCCGGGTCCGGCGTGCCCATCTTGGCGGCGACGGTGATTTCGCGCGCAAGCTTGGAGAACATTTTCGAACGGACCGCATCCTGCCGGCCCTTGCGGTGCATGATGTTTTTAAACTGTGAATGGCCAGCCATGGCTCCGCCCTGTCTTTGTTTGTCTGAATGCGCGCCCTTATACGGGCGGCGGGCCGCGCATTCAAGCCCGCGCGCGTTACCAAACGCCCTGCAGAAGCAGGATCTGCGGCGGGCGCGGCAGCGAGGCGAGCGACAGGGTTACGGTGCGGCTGTCGGAATAGACCACGTCGTAGTCGCCCTCGAACATGGCGGCGAAATCGCGCACGCGCGGGCCGGTGCGGTGCATCGGCAGCACCAGCGAGGAGTGCAGGCGTTCGATCACGTTTCTCATGCTTTCGGCGCCAAGCGTCAGTCCACCGTCAACGGGCACCATGACCACGTCCAGCCGGCCGATCTCGGCGATATGGCTGTCGGCGAGTTCGTGGTGGAGATGGCCAAGGTGCCCGATGCAGAGGTCCGCCACCTCGAAGATGAAAATCGAATTGCCGTCCTCCTCGAACGCGCCCCAGGCACGGATATCGGTGGTGACGTTGCGGATATAGACGTCGCCCACGACCAGGTCATGGTCGATCGGCTGGCCGGGCGTGTCGCCCCAGCCATGCAGCACCATGCCGATGCCGGGATCGGGCGTCAGCGTGAAATGGCTTTCATGCGCCTTGTTCATGGTCGCGACATCCGCCGGGCCGCCGGGCAGCAGAAAGCCGGAATAATCGGTGGCGATCCGCACCCCGCCGGGGCTTTCGATCAGGAAGGTCGAATGACCGATGAAGCTGATCGAGACTTCCGGCGCCTCGTAGGCGACCGGCACGAAGCTTGCGAATTTCACTTGCGGCAGGCGTTCGGCGATCGCCTGGCATTGGCTGACGGGCGGGCGCGCCTCCTGGGCGACGCCCGTTGCGGCGAGCGCCAGAAACGCCGGGATAAGCATCGCGCATGAGCGAAGCATTGCCATTCCCCAGATTGTCCTGATCGGGCCAGTGTGCGGGAGAACCGCCGAAAGGTCCATGTGGGCCGGCGTTCCGGTTCATCACACATTCGTGATTGCCGGCATTGTCGGCGGCTGAAAATGTCTCCGCCGCTTACTTGCTTTCGGCGCGAAATTTCCCCATCTCGAAGGCCGATCTGGGTCACTGCGGAGAGCGTGCGGATAATGCGTGAAAAGGTAAAGGCTTGGATGAGTTCCCGTTCCTGGGAGGCCTTCATCCTCTCCGTCATCGTCATCAACGCCATCACTTTGGGTTTCGAGACGTCCGAAACCGTCATGCAGAGCTTTGCCGGCCCGCTGCTGCGCTTCTTCGACGCTCTGGTGCTCACCATTTTCGTGATCGAGATCACGCTGCGGCTTTATGCCCACAGGCTGCGCTTCTTTCGCGATCCCTGGAGCCTGTTCGATTTTACGATCGTCGCGATCAGCCTCATTCCGGCCAGCGGCCCGCTTCAGGTGTTGCGCGCGCTCAGGATCCTTCGGGCGCTGCGTCTCCTGTCGATGATCCCGTCGCTCCGGCGCGTCATCGGCGGGCTGGTGGCGGCCCTTCCCGGCATGGGATCGATCATCGTGCTGATGGCGCTGGTGTTCTACATCTTCGCCGTGATCGCGACCAAGCTCTATGGCGAGGCGTTCCCCGAATGGTTCGGCTCGCTCGGCGCGTCGATCTATTCGCTGTTCCAGATCATGACGCTGGAAAGCTGGTCGATGGGCATCGTCCGCCCGGTCATGGATGTCTATCCGAATGCCTGGCTATTCTTCGTCCCCTTCATCCTGTCGACGGCGTTTACCGTGCTGAACCTGTTCATCGGCATCATCGTCTCGGCCATGCAGAAGGAGCATGAGCAGGAACTGCTGGAGGAGAGCCGGCAGGCGCGCGAACCGGAAATGCTGCAGATATTGTCCGAACTGAAGGCGCTGAGGCAGGAGGTGGCGGCGCTGAGAAACGAGCGGTCCGCGACGTGAGCGCGGGCCTGGAAGGATGACAAAGCAATAAGCTTTGACCATCATTTCTCATGAGCCCTTCCGTCTTGTGTCATGCTCGGACTTGATCCGAGCATCCAGGCGGTTTAAGTCGCTGAATTTGCAAAGTCTTATGACAACCCCTTGTCAGGCGGCTTGGATCCTCGGGTCAAGCCCGAGGATTGTTTGTCGGATCTGCGCTATTGTTGTGATGCAGCTGCGGACCGTTGGCTTGCCCGCAGCTGCTGCAACAGCCGACCGTCCGAGTATTGGGTGGAATACCCGCTGTCATCAAGGTCACTGTTGCACCGAGCAACCGCTTGAAGAGTTGATTGGGCCGCTGATTGCCACGCCCGCAAACAATCCCAAGCATGCCTTGAAAGGATAGCATCGCCATGGTCGTTTTGCATCACCCTCCGCACATCTGTCTTGGTTGCGACGTTGCAAAGGACACGATCGCCGTTTCCTGCGGCGGTCCGGCCACCGTCATCGCCAATCGCAGCAGGGATATTCGTCGCTTCCTGCGAAACTGCGAGGCAGATCTGGTCATCTGCGAACCCACCGGCGGGTATGAAACCGTCCTGATCGAAGAGTGCCTGCGGCGCGGCCTTGCCGTCCACCGGGCCGATACGCGCAGGCTCAAGGCCTTCATTCGTTCGCGTGGACGGGTCGGCAAGAGCGATGCGATCGATGCCCGGGAAATGGTCGCCTATGGCATGGAACGCTGGGCAAGCCTGTCCCTGTGGCAGGCTGAAAACCCTGAAGAGGCAAGGCTCAAGGCCCTTGTGCGCCGCCGCGCCGATCTGGTCGCCATCAGGGTCGCCGAGCAAAACCGCGCCATGGCGCCGGGCGGACGTGAACTTGCCGTCACCTTCAAGGCCATGCTCGCTGCCATCAATCGCCAGATCGCGCTGCTCGACAAGGAAATCCGCATGCTCATGCGCAGCGAAGCCTTTGCAGCCAGGGCCAGCATCGCAATGGCGATGACCGGCATCGCGGAGACAACCGCCGCCGCCCTGATCGCCACAATGCCCGAACTCGGGACGCTGGATCGAAAGAAGGCGGCGGCGCTGGCCGGCCTGGCGCCGCACCCAAACGAGAGCGGCAACTAGATCGGTTACCGGAGAATGCGCGGCGGCAGACCCGTCATGCGCACCATCCTGTTCATGCCGGCCATGCAGGCCGCCCGCGGAAGGGGCGAGTTCGCCGCCTTCTACAAGCGCCTTGTCGAAGCCGGCAAAAAGCCAATCGTCGCGATCGCAGCAGTCATGCGAAAAATCGTCGTGATCCTCAATGCAAGGTTCACAGAGAAAGTCATCCAACAGAGTTGATGACGCGGAATATGGTGAGAGGTTTGTCAGCAAACTGGACCCATGCCGTAAGCGCGGGCCCCGATCTCGATCAGAACAGTATCACATGGTCGCGATCGTCAGTTTCTTGCCGGTGAGCTTGGCAAGCTGATCCAGTCGTCCTTCCACGCGCTCGCCGATGAAATCGGCGTGCTGCTCCGGCACCACAAGTTCCAGATCGAATTCCTTGTCCTTCGCCGGCAGGAAGTCGAGCGCGCCGACGATGCCGGGCATGGAGGCCGAGAACAGGTAGGCGACGCGCAGGAGGCCGCCGAGCAGCTTGGCGCGCTCCAGGAGTTCGGGCGTCGCGATCGTGCCGAGCCCGTCTGTATGGTCGTCGTCGCGCAGACCCTCATAGCGGTAGTAATTGGTGAGCGCGATGAAGGCGCGGCCGGGATGGGTGATGCCCGTCAGTGCGGAATGGGCAATCACGTTCAGCGACTGGCGACCACGAAAATCGGGATGGGCGCGCCAGCTGATATCGGCGAGCAGGCAGGCGGCCTGGCGATAGCGCGCCTCCTCGGGCGTTTCCTCGATCCCGAAGCGGCGCAGCATCAGCCCGGTCCAGGCGGCAATCTCGGCTGCGTGCTTGGGCGAGCGGGCGCGCAGCAGCGCCAGTTGTCGCGCGGCCACCAGCAGCGGGTCCTGATCCTGTTCCTCCGCGCTCAACAGCGAATAGAGCAGGCCCTCACGCACGCCTTGCGCGGAAAAGCTGATCGTCTTCGGCTGCATCACGCTCAGCACTTCGCGCATCGCGATCGCGCCGAAGGGCAAGAGCATGCGGCGGTTCTTGGAAACCGCCTGCCAGGCCGGGTCCTTCTGCTCCTCGTCGGCGCCGATGCGGTCGAGAAAGGCCATCATCTCGTCGAAGCCGATCTCGTAGCCCTGCATCATCGTCAGCGGATAATTGTTGATCTCCATGTGGAGCCTGGCGATGTTTCGCCAGGTGCCGCCGACGGCATAGAAGGTGCGGCCGCGGCCTTTTTCCAGGAAAGTGACCTTCTTGACCTGCTTCTTGGCGAAGTTGCGGGCCTTTGCCAGCGAGCCTTCCGAAAGCTCCGAAAGGCGGATGCCGCCTAGCGGCAGCGTGATGCCGTCGCCATAGGTCTTGTCCTTGATGTCGATGAGTTCGAGAGAGCCGCCGCCGAGGTCGCCGGCTATCCCGTCCGGCTGGTGAAAGCCGCTGATGATGCCATATGCGGAATAGAGCGCTTCCTCGCGACCGGTCAGGACCCGGACATCGATGCCCAGGATCTTCTCCGCCGCCTCGATGAAGGCCGGGCCATTGCTCGCCTCGCGCGCCGCGGCGGTCGCCAGCACATGCATGGTGACCGAACGGGCCTGGGTCGCGAGCGCCTTGAAGCGCTTCAGCGCCCTCAGCGCCCGTTCCACGCCTTCCTCGTTCATCTTGCCGCTGGCGGCAATGCCGCGGCCGAGGCCGCACAGGACCTTTTCGTTGAAGAGCACGGTCGGCGCGCGCGACAGGCCTTCATAGATGACGATGCGAACCGAGTTCGATCCGATATCGACCACGGAGACAGGGGAGATTCCGCGAAGGCGCCCCTGCGCTTCAGATTCGACCATAAATACCCGGCTTATTTGGTGCGGCCCGAAAGCAGGCCGGCGATGAGCTTCGGCGCACTTGATTTCAGGGCTTCTCCGCGGCCGGACAGGCTCGGATTGGTCATGAAATACTCCTGCGCGTTGAACGGTTCCTCGCCCTCGCGCGGTTCCGTCCGCCGCGAGGTTCCGTCGGGGAGTATCTCGTAGCTCTGCTGATTGTCAATGATATTGCCCAGCATGATCTGGGACAGAACCTGTTCATGCACGGTGGGGTTGGTGACCGGTACGATCGTTTCAACCCGGCGATCGAGGTTGCGCGGCATCAGGTCGGCGGAACCGAGATAGACATGGGCATTTTCCGAGGGCAGGCCATGGCCGTTGCCGAAGCAGTAAATGCGGGAATGCTCCAGGAAGCGGCCGACGATCGACTTGACGCGGATATTCTCGGAAAGCCCCGGCACCTGTGGGCGCAGGCAGCAGATGCCGCGCACCACGAGATCGATCTGCACGCCTTCGCCGCTGGCGCGGTAAAGCGCGTCGATGATCTTGGGATCGACCAGCGAATTCATCTTCATCCAGATCGCGCCGGGAAGGCCGCTCCTGACATGCTCGATCTCTTCCTCGATATGCTGGAGAATGCGAGGACGCATGGTCTTGGGCGACACCGCGATCTGCATGTTTTCCTCAAGCTCGCCATAGCCGGTGATGAAGTTGAAGATTTCGGCGACGTCGTTGGCGATCTCGGGGTTGCAGGTGAAGTAGGACAGGTCGGTATAGATCTTGGCCGTGATCGGGTGATAGTTGCCGGTGCCGATATGGCAGTAGGTCCTGAGGTTATGCTCCTCGCGGCGCACCACCATGGAGAGTTTCGCGTGGGTTTTCAGCTCGATGAAGCCGAACACCACCTGCACGCCGGCGCGCTCCAGATCGCGCGCCCAGCGGATATTGGCCTCCTCGTCGAAGCGGGCCTTGAGTTCCACCAGCGCCGTCACCGATTTTCCGGCCTCGGCGGCGTCGATCAGCGCGCGCACGATCGGGCTGTCATTGGAGGTGCGGTAGAGCGTCTGCTTGATCGCCAGCACGTTCGGGTCGCGGGCGGCCTGGATCAGGAACTGGACCACGGCGTCGAAGGATTCGTAAGGGTGATGGACCACGAAATCCTTCTCGCGGATCGCGGCGAAACTGTCTCCGAGATGTTCGCGGACGCGTTCGGGAAAGCGTGGGTTGAACGGCTTGAACAGGAGGTCGGGGCGTGGCGCCTTGGTGATTTCCGACAGCGTGTTGAGCGCCAGCAGACCGGGCAGCACGGCCACACGGTCTTCCGGCACGCCGAGTTCATGGATCACGAAATGGCGCAGCGATGCCGGCATCTCGCTGTCGGTCTCGATGCGGATCACCGAACCGCGGCGGCGGCGCTTCAGCGCGCTTTCGAAATAGCGCACCAGATCCTCCGCCTCTTCCTCCAGCTCGATATCGCTGTCGCGGATGATGCGGAACGTGCCGTAGCCCTGCACCTCGTAACCCGGATAGAGCCGGTGGATGAACAGGCCGATCACGTCTTCCATGGTGATGTAGCGGATCGCGCCGTCGAGATCCGGCAGGCGGATGAAGCGGTTCATCGAAGGCGGCAGGCGCAGCATCGCGTTCATCGCCTCGCGGCCGTGGCGGCTGACGAGTTGCAGCCCCATGGTGAAGCCGAGATTGGGAATGAACGGGAAGGGGTGCGCCGGATCGATGGAAAGCGGCGTCAGGACCGGGAAAATGCCCTGTTCGAATTCATTGGTGAGCCACAGTCGGTCCTCTTCTGACAGCACAGTCGGGCGCACGATCATCACGCCTTCATTGGCCATGTACTGCTGCAGCACGGCCAGCGCCGCCTGCTGCTCCATCTGCAGGTTGTCGATTTCGCGCAGGATGTCGGCAAGCTGCTCGGACGGCGTCTTGCCGTCGGCGGACAGCATGGTGACGCCCTGGCGCACCTGACCTTCGAGGCCGGCGACGCGGACCATGAAGAACTCGTCGAGATTGGCCGCGGAGATCGACAGGAACCGCACCCGTTCCAGCAGCGGATGCGCCGGGTTCAGGGTTTCCTCGAGCACGCGGCGATTGAACTGCAGCCAGGAGAATTCGCGATTGATGAACCGCGCCGGGCTCTTGGAAAGATCCTCGGCTGCGCCCAATTCGACGATTTCCGAAACGCTCGAAGACAGGTCGTTCATGATGTGCGTTCTTCCTCTTGCTGGCCGGATATCGGCATGCGGTCGTTGATCATTTGCCGCTTAGCCCAGTTTGGCAACGATACTATGACATATAGCAGTTTTGTAGCGATTGCCCCGCATTTCAGGCGCGAATTCGCATTCAGCGTCTCAACCCGCGGCAGTGCCGAGGAGAAGCGGGATGCTTCTCTTCCTCTGCGTGCGCGGCAAGGGTCAACGCCCGAAATCGCCCGGGCGGCATTCCGTAGGTCTTGGCGAAATGCCGGGTCATGTGGCTCTGGTCGGCAAAGCCGGAAGCGGTGGCGGCCTCGGCCAGCGGCGCGCCCGCAATGATCATCGCCCTTGCCCGCGAAAGGCGTCGCTGGACGAGGTAGCGGTGCGGGCTGGTGCCGTAGAGCGTCCGGAACTGGCGGGCGAGCGTGAACCGGTCGAGTCCGGCGATCTCCTCCAGCCGTTGCGAGTTGATCGCTTCCTCCGCGCATTCGCTCAAGAAGTCGCGGCAAAGCGCGAGCGCCCGGCGGTCGATGGATTTCGCCGCGCGGCCCCGGGCGTCGCCGAGGCGCAGAAGGTGATGGGCGATCTCGGCGATCAGGCCGTCGCGCTTCAATTCGCCCATTTCGCCGTCGAGTTCGTCGAGCGCCTCGATCAGGCTTGCCCTCATCTGGCCGTCATCGGCCACGGGATCGCGGACAAAGGGGAGGGCGGTCGCGAGCCCTTCCAAGGCGGCCATGATCTTTTCCGGCGGCAGGTAGATCATCCGGTAGGTGAGCCCGTCCTCGCCGCCGGCGCCGCCGTCATGCAGCTCATCTGGATGCAGGATGATCAGCCGGCCGGGCGTCGAAAAGCGCGCCGCGCCGCGATAGGAAAAGGTCTGGACGCCGGCCATGGTCAGCCCCAGCGCATAGGTGTCGTGGCGGTGCGGCGCAAAGCCGTTGCCGGAAAACCGCGCCTCCAGCCGCTCGATGCCATCCTCGGCAGGCGCGGCGAAGATCGCGTCACGCCTGCACGAACGTTCAAGATCGCCGCCCTTCGCTTTCGCTAGGATGGCGCCCGACCGTTCAAATCCCTTCCCGGAGTTCGCATTCATGTTCGACACCAAATTCGTCATCGTCGTGCGCGAGGATCTTGCGCAATGGCAGAAGCTCAACGTCACCGCCTTTCTCGCGACCGGCGTCGCCGGCGCGGCAGAGGGCGTGTTGGGGGAAGACTACAGGGACGGCGCGGGGAATGTCTATCACCCGATCTCTGCCCAGCCGATCATTGTGCTGTGCGGCGATGGCGACACGCTGAAGAAGGTGCAGACCCGTGCGCTGGAACGCGGCGTGCCGGCGGCGCTCTATATCGAGGAGATGTTTTCGACGGGCCATGACGCCGCCAATCGCGCCGTCTTCGCCGAATTTTCGCCGGAGGACGCCAAGGTGGTCGGCATCGCCTTTCGGGCGGAAAAGAAGATCGCCGACAAGATCACAAAGGGCGCGAAGATGCACCCGTGAGGAGACGCCCGACCGCCATGGCAGCCGGGCGTCAGAAGCTTACTTCGCGTTCAGGAAGTCGGCGACTTCGAGGATGACGAATTCGTTGTCGTCGGCGGCATTCAGGCTGCGGCCGGCCGAGAACGGCAGGTTGTTGTCGTTGCCGACGATGATGTGGCTGTCGTCAATCACGTCCACATCCTCGATCGTCACGAACGGCATGGTGTAGACGCCGTCCTTGCCGCCCTGACGGGCAACGCCATTCGGGTCCGCGATATTCATCAGATCGATATAGCCGATCTTGCGGGCGGCGGCGTTGACGTTGTCGTCATTCATCTCGATCTTGTAGATGCGCTTCAGCATGGCGGGCTTCTCGAAGCAGCCGGTGGCCGTGTCGAAGGCGCAGGCCATTGAAGGGTCGCCTTCGCCGCCATCGCGTTCGATGACGAGACCGGTGGTGGCGTCGATCATGTTGAAATCGCCGATATTGGTGCCGCCATCGGCGAACGGATAGAGCCAGTAGCGGCCGGTCCATTGCTCGGCGGCGGTGTCGAATTCCAGCACGCGCAGCGCCTGCTTGCCATCAGCCATTTCCGGCTTGCCGTCAACGACGATCGGCTTTTCCAGCATGGCGTAAAGATGCGCGCCATCCGGCGAGATCGCCATGCCCTCGAAACCGCCGGAGCGCGGCAGGTTGTAGGCCGGCATTTCGCCGCCCGGGTTCGGCAGCGACAGCGAGACGTTGTCGGGCGACATCACCGGCTCGCCGTCGGCCAGCGTTTCAATGACGGCCTGGAGTTCGCCGGCCGTATTGAACTTCAGCAGATAGGGGCCGAGTTCGTCGCCGATCCAGAAGCCGTCCGCGACCGGCTGGATCGATTCGATGTCGAAGTCCGCGCCGGTGAGATAGCGGCTGTCGGACCCTTCAAGCACGATCGGGAAGGGCGCGACCATGTTCGGGTCGGAGAGGAAGATGGTTTCCTTCCGGTCGACCGTGCCGGCGTCCCAGTCGAAGGCGATATGGTGGATCATCAGCGCGGCGTCGGACGAGTTTGCCTTGGAACCGAAACCATTGTCGGAGAGCGACCAGAACGTGCCGTCACCCATGGCCTTGATGCCGGAAAAGCCCTGCATCGGCTGGCCGTCGAACGGCGTCGCAAGGCCGGTCTCGCGCTTGGCGGACATGCCGGGAACGCTGCCGATTTCGGCGACGCGCGGCTGGCCGGGCTTCAGGAACTTGGCCGATGTCTGGATATAGACGGGCGCGTCCGCCGGTACGGCGATGATAGTGTTTGCCGGCAGGATGGCGTGGCTGGTGAGCGTTGCCTGGAACTGCGTGTCGTCGGCAAGGGCCGTGCCGGCCATAAGCGTGGCGGCAGCGACAAGAAAGAGGGTCTTCATGAAATATCCCCGTATGTTGGAAACACGGGGAGCGTTAGCGCCTGCTTATGTCGGCGATTTCACGGAGCCATGAAGCTTTCGTGTCAGACCTCGATCATCTCGACCTTCTTGTCGACGAAGCGCAGCGCGACATCGCCGTTCAGAAGCCTCAGCGCCGGCTCGCCGTAAAGCTTGCGCCGCCAGCCCTTCATCGCCTCGACATCGGCGTTCTCGCCCTCCGCCGCGATCTTGTCGAGATCGTCGGAGGAGGCGATCACGCGGGCGGCGACCTTGTTCTGCTCGGCGACGATCTTGAGCAGCACCTTCAAAAGCTCGGCGGCCGCAGCTGCCCCTTCCGGCATGTGCGGCTGGCGGGGCAGGCGCGGAAGGTCGGCCTTGGGTATGGCGAGCGCCGTCTTGACCGCCTCCAGCAGGCCCGCTGCCGGCTGAGAGCGTTCCCAGCCCTTGGGGATCATCCGCAGCTTCGCCAGCGCCTCCGGCTCGGTCGGATGCTGCTGGGCAATCTCGTAGATCGTGTCGTCCTTCAACACCCGGCGGCGGGGCTGGTTGCGTTCGCGCGCCTCGTTCTCGCGCCATTCGGCGACCTTCTGCATCACCGCGAAATCGATCGGCTTCTTGATCCGAAGCTTCAGCCGCGTCCAGGCCATTTCCGGCGGCAGGTCGTAGGTCTGCGGGTTTTCGAGGATAGCCATCTCCTCCTCCACCCAGTCGGTGCGGCCCTCGCTTTCAAGCTGTTCCTTGAGCTTCAGATAGACGTCCCGCAGATGGGTGACGTCGGCCAGCGCATAGGAAAGCTGCTTGTCGTTGAGCGGACGGGCGCGCCAGTCGGTGAAGCGCGAGGATTTGTCGATATGCGCGCCGGTGATGCGGGAGACCAGCTGATCATAGGAAACGCTGTCGCCGAAGCCGCAGACCATGGCGGCGACCTGGGTGTCGAACAGCGGCGCGGGCAGCATGTTGCCGAGATGATAGACGATCTCGAGGTCCTGCCGCGCGGCGTGAAACACCTTCACCACCGAGGCATCGGCCATCAGCTCGAAGAATGGCTTGAGGTCGATGCCCTTTGCCAGCGGGTCCACCAGCACTTCCAGATCGGGGCTCGCCATCTGGATCAGGCAGAGTTCCGGCCAGAACGTGCTTTCGCGGATGAATTCGGTGTCGATCGTGACGAAGTCGGATTTGGCAAGCGTGGCACAAGCCTCGGCAAGGGCGGCGGTGGTTTCGATCATCTTCAAATATCGTCTCGTTTTTCGCCACCTTTCCTTCGCCTTTGCGGCGGCGATGTCAAGGGAAGGGGCGGCGGGAGCGCGAAAACGCCACCCCTCGAGAGACCTCTCACGAAGCTGATTTCCTCCTTCGCGCGGGGCTTTTCCTTGACAAAATGCCCCCGTCATGCGCTTTTCCGCGCGAATTCATGATACGGGGCCGTTCCGCGCGCCCGAAAACCCGTTACGGAAAAGATTATGCACCGCTACCGCAGCCATACCTGTGCCGCCCTCAACAAGTCCGACGTTGGCCAGACCGCCCGCCTTTCCGGCTGGGTGCACCGCGTGCGCGACCATGGCGGCGTGCTCTTCATCGACCTGCGCGACCATTACGGCATGACCCAGGTGGTCGCCGATCCGGATTCGCCCGCCTTCGCCACCGCCGAGAAGGTGCGCGGCGAATGGGTGATTCGCATTGACGGCAAGGTGCGTGCGCGCTCGGAAGACACCGTCAACAAGAACATGGCGACCGGCGAGATCGAGCTTTATGCGGAAGAGATCGAGGTGCTATCGGCGGCGAAGGAACTGCCGGTTCCGGTGTTCGGCGAACCGGACTATCCCGAAGACGTCCGCCTGAAATACCGCTTCCTGGATCTGCGCCGCGAAACGCTGCACGCCAACATCGTCAAGCGCACCAAGATCGTCGCCTCGATGCGTTCGGCCATGGCCGATGCCGGCTTCGGCGAGTATTCCACGCCGATCCTGACGGCGTCGTCGCCCGAAGGCGCGCGCGACTTCCTGGTGCCGAGCCGCATCCATCAGGGCAAGTTCTATGCCCTGCCGCAGGCCCCGCAGCAGTACAAGCAGCTTCTGATGGTTGCCGGTTTCGACCGCTATTTCCAGATCGCGCCGTGCTTCCGCGACGAGGACCCGCGCGCCGACCGCCTGCCGGGCGAATTCTACCAGCTCGATGTCGAGATGAGCTTCGTTACCCAGGAAGATGTCTGGGAAACCATGGAGCCGGTGATGACCGGCATCTTCGAAAAATTCGCCGACGGCAAGCCGGTCACCAGGAAATGGCCGCGCATTCCCTATGACGAGGCGATCCGCAAATACGGGTCCGACAAGCCGGACCTTCGTAACCCGATTGTCATGGAAGCGGTCACCGAGCATTTCGCCGGCTCCGGCTTCAAGGTGTTCGCCGGCATGATCGAGAAGAACCCGAAGGTCGAGGTCTGGGCGATACCGGCCAAGACCGGCGGCTCCCGCGCCTTCTGCGACCGGATGAACTCCTGGGCGCAGGGCCAGGGCCAGCCGGGGCTGGGCTACATCTTCTGGCGCAAGGAAGGCGAGACGCTCGATGGTGCCGGACCGCTTGCCAAGAACATCGGCCCGGAGCGCACCGAGGCGATCCGCGCGCAGCTTGGCCTCGACGAGGGCGATGCCTGCTTCTTCGTCGCGGGCGAGCCGTCCAAGTTCTACAAGTTCGCCGGCGAAGCCCGCACGCGCGTCGGCGATGAGCTGGGGCTCACCGACAAGGACCGGTTCGAGCTTTGCTGGATCGTCGACTTCCCGTTCTACGAATGGCTGGAAGACGAGAAGAAGGTCGATTTCTCGCACAACCCGTTCTCGATGCCGCAGGGCGGTCTTGATGCGCTGGAAAACCAGGACCCGCTGACGATCAAGGCCTATCAGTATGACGCCGTCTGCAACGGCTACGAGATCGCCTCCGGGTCGATCCGTAACCAGTTGCCGGAGGTCATGGTCAAGGCGTTCGAGATTACCGGCAAGAGCGCCGCGGACGTCGAGGAGCAGTTCGGCGGCCTCTACCGCGCCTTCCAGTATGGCGCGCCCCCGCATGGCGGCTGCGCTTTCGGCATCGACCGTATCGTGATGCTGCTCGCCGGCGCCAAGACCGTGCGCGAGGTCGCGCTGTTCCCGATGAACCAGCAGGCCCAGGACCTTCTGATGGGCGGCCCCTCCGAGGCCGAACCGGCCCAGCTCCGCGAACTCGGCCTCCGGCTGATGCCCAAGAAGAAGGACTGAGGCCTTAAGGCAACGCAGTTATTGGGAAGCCCCGGCGAGCGATCGCCGGGGTTTTTCCGTTTTGGGCGAAAGGCTTTCGGCCCGTAAATGGCGGGGCGAAGCGGGGCCTGACTTTCCGCGTCGGCCAGATAGCTTGTTATACTTTATGCTAATGTTCACCCGTGCAAAGCAGAAAATAGCAAATAAATATTGAAGTGAGAAAGAATGGAATATAAATTCTTTTTCATGCGGCACGGGGAACGGGCCGCGTTTGGGAGAAGACCGGCCGGCTGTGAGGAGATGGCCCCGGTTTTGAACGGGAGGAATCCATGAAGAAGCAATTACTGGCCCTTGCGGCCACGGCACTTGCGTTTGGCGCCATGCTGCCCGCGGCAGCTCAGGCCGAAGGCGAGCGTTTCGTGCTGATCTCGCATGCGCCCGACAGCGACAGCTGGTGGAACACCATCAAGAACGCCATCAATGTGGCGGGCGACCAGATGGATGTCGAAGTGGAATATCGCAATCCCGCCTCCGGCGACCTTGCCGACATGGCGCGCATCGTCCAGCAGGCGACCGCCTCCAATCCGGACGGCATCATCGTCACCATCGCCGATTACGACGTGCTTTCCGGCCCGGTCTCCGACGCCGTTGCCAAGGGCATTCCGGTGATCACCATCAATTCGGGCACCGAGGAGCAGTCGAAGAAACTCGGCGCGATGATGCATATCGGCCAGCCGGAATATACCGCCGGCAAGCTTGCCGGCGAACGCGCGAAGAATGAATCCGGCGCGGAAAGCTTCGTCTGCGTCAACCACTACATCACCAACCCGGCCTCGGTGGAACGCTGCCAGGGCTTTGCCGATGGGCTCGGCGTGGAACTCGGCGACCAGATGATCGACAGCGGCATGGACCCCTCGGAAGTCAAGTCGAAGGTGATGGCCTACCTCAACGCCCATCCCGATACCGGCGCCATCCTGACGCTCGGCCCGAACTCGGCAGAGCCGACGCTTGCCGCGCTCGATGAAATGGGCCAGTCGGGCGAGGTCTATTTCGGCACGTTCGATCTTTCGACCGCGATCGCCGATGCCATCAAGGCCGGCACCATCAACTTCGCGATCGACCAGCAGCCCTATCTGCAGGGCTATCTGCCGGTGGTTCTTCTGACGAACTACGCGCGTTACGGCGTCATGCCGTCCAACTCGATCAATTCGGGTCCCGGTTTCACCACCAAGGACAATATCGAACTGGTTGAGAAATACGCCGGTCAGTACCGCTAAATGACAGGCGCCGCGTGCCCCTTGTGGGCGCGCGGCGTTTTCCTGCCAACACGCAAAGAGGGGCGCGCGCCGCCGCGCTGCCGCCCGTTTGCCTGCCAGAAGGAATGGTCTTGTCCATGTCCGAAACACCCAAGCCGATCGAGGAAATGGTCGCCGAGGAGCGCATGCGCGCGGTGCCGCGCTGGCGCAAGGCGCTGGTGCGTCCGGAGCTCGGCAGCATCTGCGGCACCATTCTGGTGTTCGTGCTGTTCATGTTCATTGCCGGCGACAGCGGCATGTTTTCCGCCGAGGGCTTCATCAACTGGGGCACGGTCTCGGCACAGTTCGCGATCCTCGCCGTCGGCGCCTGCCTGTTGATGATCGCCGGCGAGTTCGATCTTTCGATCGGCTCGATGATCGGCTTTTCCGGCATCATCATCGCACTGTTGACGGTGCAGCTCGGCGTGCCCGCCTGGCTCGCGATCCTCGCCGCCTTCGCGCTGGCGCTCGCCATCGGCGCCCTCAACGGCTATCTGGTGATCCGCACCGGGCTCCCCTCGTTCATCGTCACGCTCGCCTTTCTGTTCATCCTGAGGGGCCTCACCATCTATATCGCCATCACCACCACCTCGAAGACCATCATCGGCGGCGTGCGTGAGGCGGCCGAGGGCGACTGGCTGGCCGCTCTGTTCGGCGGCACGGTGCTGAAGGGGCTGTTCTCCTGGCTCGCCGAGCACGACATGATCGGCACCTTCGTCGCCGGCCCCCGCGCCGGCCAACCGGTGGTCGAGGGCATTCCGATGCTGATGGTCTGGGCGCTGGCGCTGATCATCGTTGGACATTTCATTCTGGTGCGCACCAAATTCGGCAACTGGATCTTTGCCGCCGGCGGCGATGCCCAGGCGGCGCGCTATGTCGGCGTGCCGGTGAACCGGGTGAAAATCCTGATGTTCATGCTCACCGCTTTCTGTGCCACCGTTTTCGCCACCTGCCAGGTGATGGAATTCGGCTCGGCGGCGGCCGATCGCGGGCTGCTGAAGGAGTTCGAGGCGATCATCTCGGTTGTCATCGGCGGCGCGCTTCTGACCGGCGGCTACGGCTCCGTCATCGGTGCGGCCCTCGGCGCGCTGATCTTCGGCGTGGTCCAGCAGGGCCTGTTCTTCGCCGGCGTCGAGAGCTCGCTGTTTCGGGTGTTCCTGGGCGTCATCCTGCTTCTGGCGGTGATCCTCAACACCTATATCCGCCGCTCCATAACGGGAGAACGCTGAGATGAGCGAACCCCTGATCGAACTCGTCGACATCGAAAAGCATTTCGGTGCCGTCATTGCGCTTGCCGGCGTGTCGCTTTCGGTTTTCGCCGGAGAATGCCATTGCCTTCTGGGCGATAACGGCGCCGGCAAATCGACCTTCATCAAGACCATGTCGGGCGTTCACAAGCCAAGCGCGGGGCGCATTCTGGTGGACGGAAAGGAGCGAACCTTCTCGGACCCGCGCGACGCGATGGCGGCGGGCATCGCCACGGTCTACCAGGACCTGGCGATGATCCCGCTGATGTCGGTGACCCGCAATTTCTGGATGGGTCGCGAGCCGGAGAAGCGCTTCGGCCCGATCAAGGTCTTCGATCACAAGAAGGCCGGCGCGATCACCGTTGACGAAATGGCGAAGATGGGCATCCATCTGCGCTCCGCCGATCAGGCCGTCGGCACGCTGTCGGGCGGCGAGCGGCAGACCGTGGCGATCGCCCGCGCGGTCTATTTCGGCGCGCGGGTGCTGATCCTCGACGAGCCGACCTCGGCGCTCGGCGTGCGCCAGACCGCCAATGTGCTCTCCACTATCGACCGGGTGCGCAAGGCCGGCGTGGGCGTGATCTTCATCACCCACAATGTCCGCCACGCGCTCGCCGTCGGCGACCGCTTCACCGTCATCAACCACGGCCACACGCTCGGCACGGCGAAACGCGGCGAGATCGGCGCGGAGGAGCTGCAGGACATGATGGCCGGCGGCCGCGAGATGGTCGAGCTGGAATCCTCGCTCGGCGGCACGGTTTAAGGTCCGGTACGCATCAATCGTGCACGTTTCGTCGCCGCATACCTCCCCAGTCTTCTCGCCCCGGCGGGGAGAGATGTCGCGAAAGCGACAGTGAGGGGGGAGTCTATCCCCGCGAACGCCCTCACGAGACGAGATGCTGCGCCACCCTCACTGCCCCTTTCGGGGCATCTCTCCCGCCAGCGGGAGAGAGTAATGGGAGCAAGCGGCGAGGCCATGCACGATGGCCTTGCCCGTAATGTTCCAAGCTGACGCCGTCAGATACGCTCGCCGGTCTCCGCGTCGAACAGGTGGACCTTGTCGATATCCGGCTTGATGGTGAGGCGGTCGTGGGCATCGACCGTCAGCCATTCGCGCTGGGCGACCATGATGTCGTCCTCGCCGATGCGGCAGATGATCTGGGTTTCGGCCCCGGTCGGCTCGACAACAACGACCTCGACGTCAACCCCGGCATCATCGAGCGCGATATGTTCGGGGCGGATGCCGTAGATCACCTTGCGGCCGGGCTCGACCGCGCAACCGGGCGGAAGCGACAGCCGCCCGCCGCCATTGGCGATGAATTCCGACGGGCCATCCGTGCCGATGCGGCCTTCGATCAGGTTCATGCCCGGCGAGCCGATGAAGCCCGCGACGAACACGTTTCTCGGCGTCGCATAGAGTTCGAGCGGGGTGCCGAACTGTTCGACATGGCCGTCGCGCATCACCACGATCCGATCGGCCATGGTCATGGCCTCGATCTGGTCGTGGGTCACGTAGACGATGGTCGTCTTGAGCCGCTGGTGGAGCTGCTTGATCTCCGAGCGCATCTGCACGCGCAGCTTGGCGTCGAGATTGGACAACGGCTCGTCGAACAGGAACACCTGCGGCTGGCGCACGATCGCGCGGCCCATGGCGACACGCTGGCGCTGGCCGCCGGAGAGGTTGCGGGGATAGCGGTCGAGCAGCTTTTCCAGCCCGAGAATCTGGGCGGCCTCGCCGACCCGGCGCTTGATCTCGTCCTTCGGCGCTTTGGCCAGCCTCAGCGAGAAGCCCATATTGGCCTCCACCGTCATGTGCGGATAGAGCGCGTAGGACTGGAACACCATGGCGATGTCGCGCAGCTTCGGCGCGACGTCGTTGACCACCTTGCCGCCGATCGCGACCTCGCCGCCGCTGATCTCCTCAAGTCCCGCGATCATGCGCAGGAGCGTCGATTTTCCGCAGCCGGACGGGCCGACCAGGATCACGAATTCGCCTTCCTGGATATCAATATCCACGCCATGCAGGACTTCCACATGTCCGTAGCTCTTGCGGACCTTTCTTACGTCTACTGAAGCCATATCGGTTTCTCACTTGCCAGATTGCGGCGCGTAGCACCTGTCATGTTCATGCGGCCTGCCTCGTCCCTGAGCCGGTGGCTTGGGCATAGGGCAGAAGGGCCGCGTCGATCGCGGCAAGGCACAGATCGCGCGCGTGCGGCGCGACCCTGCCGGCAACCACGTCTGGATAGATCCGCGCCATGTGCTGGCTGATCAGCGTTTCGGGAATATCGCCCTCAAGGCGTGCAAACAGCGCATCGATCGCGGTGGCGGCTTCCTTTTCCGGCCAGTAATAGCGGATCCGGTCGCTGTAGCTGAAATGGCGCTGCAGCCGCTGCTCCGCGTCCGAGCCGGTATAATGGGAGCGCCAGTGGCCGGGTTTTTCCAGCATCAGGCTTTCCATGGCCGAAAACAACGGCCCCTGGCCATCCTTGCCCTCAAGTGTGGCGGCAATCGCGTCAAGACCGTAAAGCGCCTCGCGCAGGGCAAAGGTCAGGCCGGGCCCGACCTTGAGGATCGCGAAACCGTCATCGACAAGTTGCGTCAGCGCCTCCACCGGCTGGTAGTCGGTGGAATGAGCCTCGTAGATCAGGCCGGGCAGGTCACTGAGCGCGCCGACCAGCGCGCGGGCCCGTTCGGGTTTGTAGATCGCCACATTGGCGTTGCCGAACTCGACGCCCGGCTGAACGACGATGGCGATCACGTGATCAAGGGCCGTGGCAATGCCGGCAGCGGCGAACGCATCGCGGTGCACCGCATAGGTGTTCTTCACGGCATCGGCATCGGTCGGTTCGATATCGTCAAGGGCGTGGGTTGCGCCGCCCGGCGGCGGCACCTCGGTGCCGATGATGTAGACCGGCGGGCGATGGCCGGCGTCTTTGGCCGCCTGCTCGGCGACCTTTGCGAGCCTTGCTGCGCGTTCGGCCGTCAGGTCATCGGCAAGGGCTGTCGGTTCCCCGGCGCAGCCCATAGAGGTGTCGAGGTGGAGCTTCTCGAAACCCGCCGCGGCATAGGCGGCGATCATGGTTTCGGCGCGCGCCATCGCCTCGTCCGCGGCAAGGCTTTTCCACGGATTGGGGCCGAGATGATCCCCGCCGAAGATGATCCGCTCGGATGGAAAGCCGATCGCGCCGGCGATCTTTTCGACAAAGGCGCGGAAATCCTGCGGCGTCATGCCGGTATAGCCGCCGTCCTGATTGACCTGATTGCAGGTGGCCTCGATCAGCGCGACCGCGCCATCGGCCGCAGCGCGCCTGAGTGCGGCCTCGATCACCAGCGCATGGGCGGAGCAGACCGAGGCGATGCCGCGCGGCAGCGGGCCGCCGCGCCCGCCGAAAAGGCGGGCGAGCGCGTCGTGGCGGTTTTGTTCGAGCGGTGCCGTCATGCGAGCTTCACCACCTTGGTCAGGTGTCGCGGCGTGACGGTGTCGAGACCTTTCATCTGCGCCACCCGCTCGCCGAGGATCTGCAGCGCCGGCAGCATGGCCAGCCCCGAAAGCGAAAGCCCGGTGTCGAGATCAAGCGCGAGATCGCCCGGACCGCCGAGGCCGATCACCACCGCGCCCTTGTCCTGAAGCTCGGCGACCACCTTGGCCTCTTCGGCTTTCTGGTCGGAGTAGAGCATGACGACGGCGGTTTCCTCGCTGACGAGGCTGATCGGGCCGTGACGGTATTCCAGCGGATGGAAGGCCTGGGTCACGGTCTGGCTCATCTCCATCAGCTTCAGCGCGCCCTCAAGCGCGATGCCGTAGAGCGGGCCGCCGCCGAGGAAGACGAAATGCGAGCGGTTCTCGATGAGCTGCGGAAGCGCTGCGTCGAGATCGTCCATCAGCCTGCGGGCGGTATCGATGATCGCGGTCGTCATATCCTGGCCGATCATGCGCTGGCCGAGCAGCAGCATCAGGCTTGCGGACACCGACATCACGATGCCTTCGTCGGGATGGGATGGCGAAACCACCAGCGTATCGCAGTTTTTCGCAAGCGGGCTTTCCGGTTCCACGGTGATCGCCGTCACATGGGCGCCGGCGGCGCGGCTCGCCTTGGCGGCGGCGACCGTTTCGGTGCTTTCGCCGCTGCGCGACAGGGCGATGACATGTGTATTCTGCCAGTCGGGGAAGAAAGCGCCCGGACGGCTCAGCCATTCGGCGCCCGGCACCGCGATCGCGGCGCGGCCCGCGAGATTGAAATAGGCCGCAAGCGACAGCGCGAGGTTATACGATGTGCCGCAGCCGACGATGACGGTCAGCGCTGCGTCATGCGAACCGGGTTTCCAAGTGATCGCCTTTTCCCAATAGGGGAATTGCTCGAAAATCACTTTTTCAGTCGTGTTCATGTTGTCTCCGGTTTATTTGACCGAACCTGCCAGCAGACCGCTGACGAGGTACCGGTTCAGGAAAATGACGACGAGGGCGGGGATGATGATGGCAACGGAACCGCTTGCCGTGATCAGGCCGTAGTCGACGAAGTTTTTGGTGACGAATTCCGGGATCAGCACCGTCAGCGGCTTGGTTTGCGCCGGCGAGAAGATCAACGGAATGAGGTACTGGCCCCAGGCGCCGAGGAACGTGAGGATGGCGGTCGCCGTCAGCCCCGGCCCCGCCAGCGGCAGCACGATGTTGAAGAAGATGAAGAGCCGTCCGGCGCCGTCGAGCTGGGCGGCTTCCTCCAGCGCGATCGGAAGCGATTCGAACACGCTTCGAAGCAGCCAGAGCGACAGCGGCAGATAGGCCGACACATAGATCAGCGCGATGCCCGTATAGGTGTCGATCATGTGCAGGCTGATGAGGATCCGGTAAAGCGGGATTAGCACCGCGTAGGCCGGGATCGCGAGCGTCGCTACCACCAGGATGAACAGGGTCTTGCGGCCCGGAAAATCGAGCCGGGTGAAGGCATAGGCTCCGAGCGCGGAGATCGCCACGCACAGCACCGTCGCCAGCGCCGAGGTGACGATGGAGTTGAACAGCGCCGCGCGGAACTGCGCCCAGACCTCGACCCCGCCGATCCGTTCGATGCCGATGCCGAAAATGCGGGCGAAGTGATCCAAGGTGATGTTCTGCGGGAAGAAATGGATCGGGCGGGCCGAGAAATCCTCGGTCGGCGTCAGCGCGCTGGCAAAGGTCCAATAGACCGGCCCCAGCGACCAGATCAGCAGCACGGCAAGGCCGGCCCAGATCATCATGCGATAGGCAAGAGACTGTTTCATCAATCATACCGAGTGTTGCGATAGACGCGGAGCACATAGACCAGCGACACCAGAAGCGAGACGAAGGTGATCGTCAGCGACAGCGCCATGCCGTAGGAGAAGCGCAGGTTCTGGAAGGTCTCGAGATAGATCTGCACCAGCACGGGCCGGGTTTCGAGGCTCGCCCCGGCAAGCACCCATGCCTCGTCGAAAAGGTTGAAGGCTTGCACCGTGGCGTTGGTCATCGACACCGCGATTGCACTGCGCACCAACGGGAGGGTCACCAGCGTCAGCATCTGAAAATTGGTCGCGCCGTCTATGCGGGCGGCCTGATAGAGATGGTCGGGAATGCTCTGCATGGCGGCGAGAACGATGACGATGGTGAGCGGCATCATCCGCCAGACATGGACCACGGTGACCGCCATGATCGCGCTGGTGCGATCGTTGAACCAGATGTGGTTTTCGAAGGGCAGCCCGAGCGAGGTGAGGATGCCGTTCAGAAGGCCGGCGCCGGGCTGATAGATCCACAGCCAGATCACCGCGTTGACCACGCCGGGCAGCGCCCAGGGCAGGATCACGGCGGCGAGGATCCACTGGCGTCCGACCTTGACCTGATTGATCAGGGCGGCGGCCAGCACGCCGAAGACGGTCTCGGCGAGAACGGCGAGGATCACATAGGAAAATGTGTTCATCCAGCTCATGCCGAGCTGTTTATCGGAGAGCATGCGGGTGTAGTTGGCAAGGCCGACGAAGGGCGTGCCCGGCTGCATCGGATTGACGCGGTGCAGGCTGTCCCAACTCGTCACCAGCATCGGGTAGAACACCAGCGACGCCATGGTGATCAGGATCGGCGCGGCCAGAAGCAGGCCGAGCATGGTATCGGCATTGAAGCCGATACCGCGCTTGCCTCGCATTGTGGAGGCGGCAGATGTCATTGGGCCATGGCCTGTTCGGCGGCGTCGGCAATGTTCTGCATTGCCTGTTCAACCGTGATCTGGCCCTTGGCGGCGCTGTTGATCGAGGTATTCACGGCGCTCGAAAACTCCGGATACCATTGCGGCGTGCCCTGCTGGAACAGCGGCTCGACCGTGGTCGACTGTTCGACGAGCACATCGCCGGAATGCATCACGCCGGTCTCGTTGACGGCCGAAAGCACCGAGGTGCGGGTCGGCAGGAAGCCGTTCTTGTAGTTCTCCTCCTGGAAGTCCTTGGAGGTGAACCATTTGATGAATTCGACCGCGGCTTCCTTGTTCTGCGAACTGTTGGGAATGCCGAGCGCTTCAGGCAGGCCGAAGCTGCGGGTTTCGCCGCTTGCCGTCGGCACCAGAATGGCCTCGACATCGCCGGCGACCTTGGACTGATCCGGATCGTTCATCTGGCCGAGTCGGCCCGGTTCGCCCGAGATCATCACGCTGGTCTGGCCCTGGGAGAACATGCTTTCGTTGATCTGGCTGTCGGTCAGGCTGACTGCGGCCGGGTCAACGAGCCCTTCTTTCAGCAGCATCAGTTCGAATTCCAGCGCCTTGTAACCGGCGGAGTCCGGCGATGTGAACAGCGGCTTGAAATCGGCGTCGAACAGTTCGCCGCCAAAGGCCTTGGTCAGCAGATACCAGCTCGTGGATGCGCCTTCGGTTGCCGAAAGCGGCAGGCCGATCGGATACTCGACGATGCCGGCTTCCTTGATCTTCTTGGCGTCGGCAACGAGTTCGTCGAGCGTTTTCGGCGGCTCGGTAATGCCGGCTTCCTCAAATTGCGCCTTGTTGATCAGCATGACGCGGAAGTCGTTGGTGTAGGGGATGCCGAGGATATCGCCGTCGACGGTGAAGATCTTGGTGACGCCGATATCTTCGACGGTCGCGGGGTCGATCGCATCGTTGAGCGGCATATACCAGTCGGCGGCGGCGAACTGGCCGGTCCAGGACCAGTCGAATTCGGTCACATCGGCGGGCGCGGTGCCGGCGACGAGGCCGGTGACGAGCTTGAGGCGGATATCGTCCCACGAAAGCGTCTGCAGGTCGACATGGATGCCGGTGTCTTCCTCGAAATCGGCGGCGATATTGGCGCCCTGCGGGGAGGGCAGAAGCACCGTGATGGATTCGCCGGCCAGCGGCTTGGCATCATCGGCAAGCGCCGGGATGGCGAGCAGCATGGCTGTCGAGGTGGCGAGTGATAAAAGCAGTCTGTTCATGTTCCCGTCCTGTCTGGTTTTTGGAGAGTTCAATCCGTCCCGTTTCGGGCGGAGGCGATTTGCCCGACAAAGCCCTCTTCGAGCGGCCAGCCGAGACATTGGGCGGCCGCCAGCAGCGCGCCGCCAATCGGGGGAAGTCGGGGCGGAACCGGCGCGCGGCCGATCCGGCTCGTGAGCGCGGCAAGCAGCACCGGGCTTGCGAATGTGCCGCCGGCATAGGTCCAGTCGGCGTCGCTCGCGCAGTGTGGGGCGATGGCCGTGAAGTGTCGCGCAAGCTCGTCGGCGGCCTCTTCCATCAGAGCGTTCGCCCCGGCATCGCCGGCGCGGGCCACGCGGTCGACCACTTCGGCAAGCGCCGCGATGCCCGCGCGGGGCCGCTCAAGGCCTGTGACCCAGCCGCCGAGCGCGTTCATGGGGTCGGCCCGGTCGAGGGAAAGGGCGTCAAAAACTGCGTCGGTCAACGCGGTCGGTTGCGCGCGACCGTCGATCGCCTGGCTGATCAGGCTGAGCGCGGCGCGACCGATCGCATAGGCGCTGCCCTCGTCGCCGATCATGTCGCCCCAGCCGCCGACGCGGGCGGAGCGGCCGTCCTCAGCGCGCGCCCAGGCCATGGAGCCGGTGCCGGAGAGGATGAGGATGCCCGGACGGCCGGACAGCGCGCCGAAATGGGCGGCTTCCACGTCGTTCAGCACATGCCGTTTCGCCGCCGGGAAAGTCTCGGCGATCGCCTGTTCTTGAAGGGCGGAGAGGCGGGCCACCTCGCCATAGGCGGGCAGTGCTGCCGCCACGGCCCCTATCTCCGTGATTTCGGCAAAGGGGCGCAGCACCGTATCGAGGACTTCGCGCCATCCGGGATTGTCCATCGGATTGACGCCGCCGCCGCGCGCCGTCTTAACCACTTGGCCCGACCGGTCGGCAAGCGCCGCCAGCACCTTGCTGCCGCCGCCGTCGATGCCGAGGATCAGGCCGTCGGTCATCCGTTCGCCCCCGCCTCGACGATCGTGTTCGCGATCCCGTTGTCGTCGAAATGCGCGCGCCATTTCTGCGAGATGGTGGAATCGGTGATGACGTGGGCTTCGGTGAGGGGCGCAACCTTGTAGGTCGCCATCGTGTCGAACTTGGTGGCATCGGCCAGCACGAAACAATGCGCCGAGCGCGTCAGCATGCGCCGGTTGAGGTGGGCCTCGCCATTGTCGATGCTGTAGATCGCGCCGTCGGAACCGATCGCGCTCGCGCCCAAGAAAAGCTGATCGAACCAGATCAGGTCCAGCATGGCTTCCGCCTGCGGGCCGACCAGCGAGGCGTTTTCGCTGCGCAACTGGCCGCCGAGCAGCGTGACCTCAAGGTTTGGAATGTTCAGGAATTCCTGCGCGACGATCAGCCCGTTGGTGAATATACGCAGCGGGATCGGGCTGATGCGGATCAGCCGGGCAAGCTGCAGAACCGTGGTGCCGGCATCGAGGAAGATCGCGGAACGCGGCTGCAGCGTCTCATAGGCCGCCGTTGCAATCGCCCGCTTGGCGGCCAGATTGCGCTTCTCGCGGGCCTGGAACGCCATTTCCACCGAGGAGCCCTCGGCAATGCGCGCGCCGCCATGGACCCTGACGATCGAACCCTCCTGTTCGAGAATCTGCAGATCGCGGCGGACGGTGGCGAGCGAGGCGCCGATTGCGTCTGCCAGGTCCTGGATCGCGGAAAACCCGTTCACATAAAGATGGCTGCGTATCGCTTCGAGACGATCGACCTTGACGCCCTGTGGCTGTGACATCCGCATTCCCCTGTTATTTTCGATCACAATGATGATTGAAACGATCATTGTCAATCAGTTTTATGATTTATTATGATTGAAAAAGCCGGCGACATTGCTGTCGCCGGCTTAGACTGCGGACAAAGCCCCAAGCTTTGACCATCGTCTGTCATCGGCCCTTCGTTTTTGCGTCATGCTCGGACTTGATCCGAGCATCCAGGCGGTTAAGCTACTGAATTTGCTAAACTCTATAGCCAGCCCTTGCCGGGCGGCCTGGATCCTCGGGTCAAGCCCGAGGATGACCCGGAATATGGGAGACGTTTCTCAAAAAGCTGAGCCGACGACATTGCTGTCGCCGGGTTCGGGAACCGAAAGGAATGGTCGTGAATCCTGTGGCGTTGTCACCGCATCTCCTCTCACTCTGCCGTCATCCCGGCTCAAGGCCGGCATGACGGAGGTGAGGAGGGCCAGCCAGTGCGCGCGAGTCTAGCTATAAGCGGGCAGAAGGTCTCCGTGCCGCTCGATCAGCCCATCCACCAGTTTCCAGATTTCATCCGGGGAAAGCTCGGCCGATGTGTGCGGGTCGAGCAGGGCGGCCTGGTAGATGCGGTCGCGGCTTTTGGTCAGTGCGGCCTCGACCGTCAGTTCCTGCACCGAAATGCTGAGCTTCATCACCGCGGCGAGCTGGGTCGGCATCCGGCCGATCCGGATCGGCTGAATGCCGTTATGGTCGACATGGCAGGGCACCTCGACGATGCATTCGTCCGGCAGGTTGGAGATCAACCCGTTATTGGGCACGTTGCCGTAGATCAGCGCCGGCTTGCCGGTGACGGCGGCATGGATGATGCCGGCGGCATATTCATTGCTGCGGCACACCTCGATCGGCCTGTCGCCCTCGAGCTCCTTGCGCAGCGCATGCCACTCGGCGATCTGCTCCTTGCAGCGGCGGATATATTCGTCCAGCGGAATGTTGAAACGGTCGATCAGGTCGTCGCGGCCGTCCTTGATATACCAGGAGGTATACTCCGAAAAATGCTCGCTGGATTCGGTGACGAAATGGCTGAGCCGTTTCAGCGCGTCGAAGCGCACCCGGTCGTCGTCCGGCACCTTGCCGTCGGCGAGAAGCTGCCGCAGGCGCGGATAGAGATCCTCGCGCGAACCATCGGCATGCAGCTTCTCATATTTCAGGAAGAATGCGATGTGGTTGATGCCGGCGGAGAGGTAGTTGATGTTCGCCACATCCTCGCCGAGATAGGAGGCGAGCTGGCCGGCGGTGTGCTGCACGCTGTGGCAGAGGCCGACGGTGCGGATTTCCGGCGCGATCTCCTTGATCGCCCAGCAATTGATCGCCATCGGGTTCACATATTGCATCAGAAGCGCGTTCGGGCAGACATCCTCCATGTCGCGGCAGATCGCCTCCAGCACCGGGATGGTGCGCAACCCGCGGAAAATGCCGCCGATGCCGAGCGTATCGGCGATCGTCTGGCGCAGGCCGAACTGTTTCGGCACGTCGAAATCGGTGACGGTGGCGGGCTCATAGCCGCCGACCTGCATCATCAGGATCACGAAATCCGACCCTTTCAGCGCCTCGCGCCGATCCAGCGTCGCCTCGACGCGGATATCGGCAAGGCCGAGCGCCGCGCAGATGCGGCGGGTGACGATTTCGGAGGTTTTCAGCCGCTCGGGATCGATGTCGAACAGGCTGATGGCGATCTCGCCGGGGAGACCGGAGGACAGCACATCGCCGAGAATGTTCTGGGCGAATACGGTGCTGCCGGCGCCGACAAGGCAGATTTTGGTCATGACGGGTTCCTTTCTTTTCGGCGAAGCTATATCTCCAAAACAAGATTTTCCTCCGAGGTTCATATCGATTAGTCCGGAATTGGAGTGACGAGCGATGACGGCAGGCAATAATGAGGTGGATGACCTGACGCTTGCGCGCGGCGATTTCCTGATCGAGCGCCATATCGCGACCGCCATGCCGGCGGCCCACTGGCACGACCACGTCGAGCTCAACCTGCTGCTTGAAGGCGAGATGACCTATCTCTTCAACGGGCGACGCGAGGAGGTCGAGGCGGGCAGGCTGGTGCTGTTCTGGGCCGCGATCCCGCACCAGACCATTGCGGTCACCGGCAACGCGGCCCTGATCGTCATCTACCTGCCGCTCGCCGATTTTCTGGCGCTGCCGATCGATCGCGAGGCCCGGCGCTTCACCATGCAGGGCGGATTCCTGTCCGACCCTGCCGCCACCGGCCATGATGGCTTCGTCGCAGCGCGCTGGGTGGAGGAGTGGAACGAGGGCGAGCCGCAGCGCCGGAGCCTGCTGCGGGAGGAAATCGCGCTGAGGGTGCGCCGCTTCATTCTCGATTGCGTCGAAACCGGCCGGCTTTCAGGCGGGGAGGCGGGGACGGCAGCGGTCGCCGCCGCCGTGCGTCATGTCGAGGCGCTGACCGATCTGGTGAACAGCCATTATGGCGAGCCAGTTTTGATGCCGGATCTTGCCGCCCGCGCGGGCATTCATCCGAGCACCGCCAACAAGGCCTTCCGCGACGTGCTCGGCCTTTCCGTGAACGAATATCTCACCCGCTACCGGGTGGCGCGCGCCATGCAGAAGCTGGTCGACACCGAAGACCCGATCCTCACGATCGCCTATGATTGCGGGTTCGGGTCGAGCAGCCGGTTTTACGAATTGTTCAAGGCGCGCACAGGCCAGACCCCGCTTGCCTTCCGCAGGGCTCTGTCACGCAAGGGATGAGGTAGGCGTTCAAAAGCCCCGGCAGACATTCTGCCGGGGGCAACTGCGAAGGCCTTGTCTTACTGATTGGCCTTGATCTCGAGATTGAGAAGCTGGGGGATGGCCTTGGGTGCTGCGGCACCCGCCATCACCACGGCCAGCACCGGCATCTGCATCTGCGGCTTGATGCTCAGGGAGAAGTTCTGCGGGTTGGCCAGATAGCTGTCGACCGCGGATGAGACGGAGGCGGCAAGGTCGGGCATTTCCAGTCCGGCGAGGCCCGCCGTCATCTGCCCCTTCCACTCGGCGATCAGCGCATCGGTGGAAATATTCTTTTCCTTCGCGATCGTCTGGATCAGACGGTTGGTGATGCTGTCATCGGCAAACCGGATCGACAGGCCGCTGACGCCGATTGTCTGGCCGAGCTGCATCAATTCAGCCTGATAGGGATTTTCCTGTTCCGACGAGGCACCGTCCGAAGGGGCATCCTGCATCTCTTCGCTCTGGGCGATCTCGGAAATCTTCTGGAGCGTTTCCAGCGTTTCAAGCGTGACGCCGGTCAGTCCCATGCCGAAGTCGAGCGTGCCGACATTTTCCGTGGCGAGGCTGTAGGTGGCGACGTTGAGATCGCCCGTTTCCAGATCCCAGTTGCCGCTGATCGTGAATGTCGACGTGGTCTGCAGGAGATCGAGTTCCTCCAGCGTCGCGCGGGCGTCGGGCTTCAGGTCGTCGACCTGCGAAAGGTCGAGCGAAATCCCGGTGACGTTCGCGAGATAATCGGCCTTGGTGCGCGCCTCGTTGAAACTCTGCTTGGCGGAAGCGTCATCGATCGTTAGCAGCTTGTCGCCTTCGACGGTGACGCTGATGTTCTTGACCTCCGTGCTTTCGCCATAGCCCCAGCCGGAAAGAACCGCGAGGTCGGCGCTGGCGGGAACATGGATATTGGTCTCGATGTAGGAGGCGATGGCGATCTCAGCGTCTTCCATCGTGAAGGCCATGTCGGACGCCATCGACTTGCCGATCATGTAGCTGCCGTCGGCATTTTCCTGAACGTCCTGAAGGTCGAGCGTGATCGGCGCCTTCTGCTTGAATTCGTCCATCTCCTCGCCCGCTTCCGCCAGGGGCGAAAACTCCATGCCGGAGACCGTCACGCTTCCATCCGAGCCTTCCTCGACGCTGTCATAGGTGAAGGTCATGTGCGACTGTTTTTCGGTGACGGCCTTCAGCTTGGCCATCAGATCGTCGGTGTCGAGGGCAAACGCGGGAGCGCCCGATGCGGCCAGAAAACTGCCTGCGAGAAGAAGCTGCGTGAGACGTGATGTGGGCATGAAGTGCTCCCTGAAAATGAGATGTTGCGCTACGGTTTATTGGCCATATAAGGCCGAATTGCAATTTTGCTATGAATGCCCGGTGAATGCGGCGCGTTTTCCCTTGTTTTCAGGGGATTGCGGGCGGCCCCGCCTTGCGGGCAAGGGTTGTATCCTCTAACAGAAACCCATGGGAAAAGAAATCACGCCACCGGAAAACGGCGACGGACACACGGACGCCGTGGACCTGCGCAAGGCCCTTGAGGAACGCTACCTCGCCTATGCGCTTTCGACGATCATGCACCGGGCGCTGCCGGATGTGCGCGACGGGCTGAAGCCCGTGCACCGCCGCATCATTCACGGCATGAGCGAGATCGGCGTGCGCCCGAACGCCGCCTACAAGAAATGCGCCCGCATTGTCGGCGATGTCATGGGTAAGTTCCATCCCCATGGCGACGCCTCGATCTATGATGCGCTGGTGCGTCTGTCGCAGGATTTCGCCCAGCGTTACCCGATGGTCGACGGCCAGGGCAATTTCGGCAATATCGACGGCGATAGCGCGGCCGCCATGCGCTACACCGAGGCGCGCATGACCGATGTCGCCGCGCTGATGCTGGATGGCATTGGCGAGGACGCCGTCGATTTCCGCCCGACCTATAACGAGGAGGACGAGGAGCCGGTGGTGATGCCCGGCGCCTTCCCGAACCTGCTCGCCAACGGCTCCACCGGCATCGCCGTCGGCATGGCGACCTCCATCCCGCCGCACAATGCCCACGAGCTGTGCGAGGCGGCGATCTACCTGATCAAGCATCCCGACGCCACCGTCGAGGACATCATGACGCTGCCGGACGCCGACGGGCCGAAGGCGAACATGATCCAGGGCCCGGATTTTCCGACCGGCGGGATCATCGTCGAGGATTTTGCCTCGATGGTCGAGACCTACAAGACCGGCCGCGGCGGTTTCCGGCTGCGCTCGCGCTGGGAAAAGGAAGACCTCGGCCGCGGCAACTACCAGATCGTCGTCACCGAAATTCCCTATGGCGTGCAGAAGTCGCGGCTGATCGAGAAGATCGCCGAACTCCTGATCGCTCGCCGCCTGCCGCTCCTGGAAGATATCCAGGATGAATCGGCCGAAGACATCCGCGTCGTTCTGGTGCCGAAATCGCGCGCCGTCGACCCGGCGCTGCTGATGGAATCGCTGTTCAAGCTCACCGATCTCGAACAGCGCTTCTCGATGAACATGAATGTGCTCTCACAGGGCAAGGTGCCGAAGGTTATGGGCCTTGTCGACGTGCTGAAGGAATGGCTCGGCCACCGCCGTGAGGTGCTGCAGCGCCGCTCCCGCCATCGCCTTGCCGCCATCGACCGCCGGCTTGAAATCCTCGGCGGCCTGCTCGTCGCCTATCTCAACCTCGACGAGGTGATCAAGATCATCCGCGAGGAGGATGAGCCGAAGGCCGTGATGATCGCCCGCTTCGAGATCACCGATGTCCAGGCCGAAGCGATCCTCAACATGCGGCTGCGCGCTCTGCGCAAGCTCGAGGAAATCGAAATCCGCAAGGAATTCGATGCGCTGTCGGCGGAAAAAGCCGATATCGAGGCGCTGCTCGCCTCCGAAACCCAGCAGTGGCAGACCGTTGCGTGGGAAATCGGCGAGGTCAAGAAAACCTTCGCCAAGGCGACCGAACTCGGCAAACGCCGCTCGACCTTCGACATTGCGCCCGATACCGATGTCGAGGCGATCCAGCAGGCGATGATCGAGAAGGAACCGGTCACGATCGTGATTTCCGAAAAGGGCTGGATCCGGGCGCTGAAGGGCCATGTCGATACCTCCGGCGTTGCCTTCAAGGAAGGCGACGGCCTGAAGCTCGCCTTCCCGGCGCAGACGACCGACAAGCTCTTGATCGTCACCACTGGGGGGCGCGCCTTCACGCTGGGCGCCGACAAGCTGCCCGGCGGGCGCGGCCATGGCGAGCCGCTGCGGATCATGGTCGATATCGATGCCGACCAGGATGTCGTCACCGCCTTCGTGCATGAGGCCGGCCGCAAGCAGTTGATCGCGTCCACCGCCGGCAACGGCTTCATCATCGAGGAAGACCAGATGGTCGCCAACACCCGCAAGGGCAAGCAGGTGATGAATGTTTCGGCCAAGGACGAAGTCAAGCTTTTGACGCCGGCAGCGGGTGACCATATCGCCGTCATCGGCGAAAACCGCAAGCTGATCGTGTTCCCGATGTCGCAGGTCGCCGAGATGGCCCGCGGCAAGGGCGTGCGCCTGCAGCGCTACAAGGATGGCGGCCTGTCGGACGCCAAATGCTTCGCGATCGCCGACGGCCTTAGCTGGACCGACAGCGCCGGCCGCACCCATATGCGCACCGCCGAAGAACTGCTGGAATGGCGCGGCGACCGCGCCATGGCCGGCCGCATCGCGCCCAAGGGCTTTCCGAGAAACGGCAAGTTCAGGGGGTAGCAAGCGAGGCGACCGGTGTCGCGCCTCGCCTTTTGCCGCTCGGCGGTCAGCGGCCCCTTACAGGGCTGGTAACGCCGGTTCTCGCGGCGAGCGAGCGCACCTCGCCACGGGCCTGACGAATGATCGTCACCGCGCCCTGCAACGCCAGGACGGCCATCACGGCAGCCACGATTATGTCGGGCCAGCCCGTGCCCGTGCCGAACACCCCGACCGCGGCCGCCAGCACAGCGATGTTGGCCAGCACATCGTTGCGGGAGCAAATCCAGACCGAGCGCATGTTCGCATCGCCGTTGCGCCAGGCATAGAGCAGTGCGAGGCAGACGAGGTTGGCGCCAAGCGCCGCGATACCGACAACGCCCATCGTGCTCCATGACGGGACCGTCCCGGTCAGCGTATGCCAGACAATATTCGCAATGACCCACAAGCCGAAAAGCCCCATCGAGGCTCCCTTGAGCAGCGCGGCGCGGGCGCGCCAGTGCAAGCCCAGGCCCAGCACGAAAAGGCTTATGCCGTAGTTCGCCGCATCGGCAAAAAAGTCGAGCGCATCCGCCTGAAGCGCCGCGGATCCCGCGGCCAGGCCCGCGATGATCTCGATGAGAAACATTGCGGCATTGATCGCCAGCACGATCCAAAGGACCACGCGGTAGCGGCCCATTGCGGTGCGGGAGGAGCAGACGTCATCGGAACAGCAGGGCATCGGCTACAGACTCGCAACTTCAGCTTTCAGGCGATAGGATGCGGTCTATAGTTACTATAGGGTCAAGGGGTCTCATGCCTGTCCGCGCGCTTTCGATTGGCGATCTTGCCCGGGGAACGGGCACCAAGGTCGTCACTAGAGCGTTTCAGTTTTTAATGGAAGCGTATCCAGCATTTGCAAGGTAACTTGCGCACTCTTGCGGTTTGATGGTGGTGACGAGGCGGCCGATGGCCCGCCATGTTTCCTCGACGGTTCGCTTCTGCCCCATACGCATCCAGTGTTTGATCTTGGCGAACGCCTGTTCGATCGGATTGAGATCGGGCGAATAGGGCGGCAGGAACCATAGCCTTGCGCCTGCCGCTTTGATCGCCTTGCGGATCGCGGCTGACTTGTGGCTGCCGAGATTGTCCATGACGACGATATCACCGGGCTTGAGAGTGGGCACGAGGATCTGCTCGACATAGGCTTGGAAGCACTGGCCGTTGATCGGCCCGTCGAAGACGCAAGGGGCCGTCAGCCGGTCGCAGCGCAGCGCGCCGAGAAAGGTCAGGGTTCGCCAATGCCCATGCGGCGCAAAGCCGCGAAGGCGTTTGCCGCGTTTGCCCCATCCCCGAAGCGGGGCCATATTGGTCTTGATCCAGGTTTCATCGATGAACACCAGCCTGCTGGGGTCGAGGCCGGCCTGCAAAGTCTGCCAGCGTTGACGCCGTCTGGCGATGTCGGCGCGCGCCTGCTCAAGGGCGAACAGTGTTTTTTTTGAAGCTGAGACCCTCGCGCCGCAGGAACTTCCAGACCGTATCGTGCGAGACCTTTACGCCACGCGCAGCCAGTTCATCCTTCAGCCCGTGCAGCGTCAGATGCGAGGTCTGGTTGATGCGCTCGATGATGAAGGCCCGGTGCGGTTCCAGTATGCGCTTGCGATGGCCACCCATCTTGCCGGGCGCGACCGAACCTGTCGCCCGGTAGCGCTGCGACCACTTCACTGCAGCAGACACGGAAACCCCAAAGCGGGAAGCGACCGAGCGGCAGCTCTCGCCAGCCTCAATGGCAAGAACCACACGCTTACGAAGATCATTGGAAAGAGGTGCCGTCATCAGATGCTGGCCTCCTGCCCAGCCAGCATCTTGAATCACAAAACCAGCAAAAGGGGAATCCCTTTGATTCCGTCAAACACAGAACCGCTCTATCCGTTATTATGAGAAGATCGGTCTGTTGCCGGAACCGGCGCGCAGTCCGGGCAATTATCGCGTTTACAGCGGCAAAACGCTCGACAGGCTGCACTTCATCCGGCGTTGCCGTGCGCTCGGCTTCACGCTTGACCAGATACGCACGCTTCTCGAACTGTCCTCCGACGCAGAACGCGCCTGTGACGAGGTCGATCGAATAGCGGCCGTGCATCTTGCCGAAGTCGAAGGCAAGATTGCCGATCTCACCCGTCTGGCACAGGAACTGCGCAGCATATCCACATCACGTCAGGGAGGCGGGACAATCTCGAACTGCTGTATCATGGGTGCGCTCTCGCCAGATTCCCGAACGGAATCATGAACGGGCTAAGCGTCTCGATAGCGCTTGGCGTTCCGCAACATAACCGGGTCGGTCAAACCTTTGCCGTCAGCAGTTTCACGCCGGCGAACACGAAGAAGCCGCCCAGAGCCGCCTCCACCACGCGGCGGAAGCGGGTGAGGCCGGCGCGGACCATGGCGCTGGAGAGCAGCAACGCATAGGCGCCGTGGCCGGTGAAAGACATCAGGAACGATCCGGCGACGAACAGCAGGACAATAGGGGCGGGGGCATCGCCAACGCCGCCGACGCCGGCGATCGCCAGCCAGAACATGATCGCCTTGGGGTTCGAGACCTGCAGCAGATAGCCGCCGGCGACCTGCCGCCGGAACGAGCGCAGCCCGGGCACGAGCGGCGAAAGCGGCGGCGGATCGAGCATCTTGCCGAAGGATTTGAACGCCAGGAAGAACAGATAACCGGCACCCGCGAAGCGCACGATCTCCATTGCATGGGCAAGCTCTGCGAAGATGATCGAAAGACCGAGCACGGTGGCGATCGAAAGCGTCATGCTGCCGCAGGCAACCCCCAGCGCCGTCGCCACGGCGGCGCCACGTCCCTGACCCATGGCGACCCCCAGGATCAGCATCACGCTCGGTCCGGGCGACAACACGCCCACCAACAGGATCGACCATGCGAGCATCAGTTGCGGCAGATATTCACTGAGCATGAGACGACGCTTTCAGCTTGCTGCGCCGGCACGGAGGCGGATCGAGACCCCATGCCGTCCTGCGGTTGAAGACGAGGTCAAGTCTACGAACAAATCAAGAACATGGCAAGCGCGAATTTTCGTCGGCTTGCCACGCGCGGTTGCTCCCTCACATCCGCTCGAACTGACCCGGCACGCCATCCACGGAAAACAGCTCGATCTCGAGCATCTCGGTCTCGCCCTCACCGTCGGTAAAGGTCGCCGTCGAGCGTGAGGCGATCGCGGCGTTTTCGGTTTCAATGTCGAAGACGAAGGTGCTGCCGTCCCAGTGTTCCAGGGGAAAGGCCATGTCTTCGGGGCCGGCGTAGAGGGTGAGGCGGCCGGCGGCTTCGCGGATTTCGACTGTGCCGAAATAGGCGTTGGCATAGGTGCCGGTCAGGGTTTCCAAGGCCGGGGCGGGGGCGGCGGCTGCCGGGAAGGGCATGCCCGCGGTATGGCCGAGCGGTTCGTAAAAGCTCATGAACAGAGGGTTATACCCAGAGAACCAGTCGCGCTCGATTGCGCCGGTCTGGGCGATATCGGCGAAGGAGGCGTTGATCGATTCCGGCACGCCGACCGGCGAGGCGTTGGTGAGCGTGACGATGCCGAGATCGAGCGAGGGGATCAGCGTGAAGGCGGTGGCGGTGCCCATGATGAACGCGCCGGAATGACTAAGCACCACGCGGCCGCTGGAGGAAACGCCGGTGTTGAAGCCGTAGCCGTAAAAGCCGGGGCGCTCGTCGGCGACATGCGGCCTGCCGGAAAAGGCCTGCGGGCTGATCGCCGGCATCAGCGCATCGGCGTCGATCAGATCGCCGCCCTCGGCCAGCACCATCTTCATCCACTTCGCCATGTCTTCCACCGAGGCGCTCATGCCGCCCGCCGGCGACTGCGCGTCCGGGTCGCGCTGGAACAGCGGCGCGAAGCTGCCCGAGGGCTGCAGCGCCTGCGGCACGGCGCGGTTGTCGCGCGCCATGAAATCATCGAACCGGGCGCTGGCGGTTGTCATGCCGAGCGGTTCGAGAAGCGATTGCGATACGAGATCGCTCCAGGCCATGCCCGAGGCCTGCGCCACGCCCTCGGCCGCCGCCGTCAGGCCGAAATTGGTATAGCCGTAGCTGGTGCGGAAGGGGGCGAGAGGCAGTTGGGCGAGGCGCTCCAGAATGATCTCCCGGCCGAAGCCGAGATCCTCGAGGTCGTCGCCGGCATGGTCCGGCAGGCCGGAGCGGTGGGAAAACAGGTCGCCAACCGTCAGTTGCGCCGTGATTGCGGGATCGGAAAGCCTGAACCAGGGCAGCAGGTCCTGCATCCGGCTGTCCCAGGAGACCACGCCCTCGCTCACCTGATGGGCAACAACGGTGGCGGCGATCGATTTCGACACGGAGGCAATCTGGAACACGGTTTCGGCGGTCACCGGCGCATCGCCCTCGCCGCGCAGCCCGAAGCCCTTGGCATAGACCGTCTCGCCGTCATGGACGACGGCGACCGCGATGCCGGGGACGCCGCTCCGCTCCTTTATCCCGGCGACGATGCCGTCCAGCGCTTCGACGGCCTTGTCGATCTGGCCGGGCGGAACCGGCAGGGCGGACGTGCGCGAGGGCGGCAGGTCCTCCGCTGCGGCCGTCAGCGGCAGGGCGGCGAGAATGATCGCGACAAGGCGGGTGCGGTTGGACATGCGGCTTTCCCCTTTCGGGGAAAGAGAGCAAGAGGCCGTTGCGACCGTCCCCCTCGGCCGCGCGGCAAAAGCCGACATGCGGCTTTCACTCAATTCGTAATGGCTAATCTTTTCGGAATCAGTCCGGTTTGGCAATTCCGAAGCCGCAAGTTTGGCGCATTTCAGCGGTTTTTCTCAGGAGGTCGTGCCGGCGTCCCGCTTTCTCAACTCGTCGCGGATTTCAAGCAGCACCTGAAGTTCGCTCGGGCCGGGCGGCGGATCGGCCACGGCGGCCTGCTCCTCGGCGGCCTTCCTGTGGGCCTCGGCGGCCGCGCGCATGCGGTTGATCGCCTTGACCAGCATGAACACGACGAAGGCGATGATCATGAAGTTGATGACCGCGGTGATGAAGGCGCCATAGGCGAAGATCGCGGCTCCTTCCTCGCGCGCGGCCGCAAGGCTCGCGCCATCCGGCACGCTGCCGCTCAGAACCACATACATGTCCGAGAAATCGATGCCGCCGACGATCAGGCCGATGACCGGGTCGATCAGGTCGGAGACCACCGAGCGGACGATCGCGGTAAAGGCGGCCCCCACGATAATGCCGACCGCCATATCGACGACATTGCCTCTTGCGATGAAATCACGGAATTCTTTCAGCATGCGTTCTGACCCCTTCTCTGGCGATGCGAAAGCGCATCGCATTGATAATCGTCAGGAAACTTAGCGCAGGGACGCGCCGGCTTCTACATGGGGCGGGCGAAAAATACGGAACGGCGTGACGGGCTAGGCTTCGAAATCGCCTGGGTCGGCGCGTTCCCAGCCTTGGCCGGTCAGATGTTCCTGGGGCTGGAAGCGCTTCTTGTAGTCCATCTTCCGCGAGCCCTTCACCCAATAGCCGAGATAGACATAGGGAAGGCCCATCGTCCGGGCGCGCGCCACATGGTCGATGATCATGAAGCTGCCGAGCGAGCGCTTCACATAGGCCGGGTTGAAGAAGGAATAGACCATGGACAGGCCATCGACCATGAAATCGGACAGCGCAACGGCCACCAGTTCGCCCTCTTCCTCCAAAAGGCCGGTCGCCACGCGATACTCGATCAGGCGGGTCTCCACATGGGTTTCCTCCACCATCACCTTGTAATCGTCGAGGCTCATATCGGCCATGCCGCCGCGCTGGTGGCGGCTGTCGAGATAGGTGCGGAACAGGTCGAATTGTTCGGCGGTGGCATAGGCCGGGCGTTCGACGCCGACGAGATCGGCGTTCCTTGCCTGTATCCGGCGCAGCGAGCGGCCGAGGAGGAATTCACCGGCGACGATGCGTACCGAAACGCAGGCGCGACAGTGCTCGCAAGCCGGGCGATAGGCGATGTTCTGCGAGCGCCGGAACCCGCCCTGGGTCAAAAGGTCGTTCATCTCGCCGGCGCGGGGGCCGACGAGATGGGTGAACACCTTGCGCTCACGCTCCGCCTCCAGATAGGGGCATTGCGCCGGCGCGGTCAGATAGAACTGTGGCGACTGAGTGGTCTGCGTATTCATGCCCGGCGCACCATGCAACGAAACTTGATCACAGGATGGCGCAATTCACGGGAACGTCAACCTTTCTGATGTGCGGGATGAGCGTTTCCCGCAGTTCAGTAGCGCGCTTCCTCGCGCACCACGACCGCGCCGATCAGGAAATCATGCAGCAGGCGCTTGCGGTCGGTGAACAGGCCGACCAGCAGGATCAGCGGCGTCAGGAGCGAGTTGAACAGCCAGAACAGCGCCAGATGCACCAGCGCGGTCAGGAAATCGATCCTCAGCCCATCGGTGCGCAGCATTCTGAGACCCATCGCCCGCATGCCGGGGGAGGCCTGGGCGGAGCCACCGAGGCTGAAGCCGAAATAAAGCGCCGCCACGATGAAATAGAGCACCGGATAGAGGAAGAAGGCGAGGCCGAGCGTGGCGATACCGACGAAGAACAGCAGAACGGCGGCCGGCACCCAGAGAATGGCGATCACGATATAATCGAAGATGAATGCCAGAACGCGCCGCGACAGCACGCCGGAATAGGCGTCGCTGGCCGGCGGGGCCGAATAGGTCATGTTGCGTTCGAGGCTCATCGTTGTCTCCGTTGTCAATCGTGGTTCCAAACCCGATGTGGGTATTGGCTGGGGGAATGCAATAATTCAGCCCCTCGAGACTATGATTTCGCCAGCTTTTGCGCGACCTCGATCGCGAAATAGGTCAAAATTCCGTCGCAGCCGGCGCGCTTGAACGACAGCAGCGTTTCCATCATCACCCTCTCGCCGTCGATCGCTCCGCGTTCCGCGGCCATCTTGATCATCGCGTATTCGCCGGAGACCTGATAGGCGAACACCGGCAGGCCGAAGGCCTCCTTGATGCGCCAGCAGATGTCGAGATAGGGCAGGCCGGGCTTGACCATCAGCATGTCGGCGCCTTCCTCTACATCGAGCGCTGCATCGCGCAGCGCCTCGGTACCGTTGGCGGTGTCGATGTAGTAGCTCGCCTTGTCGCCCTTCAGCAGTCCCTTGGTCGAGATCGCCTCGCGGTAGGGGCCGTAGAAGCCGGAGGAGAACTTCGTCGCATACGACATGATCCCGACATCCTGGAAGCCCGCCATGTCGAGGCGCTCGCGGATCGCGCCGATGCGCCCATCCATCATTTCCGAAGGCGCGATGATATCAGCGCCGGCCTCGGCCTGGGCGACGGCTGCCTCGCAGATATGGTCGACGGTCGCGTCGTTGACGATTTCGTCGCCGGTGAGGATGCCGTCATGGCCGTGGCTGGTGAACGGGTCGAGCGCGACATCGGTGATCACCCCAAGCGAGGGCGCGGCCTTCTTCAGCGCCCGCGTGGCGCGGTTGATGAGATTGTCGGGGTTGAGGATTTCCGACCCCGACATGTCGCGCTTTTCGAGCTCGATATTGGGGAAGGTGGCGATCGCGGGGATGCCGAGACCCTCGGCCTTCTTCGCCGCCTCCGCCAGCCGGTCGACGCTCATGCGGCTGACGCCGGGCATGGCCGGGATCGGTTCCTCGATATTGTCACCGGGAATCACGAAGACCGGCCAGATCAGATCGTCGACCGTGAGCCTGTTTTCGCGCACCAGCCGGCGGGTCCATTCGGCCTTGCGGATGCGGCGCATGCGGCGGTGACCGGTGATCCTGTCCACGAGATGGGTCTTGTCGTTCGGCTCGCTCATCGTCTTCTCCGGCGCTGCTTCGTTCAGGTCGGCTTGTAGCATGTCGCACCGCCCGGACAAACACGCCATTTTGTCGCTTTGGCGCGTTGCGTCAGGGTTTGTAACTTCGATTTTTGCAGCGTATAAGGCGGCGATGAATTCCGAGCAGACACGTCCGCCACAACCCAGTTTTTCGCAGATGGCCTTCATGGTCTTCAAGCGCTGCGTGGCCGCGTTCTTGATGGCGGTCGCGCTTTACAACTGGGCCGAGCTGATCGGCCTTGCCGGCACGGGACGGTTCGATCTGGTCAGTTCCAACGAACGCATCGTCGAGGTCGTGCTCGCGGTTGCCTATCCCGCCGCCGCGGCCGGTCTGTGGTTCGGCGTCGGCTGGGGGCTCGTGCTTTGGGCCATCGGGGCGGCCGTCGAAATGTTCCTGGTCGGGGCCGCCGCCGCGCTTGTCGGCATTCACGTTTTGTTGTTTGGCCTCTACGCCGCTTTCTGGATTTACCTTGCCTTCATTCGTCGGCGCTAGAATCTGCCGGAAAATGCCGTCGGTATCGATTTGAAACCCGACAACAATTGGCCATATTGATGTGCAAGGCACATCCATAGAGGCGTCCTCGACGCCCGCGGGACAGAAGAGAACTGGATTCTATGACAAAAGACCTGAACAAGACCGTCAGGACCGTGTCGCGACGCGGTTTCATCGCCGCCGCTGCGGGCGCTGTGGCGCTGCCAAAGCTTGCCGCCGCGCAATCGGCCGTCGACGCTTTGATCAACACGCCCGGCCGCGGCAAATGGGACGAGCAGTTTGACGCCGTAACCTCGCGCGCGCAGGCCGCCGTCAGCTCCAACCAGCCGATCCTCAGCCCCAACGCGCCGATGAACATCATGCAGGCGATGGCGGAGTACCAGCGGATCAATGCCAATGGCGGCTGGCCGGAAGTGCATCCCAATGTGCCGCTCCAGTTCGGCGTCTACGATCCGTCGGTGCGCCAGTTGCGCCAGCGCCTGATCGTCTCCGGCGACCTGCCGCAGGAAGCGGGCATCTCCGATTCCTACGATTCCTATGTGCAGGGCGCGGTGAGGCGGTTCCAGGCCCGTCACGGCCTCGCCGAAACCGGCTATATCGATGAATACACGCTGAAGGCGCTCAATGTCAGCGCCGCCGTGCGTCTCGCCCAGCTCGAAACCAATCTGACGCGCGTCGAGGATCTCGGTTCCGATCTCGGCCAGCGCTACGTTCTGGTCAACATTCCGGCAGCTTATTGCGAAGCGGTGGAAGACAATGCCGTGGCACTGCGCAATGTCGCTATTGTCGGTCGCCCCTCGCGACCGACGCCGCTGTTGAATTCGAAGATCTTCGAGATCATCTTCAATCCGCCCTGGACCGTGCCGCGCTCGATCATCCAGAAGGATATCATGCCGCTGATGCGCGAGGACCCGAACTATCTGGTCGACAACAAGATCCGGCTCTATGACAACAAGGGCCAGGAAGTCGATCCGCTGACGGTGGACTGGAACGCCGAGAAGGCCCCCAACCTGACCTTCCGTCAGGATCCGGGCCCCAACAGCGCCATGGCCTCGACCAAGATCAACTTCCACAACAAGCATGCTGTCTACATGCACGACACGCCCAGCCAGTCGCTGTTCAACGACATTCTGCGCTTCGAATCATCGGGCTGCGTGCGCATCGAGAACGTCCGCGACCTCGACGTATGGCTGCTGAAGAACACCCCCGGCTGGAACCGCCAGAAGATCGAGGAAACGATCCACGCCGGGATCTCCACCCCGGTGAACCTCGCCGATCCGGTGCCGAACCACTTCGTCTATATCACCGCTTGGTCGACGAAGGACGGAATCGTGCAGTTCCGCGACGACATCTACAATCTCGACGGCGCGCCGGAACTGGCGCTGCAGACCACGACCGGCATCGAATAGGCGTTTCCGCCCGTCCGACGTTTTCGGCTTCCAAAATGCCGCCGCTGAGCAATGCTTGGCGGCGGCATTCGTCTATTGCACGTTTTGAAGGCCGGCGTTAGAACGCAAGCGCCTTTACGGAATGCTTCCGCGATAAACCCTGAGGAGCCCGCGATGACCAGTCAGACCGCGTTTACCGAGAACTTCTTCAACCGTTCGCTTGCCGACACCGATCCCGATATCTTCGATGCGATCGGCAAGGAACTCGGTCGTCAGCGTCACGAGATCGAGCTGATCGCGTCGGAAAACATCGTTTCGCGCGCCGTGCTCGAGGCTCAGGGCTCGATCATGACCAACAAATATGCCGAGGGTTATCCGGGCAAGCGCTATTACGGCGGCTGCCAGTTCGTCGATATCGCCGAGGAACTCGCGATCGAGCGCGCCAAGAAGCTGTTCGGCGTCGAATATGTCAACGTCCAGCCGAACTCCGGCTCGCAGATGAACCAGGCCGTGTTCCTGGCGCTGTTGCAGCCGGGCGACACTTTCATGGGTCTCGACCTCAATTCGGGCGGGCACCTGACCCATGGTTCGCCGGTCAACATGTCGGGCAAATGGTTCAACGTGGTCTCCTACGGCGTTTCCAGGGAAGACAACCGCATCGACATGGATGAAGTCGCGGCGAAGGCCGAGGAGCATCGCCCGAAGCTGATCATCGCAGGCGGCACGGCCTATTCGCGCATCTGGGACTGGAAGCGTTTCCGCGAGATCGCCGATTCGATCGGCGCCTATCTGATGGTCGATATGGCCCATATCGCCGGTCTGGTCGCAGGCGGCGTGCATCCGTCTCCGTGTCCGCATGCCCATGTGGTCACCACCACCACCCACAAGTCTTTGCGCGGCCCGCGCGGCGGCGTGGTCATGACCAATGACGCCGACATCGCCAAGAAGGTCAATTCGGCCGTGTTCCCCGGCCTTCAGGGCGGCCCGCTGATGCACATCATCGCGGCCAAGGCGGTTGCCTTCGGCGAGGCGCTCCAGCCGGAGTTCAAGCAATATGCCGAGCAGGTGGTGAAGAACGCCCGTGCGCTGGCCGGCTCGCTGATGGAAGGTGGCCTCGATGTCGTCTCGGGCGGCACCGACAACCATTCCATGCTGGTCGACCTGCGCAAGAAGAACGCCACCGGCAAGCGCGCCGAGGCAGCCCTTGGCCGCGCCTACATCACATGCAACAAGAATGGCATCCCCTTCGATCCGGAAAAGCCGTTCGTGACCTCGGGCGTCCGTCTCGGCACCCCGGCCGGCACCACGCGCGGCTTCACCGAGAAGGAATTCACCGAGATCGGTTCGCTGATCGTCGAGGTGCTCGACGGGCTGAAGCAGGTCAATTCCGACGAGGGCAATGCCGCTGTCGAGGCGGCGGTGCGCGACAAGGTGGTGAACCTCACCGAGCGCTTCCCGATGTATGGCTATATGGGCTGATGCGCTGCCCGTTCTGCAATTCGCCTGATACCCAGGTCAAGGATTCGCGCCCGGCGGAGGACAATACGTCCATCCGCCGCAGGCGCGTCTGTCCGGATTGCGGCGGGCGCTTCACCACGTTCGAGCGCGTGCAGCTGCGCGAACTCGTCGTGGTCAAGAAGAACGGCCGCAAGGTGCCGTTCGACCGCGACAAGCTGGTGCGCTCCTTCGAGATCGCGCTTCGCAAGCGCCCGGTCGAGCGCGAGCGGATCGAGCGGGCCGTCTCCGGCATCGTCCGGCGTCTGGAAAGCTCGGGCGAGCCGGAGGTGCAGTCGGAGGAAATCGGCCTTCTGGTGCTGGAAGCGCTGAAGAACCTCGACGACGTCGCCTTCGTGCGCTTCGCCTCGGTCTATCGCGATTTCTCCACCACGGAGGATTTCGAGGAGATCATCACCGAGTTCTCGGCCAAGATCGCCCGCGAAACCGGCGTCCAGCACGACTGAATTTCAGCAAAACACTTGCAAGCCGCTCGCCCGCATGGTTTAGCGGCACAACGAGCGCTGTCGCGCAAAATTACTGACCGCATCCTGACCGGATTGCGAGGAGCATCATGACCACGGAAAAGACCGCCAATCAGCGGGGCGCAGCACGCCTCGCCGCCGTTCAGGCCCTCTATCAGATGGATATCGGCGGAACCGCGCTTGCCGATGTGCTGGCCGAATACGAGGTCTACCGCCTCGGCAAGGAAGTTGACGGCGACACCTATCTGAAGGCCGATCCGGCCTGGTTCCGCGCGATCGTCACCGGCGTCGTGAAGGACCAGAAGACTCTCGACCCGATGATCGCCGGCGCGATCTCCGAGGGCTGGACGCTGTCGCGGCTCGATTCGACACTGCGCGCCATCCTGCGCGCGGGCGTTCTGGAAATCGTCTCCAAGCCCGATGTGCCCACCGCCGTCATCGTCACCGAATATGTCGAGATCGCCACCGCCTTTTTCGAAGGCGAGGAGGGCAAGCTCGTTCACGCGGTGCTGGACCGCATCGCCCGGCGCGAACGCGGCCAGCCCAAGGGCAACTGATCCCTGACGGGCGGCGTATGTGTGAAGACGCCGCCGCAAAGCCCCCCAATCTTCTCGCCCCGGAGGGGAGAGATGTCGCGAAAGCGACAGTGAGGGGGGAGAATGTCCCCGCGAACGCCCTCACAATTTGAAATGCCGCGCCACCCTCACTGCCCCTTTCGGGGCATCTCTCCCGCCAGCGGGAGAGAGTATTGGGAGCAAGGTTGAGGTCCCGAATTCAATCGCTGGCACCATTTGCCGGGCCGGCACTATTACTCCCCAAGCGCAATGCCTTCGCGTCTCGGGTCCGCTCCGCCGTAGAGCATGCCATCCTTGATGGCGATCGCCTGCAGGCCGGAGGTTTGCGGACCGATCTTCACCTTGAACCCCATCGCTTCCAGCGGCGCTGCCATGGCTTCCGCACTGGTTCCCGCCTCGATATCATAAGTGCCGAAGCGGTTCAGCAGATGCGGCATGGCGACGGCCTCCTGCACGTTCATGTCCCAATCGAGATAGGCGATCACGGCTTGCGCGACATAGCCGATGATCGAACTGCCGCCCGGCGAGCCGATGACCAAAACCGGCTTGCCGTCCTTCATCACGATGGTCGGCGCCATTGACGAGCGCGGCCGCTTGCCGGGTTCGACGCGGTTGGCGATCGGATAGCCGGCCTCGTCATGGGTGGCGAAGGAGAAGTCGGTGAGCTCGTTGTTCAGCAGAAAGCCCGACTTCGTCATCAGCCGGCTGCCGAAGCCGTTTTCGATGGTGGAGGTCATCGAAAGCGCGTTGCCATCGGCATCGACAATCACGATCTGGGTGGTGGACGGCAGTTCGATCGCCGTCCCGTCGCCATAGCGGATCATAGCGTGATCCCAGGCGGGAAGGCCGGGCTCCACGGTCTCCAGCGCGTGGTCGCCGTCAAGCAGTTTCGCGCGCATCCCCAGATAGTCCGGAGCGACCAGCCCGTTCAGCGGCATCGGTACGAAATCGGTGTCGGCCATGTAACGGCCGCGATCGGCGAAGGCGAGGCGCGAGGCATCGCCGATCAGCCGCCAACTTTCCGGATTGTCAGGCCCGAGCGATGCGAGGTCCTTCTCGGCAGTGAGGCCGAGGATCTGGCCGACGGTAAGCGCGCCGGAGGAGGGCGGCCCCATGCCGCAGACGTCGTAGCCGTGATAGGCCACGCACACCGGATCGCGTTCGATCACCCGATAGGCGGCGAGATCCTCCAGCGCCAGCAGGCCGGGGTTGCCTTCGGCCTGTTGTGCGGTGCCGACGATATCCTTAGCGATTGCGCCGGAATAGAAAGCGTCAGCGCCATCTGCCGCGAGTGCCGTCAGCGTTTCGGCATAGGCCGGGTTCTGGAGCTGATCGCCGGCGGCAAGCGGTTCACCGCCGGGCAGGAAATAATCGGCGGTGGTGGTGAATCGGCCAAGCCGTTCGCTGTCCTCGGCGATCTGTCCGGCAAGGCGGGGCGAAACGGCAAAGCCACCCGAGGCGAGCGCGATCGCATCATCGAACAGGCCGGCCCAGTCGAGCTTGCCCCAGCGCTCATGCGCCGCCTCCATCAGCATCGGCGTTCCGGGCGTGCCGACCGAGCGGCCGCCGACCACGGCATCATAGAACTGAAGCGGTTCGCCATTGTCATCGAGAAACAGTTTCGGCGTCGCCGCGCGCGGCGCGGTCTCGCGGCCGTCCAGCGTCGTCAGCCGGTTTTCCGCGGCATCGTACCAGACCAGAAACGCACCGCCGCCCATGCCGGAGGATTGCGGCTCGACGAGGCCGAGAACCGCCTGCACCGCCACCATGGCGTCGGCGGCGCTGCCGCCCTCGGCGAGCACCCGCGCGCCGGCTTCCACGGCAAGCGGATTGGCGGCGGCAACCATCCATTTCTCGGCCTCGACGGGCCGGCCTTCGGCCTTGGCGGCAAGGGCGGCTTCGACCTCGGGCGAGGCGGCGGAAAAGCCGGGTTCCACCGTGCCGATTTCCGGGGCCACGGCGTCGGCGGCCTGCTGGGCCGCGGCTGGAACGGAAAGCAACGCCACGAAAGCGCTGCCCGCGATTAATCTCATCATTCCCCTGTCTCCTCTTTCTGCGCTTGATGCGCGCGAGCTTGAGCAGAGTGCGCCAGAAATACTCGGCCGCGTCAAGGAAGGCTGCGGCAAAGCGGGAACTTATAGAGCCGTTCGGCTGTTATGGGAGTGATAGTTCTCCAGAGGTTTTCCTCCATGTCCTCCAAAATCGCGATCATCGGCTCCGGTCCCACCGGGATCTACACGCTCAAGGGGCTGATCGGCGAGCATGCGCCGCTCGAGATCACGATTTTCGAGCGCGAGGATATGCCGGGCAAGGGCATGCCCTACCAGCCGCACATCAATGACCGGGCGATGCTCTCCAACATCGCCAGTATCGAAATCCCGCCGATCTGCGAGAGCCTGACCGCGTGGTTACGCCGCCAGAACGACGCGACGCTGCAGGAATTCGGCATCGCCCGCGATGCAATTGCCGAACGCACCTTCTACACCCGCGTGGTGCTGGGCGAATATCTTCAGGCGCAGTTTTATGGGCTCGTTCAACAGGGGCGCGAGAATGGCCACAGGATCGCGGTGAAGGCCGCGCATCGCGTGTCCGACATCGCGCTGACGCGCGACGATATCGAACTGACGGTGGAAACGCCGGCAGGCGACTACGAAAAGGCGGTCTTCGATCATGTGGTGCTGGCAACGGGCCATGACTGGCCGGAGGCGACTGAAACCCGTCCGGGCTATTTCGTCTCGCCCTGGCCCGCGCCGGCACTGAAGTCGATCCCGCCCTCGAAGGTCGGCATACTCGGCACCTCGCTCAGCGGCATCGACGCGCTGATCACGGTCGCGACCGCCCATGGCGGGTTTCTGCTCGATGATCAGGGCGATCTGCAGTACCATCCACATACCGATACGAAGGACTTCAACGCGACGATGATGTCGCGCAAGGGCATTCTGCCGGAGGCGGATTTCTACTGCGAAATCCCCTATCGCCCGCTGGTCTTTTGCACCGAGGAGGCGATCGAACGGCTGATCGCCACCCATGAACACGGGCTGCTCGACGCCATTTTCGCGCTTTTCAGGCAAGAGCTGGCACTGGCCGATCCCGATTACGCCGCCCGCATCGGCCTTTCCATGCTGTCGGTCGAGACGCTGGCGTCGGCCTATTTCAATGAACGTCAGTCCGCCGATCCGTTTGTCTTTGCCGCGCGCAACCTCGCCGAGGCGGAGATGAACCAGAAGCGCCGGCACACCGTCGAATGGCGCTACGCGATCTTGCGCATGCATGAGGTGATCGCCCGTGCGATCCCGCACCTGGACGCCGCAGACCTCGAACGGTTTCACAAGCATTTCAAGACCGTGTTCGTCGATGACTATGCCACGGTGCCACATGATTCGATCCGCAGGCTGCTGGCGTTGTACCGCGCCGGCAAGCTTTCTGTGAAAGCCATCGGCGACGATGCTGAGATCGACAATGAGAGCGTTCAGCGCGGCGCCGTCGTGCGTTTTGCGGGGCAGGAACTGCGCTTCGATGCCTTCATCGACGCCACCGGCCAGAGTTCGCTTTCCGCCCGCGATCTGCCGTTCCCGACGTTGCTCGGGCAGGGCGTGGTCAGTCCGGCCTCGACGCGGGGCAGTCTTATGGCTGACGGGATGGTGCGCACCGGTGGCGTCGATCTCGATGCGGCCTTCCGCCCGATCTTCACCGAAAACCTTTCCCGCAACCTCTATTGCGGCTCGATCTCCTTCCTGCTGCACAAGCTGCCCTTCGTGCAGGGCATCACGTCCGCGCGCGACATCGGCGATGTGATTTCAGCCGCGATCCTCGAAAGCGAAGGCGAACTGACGGCCGCCTGACGGGCTCAGGCGGCGCGGCTGGCGATGTCGCCGGTGGAAATGAAGCCGGGCTCCTCGATCGTGCAGTAGATGCCGAAATTGCGCCGGTTGTGGCGCAGGAGCGAGCGCAGGATATCGGCGTTTTCGGCAATGTCCGGCTGCGGCGCGATGGTCATGCCGCAGCGGCGGGTTTCCTCGAAACCGACGATCAGCGCCTGTCCGAGTTGCAGCCTTTGCGTAACCCATTCCTTCTCCGGAAATCCCGCAAGACCGGGCGTCTTCAGCACCACATTTGGACGGAACCGCCGGCTTGAGACTTCGTCAGTCCCGGCAAGGGTGGCAAGGTGTTTCAGACCGTCGGTGGTGACAAGATGGATCGGCGAGGGGAGGTAGCGGTTGACGGCAACCGGGCCGGTATCGTCGGCGTTGCGGGCGTAGGGACGCACGTCGACGGCGAAGCCGAAATGGGTGGCGAGCCTTTCCGCAAGACCCGCGTCGTCCACGCCCGTCCATCCACCATCGGGAAAGCCGATCTCCGGGCGGTTGTCCTCGCCAAGGCGGGCGCTGAGAAACAGCGCCGGCCGCCAGCGCAATTCCTTCTCGGGGGCCGCGGGCGCGCCGGTTTCGGCATCGCAGATGCACCAGGCGCGATCGAAGGCAATGCCGTCGCTGCCGAGCACGGCGGAGGTCAATCGCTCCCCGCCCAGCGAACTGACGGGATAGCGCCAGATTTCAATGATTTCGCCGAGCGGCTCCATTCCGACCTCCTGACCATATTCCGGAATCTGTTTGATTCCGATCGGTTCGTCCATGCCTCAAATCTTCACCGCCCGTTTGACCGCCGCATCGATCAGTTCGATCCCGCGCGGTATATCGGCGGAATCGATCGAGCCGTAGCCGAGCCGGAACAGCGGACAGGGCTCCGGCGGGTTTTCGAAGAACACAGCGCCGGGTTCGATCAGCACGCCGTCCGCCTTCAACTCCTCGGCGAGCCTCGCGCTGTCGAGCCCGTCGGGGCCTCTGAGCCATACGCTCGCGCCGCCGGCCACCGCCGCGCTTTCAAGCGTCAGGCAGCTTCTGGCCAGCGCCTGATCCAGCACCGCGCGCCGCTTCACCATCGCGCCACGCAGCCGCACGATGTGGGCGTCATAATGGCCGAGCGCCAGAAAATAGGCTGTGATGCGCTGCAGATGGCCGGGCGGGTGGCGCAGCAGCATTGTCCTCAGCTCGCGCGCCTTGGCGATCAGCGGGGCGGGCGCCACCAGATAGCCGATCCTGAGACCCGGAAACAGCGATTTCGAGAAACTGCCGATATAGAGAACGCGGCCCTCGGTATCGAGCGATTTCAGCGCCGGGGCGGAGGGGCCGAGATAGGACATCTCGAAATCGTAATCATCCTCGACGATCACGAAATCCTTGGCGGCTGCGCGGTTCAGCAGTTCCTGCCGGCGACCGAGCGGCATGGTCGAGCCGGTGGGGATGTGATGGCTTGGCGTGATCATCACCAGCCTTGTATCGTCCGGCAGGGTTTGCGGGTTCAGCCCCAGCCCGTCGACAGGCAGGAAGGTGACCGGGCTTTGCGAGCGGCGCAGCGTCTCGGCGATATCGGGATAGCCCGGCTCCTCGGTGACGGACGGCCGGTCGGCGCGGCACAGAAGCTCCACCGCGATATAGAGCGCGTTCTGCGCGCCGAGCGTGACCAGCACCTCATCCGGCCGGGCATGGATGCCGCGCCGGGGCAGGGTGTTGGAGCAGATATAGTCGATCAGTAGCGGATCGTCGCTGCCGTAGCGATCGGTGGAAAGATCGCCGAAATCACGGCTGCCGAGCGCACGGCGGGCGCAATCGCGCCAGGCGTAATGGTCGAAAAGGCGTGGGTCGGGCTGGCCGTAGATGAAGGGATAGCGATAGCTGCGCCAATCCGTCGGCTTGCGGATCACCCGCCTGGGCGGCGGATGGTCGGCAAGCCATCGCGACCAGTCAAGCGATGTGTCGCCCGCCGCCATGCCGGCGACCGTCAACCCCCGGTGCGGGGCGGTTGCCGCGACCGCGACGCCCGAGCGCGGCAGGGTTTCGAGATAGCCCTGGCCGACAAGTTCCTGATAGACCAGCGTCACCGTCATGCGCGACAGGCCCAGCGCTTCGGCGAGTTTCCGGCTTGACGGCAGGCGGGTGCCGGGCCGCGCGCCGCTTTCCAGAATGGCGCGCACCAGCGCGGCCGCAAGCCGGCCCTGCAGGGTCGGCGCGTCGGCGGCGCGCAGGAAAATGCTCTCGGCTGCGATTGTGCTTTTCATCTGGACCTAACGAAGCTCCTATCTGGACATATCGCGGAACCGCGCTTGCTGCAATCTTGACGGCCGTCAAGCGACCGCGATCTCAATCAAGCGGCGTAGCAATCCAAAAGTAGGGGACTACACATGACCATTCTCACCCGTTTTGTGACCGGCGCCGTCGCCGTGCTCGCCCTCAGCCTTCCGGCTGCCGCAACCGAATACCGCATCGCGGTCGGCGACGGCGCGGGCGGCACGCAGGAAGCGCTCGGCAAGGCCTTCATCGCGGCGCTGGAGGAAGAGTCCGGCGGCGAAATGACCGGCAAGCTGTTCCTCAACGGCCAGCTCGGCGACGAGCAGGATACCGTGACGGCGGCTGCCACCGGCACGCTCGATTTCTCGATTCTGGCGATCAACAACATCACCCCGTTCTCGCCATCGGTCGGCACGTTGACGCTGCCTTACGTGATCCTCAGCCAGGACGATGCCGAACAGCTCACCCAGGGCGAGATCGGCCAGCAGATGATCGAGCAGACCATCGAGGATGCCGGCGTGCGCATCATCGGCTGGGCCTATTCCGGCTTCCGGGTGCTGACCAACTCCAAGCGGCCGGTCTCCACCGTGGACGATCTGCAGGGCCTGGTGATCCGCGTTCCCAAGAACGAGATCATGATTGAGACCTACAAGAGCTGGGGCGTCAACCCGACGCCGATGGCCTGGGGCGAAACCTTCGCCGCCCTTCAGCAGAAGGTCGTCGATGGCCAGGACAATCCCTACATGACCGTCTACGCGATGAAGTTCGACGAGGTGCAGAAATATATCACCAACCTGCACTACATCTTCTCGATCGAGCCGCTGATCATCTCCGAGGCGCTGTTTGAAAGCCTGTCTGAGGAAGAGCAGCAGCAGGTGCTGGCCGCGGGCGAAGCCGCGACCAAGGCCTCATCTGAATTCCTGCGGGCGGAAGAGTCCAAGATCAAGGAAGAACTCGTCAGCCGCGGCATGGAGATCACCGATCCGGCCAATAACGAGCAGGAATTCATCGACCTCGCCACCACGGCCGTCTGGCCGAAATTCTACGACCAGATCGGCGGCAAGGAAGTGCTGGACAACGTGCTGACCTCGCTCGGCCGCGAACCGGCGAAGTAATGGGTGAGGGGCGCCGGGCGCTGTCCGTCGCCGGCAAGGCCCTCCCTCCCTCTCTGTGTCATGCTCGGGCTTGACCCGAGCATCCAGGCCACTCCGAAAGCGCTGCCTGGACCCTCGGGTCAAGCCCGAGGGTGACCCATGAGAAGGCGAGGCCGTAACAAGCCAACGTCCCCTTGCTCAACGCTTCGCCGTCCACGCCAATCCTCCCGAGGTTGCCATGTCCGCATTCTGGTCATTTGTCGACAAGTTCGAAAGCCATGTGTGCCGTGTGCTGCTGGCCGTGTTCGTGACGCTTCTGTTCGTGCAGATCGTCGCCCGCCAGTTGTTCGGTTTCTCGATCACCTGGATCGAGGAACTGTCGGTCATCCTGTTCGTCTGGTTCGCCTATTTCGGCGCGTCCTATGCCGCGCGGATTGCGGCGCATAACCGCGTCACCTTTCAGTTGAACGCGATGTCGCGCAAGAAGGCCCGTATCATCGAGGCCATCGGCGATGCGTTCTGGATCGCCTTCAACATCGTTTTCGTAATCGAATCAATCGATTTCATCGGCCGCCTGAAGCCGTTCGTGAAGGCCCAGACGCTGGGCTGGGAGATGCGCTACATCTATCTGGCGCTGCCGATCGCCTTCACGCTGATGACGATCCGCATCCTGCAGGTCAATTACATGAAACTCGTGATGGGCATCGATCCGGCCGATCCGGACAAGGCGAGCGTCGAGGCGGCGATGGAATTCGCCGCCGACGAACAGCGCGCTTATGAGCGGAGGCATCCCTGATGGACAGCCTGCTCATTGAAATCCTGTTCGGTTCGTTCTTCGGCCTGCTGATCCTCGGCGCGCCGATCACGGTGGCGCTCGGCGTCGCTTCGCTGATCGCCATGCTCTATCTTGGCGACAACCCGATCAAGATGGTGCAGATGGCATGGTCTTCGGTGGGATCGTTTCCGCTGATGGCGTTGCCCGCCTTCATCCTCGCCGGCGCGCTGATGGAGGCCGCAGGTCTTTCCCGTCGGCTGATCGCCTTTGCCGAAAGCCTCGCCGGCCCGTTTACCGGCGGGCTTGGAGCCGCGACCGTGATGGCCTGTCTGTTCTTCGGCGCGATCTCGGGTTCGGGGCCCGCGACCACGGCGGCCGTCGGCATGCTGATGATCCCGGCCATGGCGCGACAGGGCTATGGCCCCGGCTATGCGGCCTCCGTCACGGCGGCGGCGGGCGGTCTCGGCATCATCATTCCGCCCTCGATCCCGATGGTGATCTTCGGCATTTCGGCCATGGGCATGCAGCCGCCGCCGGAAGCGATCGAAGCGCATGGCGTGTTCCAGTCGGTGTCGATCTCCAAGCTGTTCATCGCCGGCGTCCTGCCGGGCGTGGTGATGGCCGGCGGCCTTCTGACGATGAACTATATCCGCTGCCGGATACGCGGCTTCCACGGATCGGACGAGCCGTTCTCGCTGCGGCGCGTCGCAAGTGCGGGCTATCACGGCTTCTGGGCCTTGCTTGCCCCGGTCGTGATCCTCGGCGGCATCTATTCCGGCTATTTTACGCCGACCGAGGCCGCGATCGTGGCGATCTTCTATACGCTGTTCGTCGGCGCGGTGATCTATCGCGAACTCGATGTCCGGCAGGTGATCAAGGCGCTCGACACCACCACCTGGCTTGCGGGCCGCGTGTTGCTGGTGCTGTTCGCGGCAACGATCTTCGGGCGTCTCCTGGTCGAAAACGACGTGCCGGGCGTGATTGCCGGCGGCATCCTGTCGCTCACCGACAATCTCTATGTGATCTGGGCCATGGTTATCGGCCTGCTGCTGATCATCGGCATGTTCATGGAAACGCTGGCGGCGATCATGATCCTGGTGCCGGTCATGCTGCCGGTCGCCTACATGATGGGCATCGATCCGGTCCATTTCGGCATCGTGATGATCTGCACACTGTCTGTCGGCTTCCAGACCCCGCCGCTTGGCGAGAACCTGTTCATCGCATCCGGCATTTCCGGGATTTCGATCGAGCGGATCAGCCTGCGCGCAATTCCGTTCGCGATCGCCTCGGTCATCGCAATCTTCATCATCGCCAGCTTCCCGGCAATCTCTCTCTGGTTGCCGCGAATGATGGGCTACTAGGGCAAGGAAAACTCCCATGACTGCACATAATAAAAAACTCTCCGCAGACGATCTGAAGGCCACATTCGACGCCTTCAACCGCCACGACATCGACGGTGTGATGACCCATTTCGCCGATGACTGCGTGTTTTTCACCGTCGCCGGCGACCATGAATACGGCAACCGGATCGACGGCAAGGAGGCGATCGCCAAGGCCTTCGTCGGCGTCTGGACCGCGATGCCGGACGTAGAGTGGGCCGATCACAGCCATTTCCTGTCGGAGGACGGCACGCGCGGCGTCAGCCAGTGGACCTTCCGCGCCACCAATCCCGACGGCACCCGGACCGAGGTTCAGGGCGTCGACCTGTTCCGGATCAGGGACGGCCGGATTGTCGAAAAGCAGGCGATCCGCAAACAGCGGCCTGCGATACCCGCAAAGTGATGTGAGACGATCATGCAGGTCAATGCAAAACGCCTGGGATCGAAGCCCTTCGATCCGCATTATGATCCCCTGACCGACCGCACGCTCGGCCCGGGCAGCGACTACGCGCCGACCTACTGGATCGGCACCGCCGGCGAAACGCCCGAGGATGACGGCCCCGTGACCTCCGACATGGATGTCGATGCGGTGGTGATCGGCTCCGGCTATACCGGGCTTTCGACCGCGATCCACCTTGCCAAGATGCATGGCATCAAGGCGACGGTGCTGGAGGCCAACGGCGTTGCCTATGGCTGCTCCACCCGCAATGGCGGTCAGGCGCAGATCAGCGCCGGCCGGCTGAAGCGCAGCCAGTGGATCGAGCGCTGGGACCTTCCCACCGCGCGCGCGCTGCACGACGAGATGGTCGAGGCCTTCGACCTGTTTCGCGGACTGGTCCGCGACCACGCGATCGCCTGCGAGCCGCAGGATGGCGGACATTATTACATCGCCCACAAGGCATCCGCCATGCCGTCGCTGGAGGCAGAAACCCGGCTTCTGAACGACAAGTTCGGCTATGGCGCGCGGATTCTCGGTCGCGAAGAGGTGCTGGAAACAGTCGCGCGCGATATGGAGGCTCATGGCGCGATGTGGGAGCCGGACGGCACTGGCATCCACGCCGCCAAGCTCGCCTTCGGCTATCTGCGGGTTGCCCGTGAACTGGGCGCGACGGTTCATACCGACAGCCCGGTACAGAGCTGGGAATACAAGGATGGCGTCCACCATCTGAAGACGCCGCGCGGCACGGTGCGCACGAAGCGCGTGGCGGTCGCCACGGCGGCCTATGCGCCGCGCGGCCTGCATCCGCGGGTCAAGGACCGGCTGCTGCCGATCATGTCCAACAGCGTCGTCACAAGGGTTCTGACCGCGGACGAATTGCAGTCCATCGGCATCAAGAAGCTGTCGCCGCTGACCGACACCCGTACGCTGCGCAATTATTACCGCCTGCTGCCGGACAATCGGCTGCAGATCGGTTCGCGCGCGGCGATCACCGGACGCGATGCCTCCAACCCGGCGCATCTCAAGGGGCTCTGCGATGCGATCGCCCGCAAGTTCCCGGCGCTCGCGGGCGTCGATCTGGACTATAGCTGGTGGGGCTGGGTCGATGTCTCCCATGACATGATGCCGCGTATCACCGGCATGCCGGATCTGCCGGGCGCCTATTACTCGCTCGGCTATGGCGGCAACGGGGTGATGTATTCGGCGATGGCCGGACGCCGTCTGGCGCAGCTTGTCGCCGGGGAACCCATCCCCGACCTGCCGATCTACGGCAATGAACTGAAACACGAGGGCTGGAAGACGCCCTTCCGCCGGCTCGGCCAATGGGGCCTCTATCAACTCTATCATTACCGTGACGAACGGAAGTAAGGAAAATACCGATGAAAATGACCACCGAGGAAGCATTCGTCAAAGTTCTGCAGATGCATGGGATCGAACATGCCTTCGGCATTATCGGCTCCGCGATGATGCCGGTCAGCGACCTGTTTCCGAAAGCCGGCATCACCTTCTGGGATTGCGCCCATGAAACCAATGCCGGGCTGATGGCCGACGGCTTCACCCGCTCCACCGGCAAGATGTCGATGGCGATCGCCCAGAACGGCCCCGGCGTCACCGGCTTCGTCACGCCGGTCAAGACCGCCTACTGGAATCACACGCCGCTGCTGCTGGTAACCCCGCAGGCCGCCAACAAGACGATCGGGCAGGGCGGCTTTCAGGAAATGGAGCAGATGCGGCTGTTCGCCGATTGCGTCAGCTACCAGGAAGAGGTCCGCGACCCCTCGCGCATTCCCGAAGTGCTGAACCGGGTGATCATGGAAGCCTGGCGCAACTCCGCGCCGGCTCAGATGAACATTCCGCGCGACATGTGGACCCAGGTGATCGATGTCGACCTGCCGCAGGTTGTCGCCTTCGAACGTCCCGCCGGCGGCGAACTGGCTGTCGCGGAGGCCGCCAAGCTTCTGTCGGAAGCGAAGTTCCCGGTGATCCTGTCGGGCGCCGGCGTGGTGCTGTCCGGCGCGATCCCGGACCTGATCGCACTTGCCGAACGGCTCGATGCGCCGGTCTGCAGCAATTACCAGCACAATGACAGCTTCCCCGGCTCGCATCCGCTGGCCATGGGCCCGCTCGGCTACAACGGCTCCAAGGCCGGCATGGAGATCATCGCCAAGGCCGATGTGGTGCTGGCGCTCGGCACCCGCCTCAACCCGTTCTCGACCTTGCCGGGTTACGGCATCGATTACTGGCCGAAGGATGCGAAGATCATTCAGGTTGACATCAACGCCTCGCGCATCGGGCTCACCAAGAAGGTGACCGTCGGCATTCAGGGCGATGCCGGCAAGGTGGCGCGCGGCATTCTGGCCCAGCTTTCCGAAACCGCCGGCGACGCCGGGCGGGCGGACCGCAAGCATCTCGTCTCCCAGACGAAATCGCGTTGGGCGCAGGAACTGACGAGCCTTGACCACGAAGACGATGATCCGGGTACGGAGTGGAACTCGGGCGCGCGCGAACGCGATCACGATCTGATGTCGCCGCGTCAGGCCTGGCGCGCGATCATGCAGGCGGTGCCGAAAGAGGCGATCGTTAGCAGCGATATCGGCAACAACTGCGCGATCGGCAATGCCTATCCGACCTTCGAGAAGGGCCGGAAATATCTGGCGCCCGGCCTGTTCGGCCCCTGCGGCTACGGTTTCCCCGCGATTATCGGCGCCAAGATCGGCAATCCCGATACGCCGGTGATCGGCTTTGCGGGCGATGGCGCGTTCGGGATTTCCATGAACGAGATGACCGCCTGCGGCCGCGATCACTGGCCTGCGATCACCATGGTGATCTTCCGCAACTATCAGTGGGGCGCGGAAAAGCGCAACACGACGCTGTGGTACGACAATAATTTCGTCGGCACCGAGCTCGACCGCGACACCTCCTATGCCGCGATCGCCAAGGCTTGCGGCGCGCACGGCGTCCAGGTTCGTAGCCAGCAGGAACTGACCGAGGCGCTGACGGCCGCGGTGGAGCGCCAGCTCAAGAACAAGGAAACCACCTTCATCGAAGTGCTCCTCAACCAGGAACTCGGCGAGCCCTTCCGTCGCGACGCGATGAAGAAACCCGTCGTCGTCGCCGGCATCGACGCCAGCGACATGCGCCCGCAGAAGGGTGCTGCCTGAGCTGGGGCTGAGGCCAAGCAGAAAACAATCTCCCCCCTTGAGGGGGAGATGCCCCGACAGGGGCAGAGAGGGGTGAGCCCTTTCCTCATACGCGGAGCTTGCGGCTCAAGCCCATTACCCCTCTCTGTCGCCATCTCCCGCTCAGGGCAGGGTTATCGCATATGGCGTAGCAGCTTGCTCCCAATACTCTCTCCCGCTTGCGGGAGAGATGCCCCGAAAGGGGCAGTGAGGGTGAAGCAGCATCCCAAAGCTGTGAGGGCGTTCGCGGTGATAGGCTCCCCCCTCACTGTCGCTTTCGCGACATCTTGTAACTTGAATTCGGCTGCGTGTGATATTGTTTCGCCCGCGGTGGCGGATGGAAAGCCGAACGGCATCCGGGACACCAAGCCCGAGGGAGAGCGAGGGGTTCCATCCGCCGTTCCATCGAACCCGAACAGTCGCCAGGGCCGCTTGCGCAAGCAAAGTCCGTTTAAGCAAGGATGGGTGAAGATGGATATCGTCGTTGGGATCGATGTTTCGAAAGATCGTCTGGATGTGGCCGTGGCGCCGTCCGGCCTGGCGTTTGCGGTTGTCAATACACAAGCCGGGATCGATGAGCTGGTAGCACGCCTGCAGTCGGTCAAGGCCGACGTCGTCGCGCTGGAAGCGACGGGCGGTTTCGAGACGCCTGCCGTGGCGGGGCTGTCCTCGGCGGGATTGTCCGTCATCGTGGTCAATGCGGCCCAGGTTCGCGCCTATGCCCACGCGATCGGCCGCAAAGCCAAGACGGACCCGATTGACGCGGCCTTGATCGCCGCCTTCGTGATGGCCACCAGGCCCACGCTTCGGCCGCTCAAGGATGCCGAGACCCAAGCGCTGTCGGCTCTGGTGGCGCGTCGCCGGCAGATCGTGCAAATGATCGTGGCCGAGGAAAACCGGGCACGCATGGCGCTGGCCAAGGAGACGCACAAGAGTATCAGACGCCTGCTGAGTGCGCTGCGGCACGAGCTGGAAAGCCTGGACGCCGATCTCGACGATCACATCCGCAAGTCGCCGCTGTGGCGGGTGCGCGAAAGCCTGCTGACCTCGGTGCCTGGGGTGGGATCGGCAACAGCCCGCACGCTCATGGCTGAAATGCCCGAGCTCGGCAGTCTCGACCGGCGGCAGATCGCGTCGCTTGCCGGCCTTGCTCCATGGACAAGACAATCGGGCACGTGGAAAGGCAAGAGCTTCACCGGCGGCGGCAGGGGCAAGGTGCGCTCGGCCCTCTTCATGGCAGCGCTCGTGGCCAGCCGTCACAACCCGGTTCTCAAGGCCTTCCGTGAACGCCTCGTCGCCGCCGGAAAGCCCAAGATCGTCGCCATCGTGGCAACAATGCGAAAACTGCTCACCATTCTGAACGCCATAATCCGGGATCAAAAACCATGGAAAAGCGCTTGACCGCTAAGACAGTCGCTCTCCCCTCCGGGGCGAGAAGATTGGGGGGCTATGCGACAAAGTCATGTGCGATAACGCTGCTTTCAAGGGGGGAGATCGGGGCTGAGGGGCTCTCTATTGGCGGCGGGTCGAAAACGGACGTCGAGGCTGTTTCAGCCACAAAGCTCCGTTGAGTTTGTCTCACTCATCTCGGCCCGACTTCCCCCTGTCCGGCCGGAAGGTGTAGCCCGTCTCCACTGCCGCCAGTCCGTATTTTCCGCGCAGGCGGTCGATGGCGCCTTCGGCTGCGGCGCGTTTGGCGGCGCCCGGGTCGACGAGGTCGGGCGGGTCGGCGGTGGCCGGGTCGCAGAGGTCGGAAATGCCGATGCCGATCAGGCGGTATTTCGTGCCGTCGGTCTCGTTCTTCAGCAGTGAAAGTCCGTTGGAGAATATCCGGTCGGCAAGCTGTGTCGGCGCGCTCAGATGGCGGTTGCGGGTGCGGATCTTGAAGTCGGCAGTCTTCAGTTTCAGAACCACCGTATGCCCGGCAAAGCCAGCCGCCTTGGCGCGGCGCGCGGTCTTTTCGCTGAGCCGCCTGAGAATGGCGCTCAGTTCCTCGAGATCGGAAATATCGGTGTTGAACGTGGTCTCGTTGGAGATGCTCTTGGTTCCCCGCTCCGGTTTGACGGAGCGCGTGTCCTCGCCGCGGGCGAGGTGGTAGAGCCTCGGACCGATCACCCCGTAGCGGCGCAGCAGCTCATTCTTCTCCATGGTCTGGAACTGGCCGATCGTGGTGATGCCGTCGCGCTTCAGCGTTTCGGTGAACGCCTTGCCGACGCCCCAGATCATCCCGACCGGCTTGTCGGCAAGGAAGCTCTTGGCTTCCGCCTCGCCGATGACCGAAAAGCCGCGCGGCTTGTTGAGGTCGGAGGCGATCTTGGCGAGGAATTTGCAATAGGACAGGCCGATGGAAATGGTGATGCCGAGTTCCGCCTCCACGCGCTTGGCAAACCGTGCGAGCGTGACGGCGGGGCTTGCCCGATGCAGCCTGCCTGTGCCGGTAAGATCGAGAAAGGCCTCATCGATCGAGAGCGGTTCGACCAGCGGCGTCAGTTCCAGCATCATCGCCCGCAACTGGCGGCCGACGGCGACGTATTTCTCCATGTTGGGGCGGATCACCACCGCATCCGGACAGGCTTCCAGCGCCTTGAACATCGGCATGGCCGATTTCACACCGCTGATTCGGGCGATGTAGCAGGCGGTGGAGACCACGCCGCGCTTGCCGCCGCCGATGATCAGCGGCTTGTCGGCAAGCTCGGGATTGTCGCGTTTCTCGATCGCGGCATAGAACGCATCGCAATCGATATGGGCGATCGACAACGTATGCAGTTCGTCATGACGCAAAAGTCGGGGGCTGCCGCAGTGGCGACAACGGCGGACATCGCCCACGGTCGCCTTCAGGCAATCGCGGCACAAGGCTTCCGGAGTGGGCGTCGTCTCGGCCATGACCATCAGAACAAAGATTGAACACCCGAAATTACCGCCGCCGCCGCCGCAAGGCAAGCAGCGTCGCGACGGCGATCAACCGTTTTCGGCGATGTGGCGGCGGATCAGCCGATCGGCATGGTCCCAACCGGTCGCGACCACGGACGGGGCCTCGGTCTTCGGCGCCATCGCGCGGTAATCGTCATTGATCAGCAGGTTGATCGTCAGCGCGTCGGGCAGGGATTCGGCAACCGAGCGGCAATTGTAGAGCATGTCGTCCACGAAGATCAGAGCCGGCGGGTCCTTGTTGCAAAGCGCGCTCAGCACCGCGCCCTTCGGCTCCTCCGATGCGATCAGCGGAAAGCTGAATCCGAAACGCGACAGCAGGCGGCGGCGGGCCTCGCGGTGGCGCGGCGGCATGGCGGTCAGCAGCAGGACGTCGGCGATTTCGGTGAGGCCATAGAGCGTTTCGCGCGCGGCGTCGAACGGCTCCTGCCATTCCTCCTGGGCGTCGTAGAATGCCGCTAGAAAGGCGCCGACATCGGCATCGGGAATCTTTTCGCCGGTCGCAAGGCTGGTCACATTGCCGTTCAGACTGAAGGTCTCCAGCACCAGTTCATGGTCATGGGCCCTGAGGAAGGCCTTGAATGGCTCGAGGAATTGCAGCACGACCTCGTCGACATCGACGACCACCAGGGGACGGTCGCCGATCTGCAGGCCGGAAAGCTCCTCGTGTTCAACCGTTTTCAATCGACCTGTCCGCCATATTCAAGCTTCTGCCATGCATGGGAAACCGTTTCCGGCTTCACCTTGCAGTCATGGCAAAACGCCATCAATGTGGGCTCATGCCCGGCGATGAAGCCGATCATGGCGCTTTCGAAGCCGGGACTTTGCGACAGCGCGCGCAATTCGCCGATATTGATTCCGGTCAGCGCTGAAAACCGGTTCAAAAGCTCCGGCTCGCCGGAAAGCCAGACCAGAATTTCGACGGCCAGCGCATGTTCGCGCGAGGGATTTTCAGATGGATCGGCAAAATTTTGCACGCGGATTTCCGTTTCTTAACCAAATCGGCCTAAACTTGGTCGATGATGCGCTCATAATTCGGTGAGAGCGATTCTAGCGTTTCACCGGCGCGTTGCAAGCCGGACCATGGGCCGGTGCCAGGGGATTGCGTCAGATGGCGAAACAGGTTCTGATTGTAGAAGATAACGATTTGAATATGAAACTGTTTCGCGATCTGGTGGAAGCCTCTGGATATGAGGCGGTGGAAAGCCGCACGGGCGCCGATGCGGTGGAACTGGCGCGGCTGTTCCGGCCGGGGCTTATCCTGATGGATATCCAGTTGCCCGAGCGTTCCGGCATCGACATTGCCCGCAGCTTGAAAGCCGATGCCGAATTGGCGACAATACCGATCGTCGCGATCACGGCGTTCGCCATGCGCGGCGACGAGGAGCGCATCCGCGAGGCCGGATGCGATGCCTATCTATCCAAACCCGTATCGGTGCCGAACTTCATCAAGACCGTGAGAACCTATCTGGGCGATGCCTGAGGAAACGACCGTGAATAGCTTCGGCGAAGAAAGCATCGTTCTGATCGGCGGCGAGGGGGCTGTGGCCCAGACGCTTGCCGCGATGCTGAGTTCGTGGCCGGTCGGTTTCTACCAGGCCGATTTTTCCGACAGCGACGGCATGATGGCGGCGGTCAACGCCGCAAGCCTGATCCTCGTCGCCGTCGATGACGAGGATCCCGCGCCGGCGCTCTCCTGCTGCGGGATTTTGAAGGAGCATGATTCGGGCATTGCCGCCCCGGTCGCCATCATCACGCCGGAAAAGGCCGATGCAACGCTTCGGCTGGCAGCGCTGCGCGCCGGCGCCGATGACGTGATCGGGTTGGAGCACAATCTGAATGCCGCCGCCGCGCGCATTTCGGCGCTGCTGCGCTATAATGCGTTGCAAAAAGAGGCGGGCTCGTGGGAGCGCGCCGCAATGCGCACCCAGGCCGACCCGGTGCCTGACGACAGCGTGAAGGTGCTTGTGGTCGCCGAGGATGCGGCGCTTCGGCAGGATATCCTCAAATCCATGTTGTCGCTGACCACCACGATCGCGACCGGCGATCTGCCGGAGGCGCTGTATCTGGCCGCAAGTCACCGTTTCGATCTCGTGCTGGTTCACGGCGGGCCTCAGCTTTCCGATGCGATGCGGATATGCGGCCAGCTTCGCTGCGTGCCGGGCATGCGTTTCGTGCCGCTGTTCGCGCTGTCCGAGCCGGGCGGGTTGTCGGTCGTCTCAAGCGATGCCGCCCGCAGCGCGGATGACTGCATGGACTGGCCGGGCGAGACCGGCGAACTGGTGCTGCGCGCGCTGCTGCATCTGCGCCGCAAGCGGTTCATCGAGACCATGGGCGCCGGCATGACCGATGCGGCCGAGGATGTGCCGCCGACTGAAGCGGGCGAGGGGCTGCTGGCGCCGGATGGCTTCGCCCGCGCGCTCAACACGCTGAAGCGCGAGGCGAGCGAGGCCGGAGAACCGCTTTACATGGGCGTGCTCAGGGTTCCCGAAAGCGTGGCCGACGAGAGTGCTGCGGCCGTGGCGTCGCTGATCCGCTACCACCTGCGGGGCCGCGAGGCGGCGAGCCACGTCGAGGCCGGACTATTTGCCATCCTTTATCCGGATCGGGGCAGGGATGATGCCGAACACGCAATCCATGCGCTGCATGCCATGCTGGATGCGAGCTGGCGACAGATCGCTGACGAGCGCGCCCGCGCGGGTGTGCTCGGCTCGGCGGAGGGCGACGATATCCCGGTGTTCAAATCGGCGTTGATGGAAGTGGGCTGAAGCCCCTCGATCATTGCCGGGTGCAGTGAACCGCGCCGTTGGGGCGGCCGCCTGGCATGAAAAGCGAACTTCACTTTCCCGTTCGACACTCTAATCGAATAGAGTTCACGAAATTAACCATAAAATAGACTGAATTGAGCGCGAACTGTTAAAAACGGTTGATTATTTTCTGTGTGCGTTCAAGTTTACTTTAGCTGCTTTAAGCAGTTGCCCCATGATGCTCAGGTCCGCCGCATCTCCTGGTCTCGTGGGGTCGACCGGCTGACGGTAACCGGCTTCCTCGTGCCGCTGCCGTTAGCCGGTCGGTCTCGTGTTAGCGCTGTCTAATATTAAGAAACGGCGCGCAAGCCGGTTGCGGTTTCGCCGTAAATTCCTGAAAAAACAAAAAGTTACGCCCTCAATCATCCATCACACGGGATCGAGGGCGCAGAGGCTCGCCGTCAAAAGGGGCGGCTTGGGACTACTTTTCGTCAGGCACGAAATGCATTGCGTGGCCGTTCATGCAATAGCGCAGGCCGGTGGGCTTGGGGCCATCGGGGAAGACGTGGCCGAGGTGGCCGCCGCAGGTGGCGCAGCGGATTTCGGTGCGCACCATGCCGAGAGAAGCGTCGCGCAGTTCGATCACGGCGTCCTTCCTGACCGGCTCGAAAAAGCTCGGCCAGCCGCAGCCGGCGTCGAACTTGGTATCCGAGCGGAACAGCGGGGTCTCGCAGCCGGCGCAGTAATAGGTTCCGGTCTCGAAACTGTCCCAGTACGGACCGGTAAAGGGGCGTTCGGTGCCGTGTTCGCGCAGGATGTGAAACTGCTGAGGCGTCAATTTGTCGCGCCATTCTTCTTCGCTTGCCGGATTTTTCTGTTTATTGATGTCTGTCAAAGTCGCGCTCCAACGGTTTTTCACGTTTAATGGCTGTCTGTAGCGATAGATGTGTCGTAGGTTCAGAAAAAGCAATGCCTTGGCAGGAAAGCCGGCCATGGAGGGCGTTTGCGGTTTTGCGCTTGCGAAAAAGACTTGGACGCGGTTGAGCGCATGCTAAACTTAACGTAACTGATCAGGTTCAGTTGCGTGAATGCCCGGCAGACTAATTTTTGGAGATGCTATGTCGCCCAGTGAGACGACACTTATATTTCTGGCCCTTCTTCTGCCCTTCATCGGGGCGGTTTTATCTCCGATCCTCTACCGCATCTTCAAATCCTTCGCGCCCTGGCTTCTGGCGCTGCTGCCGCTGTTTTCGCTGGTCCAGTTCGCCCGCCTCGTGCCGCGCATCGCTGACGGCGCGGCGTTGACCGGCGGCTATGACTGGGTGCCAAGCCTGGGCCTCAGCTTCTCCTTCCTGATCGACGGTCTTTCGCTGACCTTCGCGTTGCTGATCACCGGCATTGGAACGCTGATCGTGCTTTATGCCGGGGGCTATATGAAGGGCCACCCGCAGCAGGCGCGGTTCCTGTCCTTCATGTTCATGTTCATGGGGGCCATGCTCGGCGTGGTGATCTCCGATGGGCTGCTGATGCTGTTCATCTTCTGGGAGCTGACCTCGATCACCTCGTTCCTGCTCATCGGCTTTGACCATGAAAAGGACGCCTCGCGCCGCGCCGCGATCCAGGCGCTGGTGGTGACCGGCGGCGGTGGATTGGCTTTGCTCGCCGGCGTGCTGACGATCCAGTATATTACCGGCGCGAACGGACTTTCCGAGCTTCTCGCGAGCGGCGATGTGCTGCGGCAGAGCCCGCTTTATATCGCGGCGTTCATTCTGGTTCTGGGGGGCGCGTTTACTAAATCGGCGCAGTTTCCGTTCCATTTCTGGCTGCCGAACGCCATGGAGGCGCCGACGCCGGTTTCGGCCTATCTGCACTCCGCAACCATGGTGAAGGCGGGCGTCTACCTGCTGATGCGGCTCAACCCGGTCATGGGCGATACCGCGGCGTGGATGACCGTGCTGCCGGTGTTCGGCGGCGTGACGCTGCTGGTCGGCACGGTGCTGGCCGTGCGCCAGACCGACCTGAAACTGATGCTCGCCTACACCACCGTCGCCTCGCTCGGGCTGATGGTGATGATGACCGGCATGGGTATCGAACACGCGGTCGAGGGCGCGGTGCTCTATCTGATCGCCCACGCGCTGTTCAAGGGCGGGCTGTTCATGGTCGCCGGGCTGATCGACCACGAGACCGGCACCCGCGACCTGACCAAGCTCGGCGGGCTGGCGAAGGCGATGCCGATCACCTTTGCGGCCGGGCTTGCCGGCGCGATCTCGATGGGCGGCCTGCCGCCATTCGTGGGCTTTCTCGCCAAGGAAGGGATCTACGAATCGCTTGATGCCGGAACAACGTTTGCGACCATATTTCTGATCGTCGCGATCATCGGCAACGCTCTGATGTTCGCCGTCGGCTTCGGCGTCGGGCTGAAGCCGTTCATCGGCGCGAAGACCGAGACGCCGAAACACGCGCATGAGGGGCCGGCGCTGATGTGGCTCGGGCCAGTCACGCTCGGCCTTGCCGGCCTGCTTTCGGCCGTGTTCGCGCATTATTTCAACACCCATTTCTCGGGTCCGATGGCGAGCGCCGTGGCGGGTGAGGAGATCAGCATTCATCTGTCGCTGATCCCCCATATCGGTCTGCCGCTGGCGCTGTCGGTGCTGACCGTCGCGATCGCGCTGGTGATCTACTGGCGGCTTGACGCGCTGAGGACGGCGATTGCCGGCATGCTGACGCGCCTTGGCCCCGGGCCGGATCTGTGGTTCGACAGTTTCATGCGCGGCCTTGTGAGGCTGTCGTTCAGGGTGACGCAGACGATCCAGCCGGGACGCCTGGAATTCTACATCACCGCGACCTTCGTGCTTGTCGCGGCCGTGCTGATGGCCTCGCTGTTTTCGTTCGGCGAATTGCCGGTATGGCAGGGCCTGCCGGAGGATCTCCACCTCGCGCACTGGGTCATTCTGCTGCTCGCAGTGATCGGGCTTGGCGCGGTGATCGGCGCTCATAACCGGCTGACGGCGATCGTGACGCTCGGCATCCAGGGCTTTTCGGTGGCCGTCCTGTTCCTGCTGCTCGGCGCGCCCGACCTGTCCTTCACCCAGTTCATGGTCGAGACCCTGTCGGTGGTCATTCTGACGCTGGTGATGACCCGCCTCAACCTGACGCCATCCGACCATCGTGCGATGGGACAAAGGTTGTTTGACGGCGCGCTTGCCGTGATCTGCGGGCTCGGTTTCTCGCTGCTTTTGATGCGCGTCACCCAGGTTCCGTTCAATGACCGGCTGTCGGAATTCTTCAACAGCTATTCGAAGGTGATCGCCCACGGGCACAACGTCGTCAACGTCATCATCGTTGACTTCCGCGGAACGGATACGCTCGGCGAGATTGCCGTGGTGATGATCACCGGACTAGCCATTCTGGCCCTGATCCGGCTGCGCAACACCAGGACCGGCACCACCCCCAAGGAACCGACAGAAAGCGAGGTCCGATGAACACGCTGATCTTCAGAACGGCGGCGCCATTCCTGTCGGCGTTGATGATGCTGTTTTCGATCTACGTTCTGCTGCGCGGCCACAATGCGCCCGGCGGCGGCTTTATCGGCGGTCTGATCGCGGCCTCGGCAATCGCCATTTTCGGTATTGCCATGGGGGTCTCGGCGGTGCGCCGGGCGATCCACTTCCATCCGCTGGCCTATGCCGGAGCGGGGCTTCTGCTCGCGGCGCTCTCGGGCTTGATCTCGATCTTCGCGCACACGCCGTTCATGACGGCGCACTGGATCTATCCGGTGATCTACGGCGTGGAAGTGCCGATCTCGACGGTCACGACCTTCGATATCGGCGTCTATCTCGTGGTGTTTGGAGCGATATCGTCGATCTTCCTGGCCCTTGAAGAAAGGGACCATGTCTGATGGAGTTCGTGCTCTCGTGCCTTGTCGGCATCTTCTTTGCCGCCGCGATCTACCTGATGCTGTCACGCCACAGCGTGCGCATCATGCTGGGCATCGCCATCCTCGGCAATGCGGTCAATCTGCTGATCTTTACCGCCGGGCGGATCACCGGCTTCGTGCCGCCGATCATTCCGAAAAGCATGGACACGCTGCCCTCGGGAACCGCTAATCCCCTGCCGCAGGCGCTGATCCTGACGGCGATCGTGATCTCGTTTTCCTTCTTTGCCTTCCTTCTGGTTTTGACCTACCGCGCCTATCAGGATCTCAATACCGATGATACCGAAGATATGCGGGCGGCCGAGCCCAAGGACCAGCCCATGCCGCCGCTCGGCTACTGAACGGGGATATCAAGACCTAACCCATGGCAGCTTCCGCTTACCAAATCGATCCCTCCGCCGCGCTGACAATGGCGCCGACGTCGCTGACGGACTGGCTCGTCATCCTGCCGGTCGCGACCTGTATCGCCGTCGGCGCGCTGCTGATGATGATCCGCAAGCATACCGTGCTGCATCCCGTGATCGCCATCGCCGCGCTTGCCTTTCTGGTCGTCATCGACAGCCTGCTGCTCTATACCGTGTGGAAGAACGGGCCGCTCACCATGGTGGCGGGCCGCTGGCTGCCGCCCTTCGGCATTGCCTTCACCGCCGATATCTTGAGCGCGCTGTTTGCGCTGGCCGCCGCCATTGCCGGGCTCGCAGGCGCGGTGTTTGCGCTTGGCGATATCGACAACAGCGGGCGGCGCTACGGTTTCTATCCGTTTCTGCTGCTGCTGATAGCCGGCGTTTCGGGCGCATTCCTGACCGGCGATATCTTCAACCTCTATGTCTGGTTCGAAGTGCTGCTGATCTCGTCCTTCGGCCTGCTTATCCTGGGCTCGACCCATGAACAGCTTGACGGCGCAATGAAATATGCGGTGCTGAACCTGATCGGCACCACGCTGTTCCTGATCGCTGTTGCCTATATCTACGCCGTGTTCGGCACGCTCAACATGGCCGATATCGCGATCCGGGCGCGTGAAACGCCGACGCTGCCGACCGCGACGATCGGGGCGCTGTTCGTGCTGGCCTTTGGGATGAAGGCGGCGGCCTTTCCGGTCAATTTCTGGCTGCCGGCCTCCTATCACACGCCGCGCACCGTGGTCTCGGCGCTGTTCGGCGGGCTTTTGACCAAGGTCGGCGTTTATGCCCTGCTCAGGGTCATGGTGATGATCCTGCCGGCCGATCTTGCAGCACTTTCCTCCGTGGTCGGTCTTGCCGCCTTCCTCACCATGGTGCTGGCTGGTCTCGGCGCAATCGCCCAGCATGACATCCGCCGCGCGGTCGGCTATATCGTGATCGTGGGCATCGGCAACTGCCTTGCGGGCGTTGCGATCGGCGGCATGGACGGGCTGCAGGGCGCGCTGTTCTACGCGCTGCATTCGATGATCCTGATGACGCTGCTCTATCTGATCACCGGCCTTGCCGGCCGGCTCGCCGGCGGCTTCTCGCTCAACCAGATCGGCGGCATCTACAAGCGCTATCCGGTCTTCGCCGGCCTCAGCCTTGGCGCGTTCTTCGCTGCCGCCGGCCTGCCGCCGTTTTCAGGCTTCTGGCCGAAGGCGATACTGGTGCGCGCCGGCGTCGAAACCGGATCGTGGTGGCTTGCCGCCGGCATCCTGTTTGCCGGGTTCTGTTCGACGATCGCGCTTGGCAGGATATTTCTGCTGGCCTATTGGCGGCCCGCAGAGGGTGAGGTTTCCGAGACGCTCAGGATACCGCTTTCCGAGTGGCTGCCGATCATCGGACTTTCCGCCATCATTGTCGTCTTCGGGCTCTATCCGGAGCCGGTTTTGAACCTGACGGCGAAGGCGATTGGCGGCATTTTTTCGCCGGAAGGGTATTTCCTGTCGGTATTCCCGGGAGGAAGCGTGCAATGAAGATACTGCTTTCCAATCTCGTTCTGGCGATCTTCTGGGTTGCCGTAACCGGCAGCGCCTCGCTGCATAATCTGTTCTTCGGCATCATCATCGGTGCGATCGCGGTTGGGCTGGTGCGCCATCAGATCGGCGGAACAGGCTATTTCTCGCGGGCAAAGCGGCTGTTCATGCTGCTGATACTGTTTCTCTACGAGCTCATGGCCTCTGCCTGGTCGGTGGCGAAACTCGTCTGCTCGCCGCGCATGAACGTCAAGCCCGGCATATTCCGCTATGAACTGACGCTGGAAAAGGATTTCGAAATCGTTCTGCTTGCCAACATGATCACGCTGACGCCCGGAACGCTGTCCGTCGATGTTTCGGATGACAATAAATATCTCTATATCCACGCGATTGACTGCGCCGATCCCGACGCGATCAGGAAGAGTATCGCCGAGGGCTTCGAAACCAAGATCAGGGAGGCTTTTGCCTGATGACGCCTGAGGAGATCGTACAGCATGCCGCAGATATGTCCCTCGTTCTGCTTTCGATTGCGCTGCTCCTGACGGCCTTTCGGGTGGTGAAGGGGCCGACGCTGCCGGACCGGGTTCTGGCGCTCGATATGATCGTGGCAGTGGGCGTGGGGTTCATCATCGTGATCGCGGTGCGGACCGGGTTCACGCTTTACATCGACATCGCCATCGCGCTCGGCCTAGTCGGCTTTCTGGCAACCGTCGCCTTCGCGCGCTTCATTCGATCGAGCGCGATGCGGGCGGATACCGAGACGGGTTTCGAGGTGAAACCGCATCCAATGGCCTATGATTCCGGCCCATCGGGCGAAGACGTTCCGGTGGTTTCGGCCGATGCGGAAAAGGGCAGGGAGTAGGGGAATGACGCAGTATCTTCTGGCAGGGCTGGTTTCCGTTCTGATGCTTGCGGGCGCGGCCTTCACCCTGACGGCTGCAATCGGCATCATCAGGCTGCCTGATCTCTATTCGCGCATGCATGCAGCCTCAAAGGCCGGCACGGTCGGCGCAGGGCTGATCTTTCTGGCAATCGGCATCCATGCGGGCGAGATATCGACTTTCGTGCGGGCCTGCGCGGGCATCGTATTCTTCGTCATAACGGCGCCGATCTCGGCTCACCTACTGGCGCGAGCCTCTCATGAAGTTGGCTACCCGCTATACGAGAATACGGTCAGGGATGAATTGCAAAGTAGAGATAGTGACTAGCGGGTCGATTTTCGCGATTTTGGAATGTTTTTAAGTATTATGTCGCGGACAGCTCCGAAATCTCGTGGTCGCGCTCCACTGCCTTCAATAAAGACGTTAAAACGGCGATTTAAACTTTACATTTATCATTGAAGTGGTATTCCGTCCAAGAGCGCGCGAATATTTCGCTCGTTAATGAGAATAATCAGGCCCTATCCGTGAGGCTGTGCTGCCGGTTTGCCGTGTGGCTCAGCTCTGATTTCTACGCAGAAACGACGACGACCAACGGCGCTGCTTGAAGAGATTTTCTGACGGCGTCCTTGCGGAGAGTAACTGCGGGCGCGGACGGGCAAAGAAAAGAACAGGAGTGAATAATGACGGATGCAACGGTTGAGCGAGATAACCAGGCCCTCGTGGAGTTGACCGCCGATATCGTGGCCGCTTATGTGAGCAACCATGTGATCCAGACCGGCGATCTGCCGGGGCTGATTCACGAGGTGCACGCCGCGCTGAGCAACACCGCGAAGCCGCAGGCCGCCGCCCAGGCGCAGGAAAAGCAGAAGCCGGCGGTATCGGTTCGCAAGTCGATCAGCGGCGACCATCTCGTTTGTCTGGAATGCGGCGGCAGCTTCAAGTCGCTGAAGCGTCATCTGATGACCCATCATGACCTGACCCCGAATGCCTATCGTGAAAAGTGGGACCTGCCCGCCGATTATCCGATGGTGGCCCCGTCCTATGCCGAGGCGCGTTCCCGGCTTGCCAAGGAAATGGGTCTCGGACAGCGCCGCGGGCGCTAACCGCGACAAAACGATTTCGCTCCGAATCTGAATGCCGGCGGTCGAGAGACTGCTGGCATTTTTTTATGTGCGAGCGCTAGCAACCGCGACGCCTGCTCCGCCAAAGCCCCCTATAGTTGTGTTTACGTTCTGGTAATGCCCTCATAGGTAAACGGTTGAAGGTGGTAGGAAAATAATCCTATGATGGAGGAAAATAAGTAAACAAAAACAACAGGCGGTTTCGAGAGTACCCCTCTTAATGTCCCCGCTTCCGGCGCCGATGTAAGAATAAAATCCTATTTCTCAGGGAGCTGACATGAACGAGCAACGCGTAGCATCGCCGGTCGCGACGACCTTCCATCAACGCCTGAACCATCAGCCAGCCTGGTGCATGGAGAGGGCAAGCCAGATGTCGGATATCCGCAAGGCTTGCCGCATTGTTCTGCTGATCACCAAGGAGATGGCGCTTATCGCCGGCGAGCGGATTTCGATCCGCGCCGAGCGGCGGCGCTCCGTTTCGCATTATCGCCAGATCGCCATGTATGTCTGCCACGTATCGCTGCAGCTGTCGCTGAGCGAGATCGGACTCGCGTTCGGGCGCGACCGCACGACGGTGGCCTATTCCTGCCGCGTGATCGAGGACCGGCGCGACGACCGGGCTTTCGACGAGTTCATCGCCGCCGTCGAGCGTCTGGCCTATAACGTTATCATTGCCGCCGAGGTGCGCCATGACGGCTGAAATGGGCGAGAAGACGCCGCTGGACATGCTGGCGCGGCTGAAGGCGCGCGACGGCTCTCCTTTTCTGACGGAGGAGGCGTTTGCTGCCGGGGAACGGCTGGCGGAGGATTTCAACCGCGCCCTTATGCAGCCGCGGATATCGGCCTCGCTGGAGCCGCGCCTCGAGACGCGCGGCCGTTTTGCCGCCCCATCGGCCATGTCGGATACGGCGATCGATGCGCGCCGCCGCGTGGCGCGGGCGCTGAAGGCGGTCGGCCCGGAGCTTGCAGATATCGCGCTCGATTTCTGCTGTTTCATGAAAGGGCTTGAACAGATCGAGCGCGAGCGGCAATGGCCGGTCCGCTCCGCCAAGCTGATGGTGCGCACGGCATTGCTGGCGCTTGCCCGCCACTACGCGCCGCCGCCGGCCAAGACCGGTATTCGCGGTTGGGGCGCGGAGGGCTACCGGCCCGAAATCTTGGCATTTTTCGCGGAGGAATAAATCCGTTCAGGCGGCGAGTTTGCGCGCCGCCGTTTCGCGGATCTTGGTGACCATGGCGTTGAGCCCGTTGGCGCGCTGGGCCGAGAGGTGATCGACCAGGCCGATCTTGCGGAAGGTTTCGATGGCGTCTGTCTTCGCGATCTCGGATGCGGTGTGGCCCGAATATACGGTCAGCACGATCGACACCAGCCCGCGCACGATGAAGGCATCGGACGAGCCCCGGAACTCCATAACGGGATCCTCGCCTTCGCCCGTCTTCGACACCAGCCAGACCTGGCTCGCGCAGCCATGCACGCGATTGTCCTCGATCTTCTCGTCCTCGGGCAGGTCCGGCAGGGCCTTGCCGAGTTCGATGACGTAGCGGTAGCGGTCTTCCCAATCATCGAGAAAGGAAAAGTCGTCGATAATCTGCTTGAGTTTGTCGCTCATCATCCGGCCTTTCGATTGCTCTCGCCCCGATATAGTTCGATGTGGCGCGAATTGAAATGCGCGGGGGCGCAAGTAAGCCGAAATTAGCCGCCGTTTCAGCGCGGACGCGGGGTCGGCACGGGAACGTTCTCAGGCAAGCCGGGAATGCGGACGGGCGCCTCGACCTTTGCCGGCTGGCCGATGATTGCGCCGGTCTGGATGAGGTCGGGCGTGTTGCCGGCAACCACCGCGGGCGGCGTTTCGACGACAGGCTTTGGCTCGGCGACGGGTTCCGGCGCGGCGGGCCGGGCGACCTTGGGCGCGGCAGCGGTTTCCTGGGTGGGTTTCGGCGTCTTCTCGCCGAAATGCTGGCCGAGATAGATGTAGACGATCTCCGCGCCCTGGCGCGCGCGGCGGCCGAGAAAGCTGATAATGCCCGAGCCGTCATTGCAGACATCGGGGCGTTCGTCGCAGATGCCGCTCATATATTCGAAGGTGCCGCGCGCGGCCGATACCGCGCCGCCGATGTCCTGGCCGCTTGGCAGCGCCTGCTGCTCGCGCGTTGCAGCGCCCCCCAGCATAAGCGGCGCGAAGAACGGCACCAGCAGGAGCAGCACAAAAATCATGAATGCGGATTTCAGCAGGAATCTCATCGGCCCCCGGCCTGTTGGTTGTGCCCGCAAGCGTTGTACTCACACTTAACCTAAGACGGTAAATGAGCCGCTAAAAGGGCGCGGGAAAACGAACACATGATCGGCACCCCAGCGCCTGACCATGAGCGAGCGTCGAAATATATAACTAAATCAAACCCTTGTTTTGAAAGCAGGATGTGTTTCGATGTGTTATGGCAACCTGCCCCATTAACCATATTCAGAGATTTTTTCGATTGCAGAGGCGCTTCCGGCGCGCGCGACGCTGGCAGTGGGAGGCCTTGTCCATTACCCTTCGTTAACAGCCGCGGTCTATTTTCTGCGGCAAGAGGCGTGACCGGATGCCGATGGTTTGAAAAGCGGCGAAGATACGGGTGATGGACTGAATGGCGAAAAAGACGACGAAGAAAACCGGAAAGCGCGGGAAGAAGACGCCCTCGCTGATCGGGCGCACGGCGTCGTCTCTGGGCGGCCTAGCGGCGCGTCATCCGGGCAAGATCGGCGGGCCGCTGGTGTTCGGCGTGGTCTTCAGCTTCGTATCGGCCAATGCGCTGTGGTATCAGCCGGGGCCGCATCCGAGCCCGATGATGAAGACACGACAGCCGGCCAACCCCTATGCCGTTCCCGGCCGCCGGATGGCGGAGGCGACCGATTTCGAGAGTTTCCGCATCGAACTCGAGGATGGCGAGACCGCTGCCGCCGAAAAGCCGAAGGACGATCTGGTGGCGATCCTCGAAGAGGTCGAGGCCAATCCGCCGCCGGCAACGAGCGCTGCGATCGAACAGGATGTGACGGCGTCAGCGCCGCCGCCAGCGCCCGCGCCGGTTGACGATGAACCGGATATCCTTGCCCTTCAGCAGGCGCTCGCCGCGAGGGGCTATTACAAGGGCAAGCCGGACGGGGTGACCGGTCCGATGACGAAAGCGGCGATCAGGGCATTCCAGAGCGATAGCGGTATCACGCCGACCGGGGAGGCCGACGAGGAAGTGGTGGCGCTGCTCAGCGTATCCGCGCCGCTGCCGAACCCGCGGCCGGAGACCGCCGCATCGCCTGACCCGGTCGCCGATATCCTGAAGGCGGAAACCGCGCCGTCTGGCGGGGTCGGCGTTGTTGTCGCCGATCCGATGGTGGTCGAAATCCAGCGCGGACTTGTGAACATCGCCTATGACGGCGTGGTGGTCGACGGCGTTGCCGGGGCGACGACGCGGGCGGCGATCCTCGAATTCCAGAAACACTACCGGCTGCCGGAAACGGGCGAGCCGAATGAGGCCGTGCGCGACAAGCTTCGGGAGATCGGCGCTCTTTGAGCGGGAACGATGTCGCATTGCTTCCCGTTGCAAAAGGCCCGATCATCGGGCATGCCATGATGACCTCGTGGAATCCGGGAGCGGTCGATATGCGCCTTCGTTCAGATTTTTTTGCGTCCGCGCTGGTGCGCGATGCCTTTGCCGCGGGCGGCTTTGCCGTGATCGAGCGCAAGGGGGCGGAAGAAGCCGGGGCGATCGCGATCCGGCAGATTTTCCGCGATGGCACCGAGAGCCTCTATCTGCCCGCCCCGCAGAGCTTTGCGGAGGAGGGCGTCCAGGATCGGGTCTTCGAGAGGCGGCTTAACGCAGCGTCATCGGACAAGGTTTCGGAGATGCTGGAACGCGAAATGCGTTTCGACAGCGATCTCTGGGTCGTGGTGCTGGAATGCGAGAATGTGGACGGTTTCTTCAACATTGCCGATGAAGAGCAGGACTGAGCGGGGCTTCTTGCGTTGAAGGGGCGCCGGGCGGTTCACGCCGAGCGGCGCGCCGCTTCCTGTTTCTCGGCCGCGACCCGGGTTTCGCGCTCGCGTTCGGTCTGCCAGCCGAGCAGTTCCTGGATGCATGCGGCGGGTTTCAGCGATCCCACGAGCTTTTCCACGGCAAACTCGGTCGTTTCACGGTCCTGCCGGTCGATCGCGGCGATGCGGGGCAGGACGTAGCTCGTGTCCGCGTGGTTCATGCCGAGCGCGATCAGGGCGACGGCAAGGCGCTGGCCGGTGGGTTCTTCGAGAATGCGACGGGCGAGCACCCGGTCACCGCCAAGTGCGCGCGCGAAGGTTTCGGTGAAGAACGGTCTTTCGGCGCGGCGCGCGAAGCGGACCAGGAGAGCGGTCTGCAGTTCGGTGAGGGTGGAAACGCCGAGGCGGTCGGCATCGCCGGTGCCGGCGGCCATGGCCTTCAGCGTGCGGCGCAGCGCCTCGCTGTCATCGCGGGTGCCGGTGTCGATGTCGAAATTGCCGGCAGGCTCCTGCCGTTCTTCCTCGCGCCGTGCGCCGATCAGCGCCTGGATGACCTTCTGCGACAGGTCCGTCCGGTGGATGATCGCGCGGATATGTTCTTCCGTCGTGGTCTCGATCAGGGCGATCAGCGTGTCGTCGGTGATGGCGGGCGAGCGGGCGAGGAAGGGGGCGGCGACCGCGATCTCGCGGCTGCCGATATAGCGGCAGACGTCCTGAGGGATGTGGGCGTGACAGGAAAGGGCGGCGACCGCCTGGCGGCGCGCCTCGGGCGACGATGCCTCATAGACGGGTCCGAAGAGTTCGGCAAAGCGCCGGCGTTCGGCGGCGCTCGGATTGTCGAGCGAGCCGAAGCCCGAAACCGTGGCCATCAGCACGACGTCGAGATTGCGCGTGTTCTTCAGCCCTTCAAGTTCCCGATACCGATCGACCAAGGCCGTACTCCCCGACAAATGTCTTCTAACGACAACAGGTTAGGGAGAAAACGTTATAAAGATGTTAACCATAGGGCGATTGAGATCAAACCGCTACGTCGACTTTCAGATCGCAAAACCTCGAATGCAATTCTGGATTTATGCAATTGGGCGAGCGAAATCGGTTGTTCGATAGTTTTGGCTCAATAACTTGAATATGCTAACTCCTTCGTCCGTAAGCGAATTATTTCTATCTAGTAAAGCTTTGCCATCCGTCATTTTAGGGCTGTCAGGGCTCCGTTGTTCAGTTCAACTTCATGTATATCTGGAATAATTTTATTTAAAAAATAATATTTTATTTGCGTTGTATCCATTTTATTTAATTTCTCTGGAGTGAAGCAAGCCAATAATATTAAAATTATTTCATATCTTCCTTCACTCAATCCGTTTTGCTGTATGAAATTAGTTCTGAATTCCTTTTCAGGTTGAGCGCCATAATACCCTATTATGTTATCAAATTCATAAAGTATATCTCGAAACTCATCTCGTAAGAGCCTATCTTTTCTGATTGTTTTTGATAAAAAATAGAGTAGTTCAATTCCAAATTTAAATTTATTATCTTTGTGTTCTATAAAATATGAGCCTTCATCATACTTAAAATTATCTGAATTAGCTTCGTGCGCAATCTCACACCTTAGGTCTTTGTAAAGTGATTTTGTTGAAGTAATTTCATTTCCATTTTTATCCATTGAAGTTATTTTTGGAAATCCATTTACGGTTAGATAAGTCTCAAACCACTTTCTGTCGTCTCCTGGTTTCTTTTTTTGATTTGAGTTATTTTTCCTGAGTCTCTCAGATGCTGCTGAGGTCGCGACGAGAAGCAAAATGAGAGCCGGTTCATATTGTCCGATTTCAATAAGTTTTTGAGCCTCTTCATATCTTTTGCGGATCGTCATTTCAAAACCTCCCTAGATCGCCAGATATTCCTCGCGCAGTTCGGCGTTGTCGAGCACTTCGGCCGCGGTGCCGGAGAAGACGATCTGGCCGGTGTCCATGATCACCGCCTTGTCGGAGAGGCGGAGGGCCGCCACCGCGTTCTGTTCGACGATGATGGTGGTGATGCCGAGGTCGCGGATCTGGCGGACGATGCTTTCGATCTCGTGAACGATCACCGGGGCGAGGCCCTCATAGGGTTCATCGAGGAACAGGATCTTGATGTCGCGGGCGAGCGCGCGGGCGACCGCCAGCATCTGCTGTTCGCCGCCGGACATGGTGACGGCGTCCTGCTTGCGGCGCTCGGCAAGGCGCGGGAAGTGGTCGTAGATCTTTTCGAGGGTCCAGCCCTTTTCGCCCGAGACCTGGGCGAGAACGAGGTTTTCCTCGACCGTCAGCCCGCCGATGATCCGGCGATCCTCCGGCACGAGTTGGACGCCCATCTTTGCGGCCTGGAAGGCGCGCTTGCTGTGGAGCGGTTCGCCGTTCAGCCAGATTTCGCCGCTTTTCAGGGCCGGATTGTCGAGACGGGCGAGGGTGCGCAGCGTGCTGGTTTTGCCGGCGCCGTTGCGGCCGAGGAGGGAGAGCACTTCGCCCTTGGCGATATCGAAGGAAACGCCCTGAACGATGTAGCTTTCGCCGTACCAGGCGTGAATGTCGCGGACGCTGAAGAATGCATCGCCCTTTTCGGTGGCCATCCGGTTTTGCTCCTCGCGGACATTGTTGCTGTGCATGTTCATGCCTCGGCCTCGCCAAGATAGGCTTCCTTGACCTTCGGGTTGCCGCGCACCTCATCGGGAGAACCTTCGGCGATGATGCGGCCCTGCGCAAGCACCGAGATCCTGTCGGCAAGCGAGAACACGACATGCATGTCATGCTCGATGATAACTTTGGTCATGCCGCGGGCCTTGATGCGCTGAAGCAGTTCGATGGTGCGGTTGGTGTCGTGACGGGCCATGCCGGCGGTGGGCTCGTCGAGAAGCAGGAGTTTGGGTTTCTGGATCAGGCACATGGCAAGCTCCAGCCGGCGCTTGTCGCCGCGCGACAGCGAGCCCGCCTCGTGATGGCGGCGCGCGGAAAGCCCGATATCCTTGAGGATGAACTCGGCCTCCTCGCGTACTTCCCGTTCGCCGGCAAGGGCGCGGATGGCATTCAGCTTGAACGCGCCGTCGCGGCGGGCGAAGGCTGGGATCATGACGTTTTCGATCAGCGTCAGGTCGGGGAAGATTTCCGGCGTCTGGAACACGCGCGAGACGCCCATCTGGTTGATCTCGTGGGGCGCGTGGCTGGTCAGCGTCTGGCCATCGAAGACGACCTTGCCGTGGGTCGGCTTCAGCCGGCCGATGCAGACATTGAGCAGGGTGGACTTGCCGGCGCCATTGGGGCCGATAATGGCGTGGACCTTGCCGCTTTCGACCTCGAGATTGACATCGGAGAGCGCGCGCAGCCCGCCGAAGCTCTTGTGGACGTCGTCGACGTGAAGGACGATGTTTCTGTCGGCCATGGTGCTACTCCGCGGGCTGGACTTCGGCGACGGATTGTTCCTCCGCCTTGCCGGTGCCGCCGCCGCCAAAGCGGGCGCGGACACGTTTGACGCCTTCCATGATGCCGCCGGGCAGGAAGATCACGATCGCCATGAAGATCAGGCCGAGCGTCAGGTGCCAGCCGTCGCCGACAAACAGCGACAGGAGCTTGACCACCGGGGTCTCGAGCGCGTCCGGCAGGAAGGAGAAGGTCTGGTGCAGGGCCTGCTCGTTGAAGGACGAGAAGATGTTTTCGAAATATTTGATGACAACCGCGCCGATGACCGGGCCGACCAGCGTGCCGACGCCGCCGAGAATGGTCATCAGCACGACCTCGCCCGATGCCGTCCATTGCATGCGTTCGGCACCCGCCAGCGGATCGGTGACGGCCATCAGCGCACCGGCGAGACCGGCGAACATGCCGGAGATGATGAAGGCGGAGCGCAGATAAGGCCTGGTGTTGAAGCCGGTATACATCATCCGGTTCTGGTTCGATTTCACCGCCTTCAGCATCATGCCGAAGGGCGAGCGGAAGATGCGGATGGTGAGGTAGAAGCAGATCAAAAGGGCGATGGCGCAGAAATAGAAGCCGCCATAGCCCTGGAGCTGGATGCCGAAGAAATCGGGCGAGGGCAGGCCGGCGCCGGCTTCGAAGAACATCCGGTCGAGAATGCGCGGATCATTGTGCGAAAGCTGCAGGCCGGTCTCGCCGTTTGTGATCGGGGTCAGCACCGAATAGGCGAGGTTGTAGCTCATCTGGGCGAAAGCGAGTGTCAGGATCGAGAAATAGATGCCCGAGCGGCGGAGTGTGACATAGCCGATGACGGCGGCGAACAGGCCGGAACAGATCATCGCGAAGATGATCGCGGGGATCGCGTTCATCGTCAGAAGCTTGAACGACCAGACGGCGGCATAGGAGCCGACGCCGAGAAAGGCGGCGTGACCGAAGGAAAGATAGCCCGTCAGCCCGAACAGGATGTTGAAGCCGATGGCGAAAATGCCGAAGATCGCGAATTTCTGCAGGAGCGCCGGATAGGCGGCGCCCAAGGGCATGAACAGGATGGGCGCGGCGAGCACGATGGCCGAGAAGATGGCAAACAGCAGCCAGTCGTTGCGGGAAAGATTGGCGAACATGCGGTGCTATTCCTCCATCACGCCGCGGCGGCCCATGAGCCCGCGCGGCATGGTCAAGAGAATGATGACGGCGACGAGATAGATGATCACCTGGTCGATGCCGGGGATGATGGCTTTCACCTCGTTCATCGAGGCGAAGGACTGCAGGATGCCGAGGGTGAAGCCGGCAATGATCGCGCCCGGCAGCGAGCCCATGCCGCCGACGACCACGACGACGAAGCTGAGCACCAGGAAATCCATGCCGAGGTGATAATTCGGCGGCAGGATCGGCGTGTACATCACGCCCGCAAGGCCCGCGACCACGGCGGCGATGCCGAAGACGACGGTGAAGCGCTTCTCGATATCGATGCCGAGCAGGCCGACGGTTTCGCGGTCGCGCATGCCGGCGCGGACCACCATGCCATAGGTGGTGAATTGCAGGAAGGCGAACACGGCGCCGATGATGGCGAGCGCGGTGACGAAGTAGATCAGCCGCCACCAGGGATAGACGATGAAGGCATCCGGCATGCCGATCCATGCGCCGATATTGGCCGTGCCGGCAAACATCGACGGTGCGGATTGCGGGATCGGGTTGGCACCGAAAATTTTCTTGATGATTTCCTGGAGCACGATGGCGAGGCCGAAGGTGACCAGGATCTGGTCGGCATGGGGACGCTTGTAGAAAAACCGGATCAGGCCGCGTTCCATCGCGAGTCCGATCAGCAGCATGACCGGGATCGCAAGCAGGATCGACAAGGGCACCGACCAGTTGATGATCGCGGCCCCGACATCGCCGAAGGCGTATTCCATATAGGGGATGGCGCGGGGCGCGAACAGCGCGCCCTCTTCCTTGGGCGGCTGGATCGGCCAGGAAATCAGCGCGTTGAAGGCAACGGCGCAGAACGCGCCGAGCATGAACAGCGCCCCATGGGCGAAATTGACCACGCCGAGCGTGCCGAAAACCAGGGTGAGGCCAAGCGCGATCAGCGAATAGGCCGCGCCCTTGTCCAGACCGTTCAGAATTTGAATGATGATGGCGTCCATTACCCGCTATCCGCTGTTGAGATGCGCGGGACCGGGCGCAAATCTGGCGCCCGGTCCGTTGTTCATCTGGCCGAGATCAGCACTGCTTGGCCGTATCGGGGCCGAGCTCGCCGCCGAAGATCGACGGGTCGTAGTCGACCTGCGAACGCGGGACGATCTGGACCACCTTCAGCAGATCGTATTCGTTCTGCGGATCGGGGTTGCCGCGCACGACGAGGCAGTCCTTCATGCACTGGTGGTCGGCGGCGCGGTAGAGCGTCGGGCCGTTGCCGAGACCATCGAACTCGAAGCCTTCCAGCGCCTTGATGACTTCCGGTGCGAAGAAGGTGCCGGCGCGCTCGACGGCATCGGCGTAGAGCAGGGCCTGGACGTAGCAGGTCTGGGCCGCCTGCGACGGCGGGAAGCCATATTCGGCGCCGAAGGATTGGACGAAGGCCTTGGTGCCGTCATCTTCCAGTGACCACAGCCAGTTGGCAGAGCCGAGGATATTCTGCGCGGCGGCGCCCGCGCCCTTGGCCATCAGGTCGGAGAACAGCGGAACGACGATCTCGAAATTCTTGCCGTTGACCTGCTTGTCCTTGAGGCCGAACTGGACGGCCTGGGTCAGCGAATTGACCATGTCGCCGCCGTAGTGGTTGAGGATCAGCACATCCGCGCCGGAATTCAGAACCGGGGTGATGTACTGCGAAAAGTCGCCCGCGCCGACAGGGGTCTTGACCGTCTGGACGGTTTCCCAGCCGAGCGCCTCGGTGGCGTTCTTCATCGATTCCTCCTGGGTCCAGCCCCAGGTGTAGTCGGCGGTCAGGTGATAGGCGCGGCGGTCCGCGCCGTATTCGGCGGCAAGCACGGGGCCGAGCGCCTCGCCGGACTGATAGGCGTTGAAGAAGTGGCGGAAGCCGTAGCGGCGCTTGTCCTTGCCGGTGGTGTCGTTGGAATGCGTCAGGCCGGCCATGAAGATGACGCCCATGTCCTGGCAGAGGCTCTGCACGGCGACGGCCACGCCGGAGGATGAGCCGCCGGTGATCATCACCGCGCCATCCTTCTCGATCATGCGCTTGGCGCCGTCGCGGGCGGCATCGGATTTGGTCTGGGTGTCGCCGGTGACATAGTCGACCTTCTTGCCGAGAATGCCGTTGCCCTTGAGCGTCTTCGAGGAGAAGGTGGCGAGCATGCCGCCATCGCCTTCGCCGTTCAGATGCTTGGCGGCGAGCTGGAGGGCCTTCAACTCGTCGAGGCCTTCATCGGCGTAAGGACCGGTCTGGGGCACGTTGAAGCCGAGCACGACATTGCTGCCGGTGGGCATGTTGCAGGACATCTGGTCCTGGGCGTATGCGCCGCGGACGAAATGCATGGGTGCGGCGAGCGTGATGCCGGCGGCCGCGCCCGCTCTCAGCAGGCTGCGCCGGTTCATGATAAAGCGAGACATTCAGACTCCTCCCAAGTCGTGAAAAGGGCTGCGCTCTCCTCAGCGCAGAAGCGCTCATCCTCCGGAGCGCATGGGGTGATGCTAGCAAGCGGGCAAATTGTCGCAATTGACCGATAGTGATAAGACCTTTGTTTAAGTCAGTAGTTACTTACCTAATGTCCGACGTGATGCGGGTTGAAGCGCGACCGCGATGCGCGCATATAGGCGGTTCGGCGAAAAGGAAGAATAATGGCTGACAAGGCGGACGAACCTTTCTGGCGGGTGAAGCGGCTCGAGGAGATGGACAATCGCGAATGGGAAGCCCTTTGCGATGGTTGCGGGCTTTGCTGTCTCAACAAGCTGGAAGACTGGGAGACGGGAGAGGTGGCCTTCACCTCGGTCGCCTGTCGCCTGCTGGACGGACATAGCTGCCAGTGTTCGGATTACGAGCACCGGCAGAAGACGGTGCCGGAGTGCATTCAGCTCGATATGGAGGGCGTGCGGGAAATCCCCTGGCTGCCGCCGACCTGCGCCTATCGGCTGGTTCATGAGGGCCGCGATCTCTACTGGTGGCATTATCTGGTTTCCGGAGACCGCGAGACGGTGCATCAGGCCGGGATTTCGGCCCGCGACAAGACCATCAGCGAGATGAAGGTGGCGGTTGAGGATTACGAGGACTACCTGATCGAATGGCCGGTGCTGACGGGCGAGAAGACGGGATGAGACCTTCCTCCGGTATTACAAGATAAGAAAAAATACCTATTATAGGAAAATAATCCTTGACGGCGTAACGGTGCTTTGGTAGCTTCTGTCTACGGTCGGGAATTTGCGGGTTTGAACCCGCTTCGCCTTTCCCGCCGGACTCAGCCGTCACTCAGACTGGAGCGGTTCCGCTTTTCCTCGTATCGGCGGAACCACTCTATCTTTTTGATCTTCTGCGAGCCGGTGACGGCTCCATCAGGAATTGTTGCCGCCCGGTCTCGACCGGGCTTTTTTTATGGTCGAACGGCGGGTCTCCCAAGGCGCGCCGGAAGGAGCTTCATTGTGGCTGACCATGAGTCATTCGATATCTCGCTGTTCGGGCTGTGGCCGCGCAATCCGCGTTACGAAGGCGGGGCCGGGCGAACGGAGGCGGGCTACCATTTCATCGAACCGAAGACGCGGCGCGGCGGCGGCGATGATGACATGCGGCTGCTTTTGAACGACCTGACGGCGGAGATGCGCGCGCAGTTTGCCTTCTTCAAGCGGCTGCGCATGCGGGCGGTGAAGCGGGGTAGCCAAGTCGATGACGGCGATGCGCGTGCCGAGGTGAAGGCGGCGACCGATGCGATCGCGCTGATCATCCGCACGCTGGAAAAGGCCGACGAGCTGCAGCGGCGGCTGGCGGCCAGCCGCAAGGACGAGGAAGAGCGCCAACTGAATTTCAGGGATTACGACAATGCCAAAGCCCATTTCCTCGACCTCATCGAAAAACGGGCCGAGGAACTGGCGGAACGAAAGCTTGCCGAACGCGAGCGCGCCGTCTGATCCGTTTCAATACGCCGCCTTTCTTGCCAAGGAGTGGCGGTTTTTGGCGCGGCCGGAGCAATTGCCGCCGGCGCGAGACTGGCGGACATGGCTGCTGATGGGCGGGCGCGGCTCCGGCAAGACCCGGGCCGGGGCGGAGTGGGTGCACGATCTGGCGATTGCCGATGGCGAGAAGAGCGAATTGCGGATCGCGCTGGTGGCGGAGACGCTTGGCGATGCCCGCGAGGTGATGATCGACGGGGTTTCCGGGATCTGCCGGATAGCCCGGCGGATGAAACCGGATTTCGAGATTTCGCGCCGACGGCTGGTGTGGCCGAACGGGGCGGTGGCCTATCTGTTTTCCTCCGAGGATCCGGAGGCGCTGCGCGGGCCGCAATTTCACTTTGCCTGGTGCGACGAACTGGCGAAATGGCGCTATGGGCAGGAATGCTGGGATATGCTGCAATTCGGCCTGAGGCTCGGGCGCCTGCCGCGGCAGATGGTGACGACGACGCCGCGCGCGGTGCCGCTGTTGAAGCGGCTGATGGCGGAAGACGACACCGTGCTGACCCGGATCTCGACCGCGGACAACCGCGCCAATCTGGCGCCGGGCTTTATCAAGGCGCTTTCCAGCCGTTATGGCGGAACGCGGCTTGGACGACAGGAGCTTGACGGCGAACTGATCGAGGATCGCGAGGATGCGCTGTGGCGACGCTCCGATCTCGACGCGATCGTCGCCCGCCGGGCGATGGCGACCGGACGGATTGTCGTGGCGGTCGATCCGCCGGTGGGCTCGGGGCGCAATTCGGTTTGCGGCATTGTGGTTGCGGGCGGGATGGAAAATGGTGGCGCGCTGGTGCTGGCCGATTGTTCTGTCGAGGGTGGTTCGCCGGCGCAATGGGCCCGCGCGGTGGTGGAGGCCTATCGGCGCTTCGATGCCGACCGGGTGGTGGCCGAAATCAACCAGGGCGGCGATATGGTGACGGCGATGCTGCGCAGCGTGGATGAACGGCTGCCGGTTTCGACGGTGCGCGCCAAACGCGGCAAGTTTCTGCGTGCCGAGCCGGTGGCGGCCCTCTACGAACAGGGCCGGGTGCGCCATGCCGGGCATTTTGCGAGGCTCGTGGACCAGATGTGCGATTTCGGGCCGGACGGGCTTTCGGCGGGCCGGTCTCCCGACCGGCTGGATGCGCTGGTCTGGGCGCTGACGGCGCTGCTTCTGGAGGGCGACGGGATGCCGCGCGTACGCGGCGTATAGCGACTTGCGCGCCGCAATTGCCCGTGCTAGCCGAAGCCCGAACAGCGCAGAGGTCTGGCATGATACGACATATCGTTTTCTTCTCGGTTCCCGAAGGCGGGGACGCGGATGCGGTTGAGACCGGGCTTTCGATGCTGACCGAAAACCCGCATGCGAGTGTGCTGGAAATCGGGCGCAACACCCGCAGCGACCTCTATGACGAACAGGTCGATTTCGTCGTCTATGGCGAGTTCGAGGACGAGGCGGCGCTGGCGGCCTATCGGGCCCATCCGATCTATCAGAAGTCGACGGCGACGGTGCGGCCATTGCGCGAGATGCGGATGGCGGCGGATTACGATACCGACAAGGCGGTGAAGACATCGCGTTACGTTGGTTGAGGGATCGTAGCTGGGGCGCCGTCGTGAAGTGTTCCGGTAGGTTTTTCGTAGGGATAGGCTCCCCCCTCACTGCCCCTTTCGGGGCATCTCTCCCCGCCGGGGCGAGAAGATTGGGGGGCTTTGCGGTGGTGCCGGTGCGATAGTCGGCGCGTGGATAGCTCGCGGCCTTGCCGCTTTTGTAGTTTTTCAAAGCTCCGGTTTTCCGGGGCTTTTTTTGTTTTGAGAACAGAGAGGTGTGGCATGAAGATGCCCTTTCATCTGCCGGGGCGGCGTCCGGCGGGCGTGGTTTCCGCGTCCGAGAAAAAGGCAGCGCCGGTGATGCTTTCGGCGCTTTCGATGAGCGGGGAGGCGCGGTGGACGGGGCGGTCCTATGCCGCGCTGTCGCGCGAGGGGTTCATGAAGAACCCGGTGGCGCACCGTGCGGTGCGGCTGATTGCCGAGGCGGCGGCCGCGATGCCCTGGCAGCTTTTCGATGAGGGCGCGCTGGTGTCCGACCATCCGCTGTTGGCGCTGCTGAAGCGGCCGAATGGGCGCATGAGCGGTTCGGATTTCTTCGAGGCGCTGTTCGGGCATCTGCTGCTTTCCGGCAATGCTTATGTGGAGCCGATCCTGGTGGGAGAGACGCTGCGGGAGTTGCATCTGTTGCGGCCTGACCGGGTGCGGATCATCGAGGGGCGGGACGGGTGGCCGGAGGCTTATGAATACCGGATCGGCGCGCATGTGAGCCGGTTTGCGGCCGAGGGCGACGGGCTGACGGTGCTGCATATGCGGCTGTTCCACCCGCTCGACGATCATTCGGGGCTCTCGCCGCTTGCCGCGGCGCAGATGGCGCTTGATCTGCATAATGCCTCGTCGGTCTGGAACAAGGCGCTGCTCGACAATTCCGCGCGGCCTTCCGGCGCGCTGGTCTATCAGCCGAAGGATGGCGGGAACTTGACCGAGGAGCAGTATGACCGGCTGAAGCAGGAGCTGGAGGAAGGCTATGCCGGGCCGATGCGCGCCGGCCGGCCGCTGCTGCTCGAAGGCGGGCTTGACTGGAAGGCGATGGGGCTGACGCCGCGCGACATGGACTTCACCGAGGCCCGCAACGGCGCGGCGCGGGACATCGCGCTGGCCATTGGCGTGCCGCCGATGATGCTCGGCATTCCCGGCGACAACACCTATTCCAACTACCAGGAAGCGAACCGCGCCTTCTACCGGCTGACGGTTCTGCCGCTGATTGCGCGCACCGCCGCGGCGCTGACGAGCTGGCTTGCGCCGATCTATGGCGCGGGGCTGAAGTTGGAGGTCGATCTCGACCAGGTCTCCGCCCTTTCGGCGGAGCGCGATGCGCTGTGGACCCGGGTGTCCGGCGCCGATTTTCTCTCTGACGAGGAGAAGCGCGAGGCTGTCGGCTACTGAAAAGACCGGCGAATTTCAAGGAGTGGATATGGGCGAGAACACCATGCTGGCCGATGAACTGAAATATGCCGACCTGTCGCTGACCGACCTTGCGGGCGACGGTTCGTTTTCTGGCTATGCGAGCCTGTTCGGCGAGATCGACCTCGGCAAGGACATGATCGAGCGCGGCGCGTTTTCCCGCTCGCTGCAAAAGCGCGGCGCGGGCGGCGTGCGGATGCTGTTCCAGCACGATCCCTGCGAGCCCATCGGGACGTGGACGAAGATCCGCGAGGACGGGCGCGGGCTTTATGTCGAGGGCGTGCTTTCGGCCGATGTGGCGCGCGCCCGCGAGGTGCACGCGCTGATGAAGGCGGGCGGGCTCGACGGACTTTCGATCGGCTTCCAGACGGTAAGGGCGCGGACGGATGCGAAATCCGGTGTCCGCCGGGTGCTGGAGGCTGATCTGTGGGAGATATCGATCGTCACCTTTCCGATGCTGCCTTCCGCGCGGATCGCGAATGTGAAGCAGGCGGGCGATATCTTTCCGACAATCAGAGAATTCGAGCGATGGCTGACGCGGGATGCCGGCCTCTCCCGAAAGGCGGCGCGCCGGTTTCTGGCCGGCGGCTATGACGCGCTTGTTGGCAGGCAGGATGCGGCCAATGGCGCAGACGGGGCGGATGACGACCGGCTTCTCGGCCTGCTGCGGCGGGCGAGCCGGATGATGACGCCCTGACATCACTTGCGGTCGGTTGCCACATGCGACGTCCGCATTCCAATGACAATTGCGAGAGGACAGGATTGTGACCATGTCTCAGATGAAGGTTGCGCCGGAGATCAAGAGCGCGCCGATCAACCAGGCGTTCGAAGACTTCATGTCGAGCTTCGAGGCCTTCAAGGAAGCCAATGACCGCCGGCTCGGCGAAATCGAGAGCAAGATGGGCGAGGATGCGGTGACACGCGAGAAGGTCGACCGCATCAACCGCGCCATGGACGCCCAGTCGCGGCTGATCGACGAGATGCAGCTGAAGAAGGCGCGCCCTTCGCTAGGCCGTTCGAACGCTCTTGCGGCGAGCGAACACAAGGCGGCATTCGAGAACTATATCCGTCGTGGCGACGAGCAGGGGCTGCGCGCCCTTGAGGCCAAGGCGATTTCGACGACCGAAAGCGATGGCGGCTATCTGGTGCCGGATGAAACCGATACCGAAATCGGCCGCCGGCTGACGGCGGTTTCGCCGATCCGTCAACTGGCGACGGTTCGCCAGGTTTCGGGTGCGGTGCTGAAGAAGCCGTTCATCGCCTCGGGCTTTACCGCCGGCTGGGTGGGTGAGATCGCCGACCGCGACCAGACGGCGACGCCGGATATTTCCGAGCTGTCCTTCCCTACGATGGAGCTATACGCGATGCCGGCGGCGAGTGCCTCGCTGCTGGATGATGCGGCAGTGGACGTCGAGAGCTGGATCGCCAGCGAGATCGACATCGCCTTTGCCGAACAGGAGAGTGCGGCCTTCATCAACGGCAATACGGCGACCATGCCGAAGGGTTTTCTGAGCTACACCAATGTGGCTGACAGCGCCTGGGAATGGGGCAAGATTGGCTATGTCGCCACCGGCGCGGATGGTGCGTTCAAGGCGGCCGATCCTTCCGACACGCTGATCGAGACGATCTATTCGCTGAAGGCGGCGCACCGTCAGAATGCCCATTTCGTGATGAACCGTAAGACGCAGGGCATGATCCGCAAGTTCAAGGATGATGACGGCAATTATCTGTGGCAGCCGCCGGCCGGCCTCGGCCAGTCGGCCTCGCTCATGGGCTTCCCGGTGACCGAGGCCGAGGACATGCCGGATATCGCGACCGACGAGACGGCGATTGCCTTTGGCGATTTCGCCGCCGGCTATCTGGTGGTCGATCGCACCGGGGTTCGGGTGTTGCGCGACCCCTATTCAGCCAAGCCCTATGTGCTGTTCTACACCACCAAGCGCGTTGGCGGCGGGGTGCAGAATTTCGAGGCGATCAAGCTGATCAAGTTCGGCGAGGCGTGAGGCTGGTAGCTTCTGACGGGTCTGTCGTCTGGCCTGGATCCTCGGGTCAAGCCCGAGGATGACCCGGAGGAAGACGGAGAGTTGAGACAGGACAGCCCCGGCGCTTGCGTCGGGGCTTTTTCGTTGCCGGAGGAAATTTGACGATGAGCTATGCCCTGATAACGCCGCCGGCGGAAGAGCCGGTGAGCCTCAGCGAGGCCAAGGCGTTCATGCGCCTCGATGGCAGCGAGGAAGATGATTTTGTAGCGGCGCTGATCGTGGCCGCACGGGAATATCTGGAAAGCGTGAGCGGTCTGGCGCTGGTAACGCAGACCTGGCGGCTCTACCGCGACGCCTGGCCGGCCAGCGGCATGATTTCACTGGCGCATGGGCCGGTGCAGAGCGTCGATGCGGTGACCGCCTATGAAGGCGATGGTGAGGCGACGGTTGTTGCACTCGACGGCGGACGGCTTGATGGCCGGGCGCGGCCGGCGCGGTTCTACCTGCCCGGCATGGGCGGATGGCGGGCCGGCGTCAACGGCATCGAGGTGGAATTTACATCGGGTTTTGGCGCAGCGGCGGACGTGCCGGAGGTCGCGAGGCAAGCGATGCTGCGCCATGTGGCGCACATGTTCGTGTTCCGGGGCGCGATCGGGCCCGATCAGCAGCCGGCCGGAACGCCGGACGGCTATGACCGGCTGATTGCGCCGCTCAAGGCATGGAGGCTTTGATGCGTACGTTTGATCCGGGGGCGTTTTCGGCCCGTCTCGATCTGATGGCCCCCACGTTCACCTCGGATGGGCAGGGCGGTGCGGCGGAGAACTGGTCGGAGGTCGCAAAGCTCTGGGCGCGGGTCGAGCCGGTCTCGATTGCCTTCGATGAGGAAGCCAATGGCGAGGTCGTTCGCCTGACCCATGAGGTCTGGATGCGGATGCGGTCGGATCTGGCGCCGGGGATGCGGCTCACGCGCGGCGGTCGGGTGTTCAGGATCAATGGCTGGCGCGATCCCGATGAGACCGGACGATACCTTGTCTGCCGATGCGAGGAGATCGAGCCATGAGTTCGCCGGAAAACGCGCTTCTAGCGGCAATCCATGCGGCGCTTTCTGGCGATGGCGAGTTGACGGGACTGATCGGCGCGGATGCGATCTTCGACCGGTTGCTGAGCAGGCCGCGACTGCCCGCCATCGTCTTCGGAGAATGCGTCACCACCGATGTTTCAACGGTGGACGGCAAACTTTTCGAGCATGCGCTGACGATCGAGATCTGGTCAGAGGCGCATGGGCGCAAGGCATTGCAGCAGATCGAGGCGCGGGTGAGGGCGTCGCTCGATGATCAGGCGCTGTCGCTCTCCGGTGCGACGCTCGTCAATCTTGCGCATCGTTCGACCAGGGTGAAGCGGGTGACGCGGACCGGCTATTTCCTCGCCGAAATGCGCTTTCGCGCGGTGACCGAACCGGCGTGAGCCGCTGATTTCCAGACACACAACGGAGAGTTCCATGACTGCCCAGAAAGGCAAGGACCTGCTTTTGAAGCTGCATAATGGCAGCACCTATGAAACCGTCGCCGGCCTGAGGTCGCGGCGGCTGGCGTTCAACGCCGAGACGGTGGACATCACCGATTCCGAAAGCGCCGGGCGGTGGCGCGAGCTGCTGGCCGGCGCCGGCGTTCAGCGGGCGTCGATGACGGCTTCGGGAATCTTCAAGGACCAGGCATCCGATGAGACGCTGCGTGCCGCGTTTTTCTCCGCCGCGCTGGTGGAGGCGCAGATCGTGATCCCGGGGTTCGGTATCGTTGCCGGGCCGTTCCAGATCTCCGCGCTCGAATATAACGGCCAGCACAATGGCGAGGTCCAGTTCGAGATTGCGCTGGAATCGGGCGGCGCCGTGAGCTTCGGAGCGGCGGTATGAGCCGCGGCGGCGGAAGGGCGAACCGCCATCGCGGCGAGGTGGAGGCGGTGTTCGATGGTGAGCGGCGGATTCTCTGCCTGACGCTCGGGGCGCTCGCGGAGCTGGAAACCGCGTTTGCTGCCGCCGGTCTGGCCGACCTCGGCAGCCGGCTTTCGTCGGGCGGGCTGAAGGCGCGCGATCTGATCGCGATCATCGGCGCCGGACTGCGCGGCGGTGGCAATGCGATCGATGACGAAGAGGTGGCCGCCATGAGTATGGAAGGCGGCGTCGCGGCCTATGCAAGCCTTGTCGGCGAACTGCTGACGGTGACGTTTACGGGAGGGGAGGCCTCGAAAGAGACGGACCCTTCCTAGCCGCAGCGGCAGAGCCCCAACCTCCCATCGCCGAACCGTTCCCCTGGCGGGCGGCGATCCATACCGGGCTCTGCACGCTGCGGCTTCCTCCGGCGACGTTCTGGGCGCTGTCGCCGATGGAGTTCGCGGCGATGGCGGGCGCGTTCGCGCCGGCCGAGGGCTTTCCGACGCGGGCGGCCCTCGACGATCTGATGACCCGCTTTCCCGACAGATGAGGACGTTTCATGGACATTGAAGAGACGAGTATCGATGGCGCGCGCGAGAGCGCCAGCGCGCTCTACGACGTGCTGCTCGATCTGGAAACGCAATCCGACCGGTTTGCGGGCGCGCTTACCACGGCGCTGAAGGACGCAACGCTTGGCGGCAAGGGGCTGCAGACTGTGCTGGGGGACCTCGGGCGTCGGCTGAACGATCTGGCGCTCAACGCGGCGCTGAAGCCGTTGGAAGGCGTGATCGCAAGCCAGATCGGCTCACTGACAGGCGGGCTGGTGGAGGCCGTGGCTCACGCCAAGGGCGGGGTGCCGGGCAGGATTACGCCCTTTGCCGCCGGCGGCATCGTTTCGACGCCGACCTATTTCGGAATGAATGGCGGCCTGGGGCTGATGGGCGAGGCCGGCAGCGAGGCGATCCTGCCGCTGAAGCGCGGGGCCGATGGCTCGCTCGGGGTAGCCGCGGGCGGCGGCGGTGGCGCGCGGATTGTTTTCAACGTCTCGACGCCCGATGCGGAGAGCTTCCGCAAGAGCGAGGGGCAGGTCTCGGCGATGCTGGCGCGGGCGGTGCGCTCCGGCCAGCGCAATATCTGAGGAGCGGTCATGAGCGCGAGTTTTCATGAGGTGCGGTTTCCGCTGCGCCTGTCACTCTCGGTAAGCGGTGGGCCGGCGCGGCGCACCGATATTGTCAACCTCTCCAACGGCCACGAATCGCGCAATCAGCGATGGCGGGATTCGCGTCGGTCGTACGACGCGGGCTCGGCAGTACGTTCGGTGGCCGATCTTTATGAGTTGATGGCGTTTTTCGAGGCGCGCGGCGGCCAGCTTTACGGGTTCCGGTTTCGCGATCCGGTCGATTTCAAATCCTGCGGTCCGCTTGCCGAGCCGGCAGCCGGCGATCAGTGGATTGCGACCGGGGACGGCGCGACGACGGGCTTTCAACTGATCAAGACCTATGGCGATGGCGCGGCGTCCTGGACCAGGACGATCCGGAAGCCGGTGGTCGACAGCGTGAAGGTCGCTGTCGATGGCGTTGCCGCATCCGGATTTTCCGTCGATGCGGCGAGCGGGGTTGTGACGTTTGCGAGCCCACCGGCTAACGGTGCCGCGATTTTCGCCGGATACGAATTCGATGTGCCGGTGCGCTTCGATATCGACCGCATCGACATCAATATGAAGGCATTCAATGCGGGCAGCGTGCCATCGGTGCCGCTGGTGGAGGTCAAGCCATGAGGGAGATCGAAGCGGGCCTTCTGGCCCACCTTTCCGAAGATGCGACCACGGTGTGTTCCTGCTGGCGGGTGGTGCTGAAGGACGGCGCGGTCATGGGCTTTACCGAACATGACCATGACCTTCACTTCGCATCCACAACCTTTCTGGCGGCGAGCGGGTTTGCGGCGACGAACCTCGAGACGGAGGAAGGGCTTGCGGCCAGTACCAGCGAGGTCGCAGGCGGATTTTCCAGTAAGGCGATCACCGAGGAAGCGCTTGCTGCCGGGCAGTATGACGGGGCGCGGGTGGAGGCCTATCTGGTTAACTGGCGCAACCCGTCGCAACACCAGCGGATGTATGTGCACGAAATCGGCGAAGTGACTCGTGAGGGCGGCGGATTTACGGCGGAGTTGCGGTCTGTGACGCACCGCTTGTCCCAGCCGCAGGGGCGCAGTTTCTCGCGCCGTTGCGATGCCGCGCTCGGGGACGGAAAATGTGGATTTAACCTCGCCACGCCGGGGTTCACGGCGACCGGGACCGTCGTCGCGGTCGATAGCGATGCGCAACTGACGGTATCGGTCGGCGGAGAATTCGCCGCGGGTTTCTTTTCGTTTGGCGTTCTTTCGTTCGAGAGCGGTGCGCTTTCCGGCACGAAAGCGGATATCGAGACCAATCATGGTGCGGGCGGGTCGATGCGGCTGGAGCTCTGGCTTCCGCTGGAGGCGACGCCGGCGATCGGCGATACGGTGCGGCTGACGGCGGGCTGCGACAAGGCGTTTTCCACCTGCAAGGCGAAGTTTGGCAATCATCTCAATTTTCGCGGCTTTCCGCATGTTCCGGGCCCGGATTTTGCCTATTCCTATGTGAATGGCGAGAGCGAGCATGACGGCCGGGCGCTCTACAAATGACGGCGCTTGGCGACGCGGCCGTGGCAATGGCCGAAAAATGGCTCGGGACGCCCTATCGCCACCAGGCGAGCGAGTGCGGGCTAGGATGCGATTGCCTCGGGCTGATACGCGGCGTCTGGCGGGAGCTCTACGGTTCCGCGCCCGAGCCGGCAACGCCCTATGCCGCTGATTGGGCAGAGCGTGGCAGCGAGGAGCGGCTGCTTGACGCGGCGCTTCGCTATTGCGGACCGGCGGTCGCGATGGGCGCGATGCAGCCGGGCGATATTCTTCTGTTTCGCTGGCGGGCGCAGTTTTCGGCCAAGCATGCCGGCATTTTGTGCGGTCCCGATCATTTCATTCATGCCTATGAACAGGCGGGCGTGATCCGCTCCGCCCTTGTTCCCGCGTGGCGGCGCAAGGTTGCGGGCGTTTTCCGCTTTCCCGATCGAGATTGAGGTTTCAGCATGGCAACACTCGTGTTTCAGGCGGCCGGCGCCGTATTCGGCGGGCTGCTCGGCCCGTTTGGTGCGGTTGCCGGCCGGGCGCTCGGCGCGCTCGCCGGCAACGCGCTGGACGGCCTTATCTTTTCCGGCGGGCAAAAGGTAAAGGGTAGCCATCTTTCAAGCGCGCGTATTGGCGGCGCGGAGGAAGGTGCTGCGATACCCAGGGTTTACGGCACCTCGCGCATCGGCGGAACGCTGATCTGGGCAACGCGGTTCGAAGAGGAAGTCACCGAGGAGCGCACCGGCGGCAAGGCCGCAGGATCGACGGTCGAGAGCTTCGCCTATTTCGGGAACTTTGCCTATGGCCTCTGCGAGGGGCCGGTGGCGGCGATCCGGCGCGTGTGGGTGGACGGTCGTGAACTCGATCTCGCCAATATCGAAATGCGGTTTTACCCCGGCTCGGATAGCCAGTTGCCCGATCCGCTGATCGAGGCCAAGCAGGGGGCCGGCAATGCCCCGGCCTATCGGGGCCTTTGTTATGTCGTGTTCGAGCGCCTGCCGCTGGACACGTTCGGCAACCGGATACCGGTGATCCAGTTCGAGGTGCTGAAACCGACGGGGTCGCTGGAAAGCCAGATCCGGGCGCTCGCGATCATTCCGGGGGCGACGGAGCATGGGCTTTGCCCGTTTCCCGTGACCGAGGCGCTGGGTAGCGGCCAGCAGCGGATCATGAACCGAAACACGTTGACGCGGGCGACCGACTGGGAAGCCTCGATCGACGAGTTGATGGCGTTGTGCCCCAATCTGGAGCGGGTGGCGCTGGTGGTGGCGTGGTTCGGCTCTGACCTGAGGGCAGGGGAATGCCGGATCGAGCCGGGCGTGGAAACGCCGTTCCGCAAGGAAGAGAGCACGCCGTGGCGGGTGTCGGGCATTGGGCGCAGCCAGGCTCATATCGTCTCCACGCATGATGGCGGTCCGGCCTATGGCGGCACGCCCAATGATGAAGGGCTGATCGCGGCGATCGCCGATCTGAAGGCGCGCGGTATCGAGGTCTATCTCTATCCGTTTTTGATGATGGACGTGCCGGCGGGCAACGGTCTGCCGGACCCGCATGGCGGCTCCGAGCAGCCGCGCTACCCCTGGCGCGGGCGCATAAGCTGCCATCCGGCGCCGGGCCGGCCCGGCACCACCGACCGCAGCGCCGCGGCCCGCGCCCAGGTGGAGGCGTTTCTGGGCACGGCGGAAAACCATCAGTTCAACACCTTCGGCGGCGGGGTGAATTTTACCGGCGATGACAAGGGCTATCGCCGGTTCATTCTGCATTACGCGCATCTGGCACGGGCCGCGGGGGGCGTGGATGGGTTCATTATCGGCTCTGAGATGAGGGGACTGACCTCCGTGCGTGACGGGAGCGATGCCTTTCCATTCGTGGAAGGGCTGATCGCACTTGCGGCCGAAGTGCGCGCTGTCCTGGGCCTGGGGGCGCGGGTGACTTATGCCGCCGACTGGAGCGAATATTTCGGCTACCATCCCGCCGATGGCAGCGGCGATGTCTATTTCAATCTCGATCCCCTGTGGGCGAACCACAATATCGCGGCGGTCAGCATCGACAATTATATGCCGATTTCGGACTGGCGCGACAGCGATCTGGGCGCTGAAAACCCGGATGGCTTCAAGGTCGCGAACGATCCGGAGGGCTTCCGGAGGCAGGTTGCCGGCGGCGAGGGATATGACTGGTATTATGCGAGCGACGCGGATCGGGCGGCGCGTATTCGTACGCCGATCACCGATGGTTTGGCGGGCAAGCCCTGGGTCTATCGGTACAAGGATATCCAGAACTGGTGGGCGAACCCGCACTATAACCGCGTCGGCGGGGCGGAATCGCCGACTCCGACGGCCTGGATGCCGATGTCCAAGCCGGTATGGTTTTCCGAACTTGGGTGTGCAGCTGTCGACAAGGGTGCCGGCCAGCCGAATGTGTTTGCCGATCCGAAATCGGCGGAATCGGCGTTTCCGTATTTTTCGAGCGGTCAGCGCTCGGATGCCGAGCAGCGCAGGTTTCTGGAGACGCAGCTTTCCCGGTTCGAAACCGTGGAGACGCCCGTTGATTACGGGCATATTTTCCTCTGGTGCTGGGATATCAGGCCATATCCCGCCTTCCCGCAAAATTCCGATCTGTGGACGGACGGCGCCAACTGGACGACCGGCCACTGGCTGAACGGCCGGCTGGGTGCGACGACGCTTGCCGATACGGTGCGCGCGCTTTTGGCCGACCACGGTTTCCACGATTGTGACGTGCGGCTTTTGAACGGCGATCTGACGGGCTATCAGCAGGCCGATATCGACAGCGCCCGCAATCTGCTCGAGCCGCTGCTTTCGCTGTATTCCGCCGATACGATCGAACGTGGCGGCGTGTTGCAGTTCCGCTCCCGGCTCAAGGCGAGCCTGTCGCCTGCGACGATCGACGTGACGGCGGAGCGCGAGGAGGCCGGTCGCTTCAGGGAAACGCGCAGCCACGAGAGCGATCTCGCCGGCGAGGCGGTGGTTTCCTATTTCGACCCTTTCACCGATTACGAGCAGGCGAATGTGCGTTCCAGCCGCGTTGTCGCGGTCAATGATCGGGTGTTGCGCTATGCGCTGCCCACGGTTCTGCCGGAAACCACGGCGCTGGCGCTGGCGGGCGATATGCTGCGGGAGAACCGGATTGCGGTGCGCACGCTCTCGATCGATCTGTCTCCGCAGGCGCGCGGTCTGGAAGTGGGCGATGTCGTGCGTGTCAGTGACGGGCCGGCCGGTCGGTTCATGGTCACGCGCGCCGAGCTTGGCGAGACCCTGAAGATCGAGGCGCGCTCCTTTGCGCCGCTGGCGGGCGCGCGGTTTTTGCCGGTGGACCGGGGGCGGGTTCACGAGGATGCGTCAGACGGATTTGCGCCGCGGGTGGTCTTTCTGGATCTCGCCCGGGACGGCGGCGGCGCGGCGGAGAGCTTTGCTCGTATCGCGGCGTATGCGAGGCCATGGCGCCGCATCTTCGTTTCCTCGTCCGCCACCACGGAAGGTTATGGAGCCAATGTGGTGATCGAGCGGCCGGCAGGGACCGCGCGTCTGGCCGAGGATCTGTCGCCTGGCGTGAGCGGCCGGTTTGACTTCTCCGAGGATCTGGTCGTCGACCTCGATTTCGGCGGCCTTTCCTCGACTTCGAAAGACGCTGTGTTGAGCGGCGCCAACCGGATCGCGGTTCGCGCCGGTAACGGCGTTTTCGAGATTATCGGTTTTCTCAACGCTGTCGAGATAGCAGCGGGGCGCTGGCGGCTCGCCGGCCTGCTGCGGGGGCTTCACGGGACCGAGGATGCCATGATGGTCGGGGCCTTGGCCGGCAATGACGCGGTTGTTCTGGGCGATGCGGTGATCCCTGTCGGCCTGAGCGCACGGCACATCGGACTTGCGCGCAATTATGTGATCGAGGCGGCCTATGGGCAGCAGGATCCTAAGGGACCCTACCTCTTCGCCGGCGGATTGCGGGCGGAGACGCCGCTTGCGCCGGTTCATCTGCGCGCGCGCCGGCTGACGTCCGGGGACATTCATTTCAGTTGGATCAGACGGTCGCGGCTCGACGCGGATGACTGGGCGGCAGCGGAGATACCGCTCGACGAGGATGTCGAACGCTACCGGCTCGAGCTGTTCGACGGCGCGACAATGGTGCGGCGTATCGAGATGGGCGTTCCGGAATTTCTGTACGCGGCGAGCGACCAGGCGGACGACTTCGGGACGCTGGCCGGCGCGATGACGGTCAGGCTTTGCCAGCTCGGCCGCAAGGTCCCGCTCGGCGTCCCGCTGACGGAAGAAATAAACCTTCCCTACTGACAGAAAGGAAAATGCTATGGACGTGAAGAAATGGTATCTCTCCAAGACCGTTTGGGGCGCTCTGCTGGCGGTCGCCGCGCCGTTGCTGCAATTGGGCGGAATCTACATCGATGACGGTACGCAGAACGAACTGGCGGCTTCGATCACTACGATCGCCGGGGCGGCAGGCGGGCTGCTCGCGTTGTTCGGACGGATTTCGGCGAAGTCGTCCCTGAGCCGCTAGGCCGAAATCGTCGCCATCATGAAGAACTGGTCGGAGCCTCGGGCTCCGGCCAGGACACCATTTTCGATTTTACTGAAATTAAGATTGCAAGCGTTTCGACGGGGCTATTCATTTGGAGTTCAGCCACGTATCTTTATAAGAACTTGCGAATGGTGCGCAGGATGGCGAAGAAGAAGATTTGATGTCGTTGAAACCTATATATATTCTGGTGCTGACCGGCATGTTGCTGGGCGGAAACAGTGGAACGGCCGGTGCAGCCAGTTGTGCCAACGCGGCACGCCAGGTCGCGGCCAGCACGGGTGGCGATCTGCTTTCCGCTCTGCCTGCGCCGGACGATCCGAATATGTGTCTGGTAACGGTGATCGTTCCGGCAAGCGACGGCACCCCGCCGCGCAAGATCACCCGCCGCGTTCCGGCTAGCTGATTTTTCTCGGGCCGGCGCCTGCAAGAGCGGACAACTGAAATGCGAATTCTGCTGATCGAAGATGACGAGAACTTGAACCGCCAACTCGCCCAGATGTTGCGGGACTCAGACTATGTAGTCGACTGCGCCTATGACGGTGAGGAAGGCCATTTTTTGGGCGAGACCGAACCTTATGACGCGGTCATACTCGATATCGGTCTGCCCCAGATGGATGGCGTGACCGTGCTCGACAAATGGCGGCAGGCCGGGCGCAACATGCCGGTTCTGATCCTGACGGCGCGCGACCGCTGGAGCGACAAGGTGGCCGGGATCGATGCCGGCGCCGATGATTACGTCACCAAGCCGTTTCACATCGAAGAGGTGATGGCCCGCATCAGGGCGCTGATCCGTCGCGCCGCCGGGCATGCAGCAGCGACGATCACCTGCGGCCCGATCGAACTTGACGTCAAGGCCTCCAAGGCCACGCTCGACGGCGAGATACTGAGGCTGACCTCGCACGAATACCGGTTGCTGTCGTATCTGATGCATCACCAGGGGGAGGTGGTCTCGCGGACGGAGCTGACCGAACATCTTTACGATCAGGATTTCGATCGGGATTCCAACACGATCGAGGTTTTTGTTGGCAGACTTCGGAAGAAAATCGGGGCTGACTGGATCGAGACGGTGCGCGGCCTCGGCTATCGCATGCAGGCGCCGGGATGAGGTTTGCGAATTCCCTCACGCTGCGTTCGCTGGCGCTGACGACCGCATGGTTTGCGATCGCGCTTCTTGTGATCGCGGTCGTGATTTCAGCGCTCTATCGCAATGCTGCGGAGCGCGGCTTCCGGCAGCTTCTGCAAGCCGAAATGTTCAATGTCATCAACTCGGTATCGATTGACGATCAGGGCGAACTGAAGGGTTCTCCGCAGCTTGGCAATCTGAACTATCAGCAACCCCAGACCGGCTGGTACTGGGTTGTCGATCCCCTCTACGACAAGTCGAAGCAGTCGCTGCAATCGCCCTCTCTCGGCGCGCAAGACCTGCCGGTGACCCCGGAGAGCGAAGTTCCCTATGATGGCAATTATCGCCGCACCTATATCGTGCGCGACGATAACAACAATGATCTGGCGGTTATTGAAACCGTTGTTGTGATGGACGAGAAGGACCGGGCAACCCGGATCCGGGTGTCGGGCAATCGCGATGCGGTGGACAATGACGTGCGGTGGTTTTCGCAGCGGCTCTACATAGCGCTCGCCCTTTTTGGCATTGCGAGCATTCTCCTCAATGGCCTCATCATCTTGTGGGCGCTGCGCCCGCTCGACCGTGCGCGTGTGGCCTTGCGCCATATTTCCGAGGAGGGCGAGGGGGAAATGCGCGGGCAGTTTCCGGTGGAAATTCAACCGCTTGCCGATGAAATCAATGCCTTGTTGGCAAACAACAGGGCAATCGTCGAGCGGGCGCGGATGCAGGTCGGCAATCTCGCGCACTCGCTTAAGACGCCGATTGCAGTGCTTTTGAACGAGGCCCAGGGTATGGCCGAGAAGGAAGGAAAGCTCATCGCTTCGCAAGTGGTGATGATGCAGGCCCAGGTTCAGGCCTATCTGAACCGGGCGCGCATCGCTGCCCAGACCGAATCGGTCCTGACGCGGTGTGAGGCGGAGCCGGTGCTTGAACGGCTCGTGCGGGTGATGCGGCGGCTGAACCCGGAGAAATCCTTCGTGCTGACATGCGAGCCAGGTCTTCTTCTGGCAACCGAGCAGCACGACCTTGAGGAGGTTGTCGGCAACCTGCTGGAAAATGCCGCTCGATTCGCCGAGAGCGAAGTTCATGTAAGCGCGCAACGGCGGGCGGATGCCGGCGTGGCTGGAGAGTGGGCCGAGATCATCGTGAAGGATGACGGGCCGGGCCTGACGCCCGATGAAATCCGAAGGGCAATGAAGCGCGGCAACAGGCTGGATGAGAGCGGGGCGGGTTCCGGCCTTGGTCTGTCGATCGTCGATGACATCGTGCAGGCCTATGGCGGTCGTTTCGAACTGACCGGCCTTGAGGATTCAGGATTGCACGCGCGCGTTGTTCTTCCGGCCAAAAGCAGGAAATAGTTGATCGCGACCCCGCATGCGAATTATGGCCACATTCTGTGCTTAGCGACGATATTGCGGGAGCGCTTTGGATCGGGGAACCATTCTTCCTGCCCAAGGCTTTCTTTGATGACGCAAAACAATATGACGGGAAAACTCGTGATACGAAATTGGCAATTGATTGCTGTCGTCCTCATGGTCTCAGGTTGTTCGGCGACCGGCGGCGGGGGAGCGTCAGTCGCTCCTCAGCCTGTGGCGGCGCCGGCAGGCGCACAGTCGGCGGCGCTGAATGGTGGTTTGGTGCAGAGGGCTGGAATTACGCTGTCTTCTTTCGATCAAGCCAAAGCGCTTCAGGCCGAGCAATACGCCCTGGCGGCGGCGCCGGCGGGCGAAGCCGTCAACTGGCAGGGAGAGGGCGCGCGCGGCTCTGTGACGGCGGCAAGCCCTTATCAGGTCGGCGACCAGAATTGCCGGCAATATACGCAGCGTGTTGTGGCCGATGGCCGTGAATTTGTCGGTCGAGGGGCCGCCTGCCGCGAAGTTGCCGGTTCGTGGAGCCTGCTCGATTAACGCAGCGGTTCCGTGCGACATGACCAGCCGAAGTGCGACGTTTTGAGGCAGGTTTGCCGCCTGGTGTTTTGAACTGTTGGAATTTTCGCGGTGGTGGCGTACGAAGACGACATGATATTCGCGCTTGCCGCCATTGTCCTGACGCTTGCCGCGGCTTTTGCGGTTGCTGTACCGTTGTTCCGGCGGGATGCGAGGACAGATACTGTCGCCGCCGGGCCGGATCCGATTTATCGTGCCCAACTGAAAGAACTAGATCGGGAACGGCGAGACGGTCTTATCGACGAGAACGCCTATCTTTCGTCCCGTGCGGAAATCGGGCGAAGGCTGATGGCCTCGGAAGCGAAGGCGGCGGACAGAGCCACCGCGCTGCGGGGCGTTGCCTCGCGCTATCGTATCGCGACGGCGGCATACGTATTTGCTGCGCTGATTTTGGCGGGTGTTGCCTATCCCCTCCTGGGCGCGCCCGGCGCGAAGGATTATCCGTTGTCGGCCCGCCTCAATTCGGAGAATCCGGAGCTTGCGGTTCTTGTCGCGCAAGTCGAGAGGCATCTCGCGCAAAATCCCGATGATGGCCGGGGCTGGGACGTGATCGCGCCGGTCTATCTGCGCGAGAACAGGCTTGAGCGCGCTTATGAAGCCTATGCCAATGCCATCCGGATTTCCGGCCCGAGCTCGGAGCGACTTATGGGGCTTGGCGAGACGCTTGTGGCGATGGAGTCGGGTTTCGTCAATCACGAGGCGCTTGAGGCGTTTCGAAAGGTCGAGGCATTGTCGCCGGATAATGTCAGGGCCGGATATTATATTGCACTGGCGGACGAGCAGGCCGGGAACCATCAGGCCGCGCTCGATCAATTCGACGCCTTGCTTGAAAGAATGCCGGAGAACGCCACCGGACGCGATGTGATCGAGCGGCACATTGTCTTTAATCGAGGCCGGTTGGCGCAGACGGGCGCGCCGGCGTTCGGACCCGATCAGCAGGACATCGAGGCGGCGGCCTCGCTGTCGCCGGAGCAGCGTGCCGAAATGGTGGAGGGCATGGTCTCGGGGCTGGCGCAACGCCTTGAACAGGAGCCTAACGATATTGAAGGCTGGATGCGGTTGATCCGCTCCTACGCGGTGCTGGGTCGGGAGGATGATGCAAATACGGCGTACGATGCCGCGCTGGCCTATTTCGGGGCGGAGAGCGCGGCCGGCCAGCAGCTTGAGCAACTTGCCGCAGAACTTGCGCTTTCGGGGGGAAGATCATGACGCGCAAGCAAAAAAGGCTCGCTGTCATCGGCGGCGGGGTGGGTTTCATCGCGATCGCGGTTCTCTTGGTGCTTTTTGCGCTGAGCCGCAGCGTCTCCTATTTCTTCATGCCATCTGATTTTGCCGAAAACCCGGTCAGCTCCGATACGCGGATAAGGCTTGGCGGTCTCGTTGAGGACGGTTCGGTCCGGGGTGCGGAAGGGGCGGGTGTTGCCTTTGCCGTTACCGACGGGAACTCTTCCGTGGAAGTGCGCTACGCGGGCATTCTGCCTGATCTTTTCCGGGAAGGGCAGGGGGTTGTGACCGAAGGACGGATGGGGCCGGACGGGATTTTCCGCGCCGACACCGTGCTTGCCAAACATGACGAGAACTACATGCCCAAGGAAGTCGCCGACCGTCTGAAAGCCGAAGGCGTGTGGGAAGGCGAGGAGGACGCCACACCTTGACCGTTGAACTCGGACTCTATGCGCTGATCCTCGCTCTGGCGGTTTCCGCTCTGACGGCGACGCTGCCGCTTGTGGGCGCTCGGATGCAGAATATGGCCTTGATCGGCATTGCGCGCAGCGGCTCCCTGACCCTGTTCGCGCTGGTGGCGTTGGCTTTCATCATTCTGATCAGAAGCTATCTCCTTTCGGATTTTTCCGTGCGCAATGTATGGGAAAACTCGCATTCGCTGATGCCGCTGATCTACAAGTTCTCGGGCGTTTGGGGCAATCATGAAGGCTCAATGCTACTGTGGCTGCTGATTCTGACGTTTTTCAGCGCGCTGGTGGCGGCCTTCGGGCGCAATCTGCCGGCCGATCTGCGAGCCAATGTACTTGCCATCCAGGCCCTGATTGCTACGGCTTTCATCCTTTTCATTCTCCTTACCTCCAATCCGTTCAGCCGCGTTTTCCCCGTCCCCGCAGAGGGTCGGGAACTCAATCCGATCCTGCAGGATATCGGCCTCGCCATTCATCCGCCGCTTCTTTATCTGGGCTATGTCGGCTTTTCGGTCTGTTTTTCGTTCGCGGTCGCAGCGCTTGTCAGCGGTCGGATCGATTCGGCCTGGGCGCTTTGGGTGCGGCCATGGGCGCTGCTTGCCTGGCTGTTCCTGACCGCCGGCATCGCAATGGGCTCCTACTGGGCCTATTATGAGCTTGGCTGGGGCGGATGGTGGTTCTGGGATCCGGTGGAAAATGCTTCCTTCATGCCGTGGCTGGCGGGCACGGCGCTGCTGCACTCGGCTCTGGTCATGGAGAAGCGCGAGGCCCTGAAAATCTGGACCGTGCTCCTGTCGATCCTGACATTCTCGCTTTCGCTTCTCGGAACGTTTCTCGTTCGCTCCGGCGTTCTCACCTCGGTTCATGCGTTTGCGACGGACCCGACCCGTGGCGTTTTCATTCTGGCCATATTGGCTTTCTTCATCGGCGGCGCACTTACGCTCTTTGCCTTGAGGGTGCCGCTCTTGCGCGCCGGAGGCCTGTTCTCGCCGATCTCGCGGGAAGGCGCTTTGGTCTTCAATAATCTGATTCTGACGGTCGCTGCCGGCACGGTGCTGATCGGAACGCTTTATCCGCTGTTTCTGGAAACACTGACCGGTGAGAAAATCTCGGTAGGCCCGCCATTCTTCAACCTGACCTTCGGGCTGTTGATGATTCCGTTGCTGCTTGCCGTACCCTTCGGCCCGATGCTTTCGTGGAAAAGAGGAGACCTGAAGGCTGCGTCGGAGCGTCTCATGGTCGCGGCGATCCTGGCGCTGATCTTCGCCGCGGTCTTCGTTTACTTCCATGAAGGCGGACCGGTTCTGGCCGTACCCGGGATTGCCATCGCGTTCTGGCTTATCTTCGGAGCGCTCTCGGACCTCTGGACCCGCTCGGGGTTTGTCCGCCTGCCGTTTTCGAAGGCATGGCCGCGTTTCAAGGGCCTGCCGCGCTCGGCCTTCGGCGCGGCGCTTGCGCATTTCGGTCTCGGCGTGAGCGTGTTGGGCATACTGGCGGTTTCGCTTTACGAAACGGAGGCCGTGCTGGAGATGACGCCAGGTTCCGAGGTGGTCCTGAGCGGCTATACGGTCGCCTTCGAGGGTGTCGAAACCGTGCGCGGGCCCAACTACACCGATGAACGCGGGACATTTGCGATCAGCGCGAACGGGGCGGCGTCCGGCGTGGTGCATTCGGCGAAACGGCTCTACCCTTCGAGCAATATGCCGACGACAGAGGCGGGCATCAGGACCTTCGGTCTCAGTCAGCTTTATATTTCCCTTGGCGACCCGCGTCAGGATGGAGCCTGGGTCGTGCGGGTGTGGTGGAAGCCTTTCATTCTGTGCATCTGGCTTGGATTCGTGCTGATGGCCACCGGCGGGGTCGTCTCGCTTTCCGATCGACGCTTGCGGATTGGCGCGCCGGCGCTGAGCAAGAAAAGAACGCAGCCAGCGCAAGCCCTGGGAGCCGCTGAATGATTCGGCTTGTTGTCTTGTTTTTTGCCGTGCTGCTCCCAATCGGTGCCGCCGCTGTCGAGCCGGACGAGATGCTGAGCGATCCCGCTCTCGAGGCGCGGGCGCGGGAGATTTCCGCGGAGCTTCGCTGCATGGTCTGCCAAAACCAATCGATCGACGATTCCAATGCCGACCTCGCGCGCGATCTTCGTCTGTTGGTGCGCGACCGGCTGGCAGAAGGCGACAGCGATGACGAGGTCATCGACTATGTCGTTTCGCGCTATGGCGAGTTTGTTCTGCTGAAGCCTCGTTTTTCGCCACATACCTGGCTTCTGTGGGGCGCGCCGGCACTGCTTATCCTTTTGGGCGCCATCGGTTTGTGGCGTCTTGCCGCCGCTCGCCACGGCGCTGACAGGCCGCTCTCCCGCGATGAGGAGTTGCGACTGGAGAAGATTTTGTCCGAGACGGACGACCATTAACAAACCGTCATCTGGCGGACAGTGTTTTGTAAGGTCCCAGCTTTTATAGTCCCCTCTATTCGATATGAAATCATTCAACCATCGACACCAGAGGAAAAGCAGACCTATGTTCCAGCAGCCCACCGGACCAAACAAGTTCAGGTCACTCTTGAAAGCCTCGGCAGCTGCAGGCGTCGCAGCCGTGCTGTTTTCGGCCGGCGCTCCCCTGACGGTGACGGAAGCGCTTGCGGATCCCGTCCATGTTCAGGCGCCGGAAGTCCCCGGATTTGCCGATGTCGTCGAAGCGGTCTCTCCCGCAGTTGTCTCCGTGGTCGTTGAGAGCAACGTCCAGCCGGTTGCCCAGCAGGATGGCAGTTTCGGCTTCGGTTTCGGCGGCCGCGGTTTCGACAATCTCCCCGATGACCACCCTCTCAAGCGTTTCTTCCATGATTTCGGCGCGCCGAACGAGCCCGCTCCGCCACCGCAGCCGCGCAAGGGCGGCCCACGTCCGGTTGCGCAAGGCTCGGGCTTCTTTGTCTCCGAGGACGGTTACCTTGTCACCAATAACCACGTCGTGCGCGAAGGTGACGCATTCTCCGTGCGGATGGATGACGGCACTGAGTATGATGCAAAGCTGATTGGCACCGATCCCCGTACCGATCTGGCCGTGCTTAAGGTGGATGCCGACCGCGAGTTCACTTACGTGAAGTTCGCGGACGATCAGAACCTGCGCGTTGGCGACTGGGTTGTCGCGGTCGGCAATCCATTTGGCCTCGGCGGCACGGTCACGTCGGGCATCGTTTCCGCCCTTGGTCGCGATATCGCCTCCGGTCCCTACGACGACTACATTCAGGTCGATGCCGCGGTGAACCACGGCAACTCCGGCGGTCCGACGTTTGACCTCAGCGGTGAAGTCGTTGGCGTCAACACAGCAATCTTCTCGCCCTCCGGCGGTAATGTCGGCATCGCATTCGCAATCCCGGCGCATCTGGCCCAGGACGTCGTTGCGGACCTCATTCAGGATGGCGTGGTTGAACGTGGCTGGCTCGGTGTACGTATTCAGCCCGTCACCGAGGACATCGCCGAGTCGATCGGGCTTGCCAAGCCGGAAGGCGCGCTCGTCTCCGAGCCGACGAGCGACAGCCCCGGCGCCAAGGCGGGGCTTAAACAGGGCGACGTCATCACCGCCGTGAATGGCGATGTCATCGAGGATGCCCGTTCGCTTTCCCGTATGATCGGCATGATGGAACCGGGCGACGAGGTGGAACTGTCGGTCTGGCGTGATGGAAAGTCCCAGACGATCGATGTCAAGCTCGGCGAATTCCCGACTGAAGACGAGCTCGCTGCTGCCGATGGCCTTAGCGGGCCGACGGAAAGCTCGCTGATGACGCAACTCGGCATCGAGGTTCGCCCCGCCGATGACGGCAAGGGCGTAACGGTTACGGCTGTGGACCCGAACTCCGACGCCGCGACCAAGGGTCTGGCGACGGGACAGAAGATCCTGAGCGTCAACAACAAGGAAGTCAGCTCGGCTGAGGACATCATCAAGCAGGTCAAGGATGCCGCCGATCAGGGCCGCAAGCAGGCGCTGTTCCAGGTCGAAACCGAAAACGGCAGCATGTTCACCGCCCTGCCCACGGAAACCGACGCCGAAGACGCCGGCTGATCCCCTTAAGCATAGGAAAAGGCGCATTGCGGAAGCATGCGCCTTTTCCGTTTCAGGAGACGTAACATGTTTTCCAAAGAGCCGGTTGAGCCTGCTTGTCACACCGAGGCGGATGGCGATATGGTCCCCGGCATGCGTGTTCTTGTCATCGAAGACGATCTGGAGGCAGCCGCCTATCTGACCAAGGCCTTTCGCGAGGCCGGCATTGCCTGTGAGCATGCCGGCGATGGCGAAAGCGGCCTGTTCATGGCGAGCGAGAATGAGTACGACGTCCTTGTCGTCGATCGCATGTTGCCGCGTCGCGACGGGCTGTCGGTGATATCGGCGCTGAGGGCGCGCAGCATCAACACACCGGTGCTGATTCTGTCCGCGCTCGGTCAGGTCGATGACCGGGTGACCGGCCTCAGGGCAGGGGGCGACGACTACCTTCCCAAGCCCTATGCCTTCAGCGAGCTTCTCGCCCGCGTCGAAGTGCTGGGCCGGCGCAAGGGCGCGCCCGATCAGGATGTGCTCTACAAGGTGGGCGATCTGGAACTCGACCGTCTTTCGCACGAGGTGCGCCGCGCGGGCCGCGAGATCACGCTCCAGCCGCGCGAATATCGCCTGCTCGAATATCTGATGAAGAATGCCGGCCAGGTTGTCACCCGCACCATGCTTCTGGAAAATGTCTGGGATTATCATTTCGATCCGCAGACCAATGTGATCGATGTCCATGTTTCGCGTCTGCGCTCGAAGATCGAGAAGGATTTCGACAAGCCCCTGCTGAAGACCATTCGCGGCTCCGGCTACATGATCAAGCATGACGCTTAGCGCATGAAGGGGCGTCTGAAGCTTCTGTTCAAGTCGACGGCGGTGCGACTTTCCGCCGTATACATTCTGCTGTTCGGGCTTTGCGCGGCGGTAATGGTGTTTTATGTCACCGCCGTCTCCGAAAGTCTGGTTGAGCGGCAGATGCGGGATTCGCTCCATCGCGAGATTGCCCAGCTTGACGCCGCGTTCGAAAATGGCGGCATTCGTCGCCTGTTCAATACCATCGAACGGCGCGCCCGCCAGCCCGGTGCCAATCTCTATGTCATCGCCAGTCCGCAGGGCGAAATCCTGGCGAGCAACGTGGCCTCGCTGGAACCAGGGGTACTCGCGCATTCAGGGTGGCTCGATACGCCTTTTCGCTATGAAGGCTTTGCCGAAAACAACAAGGGCGACCGCTACAGCCTTGCGATCGGCTATGTGATCGTGCTTGACAACGGCATGAAGCTGATGATCGGCCGCGATCTGGGCGACCCCGAACGTTTGCACATCATCGTCAGGCAGGCGCTGCTTCTTGCCCTCATCATCATGGGCGTCGGGGCGCTGGTGATCTGGTTCGCCATCGGTCGCAACGCGTTGAAGCGCATGGACAGGATGTCGTCGGCGAGCGGCAAGATCATGGCTGGCGATCTCTCCCAGCGGCTTCCCGTAACCGGTTCCGGTGATGAATTCGACCGTCTCTCCAATTCGCTGAACCTGATGCTGGACCGTATCGTCCGTCTCAACGAAGGGCTGAGGCAGGTTTCCGACAACATCGCCCACGATCTCAAGACCCCGCTGACGCGTCTTCGCAACAAGGCAGCCGATGCTGCCGCCGCCGAGGACCCGGAGGAGCGGCGCACCTCGCTCGAAGGCATTATCGCCGAATCCGACCAACTCATCCGAACCTTCAATGCGTTGTTGATGATCTCCCGCGTTGAAGCGGGCGCGGTTGCGGCGGAGATGTCGCCCGTCAACCTTTCCGCGATCGTCGAGGACAGCGCCGAGCTTTACGGCCCGGTGGCCGAGGAAGCGGGCATGACGCTGGAGATCGCGATCGAGCAGGATCTTTCGGTGAACGGCAACCGAGAACTCATCGGGCAGGCGATCTTCAACCTTCTCGACAATGCCATAAAATACGCCTCGGCCTCGGAAAGCGAGCCGCGCATCTACCTGTCGCTCAAACGCGAGGGCGCGGATGCCGTGTTCATGGTCGCCGATAACGGTCCGGGCATCCCCGCCAATCGCATCGAGGACGTCAAAAGGCGGTTCTTCCGTCTGGATGAAAGTCGCACCAAGCCGGGTACCGGCCTTGGCCTCTCCATGGTTGATGCTGTGACGGATATGCATGGCGGCAAATTCGTCCTCGCCGAAGCCGGCCAGTATGTTCCGGGCTATGGCGGTCTTGCCGCGCTCCTTCGCTTCCCGCTCACCCCCAATCGTTCGCGCTGAGCGGCTTTTGCTTCTCCTCCGTCAATGCTAAGGCGGAGGAACGACGTTGCGGAGGAAGCTATGCAGGAGATCGACGGTCGCTTGGCCGACAGTGCGGCAGGACGCATATTTGCACTGGACGAGGCGGCAGCCAGGGAAGCGGCGGGCGAACTCGCCGAAGCGGTCGAAAGCCATGGTCTTCCGGCCGTCCTCGCCGACGCCGAGGCCTCTTTGACCGCCTTTCTCGCGGCCGCTTTCGCGCTCTCACCCTTTCTCCACGACACCTTCCGTTCACGGCCGGACCTCCTTTGCGGGATCGATCAGCCGATCGGCCCGCAAATCGAGGCCGAAATCGAAAAGGCGCGCACTGCCTGGATCGCCGAAGGCGGTTCGCAGGGCGATGGCGAGATCATGACGCGGCTTCGCCAGTCCAAGCAGCGCGTTGCCTTCCTCACCGCGCTCGCCGATCTCGGCGGCATTTTCAAAGCCGAAGTCACGACCGATCTCCTGAGCCGTTTCGCCGCTGCCGCCGTGGCCGCAACGCTGGACCATCTGCTCGTCTCCGCCGCCGGCGAGGGCAAGATCAGGCTGCTTTCCTCAGAGGATCCTTCGGAAAACTCCGGGGTCGTCGTGCTCGGCATGGGCAAGCTCGGCGCGAACGAGCTCAACTACTCCTCCGACATCGATATCGTCGTCTTCTTCGAGCCTGAAGCCGGGATCATCATCGATCCCGACGATGCGCGGGAGCTGTTTCCGCGGCTGATGCGCCGGCTTGTGCGTATCCTGCAGGAGCGCACCGGCGATGGCTATGTGTTCCGCACGGATCTGCGCCTGCGGCCCGACCCCGGCTCCACGCCGCTCGCGATCCCTGTCGAGGCGGCTCTGATCTATTATGAAAGCCGCGGCCAGAACTGGGAGCGCGCCGCCTTTATCAAGGCGCGGCCCATCGCCGGCGACATTGCCGCGGGCGAGGCGTTCCTCTCCGAATTGGCGCCCTTCATTTTCCGCAAATATCTCGATTATGCGGCGATTGCAGATATCCATTCGATCAAGCGGCAGATCCACGCGCACAAGGGTTTCGGCCTCGTCGCCGTGCATGGCCACAACGTCAAGCTCGGGCGCGGCGGCATTCGGGAGATCGAGTTCTTCGCCCAGACCCAGCAATTGATTGCCGGCGGGCGGATGCCGCAACTGCGCTGCCGTCGCACAGTCGATGCCCTTGACGCCTTGTGCGAGGCCCGATGGGTCGACAGGCAGACCGCCGATGAGCTGAAGGCTGCCTACTGGTTCCTGCGTAATGTCGAGCATCGCATCCAGATGGTGCGCGACGAACAGAGCCATATTCTCCCGGAAGATGACGCAGAACTGCTGCGGATCGCGCGCATGAGCGGGTTCCAGACGACTGATGACTTCGCAAAGGCGCTGGTGGCGAACCTGAAGACCGTCGAAAAGCGCTATGCCCGCCTGTTCGAGCGGGAACTGACATTGTCGGGCGAGACCGGCAATCTCGTCTTCACCGGCGAGGACGACGACCCCGGCACGCTCGAGACGCTTTCGAAGCTTGGCTTCGAGCGGCCGGCCGATATCGCCCGCATCATCCGCACCTGGCATTACGGCCGCTACCGCGCCACCCAGAGCACCAAGGCCCGCCAGCGGCTGACCGAGATCATGCCCGATCTGCTGGCAGCATTCGGCGCCAGCCGCCGCGCGGATGAGGCGCTGCTGCGGTTTGACCGTTTTCTTTCCGGCCTTCCGGCGGGAATCCAGCTTTTCTCGCTGCTCAAGAGCAATCCCAACCTGCTTCTTCTGTTCGTCGAGATCATGTCCGCCGCCCCGCGCCTTGCCGAGATCATCGCGGCGCGCGCCCATATCGTCGACGGCATGCTCGATCCGGCGCTGCTGACCGAAATTCCCACGCGCGATTATCTCGCAGGCCGCCTCGAAGCCTTCATGGCCGGCGCTGAAATCTATGAGGAGCGGCTCGATCGCCTCAGGATTTTCACCGCCGAACAGCGTTTCCTCATCGGCATCCGTCTTTTGACCGGCGCGACCGGTGGTTTCGCCGCCGGCCGGGCGTTGACGGTGCTTGCCACGCTCGCGATCGAAGAGGCGCTGGCCGGCGTGCTGTCGGAAATCGAACAGTCCCACGGCAAGCTTGAGGGGCAGCGGGTTGCGGTGCTTGCCATGGGCAAGCTCGGCAGCGCCGAACTGACCGCCGGCTCGGATGTCGATGTGATCGTGCTCTACGATTGTGACGACCCGCTCGGCTCCTCCGATGGTCCGAAATCGCTCGACGCGCCGCGTTACTTCGGTCGCGTGACCCAGCGGCTGGTGGCCGCGCTCAGCGCGCCCACCGCCGAAGGCGTGCTCTACGAGGTCGACATGCGGCTGAGGCCCTCCGGCAATGCCGGGCCTCTCGCCACCCGTCTTGCGGCTTTCGAGAAGTATCAGCTCAACGACGCCTGGACCTGGGAGCATATGGCGCTGTCGCGCGCCCATCCGCTGTGCGGTGATGCATCGCTGATGAAGGACGCGGCCGCCGTCATTGATGCGGTTCTGGTGAAGCCGCGCGATCGCGGAACGCTGGCGCGCGATATAGCGGAAATGCGGGCCAGGATCGAGCGCGACAAACCGGCCAAGAGCATCTGGGACCTGAAGCTGATTGCGGGCGGCCTGGTCGATATCGAATTCATCGCCCAGTTCTGCCACCTCGGCTCCGAACAACCGCGGGAAAAGGCCGGCGGCGGCGAGGCGATGAGCACGGATGACGTGCTGGTGCGGTTCGGGCCGGAGTTCATGAATGCGGGTGATCTCGAAGCCTGCCGAAAGGCGCTCGCGCTTTACACCGATATCGCCCAGCTCACGCGCGCCTGCCTGAACACTGGCTTCAAGCCCGATACCGCGCCTGCGGGTCTTCTGGACCGGCTTTGCAAACTTTCGGATTGCCCTGATATCGACGCCATGGAGGCGCTGATCACCGATACGGCTGATGAGGTGCGCGCGATCTTCAAAAAGCTTTTGCCGCTGGCGTAACCGGCGTTACGCCACGGTCCTGCGGATGATCGTCCCCGCTGTGCGGGTGGTCCTTTCGGACGAAAGCTCGACTTCTGGATCGTAGCGAACCGGGATGTCGCGGCCGAGCGCCCGGTTGAGCGCGGCGCATTTCAGCTCCAGCCTGCGGCGCGCGGCGGCAAGGGCGGCGACCTTTTCGCGCAGCCGTGCCTGTTCGCCCTGAAGGCGGCATTCATCGCTCTTGAAAGCGGTTATGTCGGAGCCGACGGTCAGCAGTGCGCCATCCGGCAGCCGGCTTTCGCTTAACGCCTGCCAGTGTCCGGCCGGCGTCCTGATCTCGCTCGACACGGCGTCTTCGCCGCAAATCCGGCGCACCACCACGGCATCGTCGGCGACAAGGCTGTCGCGACGGGCGCTGCCGTCCACGCCATAGGCTGCGGCGAAGCTGGCATTCGCAAGCTCGAGGCGGCCGTCCTTGCCCCAGAGCGCCAGCGCCTGCGGCATGGCGTCGAAGGCGGCCTGATACAGGCTGGCGCGCTTCGTGGCCGTCTCGACTTCCCGCCGGCTTGCGCTGGCCGTGCGGATTGCCGTGCCGCTGACCGCGATCCTGCCGTCGGTCTGGCCGGCATGGGCGCGGATATCGATGCGGGTGTAGCGACCGTCATGCTGGCGGATTCGGAAACTCGCCTCAACCAACCCGGTGTCCGCCGGTGCAAACCTGCGGAAGAAGCCGGCGCGATCGTCGGGATGGATCAGCGCAAGCATTTGCCTGTGGGCAAGCTGCCGCGGCGCGGTGCCGAGGCCCAGCGCCATTGCGGCCGAGCCATCCAGAAAGGTAAGGCCGGTCTGCGGATCGAATGACCAGAGGCCCGTTTCGCCATTGGCCAGCATCCCGTCGCGTCGCGCCTCGTTTTCCAGCATCAGTTCGGCGGTGTGATCGGCGCGGTTGAGCTGGGCGTAATAGGCGTAGACCACCACCAGCAGCAGCAGCGCCATCGCCGCAAACAGCGTGACGTTGAGGTTGATTTCCGCCCGCCACAGGGCGTTCATCGCCTGCATCGAATGCAGCGCGATCACCATGCCGCCATCACTGCCCGCCAGATGCATGGAAACCTGATACGGCACGCCATTGATATGCGTTTCCACGACGCCGCCTGACGAACGGCTGGGACGCGCGGAGGTCAGTTCCGGAAAGACGGCGGCAAGTGGACGCCCGGTCAGGCTCGCGCTGGCGCCGGTCGCGGCAAGCACCACGCCCGTCGTGTCGATCACCACCAGATCGGTATCGGAACCGGCTGAGACAAGCGCGTTCAGTTCCTGAGCGGTTTCGGTTGCACTGGCCGGATCGAAAAGCCGAGGCTCGTCCTCAAGCGAGGCGAGCGCCATGGCCGAGGTCAACTCGGTCGCCTGGCGGACGGCCTCTTCCATCCGTTCATGGCTCGACATCAGCGACAGACCGCGCGCCGCCGCCACGCTGATGAGAAAGGCAATGATAAGAAGGGGGATGGACTTTTTGAGGAGCCGTTCGATGGCCGGCCGTTCAATCAGACTGAAGCCGCCGATGCCGACAAATCCCGTCTGCTGCGCCGCGGTGAAAGCCCGCTGTGTTCCCGCATGAGCGCGCAACTTGCCGTTGACTGTGGGGCGTTCCCACATGTCCGATCTCTTCATTGGTCTGGTTCCCTCGTGTGATTCGGCAAACCGCCTTTGCGAATCTGCCCTAGTGAATCAAACGTGATTCGCCTTGTCCAGCGCTTGGCGGGAACCTTTTGTTAACCATAAGCATAAAAAGGCTTTTTTGTGTTCGCGGTCCTTCCGGCATCCCGCTATTGGCGGCGTGCTAGCGTTATGGGTTACGAAGGCAAGGACTCCGAACGCACTTTTTTGCAAGCCCTTCGTCAGCTTTTCAACATGCGGTTGACGATATCGCGCAGGTTGCGGGAAAGGTCTTCCTGGCCAGCAATGCGTTCAATCTCCGCCCGCGCCTTCTCGCGCCGGCCGGCTTCAAGCGACTGGAACGACCGCATGGCCGTCATCATCCGCGCCGTGAGCGTGGCATTGCGCGGGTCCGTGGCGAGGATGAAGTTCGCGAAGAACCGGTAGCCGGCGCCATCCGGACGGTTGAAACCTGTGGGATTGGAGGAGGCGAAAGCGCCGATCAGCGCGCGAACGCGGTTGGGATTGCCCTCGTCGAATGCCGCATCGCCCATCAGTTCGGCCACACGGTCCAGCGTGGCTTCGCCGGGCACGGTTGCCTGGGCGGTAAACCATTTGTCGAGCACCAGCGGCTCGCCGTCGAAACGCTGCCGGAAATCGGCGAGCACGGCGCTGGTTTCTGCGCTACCCGGAAACTGGTGCGCCAGTATCCGAAGCGCTGCAATCATATCCGTCATGTTGGTCGCCGCGTCATAGGCCTGTCGGGCCGGCAGCGGCGATTTTTCGGCCTCGGCGAGATAGGCAAGTGCCGCATTGCGCAGCGCCCGACGTCCGGCGCTTCCCGCCTCCGGGCTGAAACCGTTGTCCTCCCGCAATTCCTCCACGAGCCTGGCGAATGATGCGCGTCCGGAATTGGCGATCGCCGAAAATACCGCCTTCCGCGCGAGATGAATTGCGTCCGGGTCCACGTCTTCACCGATCTCGCGACCGATGTCGAGTTCACTCGGCAGCGTCAGCGCCAGCGCGCGGAAAGCCGGTTCGAGCTCGCCGTCTTCCGCCGTCTCGATCAGGATCGAGGCGAGGGCGCTGTCGGTATCCACGCTGCGTCCGGCCCTCACTGCCGCCGTGGCGTGGGTAAGCACCTCCAGCGCCAGCCCGTTGATCGCATCCCAGCGCTCCACAAGGTCGCTTTCCGCGCCCGCGATTTTCAGTCGATCCTCACGCGGCTGATCGAAGCGCACCCGCACGGGCGCGGAAAAATCGCGGTTGAGCGAGATCGTCGGCTTCGCCCCGAGGCCCTCGAACACGAAGGTCTGCTCGCTTTCCGTCAGATGCAGCACATCGCCGGTGCGCTCGCCGCCGCTCACCGCGGAGGGTTCCATGTCGTCGCCATTTGGGCTGATCAGCCCGACGCGCAGGGGAATGTAAAGCGGCTTCTTGTCGTTTTCGCCGGGCGTTGGCGGCGTGTGCTGCGACAAGGTGAGTTCCAGCCGCCCCTCGGCCGCGTCATAGGAACTGCGTGCCGCGATCACCGGCGTTCCCGCCTGATGATACCAGAGGGCGAAATGGGAGAGGTCCCGGCCGGTCGCATCCTCGAAGCATTTCAGATAGTCCTCGATGGTCACCGCACCGCCGTCATGGCGGTCGAAAAACAGGTCGAGGCCCTTGCGGAACCCGTCTTCTCCGAGCAGCGTCGCGATCATGCGGCTGACTTCCGATCCCTTTTCGTAGACGGTGGTCGTGTAGAAATTGTCGATCTCCATGTACTGCGTCGGCCGCACCGGGTGGGCGAGGGGGCCGCCATCCTCGGGGAACTGGTGCGCCCTCAGGAACTTGACCTCATCCACCCTTACCACCGGCCGCGACCGCTGGTCGGCCGAAAACTCGTGCTCGCGGAAGACGGTGAGCCCCTCCTTGAGGCTGAGCTGGAACCAGTCGCGGCAGGTGATCCGGTTGCCGGTCCAGTTGTGGAAATATTCGTGGGCCACCACCGCCTCGATACGGGCATAATCATCGTCGGTGGCGGTTTCCGGATCGGCCAGGATCAGCCGGTCGTTGAAGATGTTGAGACCCTTGTTCTCCATCGCGCCCATGTTGAAGTCGGAGACCGCGACGATCATGAAGATGTCGAGATCATATTCGCGCCCGAACCGTTCCTCATCCCATTTCATCGAGCGCTTCAACGCGTCCATCGCATAGCCGGCGCGCTCCGCCTTGCCGTGCTCGACATAGATGCGCAGCGTCACCGCGCGCCCCGACATGGTGGTGAAACGGTCCTCGATCATCGCCAGATCGCCGGCCACCAGCGCAAACAGATAGGACGGTTTCCTGAAAGGGTCGTGCCACTTCGCCAGATGCCGGCCGTCGCCAAGGTCGCGTTCCTCGACAAGGTTGCCGTTGGACAGGAGCAGCGGGTTCTTCGCCTTGTCCGCAATGATGGTCACCGTGTAAACGGTCAGCACATCCGGCCGGTCGTAGAAATAGGTGATCCGGCGAAAGCCCTCCGCCTCGCATTGCGTCGAATAGACGCCATTGGTGCGGTAAAGCCCCAGAAGCTGGGTGTTGGCGGTCGGATTGATATTGGTCTTGATCGTCAGCGTGAAGGCGTCGTCGGCCGGCAGATCGTTGATCGTCAGATGGTCGGAGGTGCACTCGTAGCGCTCGGGCAGCAGCGGCTTGCCGTCAAGCGCGAGGCCCGCAAGCTGAAGTCCGTCTCCGACAAATTCGAGCGGGGCATCGGGCGAGGCGCCCGGGCGGCGCTTCATCCTTATCTGCGACCCGACCGTCGTCAGTTCCTCTCCAAGCTCGAAAACCAGATCCACGCTTTCGATGATGAAGTCCGTCTGGCGATAGTCTTTCAGATAGACGATCCGGTCGTTACGCATTGTAGCCTCATTCTCTTTCACAGCGCCTGAGCGATTTGTGCGCTAAGAAAGCGCCGAATGTTCAAAAAAGCAAATCTTTGACTTCGCGGCGGGAAATCTGTGCATTCTCGCCCTATCTGGCCTATGGATGGCCTAAACCTACTGAACGGGAAGAATGCCCCAGAATGCCGCAAGCGCCTGACGATCCCCTGCGCGGGATCATCCTGAAACTGTCCTCGATCATCGCCTTCCTGTGCATGCAGACCTGCATCAAGCTTGCTGGCAGCGGCATCGCGCCGGGGCAGGTGACCTTCTATCGCTCGCTGTTCGGCATCGTGCCGATCCTTGTCTACCTCGCCTGGCGTCGGGAACTGAAGGGCGCCTACAGGACCTCTCGCCCCTTCGGACATTTCGTCCGCAGTCTTATCGGAATCACCTCCATGGGCATGGGATTTTATGGCCTCATGCACCTGCCGCTGCCGGAGGTGATCGCGCTCGGCTATGCCCTGCCGCTGCTCTCGGTCGTGTTTGCTGCGCTGCTGCTCGGCGAGGTCGTGCGGATCTATCGCTGGTCGGCGGTCGTGGTTGGACTTTTCGGCGTGCTGATCATCTCCTGGCCCAAGCTGACGCTGTTCCGCCAGGGCGGGATCGGCGAGACGGAGGCGCTGGCGGTGGTGATGGTGCTTGCCGGCGCTTGCCTCGGCGCGCTGGCCATGGTGCAGGTGCGCAGGCTGCTGGTGACCGAGACCGGACCGACCATCGCGCTCTATTTCTCCACCTTCGCCGCCCTGATCTCGCTTGCGACCCTGCCGTTCGGCTGGGGCGATCTTGCCGCGCTGCCGCTGGCGCTGCTGATCGCCTCCGGTCTGTTCGGCGGCGCCGGGCAGATCATGATGACCGAATCCTACCGCTTCGCCGACGCCTCCACCATCGCGCCCTTCGATTACAGCTCGATCATCTTTGGGATATTCATCTCGCTCTTCGTTTTCGGGGAGATACCGACCATGAACACCATGGCGGGCTCGGTTATCGTCGTCGGCGCTGGCATATTCATCATCTACCGCGAGCACAAGCTGGGACTCGAGCGCCGGAACCTGCGCCGCGTCTCATCCTCGCAGAACCCGAACTGATCGGCAGCCTCTATCCGGTGCGGGCGTTTTCGTCGAAGGTCGAGGGGTCGTATTCCTCCTCGTAATCCACGGCGATGCTGCCGGCGGGGTCGGTGCCGCGCATCGGGACGGCGATCGCGTGGAAGTCCGCGCGGTCATCGGGGTGCACGGTCGGGTTGCCGCGCCATACGCGCCAGCCGGCATAGGCGCCGTAAATCGCAAAGCCGACGGCCAGATAGAGCATCAGCCCGCGCGGACCGGCAAGCTCCATCGCGCCACCGCCGATCAGCGGCCCGGCGACCGTGCCAAGGCCGTAAAGCACCATCAGCGAGCTGGAGATCGTGACATATTCGCTGGGATCGGCGCGGTCATTGGCATGGGCCACGTTCAGCGCATAGATCGGATAAAGCATCGAGCCGACGATGAAGGCGGTGATGTAGAGCAGATTGGGCGTCAGTGGCGTCATGAAGAACATCGCGAAGGCGGAAAACACGCCCGCCGCTCCGCAGGCGACCATGACGTAGCGCCGGTCGGTCAGGTCCGAGATCCTGCCGATCGGTATCTGGCCCAGCGCGCCGCCCGCCAGAACGCAGGCGAGCAGCGTTGCTCCCTGTCCGGTCGAAAGCCCGCTGCCGGTGGTATAGACGCCGCCGAGACTGCTCCAGGTGCCGGACAGGATGCCGGCCAGGATCGCGCCGACGAAGGCGACGGGCGAGCGTCTGTAGAGCTTGCCGAGCCCGAGCTGGACCTTGGCGATCGGGGCCGGGGATTGCGCCGTCGACAGCGCGGTCGGCAGGATCGATATCGCGAACAATATCCCGCAGACGATGAACAGCGTCGTCGTCCGGGGATCGCCGAGCGGCACCAGATATTGTCCGGCAATCGCTCCGCCGAGCGTCACGATCATGTAGACCGAGAACATCGATCCGCGGGTCTCGTTGGTCACCCGCTCGTTGAGCCAGCTCTCGATCACCAGATAGCAGCCGGCAACCGCAAAGCCGGCGACGGCGCGCAACGCCACCCACACCTGCCATTCCACCATCAGCGAGCTTGCGAGAATTGCCGCTGTCAGAAGCGTGATCAGCGCGCCGAACACGCGCACATGACCGACCCGCAGCACAAGCGTCGGCGTGACGATGCATGAAAGCGTGAAGCCCACCGTGTAGCCGGTCGCGATCAGCGAAATCAGCAGCGGCGACCAGCCTTCGGCAACGGCGCGCACCGGCACCAGATAGTTCATCAAACCGTAGCCCACCATCATCAGAAAGGTGGACAGCATCAGGCTGGCGATGGAGAACAGGCTGGCAAACATGATCGATCAGCTCCGACCGTTGCGGGTTTCGATGGCTCTCCCTTGGAGACTGGCCCGTGACAACGCCCGGCCTATAGGATTTTCCCGGCCATGCCGCAACCGCCATGCCGGAAAAGGTGACTGTCTTTTTGGCTGCAATGTCCTTAAGTTTTAAAAAAAGGAATCGATCGGAACATATTCTCCGGTCGAGATAATGCGCCCGGGTTCAGCTACGACATGCCACTTTCCGTTGACGTGATTTGTTCGCATCCAAGTTTCCTGCCGTCACTTGCATATTATGGCGAAGCCCTGGCGGAAGTTTATCACACCAACCAGCGTCTCGGCGCCAATCTCGCCTCCCAGCGTCGGTGGTTGATTTCCCAGACGGCGCTGGCGCTCTACTGGGGCGATGAAGGCGGCCTCACGGTCAACCGTCTGATCGAGGTGCTGACGCCGTACAAGGTTGCCAGCCCGAATACGATCCGCGCCTTCATCAATGAATCCGTCCAATACGGCTTCATTGAAGTCGATCCCGACAGCCGTCGCATCCGGCCGCGGTACTGGAAGCCCACCGAGGTCGTGAAATCGGCGCTGATGGAATGGGTAGGGCTCAATCTGGCAATGCTCGATGGCATCGATGGCCGCAACCGCGCGTCGGTGTTGATGCAAAGACCGGATATTGTCTTCTCACTCCAGCCGCGACTTGCCTGGAACTGTCTGAACGACCCCGCCTGGCGCGAACCACCGCCGCGCGTCGCACTCCTGCAGAACACGATATCGGGCGGGATGGTGATGGATCACATTGTTTCGCAGATCGGGGCGGGCACGCCGCAGGGCGAGCGCTACCTGATACCGCCGATCAATGCACGGCGTCTTTCCGAGCGGATTTTCATATCCCGCACCCATCTGCAGCGCATATTGAACAAGGCCATCGAGATCGGTGTTCTCGGCTGGAGCCGCCGGCCGTTCGAGAGCGAGATGTGGATCGACAGGCTGTTCATCGAAGAATATTGCCGCTGGCAGGCCGTGAAATCCCATCACATCGACGAAGCCTTCGCGCATTTTGCCTGAGAGGGGCATGGCCCGGAAAACCGCGCTTTTTCGAAAATCGTTGTTTAAGACACAATTTACCGAGCGACCGTAATATAATAGCCTGAATCCTCGGCTTTTGTCTGCGGCAAGCCGCTGCGAGGTTGAAAACCCCTGGAGGCTGGCCAATATGAACCGGCATTGGGAAGATAATCGGGTGCGCTTAATGAATTCCGAGGTCCCGCGCAAAGCGGACAACGCACAAGTGGTGCAGACGCTCAACCAGGCGCCTGAAAGCGTGCTGCTGGTGAATGCCGCCGGCGTGATCGAACTTGCGAATGAAGCCGCCATCACGTTTTTCCAACCGGACGACAAGGCGCGCGACCTGAGCGGGACGCGGCTTGCCTCTCTGTTCGATATTCATGGAGCCGCGCGGATCGATCTTGCGCTTGCGCGCGTCCTGGGCGACGAACCTGGCAACCGTCTGGAAGAGGTGCGCGCCGATCTGGCCGCCGCGCCGGCGCGCGTCGTCAATCTTTCTCTTGCCCGGATGCGCCATCGTGACGGCGTTTGCGTGGTCGCAACGCCCATTGCCGCGACCGCCCCCGCGCGCCAGCCCTCGATGCCGAGGGCGGATGATCCGGACTTTGGACGGGAACAGACCGCGCGCGAGAGCGCTCGTCCCGAGCCGTCTCCGCAATCGCAAAAGGCCGCGCCGCTTGCCAACCATATGCCATGGAACAACCACGCCCGACGCGTCGCGGCGGCGCAGGGAACCCAAAGCCTGCAGCAGGGGTGGGCGGAAGACGGCCGATCCGTGTCTGGGCAAATCCTACCTGCAGGCGAGCCGGCAAAGCCGGTTCGCAATGGTGAAGCTGAAGGCACCGACGATCGCGTGGCAGATAACGCTGATAGCGCTGTCAGGAAAAATCATAGTGATGGTCCGGGCGATGTGGCGAATCGGGTAAGCTGGGCTCCCGGTCGGCGGGACATCTACGCGGAATTCGAATCGGTCAAAGACGAGAGGGAGCGCAGCCATGAGCTGCCGCTGATCTCTCCCGCCAAATGTCTTTCGGCGGCTGTTGACCGCCATCGCGGCGAAGCGATTTCGGAAAGCCTGCTGCTGGTTACGGAGATCGGCGATGGCGAAAGACATGTCCGTATCGACGAGGATACGCTCACCGCTATGTTCGCGTATCTGGTTGAGCGCGCCATTGCCGTGTCGCCGCCCTATTGCGAGGCCAGAATCACCCTGTCGCCGCAGGGCCATGAGGGATTCATTGCCAGGTTCGTCGATATCGGACGCGGGCTCAGCGAGCAGGAACTGGATGCCGTCTTCAGGCAGCCGGAACTCGCGCTCGGCATCTCGCATACCGGTCTGGTTGAGGCCCAGAAGAGGGCCGCCGCACTCGGTCTCGGCTTTTCCATCAGCTCCGCCATATCCAGCGGCACCACCGTGGAAGTCACCTGCGACGCGTGAAACGCTCTGGGCTCGCATAAAAAAGAGCCGGCGCTGCGGCCGGCTCTTACGTCATGAAATATCTTAACTGCAATATTTCTGGAAAATCTTGCTTCTCCGTGGAGAAGGGCGCTTCTCAGGCCCCGAGCGCGCGCGGCGCGGGCCGCAGGGCGCGGGCATCATGGTGACCGACGAGCTTGGAAAAACCCTTGGCAATCGCCCGGTCGATGCCGCGCTGGCCATGGTAACCATTGGTCGAACGTCCGAGCTCGAGCGAAAGGCGTGTGTTCTGCATCAAAGTGGCGTCCATATCGTCAGAAGGTTTCATCTGCCTTGGTTCCTGTGGATCCTCCCAAGACATGATGTGTTATCTCAGTTTCGCGCAATCGCAGCAATGGGACCTGCCGGAGGGCTGCTATGCGGTGGGCGCATGCCGGCATTAACAGAAAATAAACTGATGAAGAAAAAGGCGGTCAGCCGAGACGGGCTCTTAGCGCCTGAAGGTCCAGCCACGCCTCTTTCTTGTTCTTCGGCGCGGCCAGCAATTCGGAGGGCGAGAACGTCACAAGCGTCTCGAAGCTCTGGCCGCCGATCTCCTTTTTGTGCCAGCTACCGCGAAGATCGAACACGGTCTTGTTCGGGTCGATCGTCATGCGGCAGGCGAAATTGCCGAGCGTTACCAGCAGTTTCGGTTCCGCGAGCGCGATCTGGCGTTCGAGGAAAGGCTGGCAGATCTGCGCCTCGGAGGCGGTCGGCGCGCGGTCGCCGGGCGTGCGCCACGGCAGCGCGGTGGTGACGCCGACATCGGCGCGTGACAGGCCGATCGCGGCCAGCATCCGCTCGAACAACCCGCCGGCCGGACCGGAAAGCGCGGCGCCCGCTTTGTCGTCTTCGCCTGTCGGGAAACCGCAAACCATCAGGATCCCGCTTTCCGGCATCTCTTCGAGAAGGATGGTCGATCGGGCATTCTGCTTCAGATTGCAGCCCGTGAACCCCTGGACGATTTCGGCAAGCTCCGCAAGCGACCGGGCGCTTTCGGCGGCAAAAGCCGCATCGGAAACCGCCTTGTCATCGGGGATCGTGGTTGGGACAGCGGGCGTACTCCGCGGCGGATCCGGTGCGCGCGCCTTCGTCTTCGCCGCCGCGGCCCGTTGTTCGGGCTCGGCGCGCGCAGCCTCGGCCTTCTCTGCCGCGAGCCGGGTCAGGTCCGTCGCCTCATCCTCCAGCATCGCATCGACGCCGGCATCGGCGTAGAAGCTGAGGAGGGCTGCGGCTTCCCGGGCTGTGAGCGCGCTGGCGGTGGTCATGATTGCTTCCGTCAGATGCCGCGCGTCGCGCCGCCGTCGCAGCGCACGAGGCTGCCGGTCAGGTAGCTGGCCTGCTGCGAGCACAGGAAGGCCGCGACCGCCGCGAACTCCTCCACCCGTCCCAGCCGGCCCGCCGGTATCGCCTTGAGCGTTCCCGCGCGCACCTCGGCAAGGCTCTTGCCGCTGCGCTCTGCGTTCGCATGGTCCAGTTCGTCGATGCGGTCGGTGTGGATCCGACCCGGCAGCAGAAGATTGGCGGTGATTCCCGAGGCGGCGACTTCGCTTGCCAGCGTCTTGTTCCAGCCGACAAGGGCGGAGCGCAGCGTATTGGAAAGCGCGAGATTGGGGATCGGCTCCTGCACGCCGCCGGACGCCACGGTCACGATCCTGCCCCAGCCCTTTTCCTTCATCTGCGGAATGAGCCGGTTGGTCAGCGCGATGATCGGCGCGACCATGGAATTGAAGAACCGGTCGAGTTTTTCCGGCGTCATGTCGGCCACGGTTCCCGGCGTCGGCCCGCCGGAATTGTTGACGAGGATGTCCGCCCCGCCGAGTTTTTCCGCAATCGCTTCCATAAGCGTGTCCACCACGTTTTCGGCGGCGAGATCGGCGATCACATAATCGGCCTTGCCCGGCGTGGTGTCGTTGATCACCTTGCAGTTCTGCGCAAGGCGGTCTTCCGTCCGGCCGCAAAGCAGCACATGGGCGCCCTCCTTGGCCAGCGCCTCCGCGATGCCGGCGCCAAGGCCCCGCGAGGAGGCGAGTACAACGGCCTTCTTGTCGGCAATACCGAGATCCATGGCGAACTCCTTGTGAACAGCATAATGGGATCGAACGGCCAATCAGGCCGGCGGGGTGAACGCACCATAGCCTTTCGCGCCGTCGTGTTTCAATCACTATCGGACGTTATCACACGCGCCTATCAAATCGGTTTTATTGAGATTTGCCGCATTTGCCGCTGGAAAATGCTGCAATCATTACGATACCTTGTCGGCGCGCCGGACGAGGCCGGCCGGGAAAGAGGATACGCATGAACGAAGACCTACCGGAACGCGAAAGCATGGAATTCGACGTGGTGATCGTGGGAGCGGGCCCCGCCGGTCTTGCCGCCGCGATCCGCCTGAAGCAGATCAACGAGGACCTCAGCGTCGTCGTGCTGGAAAAGGGCGCGGAAGTCGGCGCGCACATCCTGTCCGGAGCGGTGGTCGATCCCTCGGGCATCGACCGGCTTCTGCCCGGCTGGCGGGAGGAGGAAGACCACCCGTTCAAGACGCCGGTGACCAAGGACCAGTTCCTGCTGCTCGGTCCCGCCGGTTCGCTCACGCTGCCCAACTTTCTGATGCCGCCGCTGATGAACAATCATGGCAATTATGTCGTATCGCTCGGCAATGTCTGTCGCTGGCTCGGCGAAAAGGCCGAGGCGCTCGGCGTCGAGATCTATCCCGGCTTCGCTGCCGCCGAAGTGCTTTACGATGAAAACGGCGCGGTCAAGGGCGTCGCGACCGGCGACATGGGCGTGGAGCGCGACGGCACGCCCGGCCCGAATTATACCCGCGGCATGGAGCTGCACGGCAAATATGTGCTGATCGGGGAGGGCGTGCGCGGCTCGCTCGCCAAGGAGCTGATCGCGAAGTTCAAGCTCGATGCCGATCGCGAGCCGCAGAAATTCGGCATCGGCCTCAAGGAACTCTGGCAGGTCAAGCCGGAAAACCACAAGCCGGGCCTTGTGCAGCACTCCTTCGGCTGGCCGCTCGATGGCAGGACCGGGGGCGGCTCCTTCCTCTATCACCTCGAGGATAACCAGGTCGCTGTCGGCTTCGTCGTCCATCTCAACTACAAGAACCCCTATCTCTATCCCTTCGAGGAGTTCCAGCGGTTCAAGACCCATGCCGCGATCGCGCCGACCTTCGATGGCGCCAAGCGACTCTCTTACGGCGCGCGGGCGATTACCGAGGGCGGTTACCAGTCGGTGCCGAAGCTGTCCTTCCCCGGTGGCGCGCTGATCGGCTGTTCGGCCGGCCTCGTCAACGTGCCGCGCATCAAGGGCTCGCACAATGCCGTGCTCTCCGGCATCCTGGCGGCCGATCGCGTTGCCGAGGCGCTTTCGGCCGGCCGCAGCAATGATGAGATCGCCGAGATCGAGGCGGACTGGCGCGCGAGCGCCATCGGCAAGGATTTGAAGCGGGTCCGCAACGTCAAACCGCTCTGGTCGAAATTCGGCACCTATGCCGGCATCGCGCTCGGCGGCTTTGACATGTGGATGAACACGATTTTCGGCGTCTCGCTGTTCGGCACGATCAAGCACGGCAAGACCGACGCCGAGGCGCTGGAGCCGGCGGCCAAACACAAGCCGATCGATTATCCCAAGCCCGACGGCGTTTTGACTTTCGACCGGCTGTCATCGGTTTTCCTGTCCAACACCAATCACGAGGAGGATCAGCCGGTCCATCTCAAGGTCAAGGACATGGATCTCCAGAAGCGGTCCGAACTGGAGGTCTATGCCGGCCCGTCGAGCCGCTACTGTCCGGCAGGCGTCTATGAATGGGTGGAGAAGGATGGCGAGGAAACCTTCGTTATCAACGCCCAGAACTGCGTGCACTGCAAGACCTGTGATATCAAGGATCCCAACCAGAACATCGTCTGGACGCCGCCGCAGGGCGGGGAGGGGCCGGTCTATCCGAACATGTAAATAGCGGCGTCCGGCGCCATAAGGCGCCGGACCGGAACCATCGCGACGTGCCCGGCGTTATTGTGCATCAACCTTTCCAGGGAACCCGAATGCGTCTCAAGGGCATTTTCAACCGCGATGGCGGCACCTTCAAAACCACCGACATGGACGCGTTCCACAGGCTGGCGACCGATATCTTCACCGATGCCGGTCATGAGTTCCACTGCGATATCGTCGCGGGCAAGGAGGTGAAGGCGGCGATCGAGAAGACCGCTGACGGTTCCGGCTTCGATGGCATGATCGTCGGCGGCGGCGATGGCACGGTCTCGCTCGCGGCAGGTTTCCTGCACGGCAAGGACAAGCTGCTGGGCGTGGTGCCGGCCGGCACCATGAACCTGTTTGCCCGCAGCCTCGGCATCTCGCTCGATATCGAGGAGGCGCTTCAGGAGCTTGCCAATGGCAAGCCCGCCCGCGTTGACATGCCGACGATCAACGACCGCCCGTTCATCCACCAATTTTCGGTCGGCATGCATGCCACCATGATCAAGAACCGGGAAAAACTCGACTATGATTCGCGTCTCGGCAAGATTTCAGCCAGCACGCGCGCCTGGTTCGATACGCTGAGACAGGTGCCCGACATCCGCGTGAAGTATCAAACCGACCGCGGCGATGGCGAGGGCAGTTTTGCGCTGCTCGGCATTTCCAACAACCGTATTCACCACAACGCCGTTCCGTTCTCCGATCGTCCGCAGGGCGGCAAGCTTGGCGTCTATCTGGTCAAGGCGAGCGATTTCGACAATGTGGTGGGCTTCGCGATGGATTATCTGACCGGGCATCTCGAGGACAGCGAGAACGTCACGCTGTTCGAGGTTGACCGGATCACCCTGGATTTCAGCGCCACGGACATGGATCAATCGCTGGATGGCGACCTGATCGAGCCGATCATTCACGCCGTGATCGAGCAGCATCCCCGCGCCCTGCATGTCATCGTGCCGGACGGCAGCAACCTCGTCTGATCACTGGAAAGCCGTCTCGTAGAAGCTTCTGAGCTTGCGCGAATGCAGTCTTTCCGGCGGCATCGCCGCGAGCTTCTGCACCGCCTTGATACCGATATGGAGGTGCTGGCGGACCTGCGTCGTGTAAAACGCCGTCGCCATGCCGGGAAGCTTCAGTTCGCCGTGCAGCGGCCGGTCGGAGACGCAGAGCAGCGTTCCGTAGGGCACCCGGAAGCGGAAGCCGTTGGCGGCGATCGTCGCCGATTCCATGTCGAGCGCGATCGCGCGCGACTGCGACAGCCGCTTGACCGGCCCGCTCTGATGGGAAAGTTCCCAGTTGCGGTTGTCGATGGTCGCCACGGTGCCGGTGCGCATCACCCGCTTCAGCTCATAACCCTCAAGCCCCGTCACCTCGGCGACCGCCTCTTCCAGCGCAAGTTGCACTTCCGCTAGCGCCGGGATCGGCACCCAGACCGGCAGGTCATCATCGAGCACGTGGTCCTCGCGGACATAGGCATGGGCCAGCACGTAGTCGCCCAGTTTCTGGCTGTTGCGCAGCCCCGCGCAATGGCCGAGCATCAGCCAGGCATGAGGGCGCAGCACCGCGATATGGTCGGTGATCGTCTTGGCGTTGGAGGGGCCGACGCCGATATTGACCATCGATATCCCGCAATTGTCGCCGCGCTTCAGGTGATAGGCGGGCATTTGCGGCATGCGCCCACTGCGCCCTTCCTCCGGTTCGACCTCGCCCGGCCGGGTGATGACGTTGCCGGGCTCGACGAAGGCGGTATAGCCCTCGCCGCCCTTGGCCATGGTCTCGCGCGCAAAGGCGCAGAACTCATCGACATAGAACTGATAATTGGTGAACAGCACGAAATTCTGGAAATGCGCCGAGCTGGTCGCCGTGTAATGGCTGAGCCGGGCCAGCGAATAATCGACGCGTTGCGCCGTGAACGGCGCCAGCGGCTGCGGCTTGCCGGGCTCAGGCTCGTAGTCGCCATTGGCGATCAGGTCGTCGGTGGTGTTGAGGTCCGGCGTATCGAAAATGTCGCGCAGCGGAACATCGGCGAGCGCCGCGAGGTCGGCCTCGACATGGGTATTCTCGCCGAAGGCGAAATGGAGCGGGATCGGCGTTTCCGATTCGCCAACGGTCACCGGAACCCCGTGATTCTTGATCAGCAGAGAAAGCTGGGCGATGAGATAGTCTTCGAACAGGTCCGGATGACTGATCGCGGTTGCATATTGCCCGGGTGTCGCCACATGGCCGAAGGAGAGGCGCGAATCGGTCAGGCCGTAGCTGCCGGTCTCGATGCTGATCTGCGGATAGAAAGCGCGATGCCGCCCCTCGATCGGCGCGCCGCCGGCAAGCGCCACGAAGGCGTCGATGAGAAAGCGGGTGTTGCGTTTATAGAGCGCCTGCAGCGCCTTAACCGCCTCGCGCGCATCGGTAAAGCTCTGCGGTTCCTGACGGTCCGGGCTGATGATCCTTGCTGCCAGAGGTTCGTAATCGCGCATTGTGTCACCCTTGCATTTCTCCGCCGACCGGCGCTCACTCGCTGCAACCCCGCCGGCCTTTTATCGGCTCGATATCGATCTATATCGTCTGGGACGGTGTTTTACGACACGAAGAGGATGAATTTCATGACCACGCCGATTGAACTTTATTACTGGCCCACGCCCAACGGCTACAAGATCACCATCTATCTCGAGGAAGCCGGCGTTCCCTATAACGTGAATTATGTGAACATCGGCAAGGGCGACCAGTTCAAGCCTGAATTCCTGGAGATATCGCCCAACAACCGGATGCCGGCGATCGTCGATCCGGACGGGCCCGGCGGCGGGCCGCTCTCGGTGTTCGAGTCGGGCGCGATCCTGCAATATCTCGGCCGCAAGTTCAAAAGATTCTATCCCGAGACCGAGCGCGAACGCGTTGCGGTCGAGGAATGGCTGTTCTGGCAGGTCGGCGGCCTCGGGCCTATGGCGGGGCAGGCCCATCATTTCCGCAGATACGCGCCGGAAAAGATCGAATACGGCATCAACCGCTACACCAACGAGGTCAACCGCCTCTATGGCGTGATGAACAGGCGGCTTTCCGAGGTCGAGTATCTCGGCGGCGACTATTCGATTGCCGACATGGCCTCGATCGGCTGGGTGCGGTCCCATGAGGGGCAGGGCCAGGACCTCAACGATTTTCCGAATCTCAAGCGCTGGTATGAGGCCGTCATGGCCCGTCCGGCCGTTCAGGCAGGCATTGCCGTCGGTCAGTCCGAGCGAGAAAAGATGAACCTCGCCACCGACAAGGACGCGCAATCCGTGCTGTTCGGCCAGAAGGCGCGATAGGCCTGCGGAGCAGGCCGGGGCGCCCGGCTTCAGCCGAGCGCTTCCAGCACGATCGGCAGTTCTTCGGCCAGAAGCTGCATGTCGCGGTGCGGGCCGGTGGAAATGCGGATGCAGCGGTTGAGCGGGGCGACGCCGGGCATGCGGATGAACACGCCGCGCGCGCCCAGCGCATCGACAATGGAGCGCGCATAGGCGCCGTCCCGGCCGCAATCGATCGCCACGAAGTTGGTGGCCGAGGGCAGGGGCGTCAGCCCGTTGTCACGCGCAATGCCGGCGATCTCCTCGCGCGAGGCGATGATGCGGCCGACAACGGCCTGCAGATAAGCCTGATCGGCAAGCGCGGCCTCGGCCGCCACGAGGCTGAGGCGCGGCATGCCGAAATGATTGCGGATCTTGTCGAAGGCGCGGATCGTCTGCGGCGCGCCGATCGCATAGCCGACGCGCGCGCCCGCCAGCCCGTAAGCCTTGGAGAAAGTGCGGAAGCGCAGAATATTCGGTCGGTCGATGAAGCGGGACATATCGGGAAAGGCCTCGGCGGGCCCGCATTCGCAATAGGCCTCGTCCAGAACCAGCATGCAGGTTTCCGGCAGCGCGTCGGCGAAGCGGATGACATCGTCCGCGTGCCAGAAACTGCCCATGGGATTATCGGGATTGGCGAAATAGACCATGGTGGCGTCTTCCGCCTTCACCGCCTCGAGAAGACCGTCGAGGTCCTCGCGGTCGCCGGCATAGGGCACGTTGATGCGCCGCCCGCCATAGCCGTCGACATGGTAGTTGAAGGTCGGGTAACCGCCGAGCGAGGTGACCACGGTTGTGCCGGGCTCGACCGTCAGCCTCACGGCCATGCCCAGCAGCCCGTCGACGCCTTCGCCGATCACGATGTTTTCGCTGCCGCAGCCGAGATGGGCGGCCAGCGCCTGGCGCAGCGACAGATGTTCGGGGTCGGAATATTTCCAGATCTCGCCCGCCGCCTCGCGAATCGCCGCCAACACCGTGGAGGCCGGGCCGAATCCGCTTTCATTGGCGCCGAGCCGGGCGTTGATCGGGTAGTTCCGGGTGCGCTCCAGCGCTTCGGGTCCCACAAAGGGCACGGTCGCGGGCAGGTTCCGGGCAAGGGCGGTAAAGCGCGGGAAGTCGGTCATAAGGGCGTTCCGGTTTGAAATCCGGCCAAACATAATCACTCGCCCGCCAATGGCAAGCATTCCCGCCGCCTGCCGTAAATGCAAACGGCGCCCGAAGGCGCCGCTGGTCAGGTCAGTTATGCCTGTCGCTTAGCGAAAGGCGCGCGCCGAAACGCGGTCGATATCGGACGGGAGAAGGCCGATATCCTTGAGTTCTTCAGCCGAAAGGTTGCGCAACTGGGCGCGGGTGCGGCGGTAGGAGAACCATTTCATGGTCAGGTCGAAGGGGTTCATGGGTGTTTCCTCGTGATACGCGAAGGAGCTTCTTGCTCCGGATTTCTTATGTGAGGTCCATATACCCGTTTTTGGAAGGAAAAGTTGTGCAAGTTTTATGCAACTGCCATGCATTTGTGCGTGATGTTGCACATCGCGAGTGCACTCAGGTTGGTGTGGCTATTTTTGAGGCGGATGACGTGCGGTGGACGACCACTTCCGATCGCCCAAAGAATGAACGCGCGTCGAGGAGCCTGAATGCCAAGCTGCAGGACGGATTCGATAAAAGACGGGAGAGCTAGGCAAAAAAATAACGCCCACCGGGGGAGGAGGATCCGGTGAGCGTCATTTGCGTTGGCTGACGACTGGGAGGAGGAGTGTCGTCAACCCATCGAAGCGCGTATGGGAGGAGGAGCACGCTGCTTCGAATATGTAACCCGTTTCCGGGCCAGGGACCGTTTCGACCGTTTGGTCTCTCGATCACGCTGTTGATATCTATATAGCGCGCGCCGACGCGGTTGGGGAGTGACATATTGACATGGAAGCCATGCGCAAGACGCATACCTGGCGAGAAAAAGGGATCGGGAGCTTCCGCCGTGGGCAAGGGCACGCCGCTATAGCAATTCCAGGTGAAGTGGACACCGGTTCACCGTCCGGAATTGCGTAAAAACAAAGAAATAGAGCCTTTCCGCGTTTCCGTGAAATGCGGAAAGGCTCTATTGCAGGCGCTGGGCGAGATAGCGAACGATCTGGTCCTCGTCCATTGGTCGAGCGAAGAAATAGCCCTGCTGGAAATGACAGCCGATCGCATCAAGCTTGTCCCGGTGCTCGGCGGACAGGACACCCTCGCAGATCACCTGGATTTCAAAGGATTCCGCGATCTTGGCGATCGTCTCGACGATCAAGAGGCTTTCCGGCGAGCGTATGATCGGCTCGATCAACTGCCCGGCGATCTTCAGCCGGTCCGGCCGAACCTGGGTCAGCCCCACCAGCGATGCATAGCCTGAGCCGAAATCGTCAAGATCGATGCCGATGCCGATGTCGCGGACCGCATTGACGATCTTCAGCAGCGCGTTGTCGCTGTCATCGAACGGGATCGATTCCAGCAGTTCGAAATGAAGCTTGCCCGGCGGCAGTTCGGCGTCCCTGAGTTGTCGCAAAAGGGATGGCTCCTGCAGGCGCGGCGCGGAAACATTGACGGAAAGCGTCGGCGCAGCAATATCCTCGGCCTCGCAGCGGCGCAGCACGCCGAGCGTCTTTTCGAACACGATCTCGTCGATCCTGTGCAGCAGGCTGTGTTTTTCGGCGACATCGATGAAGGCCCTGGGCTCCATCATGCCCCGCTGCGGATGCCGCCAGCGCGCCAGCGCCTCGACGCCGATGACGTCCGACGTTCTGCTGTCGAGGATCGGCTGGTAGAAGGCGGTGATCTCGCCGCGTTCCAGCCCCTCCTGGAGATCGTCCGCAAGGCGCTTCATTTCGAAGGTCTGCGCCATCAGGTCCTGGGTAAAGTGGACGGTGCGGCCCCGTCCGCGGTTCTTGGCGTCATAGAGCGCGAGGTCGGCCTTCACCAGAAGTTCGCTGGCGGAAATCGGCTCGGCGTCGGCAACGGCGATACCGATGCTGATGCCCACCCGGCAGGCGTTTCCGTCGATCTCGACCGGCCGTGAGAAGGCTCTGGCGAGTTGGTCGGTAAAGGCGTCAACATTGCTTTGCGGCGGCATCAGAACAACGAACTCGTCGCCGCCGGTGCGCGCCAGAAAATCCTCGGGGCCGAGCTTTTCACTGAAGACTTTCGCCGCGAGACGCAGCACGTCGTCGCCGAAGACATGGCCCATCGTGTCGTTGAGCGTCTTGAAGCCGTCGAGGTCGATGAGCACGAGCTTGGTGCCCTTGCGCAGCGTTCCGCCGGTTTGCGCGGCTTCGAGCTTCTTCTCGAAATGCCGCCGGTTCGCGACGCCGGTGAGCGGATCCTCGAGCGCGAATTTTTCCATCTGCAGCCGGGCGTTTTCCAGTTCGGCGTTCTGCGCTTCCGCGCGCGCCTTGGCCTCGGTCAGCGCCTTCTGCTGCGCCTTGTCGGCGGAGACATCCCAGTTCACGCCGACATATTTTCGTCGTCCGGCCGCATCGCGGAATGAATTGCCGGCGGAGCGGATGGTCTTCTCTGTGCCGTCGGGCGTGACGATACGATATTCCCGCCGGAAGCTCGTGTCTCCGGTTTCCCGCCACCTGAACCGTTTCATCCGCGCGCGGTCATCGGGATGCAGAAAGCTGCGCCATTCCTCGAATGTGTGGAGACGCCCCTGACCCTCGATCCCGTAGAGTTTCAGGATCTGGTCGTCCCAGATCTGTTCTCCCGAATCGAGGTCATGCTCCCACAACCCGATATTCGAGGCGTTGAGCGCGACATAGAGCTGGCGCGACAGGTTGTCGATCGCCGCCATGCTTTCGTCGATATGGCGGTTGTCGCGCAATCGCGCCCTGAGAAGGATGATCAGGGCGATCAGCGGGGTGAGGAATGCCAGCACGACAATGCCGGCAAACAGCAGGAATATCCGGCTCCAGTTGTGGGGTCCCTGGTCCAGCGGATCGGGCAGGACGCGGATCGTCCATTTGGCATTGCCGATCTGGGTGGAGAAGTTGACGGTATCTTCCGGGTTGAGATTGGCGTTGCCGGCAATCGCCTGAGCCTTGCCTGCGCCATCGATCTCAACGGAAAACTGCGTCGACTGGGCAAGTTCCAAGAGGCCCACCGCTTCGAGAACGGACCTGAAGCCGATCACGAGTTCGATGACATCGTCACCTGCATTGATTCGATAGATGAGCCCCTTCTGACCATCCGGCAGCGTGTAGGGGCCGAAAAACTGCTGGGTCGTATTCTCCTTCGGCGGCAGCGGCAGCGCGAGCACGGCCTCCCTGGCGGATTGCGGAAGCACAAGCGGGGACTGGTCCGGCTGCTGCAGGATGACCGCCTGGGTCCAGGGCGCGGTTGCCAGATAGGATTTCGTCGCGCTCTCGAAATGGGATATGTCGTTGCCGCTGCCCAGCGCCGTCGTCAGCGTCTTGCCGCCCTCGATCGAAACCTCGAAGATGCTCCGCAGCGCCTTGCCGAATGTGCTCAGCCGTCCCTCTGCCAGAAGGCGGCGTTCCTCCTTTATCGATTCGCGCACAAACACGCCGCCCGCATAGGTGCCGATCGCGAGCGTTACGAAAAACAGTATTGTGAGTGCCGTCAGCAGCCGGGTTGTCCGGCCGTGATTGTGGGCATTCCTCACATTGCTCAGCCTCTCCATCGGTTCGCCCGCTGAAGAGACCCGGCACCATAACGCATCGCAAATCCCCTGCTGCGCACCTGCCCGATTCGGAGGCTGGACTTCCCCGCTCTGCCCCTGCAATGTCCCGTTGCCTGGGCAGAGCTTGCGCTCCGATCGTGCGTTCTTTTTGACCCCCACTTTGATAGGAGCGCGCCGGCCCTTAGTCAAACGCGTTCGCCCTTTGCCGGAGGTGAAGCGTCGCCTCGGTTAATCGGCGATGAAGGGGAGGGCGAGCCAGCTATCACGGCGTTGCATCACCGGCTGCGCCAACCGACCGTTCATCCGCCGGCATCGCTCCGTTTCTTCCCGCAGAGCGCCCGTCGTTCGCGGATTTCACAACCGTGTCATCAAAAGGTTGTCAGACGGCGATTCCATTTGCCCGCGAAACCCACTAAGAGATGGGCGCCGGGGGAACCGCATCTGCGGGGCAGCGTTGCAGACAGAAAGGTCATCAAAAAATGAGCCATCTGGACGAAGTATTGCCGGGTCAGAACGAACCGCCGCGCGACGCGCTCCTGGAAATCTACAATGAGGAAGGCGCCGTCAGCGCCGAGTTCATCGCCCGCGTCGAACAGGCGATCGAAGACGGCGATGTCGATTTTCTGCGCGAGCAGATCGCGGGCCGCCACGAATCCGAGACTGGCGACGTTATCGAGGCGCTGTCTCATGAAAACCGTCCGGAACTGGTGCGGCTTCTGGGCGAGGATTTCGACCTCACGGCGCTGACCGAGGTCGATGAGGCGATCCGCCTCAACATCATCGAATCGCTGCCCCCCGAACAGTTCGCCACCGCGCTGACCGCGCTCGATTCCGACGACGCCGTCTACATTCTCGAAGACCTCGCCGACGAGGAGCGGGAGGAAATCCTCTCCAAGCTCCCCTTTACCGAGCGGATCCGCTTCGCCCGCTCGCTCGACTATCCCGAAAGCTCGGCCGGCCGGCGCATGCAGACCGAATTCGTGGCCGTCCCGCCGTTCTGGACCGTCGGCCAGACGATCGACTACATGCGCGAGGATGAGGAACTGCCCGACAGTTTCTCGCAGATTTTCGTGGTCGATCCGACATTCCGCCTCCTGGGCGCCGTCTATCTCGACCAGATCCTGCGCACCAAGCGCCAGGTCAAGATCGAAGCGATCATGCACGACACCAACCACCCGATCGCCGCCGAGCTCGACCAGGAAGAGGCGGCGCAGGTATTCGAGCAGTACGACCTTCTCTCCGCCGCCGTTGTCGACAGCAATGACCGTCTCGTCGGCGTGCTGACCATCGATGACGTCGTTGACGTGATCCACGAGGAGGCCGACGAGGATATCAAGCGCCTCGGCGGCGTCGGCGACGAGGAACTCTCGGATAATATCATGCGCGCGGTGCGCTCGCGTTTCGGCTGGTTGCTGATCAATATGTGCACCGCATTCATGTCGGCGAGCGTAATCGGCCTGTTCGACGAATCGATCGGCCAGATGATCGCGCTCGCGGTGCTGATGCCAGTGGTCGCCTCCATGGGCGGCAATGCCGGCACCCAGACGATGACGGTAACGGTGCGCGCGCTCGCCACCCGCGACCTCGATATCTACAATGCGGCCCGGATCATCCGAAGGGAGGCCGGCGTCGGCCTATTCAACGGGCTCGCCTTCGCGATTCTGATCGCGCTTGCCGCCGGCTACTGGTTCGACAATCCCCAGCTTGGCGGGGTCGTGGCCGCCGCGATGATCATCAACATGTTCGCCGCCGCCATGGCCGGCATCCTCATTCCGCTGCTTCTCGACCGGGCCGGCGCCGACCCCGCCATATCATCGTCGGTTTTTGTGACCACCACCACAGATGTGATTGGTTTTTTCTCATTTTTGGGAATTGCGACCTGGTGGTTTAATATCTAGTTATGTCAGCACTTACATTCTGAAGTGCTTAAATAATATCGTATGGGGCGGGAACGTGCAGAGAAGGCATTATTCGATTTCGGAATTGACGCGCGAGTTTGGAGTCTCGACACGAACGCTTCGCTTCTATGAGGATGAGGGCCTGCTGCAACCCGAACGCCGGGGTCGAACGAGGCTTTACAGCGAGGGTGAGCGGCTGATGCTCAAGGAAATCCTCCGCAGCCGCCGTATCGGTCTTTCTCTTTCCGAGATCAAGGACGTGCTCGCCCTGTTCCATGGCCTTCCCAGCGAAACAAAAGAGCTCAAGCGGACGATGGAATCGATCAAGGCCTGGCGCGAAGCGATGCGCCAGAAGCGCCGCGACATCGACGAGATGATGAACGAACTCGATCTCGCCGAGGAAAACTGCCTCGGACGGCTCGCCGAAATCGGCGTCGGCACCTGAATTCCCCACAATCGATATCTGGTCAGCGGCTGCTGCACATCATCGAAATGCGACCGAGCGCGACGGCGTCCTGCTCCGTGGTCTGGTTGCGCATCAGCGGACCGAGCAAGCCTTCTTCCTTGAGCGTATCGAGCGTGCAGGCGCAGTAGGACGCACAGAAGGCGGCGTCATCGGTGCGCTCGCAGCTCGCCTGGCAACTGGAGATGTAGGCGGGCGAGGGATCGGGCGGGACCACCAGCGTGGCGGCATAGACGAGGCCGAACAGGATCGGCTGGTGCAACAGGTAGAAGACCAGGCTGTGGCGGCCGAAAAAGGTGAGAATGTTTTCGTTCTTCGGCACCTGCTTCTGACGCTTCAGCCAGTCGAGCGAGAGCTTCGAGACCGCCAGTCCGGCCAGAAACGGGCCGATCCAGGGAAATAGCGGCACATAGTCGTTGGAAGAAGGCGGATGCGCCGCCATGCCGATCCAGGCGAGCCAGCGCGGGTCGAGCGCATCGAAACTGACATAATGCGGCAGAATAAGCGCAACGACGGCGACCACCAGTGTCACGAGCGCGGGGACGCGCAGGAAAAACAGGCCGATGATCGAGGCGACCGCGATATTATGCAGGATTCCGAAATAGATCACCGCGTCCGGCGTCGTGAACCACGAAACGATGGAGATCGCCAGCGAAGCCAGCACCAGTATGCCGAGACGCTTCAGGAACGAGGCCATCCGGATGCCGCCGCCCTGCGCCATCCACAGGCTGTAGCCGGCCACGAACAGGAAACTGCCGGCGATCAGGTGGGCAAAGATCGCCCAGCCGCCGGTGGTCGCGAGCCCGGATCGGACATAGCCGAAAAAGTCGAGATCCCAGGTGAAGTGGTAGATCGCCATCGCAATGAGCGCGATCCCGCGCGCGGCGTCGATGGCATGGATCCGCCGTCGTTGAACTATAGTCTCGCTCAAGGCTTTTCCTCCGCGCCCTCAAGGGCAGCTATGACGGTTTTCCGCGCATCCGAAAAATACTGCCGCCGCATCAGGATCATGAATACGAAGGCGGTGGTGGCGATGAAGGCGTAGGGGCCGAGAAACCAGCCCAGATAGCCGATCGACAGGAAGATGGCGCGCAGGCCGGTATTGAAATGGCGCGCGGCGATGATGTTGATCTCCGCGATCCGCTCTGCCAGCCGTTCGGCCTTCTCTCTGTCGCGCTCCGTCTCCGCCATCATCGGCAGGCTGCCGAACAGGATGGTGTTGTAGTTGAACAGACGGTAGGACCAGCCGAACTTGAAGAAGGAGTAGCCGAAGATCGCGGCAAGCCCGCCCGCCTTCATCTCGAACGCCGCGCGCGTGCTCGGCGTCAGCAGCGGCAGGTCCTGAAACAGCGATTGCGCGGTGTCGGCTTCTCCCATCAGCGCGAAACAGCCGCCGATCGCGAAGATCGAGGTCGAGGCGAAAAACGCCGTGCCGTTCTGCAGCCCGGCCATGATCTGGGTATCGATGATCTTGAGGTCGCGCGTCAGTGCGTTCAGCATCCAGCGCTTGCGGTGGATCGACATCACCTCCGTCAGGCTGCGGCGGGAAACGAGGCGGAAACGGCCGACAACGATGCTGTCGAACAGAAACCAGCAGCCGAGAAAGAAGAGAAGCGCCAATAGATCGACTGTCGTCATGAACCTTCTGCCCGCGCTTTCCGGATCGCCCCGTGAAAATAAATATCAGAGTGCGGTCGCGTATGAAAGAAATGCGGGCAGCCTGTTGACGATGCACGGCATTTCCTTCACGACGCTACCGTTTTGTCCGCTGTCCCTTGCCTTTGCAAGCGGACATTTTCGAAATTTTCCGTCGGACCCCCATTGAAGTTTCTGTGACAGTTTAATAAAGCGATAACCATCCGCACGCATTCTCCCAAGGGCGTGCCGGGTAATGTCAATCGGAGTAATCATGGAAGATACCGCACACAAATCCTGTTGGGGTGTGACCCTCAGGGCTGTCATCGGCTTTGGTGCTATTCTCGGACTTGCCTATCTTATCGTCGCTGTTTGATCAGCCCGGAATTTGAAGAAAACAACGGCGCTGCCCAACCGGGCCGCCGTTGTTTTCATTTCCGCTTCTTTCCTGCCATATTTCCCTTATGTCGTGGACACATGCGCATCATGTCGGTCCAGGGCCTGCGCGATGGTGCCGTCCTCGTTGAAGATGGCTGAGAGCATCGGGCGGTGCCAATCACTCGCCTGATGATCCAGTGTCGGGCGAAAGCGCGTGGAGGTGGCGGATTGTTTCTGTCGGTATTTGAAGTCTTCAAGATCGGGATCGGCCCGTCGAGCTCCCACACGATGGGGCCGATGTCGGCGGCCAACCGGTTCCTTGATTTGCTCGCCTCAAACGACTGGCCGCGCCCAGCCGGAACGGTCGTCTTCCGGCTGAGGGTAAGCCTGCACGGTTCGCTCGCCTATACCGGCGTCGGCCATGCGAGCGACCGCGCCGTGATCCTCGGCCTTGCCGGCGAGCGGGCGGATAGCGTCGATCCGGATGACATGGACTCTATTCTCGACGCGATCCGCCAAAAGGGCGCGGTCGAACCGCCCGGCCACCCCGCCTACCAGTTCGATTGCGACGAGGATGTGATCTTCGACCGCAAGGAAGCGCTGCCGGGTCACGCCAACGGCATGACGTTCTACGCGCTTAATGCGGATGACAACGTGCTTTTGCGGCAGGTCTATTATTCGATCGGCGGCGGCTTCGTTCTCACCGATACCGAGCTTGCGGCCTGGAAGGAGCAGAAGGCCTTTCCCGCCGCCGAGAAGACAGACGAGAACACGCCATTCCCGTTCCGCACCGCCAGGGAAATGCTGGAGATGGCCAGCCGGTCCGGCCTCAGTATCGCCGCCATGAAACGCGCCAATGAGGAGGCGCGCATGCCGCGCGGCGAACTCGACGCCGGACTCGATTCGCTGTGGCAGGCGATGGATGGCTGCATTGATCGCGGGCTGAAGGGCGAGGGCGAACTGCCCGGCGGGCTCAGGGTCAAACGGCGCGCCGGCAAGCTTTACGAGAAGTTGTCCGAGGCGCGGCTTTCCAACCAGTTCGACCCGATGATGGCCAATGACTGGCTGTCGATGTTCGCCATGGCCGTCAACGAGGAAAATGCCGCCGGCGGCCGTGTCGTGACCGCGCCGACCAATGGCGCGGCCGGCGTGGTACCGGCGACGCTGCGCTATTTCCGCGAGTTCCAGAAACCGATGGGCACCGCCGCGATCCGCGACTTCCTGCTGACGGCGGCGGCGATCGGCGGCATCATCAAGACCAATGCGTCGATCTCCGGCGCCGAGGTCGGCTGTCAGGGCGAGGTCGGCTCGGCCTCCGCCATGGCCGCCGCGGGGCTCGCCGCCGCCATGGGCGGTACGCCGGAACAGGTGGAAAACGCCGCCGAAATCGCGCTCGAACACCATCTAGGCATGACCTGCGACCCGATCGCGGGGCTCGTCCAGGTGCCCTGCATCGAGCGCAATGCGCTCGGCGCGGTCAAGGCGGTCACCGCCGCCTCGCTGGCGCTGAAGGGCGATGGCAGCCATTTCGTGCCGCTCGACAATTGCATCGAGACCATGCGCCAGACCGGCCGCGACATGCACGAGAAATACAAGGAAACCTCCACCGGCGGGCTGGCCGTCAATGTGGTGGATTGCTGAGGCCCGCCGATATTCGGCCTTGACTGGAAAGCCCTCCGGCGTTTGATGAGGGCATGAGCCTCAATCTCCTCAAACTCTGCGTCGGTGCCACCGGCATTGACGATCTGCGCGAATGGGTGTCGCGCCGCGCGATGGCGGCGATCGCGCTCGGCCAGGAGCCGCACAGCATCCACACCACGCGGATGACGCCCAAGCGCCGCGACGAACTGCTTGAGGGCGGCTCGCTCTACTGGGTCATCAACGGCCAGATCCGCGCCCGCCAGATGCTGCTCGACATCGCCAACCACACCGACAATCAGGGCATCCAGCGCTGCGACCTCGTCCTCGCGCCGCAGGTGATCGACACGGTTCCGGTGCCCCGAAAGCCGTTCCAGGGCTGGCGCTATCTCAAACCCGAGGATGCGCCCCGCGACCTGGACTTCGGCGATGGCGGCGATGATATGCCCGACGACCTGCGCGCGGAGTTGGCGGAATTGGGGTTGTTGTAGGGGAGGGGGGCTGCTTGTCTTCAGGCAGCTCGATATCTCGCAGCAGACACCGGTCTCACCGCAAAGCCCCCCAGTCTTCTCGCCCCGGCGGGGAGAGATGCCCCGACAGGGGCAGTGAGGGGGGAGTCCATCCCTGCGAACGCCCTCACAGCTTGAAACGCTGCATCACCCTTGTAACTTCGAATCCGCTGCTTGTGGTATAGAGCAGGTTGCGGTGGCGGACGGGAGACCGGTCACCCTGAGGGACACCAAGCCCGTGAGTGAGCAAGGGTCCTCGTCCGCCGTTCCATCGAACCCGAACAGTCGCTTGGGCCGCTCGAAGCGAAGCCCGCTTAAGCAAGGATGGGATCGGATGGACGCTCTTAACATCGGTATCGACGTCTCCAGGGATCGTCTGGATGTCGCCGCCAACACGTCTTCGATGGCCCCTTTTCATGTCCCGCGCGATCATGACGGGCTGGAGGACCTGATCGCGCGGCTGAAGCCGCTCGGGGCCGCACGGATCGCCATTGAGGCCACCGGCGGCTTCGAAACCGTGGTTGCGGCGGCGCTGGCTTCGGCCGGACTGCCGGTTGTCATCGTCAATCCGGCGCAGGTGCGGGCCTTTGCCCAGGCGCTCGGCAAGAGGGCCAAGACCGATCCGATCGATGCAGCCGTGATCGCCCGTTTCGCCGAGGCCACAAGGCCCGCCCTGCGGCCGCTGCCGGACGCCGAAACCCAGGCCCTGGGTGATCTCGTCGCTCGCCGGCGGCAGATCATCGCCATGATCGGCGCGGAAAACCAACGCCTGAAGCGATCGTCTCAGCGCACGGCCAAGAGCATCAACCGGCTCCTCAAGGCGCTGCAGAAGGAACTCACCGACATCGATCAGGACATTGACGACAGCATTCGCCGATCGCCCCATTGGCGGGCCAAGGTCGAGCTCATGAAGTCTGTCCCCGGTATCGGTGACCAGATCGCCCGCACCCTGATCGCCGAGCTACCGGAACTCGGCACGCTCGACCGACGTCAGATCGCCGCTCTCGTCGGACTGGCTCCATGGACGCGCCAATCCGGCCAATGGCGCGGAAAGAGCTTCATCGGCGGAGGACGCGCCGGCGTCAGAACGGCGCTCTACATGGGAGCCCTCGTTGCAGCGCATCACAATCCAAGCCTCAGGGCGTTCAGGGATCGTCTGGTCGCTCATGGAAAACCCAAACTCGTGGCCATCATCGCAGTCGCACGAAAACTCATCACCATCCTCAACGCAATCCTCCGGGACAATCATCCATGGCGCGAACAAAACGCTTGACCAGAAAGACAGTCGCTCACTCCCCCTTTCGGGGGTATCTCTCCCGCAAGCGGGAGAGAGTATTGGGAGCACGCCGTAAGCTCTTCTCGCAAATATGCGTCCATAAGAGTGGACGGCGGCCGCAAAGCCGCCGCCTGAAAACATCACACGCCCGAGCGGCCGTCCATGCCGATATAGGCGATGCGCAGCATGTTGGTGGCGCCGGGGGTGCCGAGCGGCACGCCGGCGGAGATGATGATCCGGTCGCCGGGCTTGCCGATGCCCTCGTCGACCACGATCCGGCAGGCGCCGTCGACCATGGATTCGAGATCGGTCGGCTCATCGGCCACCACGCAGTGCAGGCCCCAGACCACCGACAGCCGCCGCGCGGTTCTGACGACCGGGGACAGCGCCAGGATCGGCACGTTCGGCCGCTCGCGCGCGGCGCGCAGCCCGGTGGTGCCGGACGCGGTATAACAGACCATGGCGGTCAGCTTCAGCGTTTCGGCGATCTCGCGCGCGGCCAGCGATATCGCGTCCGCGCCCGTCGCTTCGGGCTGGGGGCGCTGGGCGTAGAGGATCTGCGGATAAAGCTGCTCGCGCTCGATGGTCCGGGCGATCGAGGCCATGGTGCTGACGGCTTCAACCGGGTATTCGCCCGCGGCCGACTCTGCCGACAGCATGATCGCGTCGGCGCCCTCGAACACGGCAGTGGCGACGTCGGAAACCTCGGCGCGGGTGGGAACCGGCGATTCGATCATCGATTCCAGCATCTGGGTGGCGACCACCACAGGTTTGCCGGCGGCGCGGCACAGGCGAATCAGCTTCTTCTGAAGACCGGGCACGGTTTCGAGCGGCATTTCGACGCCGAGATCGCCGCGCGCCACCATCAGCGCATCGCTCATCTCGATGATTTCCTCGATCCGCTCGATCGCCTGCGGCTTCTCGATCTTCGACATCAGCCCCACCTGGCCGCGCGCGATCTTGCGCACTTCCGCCAGATCGTCCGGACGCTGGATGAAGGACAGCGCGACCCAGTCGGCATCGCCCGTTTCCAGCACCGCGTCGAGATCGGCGCGATCCTTCTCGGTCAGCGCTCCGACGCCGAGCAGCGTATCGGGCAGGCTGACGCCCTTGCGGTCGGAAATGCCGGTGCCGGCGACCACGGTGCATTCGATGCTCTTGCCGTCGCATTTTTCGGCGCGAAGCTGCAGCTTGCCATCATCGATCAGCAGGCGGTGGCCGGGCTGAACCGATTGCAGGATTTCAGGATGCGGCAGGAATACGCGCTTTTCATTGCCCGGCTCGTCGCGATCGTCGAGCGTAAAGGTCTGGCCGACCTCAAGCTCCACCTTGCCGTCGAGAAACTTGCCGACGCGCAGCTTGGGGCCCTGCAGGTCGCAAAGAATGCCGATCGGCCGGCCGCAGCGCGCCTCGACATTGCGAATCCGCTTGGTCAGCGTGCGCATCAGGTCGTGGCTGGCATGGCTCATATTGATTCGGAACAGGTCGGCGCCGGCCTTGTGCAGCGCCTCGATCTGCTCTTCCTCGGAGGAGGCCGGGCCGAGCGTGGCGAGAATCTTTACTTTTCTGTGACGTCTCATCAATTCTGACTTTCCTGGGTGGAGGGGGTGTCGGAAAGCTGGACGGTCCAGCTTTCTTCCCGCCCTGTGTCATATTCGCTAAAACCCATCTGCTGGTAACCGCGCGCAAAGCAGTCCTGAACGCCGGTGATTTCGAATTCATCCTCGGCGACGCACATATTGGTATAGCCGGTCCAGCGTCCGCTTCCGGAGGCATCCTCGGCGTAGAGATAGTAGTAGCGCGATTGAAGCGGGCCGGGCACGACGGTCGCGCAGGTGGTGGCCGGGAGTTGCCACCATCCCTCCGAGATCCATCCTTCTTCCGCCCGGTAGCCGACCGCCACGCCGACAAGGTTGGCCGTGTCGTTGCACACGCGGAACTCCGCGCGGGCTTCGTGCGGCGACCAGAAGGCGGCGACGAACAGACCGGCGGCAAGCGTGCCGGCGAGTGTCAGGCCCTGTCCTGCAATGGCAAAGGCTTTGTGGGAGGAGGCGGTGGGAAGACGTTTCGGAGTTGACAGCATGGCAGCCTGATCTCGTGGGACGATCCGTGACGGGAACGCATTCAATCGATTTACAGCGTTATCATAGTGCCGCGCGGCGGGCGAGGCAAATGGCGGAGCACACGCTTGCCGAAAGCCGGCCGTTTGTGCCATCACCCATTATCGCAAATTCCGACCGGATATCCATGGCGAACATGTGTGCTTTTGAAGTTTTAGAAGGGAAATATGACAGCGGTTTGGCGCTGCTCGCCGATCACGCCATGGCTCTTGTGCCGGCGGAATATGGCGATCTCGGCCTCGACCGCTCGGTGTTTGCGCGCCACATCGCCTATGATATCGGGATCGAGGCGTTGACCCGCGCGCTTGCCGCCGAACTTTCCTGCCCCGCCGTCATGGCGACTTTCTCGCGGTTGCTGATCGATCCGAACCGGGGCGAGGATGATCCGACGCTGATCATGAAACTCTCCGACGGCGCGATCATTCCGGCCAATCATCCGCTGTCACCGGATGAGCGCGAGAGGCGGTTGGAGCGCTATCACCGGCCCTATCACCACGCTATCGACGCGCTCATCGAAAAGTCTGCGGAGGCCACCGGCCGACCGCCTCTGGTAATATCGCTGCACTCGTTCACGCCATTCTGGAAAGGCGTAGCGCGGCCGTGGCATACCGGTGTCCTGTGGGACGGCGATCCGCGCGCGGTGCGTCCGCTGATCGATGCGCTTGACGCCATCGAAGGCGTGATCGTCGGCGACAACGAGCCCTATGACGGGGCGCTGAAGGGCGATACCATGAACCGGCACTGCATGGAAAAGGGCATCGCCCACGCCCTGCTGGAAGTGCGCCAGGACCTGATCGCCGATGCCGGCGGCGTTGCGCTATGGGCGAGGCGGATCGCCCCCATTTTGGCCGCTTTGAACGCCGATGATGAAATGCATGTGCTGCGGCGTTTTCCCTCGCGGGCCTGAAAACCAATATGGAGACGAACATGGAAAAGCTCAGCGAAGAACAGAAGCGCGATCTGGAGGCTGCCGCGTTCCGAAGGCTCGTCGCTCATCTCGGGGCGCGCGCCGACGTGCAGAATATCGACCTGATGACCCTTGCCGGCTTCTGCCGCAACTGCCTTGCCAACTGGTATCGCGAGGCGGCGGAACAGGATGGTATTCCCATGACCAAGGACGAGGCCCGCGAGATCGTCTACGGCATGCCTTATGATGAATGGAAGGCGCGCCACCAGAGCGAGGCGTCGGACAGCCAGAAGGCCGCGTTCGAAGCGGCCAGACCGCGCGATTGAGTGGAACAATCGATCCCTCCCGCATTATCGGCCTTGACCTGACACGCGGTTTTCGGCAGGCAGGGCCCACACAGTTTTCAGTGTCACAAGGAGTTGAGCATGGCCGACGACGCACACGGCATAGCGCGCGATCAGTTGCGTTCGATCATCGAGCGGATCGAACGTCTGGAAGAAGAAAAGAAGACGATCGCCGACGACATCAAGGATGTCTATGCCGAGGCCAAGGGCACCGGCTTCGACACCAAGGCGCTGCGCAAGATCATCGCGTTGCGCAAGAAGGACGAGCAGGAGCGCATGGAAGAGGAAGCCGTGCTCGATACCTACATGATCGCGCTCGGCATGATCCGCGCGCCGGAAGAGGAATAGGGCGGCTCCGGCGTTTCAGCCGGACACGCTTTTCCTTGACGACCTAGAACCCGTCCAGCACCAGTTTCAGCCCGGCAAGTCCCGCCATGGCGTACATCAGCGGATAGAACACTTCCATCCGCATGCGCTTGATGATCATGCCGCCCGCGATCGTCGCAACCACCGCGAAGGGCAGCAGACTTGCCGAGGCGGTGAGATTGGGCGCACCGAGTTCGCCCAGGAAATAATAGGGCGGCAGCTTGACGAAGTTGACGATGGCGAAGAAGCGAACGCTCGCGCCGGTATAGCTTCTCGGGTCGAGCTTGAGCGGCAATGTGTAGATCTGGAAGGGCGGGCCGCCGGAATGCGAGATAAAGCTCGTATAGCCGGCAATGCCGCCCCAGAAGGTGGCGGCGGCAGGCCGCTGCGGGGCCGGGGGCTTTTCGATCTTCTCGCCCGGCTTCCAGCGGTCGTAGAAATACTTGCCGGCAAAGGCGAGCGTCGCGATCCCGACCAGCATGCGCGTCAGCTCGAAAGGCACGGTCGAGAAAGTATACCACCCGAGCGCAGTTCCGATCAGCGCGCCGGGCAGCAGCATCACAAGCGTCGGCCAGTGATTATAGTGGCGCCAGGTCCATAGCGCCACGATGTCCATGACGATCAGGATCGGCAGCATCACCGCGGCTGCCGTCGCCGGTTCGACCACGAAGGTGAGGATCGGCACGCCGAGCAGCGAAAGCGCACCGCCCATGCCGCCCTTGGCAAGGCCCACGAGTATCACGGCGGGGATTGCCGCTGCATAAAAGATCGGATCGGGAAGCATAAATCAAAGCACCTGTTGAAACTCCGCTCTAACGGATTTATCCGGGGAAGGCGAGGCCCCCCGGTTGCGGTAAGATGAGGCGGGCGCGAAAGGGATTGAGCGAGATGACTGTGGATCAGGATCGTTGCCGGCTGGTGCTGGTGGTGCCCGAAATGGCCGATACCGGCGACCAGGAGAAGCAACTCTCCGATGCTTTGCGCGGCGGCGATGTCGCCTCCGTCATCCTGCCGCAATATGGCGAGGACATCGAGGCTTTCCAGCGCCGCGCCGAACGACTGGTGCCGATCATCCAGGATCATGGCGCGGCGGCGCTGATCGCCGGCGACAGCCGCGTTGCCGGCCGCGCGAAGGCCGATGGTATTCATGTCGCGCGCGGCGAGCTTGCCGATGCGATGGAGCGGTTCTCGCCGCGGCTGATCGTCGGCGTCGGCGGATTGAAGGATCGCCACGCGGCGCTTGAGGCCGGCGAACTCAACCCCGATTATGTCTTCTTCGGCATGCTCGATGGCGACACCCATGCGGCGCCCCATCCCAAGAACGTCGACCTCGGCGAATGGTGGGCCTCGATGGTGGAAATTCCGTGTATCGTGATGGCTGGCAGCGATCCGGCCGGCGTTATCGACGTGGCGCTGACCTTCGCGGAATTCGTCGCCGTTGGAAAGGCCGTCTTCGACGCCCCCGGCGGGCCCGCCGCCATGGTGGCCGAGATCAATGCCATGCTGGACGAAAAAGCGCCACGGTTTGGCGATTAGGAAAGCCATGACCGCTCGTTCCGTCGTCACTGCTGCTGTTTTGCTGGCGCTTGCGCCGGGCCTTGGTCTTGCCGCGACAATGGGGCAGTTCGCGACCGATGCGGATCTGGTCGCTGGCGACCGGGCTTCGCTTTACGGGGGCGGACGGTTGTTGCCGCCGGGGCTCGCGCCCGACAGGCCCGCGCCCTATCAGTTCGCGTTTGCCGCGCCGGTCGGCGATGACCTTCCTGGGTTGCCGCCGGAGCCTGCCTATGACGGGCCGGTCGATCTCGCCTACGGCGCCTATCAGCGCGGCGCCTATGAGGCGGCCTATGAGGCCGCGCTCCAGCAATCCGCCCGTGGCGATCCCCGCGCCGAAACCCTGATCGGCGAACTGGTGGAGCGTCAACTCATCGCCGAAAGCAGGGCCGGTCCGGCGCTGGAATGGTACCGCATGGCGGCTGAAAGCGGCGAGGCTTTCGCGCTCAACCGCTACGGCATGGCCCTTCTGACTTCGGATGAAGAGGCGGACAACGAAAAGGGTGGCGTGCTGGTGAAACAGGCCGCTGAAGCCGGCGATCCGCTTGCCCAATTCAATTACGGCAGCCTGCTGATCGAACAGAATCCCGGCAAGGATGGGCTGAAGCTAGCTTTGCCGTGGTTCGAGGCATCGGCCGAAGCCGATATCGCCGACGCGCAATATGCGCTTTCACAGATCTATCCGGCCCTGGACGATCTTCCGGAGGAGAAGAAGGCGCTCTGGAAATTCTGGCTGCGCCGCGCCGCCGATGGCGATCACGATACCGCCCAGCTCGATCTCGCGCTGGCGCTGATCAACGGCAGGGGGATGCCGCGCGATCTCGAGCAGGGCGTCGACTGGCTGCGCCGCGCCGCGCTCAACGGCAATCCGGCGGCGATGAGCAGGCTCGCCTACCTTTACAGCCAGGGCATTGGCGTGCGCGAAGACAAGGAAACGGCGGCGACCTTCTATCTCAGCGTTCGGCGGCTGGGACTGATCGAGCCGGACATGGAAGAGCTTGTCGACGGTCTCGACGCCGAGACCCGGACGGAGGCTGAACGCCGTTCGCGCGCGCTGGCGCAACGATACTAGCCAAAAACGCGCCGGGAGAACGCGGTCGATCATCGATTTGTCTGTTCCTCGCGCGTCAGTTTGTGTATTTTCCGTTGTGACAGGTTGTGACTATATTTTGATGAGCGTGACTGGTGGAGGTTGGGGGAAGTTTTTTGGGGCGCCTTGATATTGTCGGTGAATTGATCACAAGCCTTGGACTCGGTGCGCTGATCGTCCTTGGCTACGGCTTTGTCCTTCGCCATGTTCGCCTTCCGCGTCGTCGGACCTATGCTAGCGCTGTCGTTTTTGCCGGCGGTGCGATCGCCGCCATGATGAATGCGATCGAAATGCAATCCGGCTACGTGTTCGACACCCGCGCCGTCTTTGTGGTTCTGTCCCCCGTTTTCGGAGGGCCGGTTGCGGGCCTGCTTGTCAGCGCTATCGTGGCGGCGTTCCGCATCTGGATTGGCGGCGACGGGGTGGCTGCGGGGGTTGTCGGGATCGCGATGGCCGGCGCGATCGGGATCGGCTTTGCTCTTCTCGGCCCCAAGGTTCAGCGTTTTCGGTCGCTTCTGCTACTCGGCTGCCTCAGCAATCTCTATGTCCTGTCATTGCTGATGGCTGGGTTCGAACGGGCCGCCGATCTGTTTGCCGTGATCGGCGCGCCGCTGATCGTGATCAACACCGTCGGCACGGTCCTGCTCGGATCGGCTCTGGAATCGACCAGACGCGCGACCTCCTATCTGCATGATGTCGAGTTCAACGCCGACCGCGATCCACTGACGGGCCTCCACAATCGGCGGGCGCTCTCCCAGCTCGAATTCACGATAGAACGGGAGGCCGCCGCCGGAGAGCAGAAGGATGGTTGCGTCATCCTGTTCGATATCGACCGCTTCAAGGCGGTCAATGACCGCTATGGCCACCCCCGCGGCGACGAGGTGCTGAAGCAGGTGGCCAAAACCATCGTCACCCGCATCCGCCGGTCCGATTTCGCCGTGCGCTACGGCGGCGAGGAGATCGCCATCATCCTGCTGGCGACAACGGTGGACAACGGCTTCCGCGTGGCCGAACAGATCCGAACCACGATCGAGAAACTGGAATTCACCTTCGAGGGGCAGACATTCTCGATCACCATCAGCGCGGGCGTCGCCGGTTTCGCGGCCGGCGAGACGCGGCTGGCGGTGGCGCTTGATTACGCCGACCGGGCGCTCTACCGCGCCAAGAATGCCGGCCGCAACCGGACCGAAGTGCTCGATTTATCATCGAAGAAGGCCGAACGCTCCGACGACGAAGCGCTTCAGGGCGATTCGATTTAGGCCTGCGGGCCTTGAATTTCACCGCATTCTGTGATCATGAACCGCCGTGTCGCAAAAGCGCCGCGCGCTGCTCACCGCGCAGGCGCTCACAACCAAGGAAATTTTCCCGATGGCCCGTTCAGCTCTTCTCAACGTCATGGTGCAGGCTGCCCTTAAAGCCGGGCGCTCGCTGACGCGCGATTTCGGGGAGGTCCAGAACCTGCAGGTCTCCGTCAAGGGGCCGTCCGATTTCGTCAGCCAGGCAGACCTGAAGGCTGAAAAGATCGTGCATACCGAACTGATGCGGGCGCGACCGACCTACGGTTTCCTGGGCGAGGAAGGCGGCGAGGAAAAGGGCACGGACGGCCAGCACCGCTGGATCGTCGATCCGCTCGACGGCACCACCAACTTCCTGCACGGCATACCCCAGTTCGCCGTCTCGATCGCGCTTGAGCGTTCCGGCGAAATCGTGGCCGGCGTGATTTTTAACCCCGCGCTCGATGAACTGTACGTGGCGGAAAAGGGCGGCGGCGCGTTCTGCAACGACCGCCGTATCCGGGTTTCGGCGCGCCGAAAACTCTCCGACGCCGTCATCGGTTGCGGCGTTCCCCATCTCGGTTTTGGCCATCATGGCAAGTTCCTGGTCGAACTGCGCCATGTGATGGGCGAGGTCGCCGGCATTCGCCGCCTCGGCGCCGCATCGCTCGATCTCGCCTATGTCGCGGCCGGCCGCATGGACGGCTTCTGGGAGGAAGGGCTCAACGCATGGGACATGGCGGCGGGCCTGATCATGATCCGCGAGGCCGGCGGTTTCGTCTCCGACATGAAGGGCGGCCAGCAGTGCCTTGAGACCGGCAGCGTGATTGCCGGCAACGAGATGATCCGCATCGCGCTTTACGACCAGCTCCAGCGTCGCCTCGAAAAATAGGCTTTCTCGGTTTTGCGCGCCGCGCCCTTCAAATCGCCGTCGTTTTCGAATAGAGGTTGCAGAGCCAGCCGCTTCCGGCCCAAGGGTTCGGGAGACGGTGGCGGACTGTAGGATAAGCCGCTTTCGGCCGAGCCGAAGTCGAGCGCAGAGCGGAGGAATTGGCGAATATGTCGGATTTCGAACTCGAGCATGATGACCGGCGCGCCCCGCCGCGTCCGGGCTATGCGCAGAAGATGTCGAGCCCGATGTCCTTTGTCTGGACGATGGTCATCTTCCTGATCCTGATCGGGTTCTGCGTCGCCATCCTCTACCGTCAGGCCCATACCGCCTTCATGACCAATCCCGGCCTCAACGGGCTGATCCTCGGCGTGCTCTTGATCGGCATCCTGATGGTGTTTTCACAGGTCCTGGCACTGCGCCGCGAGGTTGGCTGGCTGAATTCCTTCCGCGCCGCCGGCAGCGCCGATCGCGTCGGGCGCGACCCCAAGCTGCTCGCGCCGATGCGCGCGCTGATCGGCAGCCGCCAGACCATGTCGCTTTCGACCACGTCGCTGCGCTCGATCCTCGATTCGATAGCGACCCGGCTGGACGAACAACGTGACACCTCGCGCTATCTCGTCGGCCTTCTCGTCTTCCTCGGTCTGCTCGGCACCTTCTGGGGCCTGCTCAACACGATCGGCTCGATCGGCGACATCATCCAGAATCTCGACCCCAATGCCGGCGATTCCTCCGATGTTCTCGATGCCCTGAAGTCGGGCCTTGCCGGCCCGCTGTCCGGCATGGGCACGGCGTTCTCGTCCTCTCTGCTCGGCCTTTCCGGCTCGCTCGTCCTCGGCTTCCTCGATCTTCAGGCCGGCCGTGCGCAGAACCGTTTCTACATGGAACTCGAAAACTGGCTGTCCTCGGTGACCGATGTCACCTCCGACCTCGCGCCCGCGCTCGAGGGCGTTGCCAGCGGTTCCAGCGAGCAGTTCGAAATTCTGGCCGAGGAGTTGCGCCGGATCGCCGAAAACGGCTCCAGCGCAGGCTCGGTGCCTGCGATGGCACAGCTTGCCGAGGGCATTCAGGGCGTCGTCAAGAACATGCGCAACGAGCAGCAGATGCTGCGCGACTGGATCGAGGCGCAGCAGGAGGAATCCCAGGAGCTGCGCCGCACGCTGCAACGCCTGACTGACAAGCTCGGGGACCGCTGACCATGGCGCTTGCCCGCAACCGCCGTTCCAATCGCAGCGTCGATTACTGGCCGGGCTTTGTCGATGCGCTCGCCACGCTGCTGCTGGCGATCATGTTCCTGCTTACCGTGTTCGTGATCGGCCAGTTCATCCTGACGCGCGAGATTTCCGGCAAGGACGAGGTGCTGAACCGGCTCAACAGCCAGATCGCGGAACTGACCCAGCTTCTTGCGCTTGAGAAGGGCAATACCCAGGACGCCGAGGACATGATCGCCTCGCTGCAGGCCTCGCTGTCATCGGCGGAGGCCGCGCGCAGCCGCCTGCAGGCGCTGCTGGATGCCGGCGCCGGCGCGAGCGACAGCGCCCAGGCGCAGATCGGCGCGCTGTCGGAGGACCTCGAGGCCGAGCGCCAGCTTTCGGCGCGCGCCCAGAACCAGATCGCGCTTCTGAACCAGCAGATCGCCGCGCTGCGCGCCCAGCTTGCCGCCGTCGAGGAGGCGCTGGAGGTTTCCGAGGCCAAGGACGATGCCTCGCAGGCGCGGATCGCCGATCTCGGACGACGGCTGAATGTCGCGCTGGCCCAGAAGGTGCAGGAACTGAACCGCTATCGCTCGGACTTCTTCGGGCGGCTGCGGCAGATCCTCTCCGATCGCGAGAATATCCGCATCGTCGGCGACCGCTTCGTGTTCCAGTCGGAAGTGCTGTTTCCGTCCGGCTCGGACGAACTCAACGAGGATGGCCGCGTCGAACTCGGCAAGCTCGCCGATGCGCTGCTTGAAATCGTTCCCGAGATTCCCGAGGACATCAACTGGGTCCTGCGCGTCGACGGCCACACCGATGACGTCCCGATCCGCCCAGGCGGTCAGTTTGCCGACAATTGGGAACTGTCATCGGCGCGCGCCAATGCCGTTGTGCGCTACCTGATTTCCGAGGGTGTTCCGGCGAACCGGCTGGTGGCCGCGGGCTTTGCCGAATATCAGCCGATCGCGGAGGGCAATTCGCCCGAAGCGCGCGCCCAGAACCGGCGCATCGAGTTCAAGCTGACGGAGCGGTAGCCGCCGGAAGCAGTCAGTCCTTTCTCACGAATGGCGAATGAGAAAAAGCTGTTCTCGCGGGATGGAATGGCGCGATCCGTTTCAAGAAAAACAAACCCGCAGCTCTGGCGAGAGCTGCGGGCTGTATCTCATGGCTTTGGCTGGGTTCAGGCCTTGTCGACGGTCTTCTTGACCGCTTCCTTGGCCTTGCCTTTGGCCTGCTGGGCGTGGCCCTTGGCTTCCTGTGCGGCGCCCTTGCTCTTTGTCTCGTTGTTGCCGGTGGCGTCGCCTACACTCTGGCGCGCCTTTCCGGCCACTTCATTCGCCTTGCCCTTGACCTTGTCTGAGGTGCTGCTCATCTCGTGTTCCTCCGGAACATGATCGTTCCGACGCATAGAACGGATATACGAGCCTGTCGGTTCCGTGAGTTTCAGCAAAAGGCTGTGGGTCTCATCCGTTCGATCCGGACGAGCGCGGCCCGAGGCCCTTGCCTTCCGCGCCGCTCTTTCCTATCCTTCCGGCTCCGCAAGGATGGCGGGGCATCTGTGCCTTACCATCGCGCTTTTCCTGCGCTGATCTTCCTGTCAAGCGGACGAGGGCTCCTCCAGGAAGCATCCCATTTTGCTTTGGCAGGAGAAGCCATGTCCATGTTCAGCGCCGTTCGGCGGCCCAGTACGCGCCTTGTCGCCACCCTTCTGATGATCGGCGGCGTCGCCTCGTTCACCCTCGTCGACACGTTTTCCAAGACGCTCACCGACCGCCACGCGCCGGTGGTGGTGATGTTCATGCAATACGGCCTGGCGGCGGTGATGATGTTGCCTGTGGCGCTCGGGCGCGGCGCGGCGGGCTTTCGCATCCTCGGGCCCCGGCTTCTGGTGCTGCGCGCTCTCATCGGCGTCGTCGTCAGCTTCCTGATCGTGACGTCACTGTCGCTGCTGCCGTTCACGGTCGCGGCGACGCTGTTGCAGCTCGAGACGCTGTTCTTCATTCCGCTGGCGATCGTGCTTCTGAAGGAACGCGCGGACTGGCGACGGTGGTTCGCGGTCGGTCTCGGGCTTAGCGGCGCTCTGCTGATCCTGCGTCCCGGCACAGAGACCTTTCAGGTCGCTGGACTTGTCGCGGTCGCTGCCGCGATTGCGCTCGCGCTCAAGAATGTCGTGCTGAAGCAGGTGGCGATGAGCGAGGCGACGGTGCCGGCGCTGTTCTGGATGTATGTGCTGATGGCCGGTATTGCCGCGGTTCCGGCCTGGTTCTCCTGGTCCGGCATGAGCGGCGGCGATTTCGGCCTGTTCGTCGTCTCGGCCGCGCTCGTCAATGCCAGCAATTACTGCATGCTGCGGGCGTTCTCCATGGCGGATGCGGTGCAACTAACGCCGGCGCTGCACACCGCGCTGCCGATGGCGGTGCTGATCGGCCTCGTTGTCTTCGGCGAATGGCCGACTCCGATTGTCTGGGCGGGAATTGCGCTGATTTTCCTCGCGACCTTCATGCCTTCGGGACCGGGAAAAACCGAATGACTACCCCGCGCGCCGTTCGGCCTCGACATCGAACTGCAGGCGGGCGAGGCGGGCATAGAGGCCGTTTTTCTTGACCAGCGTTTCATGCCGGCCTTCCTCGACGATCCGGCCCTCGTCCATGACCACGATCCTGTCGGCGGAGAGCACGGTGGCGAGCCTGTGGGCGATCACCAGCGTGGTGCGGCCCTGCATCAGCGTGCCGAGCGCCTGCTGCACCAGGATTTCGCTTTCAGCGTCGAGCGCCGAGGTGGCCTCGTCGAGCAGCAGCACCGGCGCATCGCGCAGCACCGCCCGGGCGATCGCGATGCGCTGGCGCTGGCCGCCGGAAAAGGTGATGCCGCGTTCGCCGGCCATGGTGTCGTAGCCATCTTCAAGCCTGGCGATGAAGCCGTCAGCCTGGGCGGCGATCGCCGCGGCGCGGACCTCCTCGCGGCTGGCATCGGGACGCCCCAGCGCGATATTGTCGTGGATGCTCGCGGCGAAGATCGCGACATCCTGCGGCACCAGCGCGAACCGTGCGCGCAGCGCCTGAGGATCGACATCGCGCAGGTCGAGGCCATCGAGCGTGATGCGGCCTTGATCCGGGTCGTAGAAGCGCAGCAGCAGCGAGAACAGCGTGCTCTTGCCGGCACCCGAAGGGCCGACAACGGCGACGGTCTCGCCCGGCTGAACATTGAGCGAGACGCCCGAAAGCGCGCCGGCCTTGGCGCCGCCGGTGGGGTAGCGGAAGGCGATGTTTTCGATATGGATCGCGCCGGCGGCGGGCTCCGGCAGGGGCAGGGGATTTTCAGGCGCCGCGATCTCGCGCTTCTCGTGCAGGAGTTCGCTCAGGCGTTCGGCGGCCCCGGCGGCAAGCGACAGCTCGCCCCAGACTTCCGAAAGCTGGCCGAGCGCGCCGGCGGCAAGCACCGAATAGAGCAGGAACTGGCCGAGCGTGCCGCCCGTCATCGTGCCGGCCAGCACCGATTGCGCCCCGAACCACAGGATGGCGGTGATCGAGCAGAACACTAGGCTGATGGCGACTGCCGTCAGCCCCGCCCGCGCCTTCAGCGTCGAGCGAGCGGCCGAGAAGGCATGTTCGACGGCCGAACCGTAGCGCCGGCCGGCCATCGCCTCGGCGGTAAACGCCTGCAGCGTCCGGGTTGCGCCGATCGCCTCGCCGGCAAAGGCGGTGGCGTCGGCGAGTTCGTCCTGGGCGGTGCGCGAGCGTGAGCGGACATTGCGGCCGGCGGCAATCAGCGGCAGCACCACGATCGGGATCGCGGCGATCACCATCACCGAGAGCCGGGGCGAGGTGTAGACCATCATCGCCAGCGCGCCGATCCCCATGATCAGATTGCGCAGCGCGATCGAGGCGGTTGCGCCGAAAGCCGACTTGATCTGCACCGTATCGGCCGTCAGCCGCGACACGATCTCGCCCGACTGGTTGACGTCGAAGAAGGCGGGCGAGAGCCGCACGACGTTGTCGAACACATCGCGGCGCAGATCGGTCACGACGCGTTCGCCGAGAATCATCACGAAGAAATAGCGAAGCGCGCTCGAAATCCCGAGCGCCAGCGCCATCAGGCCGAGAACGATGAAGTAGTTGTTGATCAACTGGGCATCGGAATCGGAAAAGCCGTGGTCGATGACGCGGCGCACCGCGATCGGAAGCGCCAGCGTGACGAGGGAGGCCGACAACAGGAACGTCAGCGCGCCCGCGACAAGGCCGCGATAGGCGCGGATATAGGGAAAAAGTCCGGCGAGCGGGCTCAGCGCCCGCGCCCTGTCGCCCCCGGTTGGTTCATTTCGGCTCAATGGATTTTCCTCGTTTCCGCCGGCCTCTGATATTGCTTTCGGCGGCTCTTGTTATTCGCCTCACGTTCCTGTATAGCGACCGCAACCTTGTCGACAGCCGTGGCCTTTTTGAGGTCTCACGGCTTTGTTTATTCAATAGGCCCGGCCGGCGCAATGGCCGCCAGACCTTAAACGAGCTTGCAGGAACGAGAGTTATGAAGGCTGATATTCATCCCGACTATCACATGATCAAGGTCGTCATGACGGACGGCACGGAATACGAAACCCGCTCGACCTGGGGCAAGGAAGGCGATGTGCTGAACCTCGACATCGACCCGACCTCGCACCCGGCATGGACCGGCGGCTCGCAGCAGTTGCTCGACCGCGGCGGCCGCGTTTCGAAGTTCAACAAGCGCTTCGGCGGTCTCGGCATCTGATTGCTGCCCGAGCAGTGATTTTGAAAACCCGGCCTTGGCGCCGGGTTTTTTGTTGTGCTGTTTTGTCGCAGGGAAAAGCGCCGCGGACAGGCCGGACGCGGCCGATCAGCGGCGCGCGAACGCGGTCTGCAGCAGGTCGATCTGGGCGATCACCTGGTTCTCCGGAATTTCCGGGGCTTGCGCGGCGGCGGTCTTCATCAGGCTGTCGTCGAGCTTGCGGATGCGCGCTTCGAGCCGATCCGTGTGGGCGGCAAGGTCGCGGAAGCCGGGGGGCAGTTCCTTCCAGCCGTGCGGGATGCGATCGTCGCCATCGCCGAGCCGGAGCTTGCGACGCTCCTGCACCACCTGGTCCAGCGTCATCTCGCCGGTGTTGAGCGAGCGTTGCAGCAGCAGCCAGGAGGCGAGCTGCATCAGCCGGGTCGTCAGTCGGATCGATTCCGTGGAATAGAGCGCGGCGCCAAGCGGGCTCAGCATTTTCGCGGCGGCCCGACCTGGACCATCAAGATAGGCCGCCGTCGTCTCCACGAGCTTCATGCCCTCGGCATAAAGCGCGTAAAATTGCGGAGAGCTTGCGGCCCTGCCGGCAAAATCTATGGGTTTGGCCCCGGAACTGGTCATCAACTTACTCTGGCTACGCTGCCTGCTCATGAGAGCGGGACTTGGACACTACCGAAAACAAATATACCTGTAGCGCAAAACCGCAAGACGTTTCTTAATGAAAGGTTAATACCCACTGCCAATCAGGAAAAGGCAAAAAAAAGAGCCGCTAACGGGCGGCTCTGAAGTCAGAGGGTGATGATCGGAATCAAGACAGAGGTTCCGATACCGCATTGCGGATGTCCCCAATAAAATCCTGGAAAGGTTAATATTGCGTTTACGCGGCGGGAAGGCGCTATTTCTTGAAGAAACTTTCGGCCGCTTCCCGGTCGCTGCCCTTGCGCGCGATCGCCGCCTCGATGCGTTCGAGCTCGGCGCGAAGCGCCGCCGCGAAGCCTTTCAGCGCCTCGACGGAATGCTGCTCGAGATCGGAACCGATCACATAATCGCTCTTTTTCGGCGCGGGCTCATCCTCGTTCCACATTCTCGGCCTCCTCGTTCGCTGGCGCGCGATCGGCGCTTTCCTCCTCATACTCCCGGGGCGGTGTTCTGAACGCAACCCCCTCGCGGGTGGAGACCGGCGTGGCGGCATCCGGCATCGCCATGAAGGCCTCGCGCTCGGCCATCGGCACGGGCGCGCGCAGGCGAGAGCGCAGCAGCGCATAGGCGAGGATCAACAGGTGCGCGGTGGCGGTGATGATGAACAGTGAATAGGGGCCGAATGCCGACATGACCGGGCCGCCCACCGTCGGCCCGATGATCGTGCCGATCCCGAACAGGAACAACAGGCCGCTTGAGATCTTCACATAGTCTTCCGGCCGCGCGAAGTCGTTGGCGTGCGATGCGGTAATCGGGTAGAGCACGTTGGCGGTCGCGCCGTAGATCACCACGAGGCCGATCAGAACCTCCGCGCCGGGCTTGAGCAGGAATATCAGCATGGCGGCAAGCGCCGCGCAGCCGGCAAGTGCGGCGATCACATAGCGCCTGTCGGTCATGTCCGAAATCTTGCCGAACGGCACCTGCGCCACCGCGCCAGCGAGGATCGCGCCGGTGACCAGAAAGGCGATTTCCGCATCCGGCAGGCCCGCGCGCGTCGCGAACACGGCCACCAGCGTGCCGAATGCGCCATTGGCGATGCCGGTCAACAGCACGCCGAGACAGGCGACCGGCGAATTGCGGTAGAGCAGCTTGACGTCGATCCTGACCGCCTGGAGCGGCCGCGGCGAGGCCGCGTTCGACATTGTTGTCGGCAGCATGGCGACGCAGTAGAAAATACCGGCCACCATGAACAGGATCGCGGTGTTGGTGTTGCCGAAGCCGACCACCAACTGACCGCCGACCACGCCGAAAAGGGTGATGCCGGTATAGAAGGTGAAAACCACGCCGCGGCTGGAATTGTCGACCCGCTCGTTGAGCCAGCTTTCTATGATCATCTGGGTGCCGGCCATGGCAAAGCCGGTCGCGGCCCGGAGCGCGATCCAGGCATATTCATCGATAAAGATGCCGGTCATCAGCGCCACCATGCAGATGATCGCGATGAAACCCGAAAACGCGCGCACATGGCCGATCCGCATGATCAGCTTCGGCGCGAACAGGCAGCCGAGCACGAAACCGCTCGCCCAGGACGTGCCGATAAAGCCGAGGGCCGTGTCGCTGTAGCCCTCCGCCGCGCCGCGCAGCGGCAGCAGCAGGCCGTGCAGGCCATTGCCGAGGAAGAGAAACAATGTGCCGAGAAGCAGCGCGAAAACGGGAAGTAAATTGCGTTTCATCAATGAACCTGGGTAATCTGAAATCAATTTTGGCGGGTATGGTTGCAACGCAACATAACCGCACTTGTTCCGGCTCGATTCTATCACCTGCGCGGCAAATTGCACTGTCGAATTATGGCTGTCGCGGGTGACGCGGCCGGCTTGTCGCTGTATGAGGGGCGAAAGCCCGTTGCGCCGGGCGGATGAGGAGAGACATGGCCAAGCTGATATCGCTGCTGCTGATCGCCGCCATGGCGGTTCAAATCATCAGGCCGCTCGGGCTGCCGGGCCTGAAGAAGCGCATGGATTTCTGGAAAATCGCGGTTTTCGCGCTGGCAATGACCGCGCTGGTGGTGGCCATCCGCCCGTCCTGAGATAGACGCGTCGCCCTCGCTGAGGGCACAACAAAAAAGGCGGGCCGCAAGGTCCGCCTTCTTCTTATGCGTACAAAATCAAGCCTAGTGCAGGATCTGGCTGAGGAACAGCTTGGTGCGTTCGTGCTGGGGGTTGTCAAAGAACTCGGCGGGGGCGTTCTGTTCGACGATCTGGCCCTGGTCCATGAAGATCACGCGGTTGGCGACCTGGCGGGCGAAGCCCATTTCGTGGGTCACGCACAGCATGGTCATGCCTTCCTCGGCAAGGCCCACCATGGTGTCGAGCACTTCCTTGATCATTTCCGGGTCGAGCGCCGAGGTCGGCTCGTCGAACAGCATGATCTTCGGGCTCATGCACAAAGACCGCGCGATCGCCACGCGCTGCTGCTGACCGCCGGAAAGCTGGCCCGGATACTTGTCCGCCTGCTCCGGGATCTTCACCCGCTCGAGGTAATGCATCGCGATTTCCTCGGCCTGTTTCTTTGGCATCTTGCGCACCCAGATCGGGGCGAGCGTGCAGTTTTCCAGGATGGTGAGATGCGGGAACAGGTTGAAGTGCTGGAACACCATGCCGACTTCGCGGCGAATCTCATCGATCTTCTTCAGGTCGTCGGTCAACTCGATATTGTCGACGATGATCGTGCCCTTCTGGTGTTCCTCCAGCCGGTTGATACAGCGGATCATCGTGGATTTGCCCGAACCGGACGGGCCGGCGATGACGATGCGCTCGCCCTTCATCACCTTGAGGTTGATGTCGCGCAGAACGTGAAAGTCGCCATACCACTTGTTGACGTTGATCATGTCGACCGCGACCTCGGTATCCGAGACGGTCATGTGGGAGGTGTCGATGGTCTCTACATTTGTCATTGCGGCTCTCTCAAAAATCTAGCTTCTGTGTCCGGTGTCGAGATGGCGTTCCATGAAGCTGGAATAGCGCGACATGCCGAAGCAGAAGACCCAGAAAACGAGACCGGCGAAGATCAGGCCGGTGATCGGGGTGACGGGCGAGGCCCAGGAGGAATCGGTGAAGTTGAACTTGATGATGCCGAGCAGGTCGAACATGCCGATGATCGAGACCAGCGAGGTGTCCTTGAAGATCGAGATGAACTGGTTGACGATCGCCGGGATCACCAGCTTGATCGCCTGAGGCAGTATGATCAGCCGCATGGTCTGCCAGTAGCCAAGGCCGAGCGAGGCCGCGCCCTCGAACTGTCCCTTCGGCATCGCCTGCAGACCGCCGCGGATCACCTCGGCCATATAGGCGGAGATGAACAGCGAGACGCCGACGATCGCACGCAGGAACTTGTTGATCGTCATGCCTTCCGGCAGGAACAGCGGCAGCATCACGCTCGCCATGAACAGAATGGTGATCAGCGGAACGCCGCGCACCACCTCGATGAACATGATGGAAAGCGTGCGCACTACCGGCAGCTTCGACCGCCGCCCGAGCGCCAGCAGGATACCGAAGGGCAGCGACACGGCGATCGCGAAGTAGGACAGGATCAGCGTCACCATCAGCCCGCCCCAGTCCGATGTGTCGACCACCGGAAGGCCGAAAACGCCGCCGTAGATGATGAAGAATCCAATAATGGGCAGGATGATGAACAGCGCCAGAGCGTTCCATCCCTTGTGCGGCACCTTCGGCATCAGCATCGGGATCAGCAGGGCAGTGAAGACCACGGCAACGAGGATCGGGCGCCAGAGCCATGGGTCGGGATAGCGCCCGAACAGGATCTGATCCATCTTGTTGCCGATGAAGGCCCAGCACGCGCCGCTCCAGCCATCCGGCCTTATACCGCCCTGGGCTATGGTCGCGCAGGTCGCGCGGTCTGTGCCGGTCCAGGCGGCGTTGATCAGCAGCCATTCGACCATGGGCGGGATCGCCCAGATGAGAAAGACGATGGCGATGATCGAGAGAATTGAATCCTTGGGCGTGGCAAACATGTTGGCCTTGACCCACTGAATCGCCGTACCCTCTTTCTTCGGCGCAGGCTGCTGGGCCTGCATTTCCTTTCGGACATAAGCCAGATCTTGCGCCATCTTATCTCTCCACCAGAGCCATCTTGGCGTTGAACCAGTTCATGAAGATCGATGTCAGGATCGAAAGCGTGAGATAGATGATCATCCAGATCGTCACCACCTCCACGGCCTGACCCGTCTGGTTGAGGACGGTCTTGCCGACGGCGACGATATCGGCATAGCCGATCGCGACGGCGAGCGAGGAGTTCTTGGTCAGGCTCAGATATTCGGATGTCATCGGCGGAATGATGATCCGCATGGCCTGCGGCACCACGACCAGCCGTGTGACCTTGCGCGGATGCAGGCCGAGCGCGCCGGCGGCCTCCGTCTGGCCCTTGGCGACGCCGAGAATGCCGCCGCGGATGATCTCCGCCATGAAGGCTGCGGTATAGAGCGACAGCGCCAGATAGAGCGACATGAATTCCGGACCGATCACCGCGCCGCCGGCCAGATTGAAGCGGCCCTTGACCGGAATGTCGAAGGTCACCGGCATGCCGGAGACGAAATAGGCGATGAGCGGCAGCAGGATAAGGATCGCGATGCTGACCCTGATCGTCGGGAATTGCTGGCCGGTCGCCATCTGGCGGCGCTTGGACCACACGGCAAGCGCCACCACGGCGACGATCGCCGCCACCAGCGCCGCGCCCATCAGCCAGGAGCCGGGGCCGAAGATCGGCGTGGGAAAGGCGAGGCCGCGATTGTTGAGATAGATATCGAGCGGCAGCGCGATCGAATCGCGCGCCGAGGGCAAGAGCGCCAGAACGCCGGTGTAGAAGAAGAAGATGACCAGCAGCGGCGGAATGTTGCGGAAGATCTCGACATAGACCTCGCTGAGCCTGGCGATGAGCCAGTTCGAGGAAAGCCGACCGATGCCGACGATGAAGCCGATGATCGTCGCTGTCACGATCCCTGCGGCCGAGACGATGACCGTGTTGATGATGCCGATGACAAGCGCCCGGCCATAGGTCATGTCATTATTGTAGGCGACCGGCGTCTGCGCGATATCGAAGCCGGCGCGGCTGTCGAGAAAGCCGAAGCCCGACGCGATGCCGGCGTTTTGAAGGTTGGTGATGGTGTTGTCTGTGACCCACCAGACAAATCCGACCACCAGAATGACCGTCACCAACTGGTAGACGAAACCTCTGACGGCGGGATTGTATAGAAGTGCGGCAGCCCGCGACTCCCCCAAGGGAGCGTTGCTTGTCGTGTCAGCCATGTGTTCCCCGGTTTGCCCGAAAGGTTGTTGCCCGAAAGGGTTCTTATTTTATACGGCGCATGGCGGAACTCCGCCATGCGCCTGATTTTATAAGATTATAACCACAGCTTAGCGGATCGGCGGGCCGTACTGCAGGCCGCCATCGGTCCACAGCGCGTTCAGGCCGCGGTCGATCTTCAGCGGGCTGCCCGTGCCGACGGTCTTGTCGAAGACTTCGCCGTAATTGCCGACGAGCTTGATCACGTTATAGGCCCACTTCTCGTCGAGACCGAGATCGGCGCCGAGCTTGCTGTCGGTTTCGGTGCCGAGCAGACGCTTGATCCCCGGATTGTCGGAGGATTCGGCCATCTCATCGATGTTCTCCGAGGTGATGCCGAATTCCTCGGCGTTCAGCATCGCGTAGTGAACCCACGATACGACGTCGCCCCACTGGTCGTCGCCCTGGCGCCATGCCGGGCCGAGCGGCTCCTTGGAGATGATTTCCGGCAGGATCACGTAATTGTCCGGATCGGTCAGCGTCAGACGGATCGCATAAAGGCCCGACTGGTCGGTGGTGTAAACGTCGCAACGGCCCTGGTTGAAGGCGTTGTTGACGTCTTCGAGCTGTTCGTAAACGACCGGATTGTAGTCCATGCCGTTGGCCGAAAAGTAGTCGGCGAGGTTGAGCTCGGTGGTGGTGCCGGACTGCACGCAGACGGCAGCGCCGGAGAGTTCCTTGGCCGAGGAAACGCCGAGGTCCTTCGGCACCATGAAGCCCTGGCCGTCATAGTAGTTGACGGTGCGGAAATCGAGGCCGAGCGAGGTGTCGCGCGACAGCGTCCAGGTGGTGTTGCGGCTCAGAACGTCGATTTCGCCGGACTGCAGCGCCGGGAAACGGTCGGTTGCCGTCAGGGCTACGAAATTCACCTTGTCGGGGTCGCCGAAGATCGCGGCGGCGATAGCGCGGCAATATTCGACGTCCAGACCGGACCAGTTCCCCTCATTGTCGGGCGCGGAAAAGCCTTGCAGGCCCGTGCTGACGCCGCAGGTCAACGTTCCTTTGGACTTCACGTCGTCAAGTGTCGCGGCCGCAGCGCCCTGGGCGCCAAGACCCAAGACTACTGCGCCGATCGCGGCTGACAGAATCGTCTTTCTCATTTTCCCAACCTTTGTTTATCGTTGAAATCTCGAGTTGCCGCCGCGACCAGTTCAGCTTCAGGCCGGTAACGACAACTGCCCGCTACCCCTCGGGGCGAGCGGACTTATCACAGTCGTTATTTTCCGTATGGTCAATACTCGGCTGTCAAAAATGGTCTGTTTTCATGGAAAAGGTCCACTTTAGTCTAATAAATGGGCAGGGAGCCAAAAACTGTGCGTGACGTTGCTGGGAAACAGGGCAGGCCGTTGTCATGTTTGTTTTGTTGACTGTCGATCAACTACCGCGAAATCGTTCAGCCTTGACCGACCTTCCGCAAAACTCCAAAACACAGATGCGTTTTCATAATCGTGCGATTGGATGCCATGGCCAGAATACCAGATGCCGCCTCTACTCTGGGGGACAATAGCAAGCTTGCCCATTGCGGGAACGACCCGCATGCCTTTCACGGCTTCGTCAATCCGCCGGTGGTGCATGCCTCCACGGTGCTGTTTCCCGATGCCAGGACGACGGTGGAGGGGAACCAGAAATACACCTATGGCACCCATGGCACGCCGACCACGGATGCGGCCAACGCGGCCTTCACCATGCTGGAAAATGCCGCCGGCACGCTGCTTTATCCCTCGGGACTCGCCTCGATCACCATGCCCTGGCTGGCCTTCCTCAGGCCCGGGGACCACATTCTGATCGTCGATTCGGTGTATGATCCGGCCCGTCGTTTCGCCGATAACGTTCTGACAGGGCTCGGGGTGGAGGTCGAATATTACGACCCGGCGCTCGGGGCGGATATCGAGGGCATGTTCAGGCATAACACCAGGCTGCTGCATACCGAATCCCCCGGCTCGAACACGTTCGAAATCCAGGATATCCGGCTCCTGTCCGACATCGCCCACGCCCATGACGCGATCGTATCGATGGACAATACCTGGGCGACGCCGCTTTATTTCAAGCCGCTCGATTTCGGCGTCGACCTGTCGCTCAACGCGGCGACCAAATACCCGTCGGGCCATTCCGATATCCTGATGGGCACGGCCTCGGCCAATGAGCGCTGCTTCCCGCAGCTTCTTGAACATTACACCTGGACCGGCATGTGCGCGGCGCCGGACGATGCCTACCAGATCCTGCGCGGGCTGCGGACCATGGGCGTGCGGCTTGCCCATCATCAAAAGAGCGCGCTCGAGATCGCGGCCTGGCTGGAAGGTCAGCCGGGCGTGTCGCGGGTGCTGCATCCCGGCCTGCCGTCATTTCCGGGTCACGATCTGTGGAAGCGTGATTTCAAGGGCGCGACCGGACTGTTCTCGATCGTGCTTGCCGCGGAAGAAGGGGCCTTCCGCCGTCGCCAGCACGCCTTCCTCGATGCGCTGGACCTGTTCGGCATCGGCTATTCCTGGGGCGGCTATGAATCGCTCGCGGTTCCGGTGAACCTCTCCAACCGCACGATCAGCAAGGCTCCATTGGATGGCCCGCTCATCCGCCTGCAGATCGGCCTTGAGGATGTTCAGGACCTGATGGCCGATCTTGAAAAGGGGCTGGCGGCGGCGCGGGCCGTGTAGCGGCAACCGCATATTGTCCGGTCAATACAGAAAAGCCGGCGATCGGATGCGATCGCCGGCTAGTTTTTTTACCACCGTCCCCCGCGATGACCGCCGTGGAATTCGGTCGGCGGACGATGATAACCGGGCGGGGGGCCGCCATGATAATAGGGCGGGGGAGGGCGATAGCCGGGACGGCCGACCGGCGGATAATGCGGTGGCGGCGGCTGGCGGTAGACCGGACGCGGCACGCCCCATGGCGGGCGATATCCGGGCGGCGCGCGCCAGCCGGGCGGCGGACCACCCCAGCCGGGCGGGGCGCGCCAGCCAGGCGGCGGATAATAAGGGTGCGGCGGATAATAGGGCGGGTAGCGGCCCCACGTATTGTACCAGGGATAACCGCGATAGTAATTGTTCCAGTAGGACTGGGAAAACGCGGTAATCGCGACGCCGGCGGTAAAGGCGATCGCCGGCGACAGCGTCTGGCGCTGGTTCTGGTAGACGATCTGGATATAGCGGGCGGCCAGCCAGCCGCGATAATTGGCGTAGGACACGTCGCACCAGCTATAGTCGGCAAGGCATCCATTATTGACGAGACTGGCGCCCGCCGGGACGACGGTGACGGTCGGGTAGGATGTCGAGGGGCCGGCGCGAAGATTGACGTTGGACGTGGCGTAGGCGGTGGTCCCCGCATGCGCCTGGACCGACATCAACGCTGCCGCCAATGCGATGCCGGCGGATTTCAAAACGGCGCTTGCTCTCATGGTTGCTCCCGAAATCAAGTGTTGAAGCCGATGCTAACACAAAACGGACTATGGCGCGCGGAAGCTGAAGCCTGGATGAACGACGGCGGGAGCAACCGGCTGTTTCGGTATTCGCACAAGCCCTTCAAGCCTGCTGAAGACCGTAGGCCTCATAGCCATAAAGCCAATCCAGCTCCCGGACAAGGGAATCGGGGGAACGCATGGTCAGCACGGCGTCGCGGCCGAGCCGGAAGGGGCCGCGCGCATGATAGGCGAACCTGTTCAGGCCGGTGCGCTTCTTCAGGCGCTCCAGCCGTGGGCGGCGATGGGCCTCGAAGGCCGCAAAGGCTGTCGGCGCGGGCATTTCGGCCAGAAAGGCGGCGAGTTCGAAGCCGTCTTCGATCGCCATGGCCGCGCCCTGCGCCGAAAACGGCATCATCGCATGCAGCGCGTCGCCGATCATGATGGTGTCCGCGCCATTGTGCCAGCGGCCGTCGCCAACCTCGTAAAGCGGCCAGGCCGCGGGTGAGACCTTTGAAAAAAGCCGCTTGAGCGCGCCGTTCCAGCCGCCGAAATGCTTTTCGCGCGCAACCTGCCAGCTATGATCGGCATTGCCGTCCCAGGTCTCGCCCGGATTGGCGCCGGCGGCGATCGCCACGAGGTTGAAGCCGCTGACATCGCGCAGCGGATAGGCGACCAGATGGGCGCTCGGCCCCATGAAGGCGGTTATGTGCTCGCGGTTCAGGAAGGCCGGCGTGTCTTCCGACGAGACCACGAAACGCCAGGCGATATTGCCCGAAAACCGCGCTGTCGCGCTTCCATCTATCCGGCCGCGGCTGGCGGACCACACGCCATCGGCGCAGATGATGGCATCGGGCTTGCGGCCGCCGTCGGCGACACGCGCCGCGATATCGCGCGATGTCGCGCGCGCGCCAAGCTTCAGGTTGGCGAGCGGTTCTTCGGCGACCGCCTGTGCCAGTACCGTCTGCAATGTGGCCCGGTGGAGAACGCCATAGGGCGCGTTCCAGCGCGCGCGGGCCTCGCTCATCGGCAGGCCGGTGATCCGGCGAAGGCTGACGCCCGAGGCAAGGGTGATCTCGCGCGGTTCGCGCCACTGGCTTTCCAGCCGGGAGAGCACGCCGACCCGTTCAAGGCAGCGTGCGGCATTGGGCGAAATCTGGAGGCCGGCGCCGACCTCGTTCAGCGCTTCCGCCTGTTCGAAGATGTCGCTGGAAATGCCGCGCCGGGCGAGCGCCAGAGCCACGTTCAGCCCGGCAACGCCCGCTCCGATGATGGCGACATGTTGAACTGTCATGGCATCCCTTGACCGCCGAAAGCCTCTCCAGCGGGCGCGCGGTCAGGCCGCGTCGACCCGATAGGCGCAGCCGGCCGGTTTGGTCTCTTCGCCGTGAAGGGCGGGGTTGTAGCGGTAAAGCGTCGAGCAGTAGGAACAGACGGCTTCGTCGTCATCGCCCATATCGATGAAGATATGCGGATGGTCGAAGGGCGCGGACGCGCCGACGCACATGAATTCCTTGACCCCGACCTCGATGGAGCGATGTCCCTCGTCGTTCTTGAAATGCGCGATCGCGTGACCAGCCATAATTGTCTCCGGTTCCTTGAGCTTTCGGCGCGGACACTATAACTCTTTGCCGCAAATGTGTAGTACCCGATTTGTCGCCGAGGCGGCTTTTCACGGGGCCCTTTTGACAATGATCAGCCGCGGTGCAGCCATGAATTTCAATCTCCCGGATTTCGATAGTTTTACCCATGACGGCCTCGACCTTGCCTATTTCGATGTCGGTTCGGGGGAGCCCATCCTGCTGATTCACGGCTTCGCCTCGACGGCATCCGTCAACTGGGTTCATCCGGGCTGGCTGAAGACGCTGGGCGAGGCGGGCTACCGGGTGATCGCGCTTGACAATCGCGGCCATGGCAAAAGCGACAAGCCGCATGATCCCGAACGCTATTATCCGAGGCTGATGGCCGGAGATGCCGCGGCCCTGCTCGATCACCTCGGCATCGAAAACGCCCATGTAATGGGCTATTCAATGGGCGCGCGCATCGCCGCCAATCTGGCGCTCGCCGATCCGGAAAAGGTCCGCGGCCTGATCTTCGGCGGGCTCGGCATCGCGCTCTGCGACGGGGCGGGCGACTGGGACCCGATCGCCGAAGCGCTGCGCGCGCCTTCGCTCGACGACGTCACCCATGAGCGCGGCCGCATGTTCCGCGCCTTCGCCGACCAGACCAGAAGCGACCGGATCGCGCTCGCCGCCTGTATCGAGACCTCGCGCGAACTCGTGAGCCGCGAGGATGTCGGCCGCATCGCCGCGCCGACGCTGATCGGGGTCGGCACCCGCGATGATCTCGCGGGCTCCGCCCAGACCCTTGCGGGATTGATGCAGAATGCGCGCGCACTCGACATTCCGAACCGCGACCATATGCTCGCCGTCGGCGACAAGGTGTTCAAGCAGGCGGTTCTGGATTTCCTTCAGGACGTGGCCGACACGAAAAACTGAAGACCGCCGCATTGGTAATTGCGGCCGGCTGATCTATATTCCCCGCAAATTGCGTCCTTCATCGTGCTGTCGGCGACGGCAGGTGCGACGCCCGGAGAACCGGAAGAAAAGGAGGCCGTCATGGCCGCGCAGCCCGAAAAGAACAGCCAGGAAACCAATCTGAAGGCCGTCGATCCGATCTGGGCGAGCCTCAGGGCGGAAGCCGAATACGCGCTGGAAAAGGACCCGATCCTCGCAGCGTTTCTCTATTCGACCATCCTGAACCATGATTCGCTGGAGGATTGCGTCGTCTACCGCATCTGCGAGCGGCTCGACCACCCGGATGTCCAGGCCATCCTCCTGCGGCAGACCTTCGAGGAAATGCGCCGCGACTGGCCGGAATGGGGCGATATCCTGCGCGTCGATATCCAGGCGGTCTATGACCGCGACCCGGCCTGCACGCGGTTCATGGAGCCGGTGCTCTATTTCAAGGGCTTCCACGCGATCCAGACCCACCGGCTGGCGCACTGGCTGTGGAATCGCGGCAGGCAGGATCTGGCGCTTTACCTGCAGAGCCGTTCCTCCAGCGTCTTCCAGACCGATATCAATCCCGCCGCCAAGATGGGCAAGGGCATCTTCCTCGATCACGCCACCGGCCTCGTGGTCGGCATGACGGCGACGATCGGCGACGATGTCTCGATCCTGCAGGGCGTGACCCTCGGGGGCACCGGCAAGGAAACCGGCGACCGCCACCCCAAGATCGGCGACAGCGTTTTGATCGGCGCGGGGGCGAAGGTGCTGGGCAATATTTCGGTCGGCAAGTGCTCCCGTATTGCGGCCGGATCCGTGGTTCTGAAGCCGGTGCCGGCCAATTCCACGGTCGCGGGCGTTCCCGCCAAGGTTATCGGCACGGCCGGCTGCTCCGATCCCGCGCGCTCGATGGATCAGTTGATCATTTCCGAGGAATAGGCGCGGGCGAGAACAAATCCGTGCGGTCGCGCGTTTGCGTTTCGCCGGCGCGCATGGCAAAAGCCGCGGACATTGCAAAGGCCAGACGGAGAAAATCCCTTGAAACAAGACGAAATCAAAAAACTCGACGCCTATTTCAAACGTCTCTTCGGCCCGAGCTTTGCGGTCCGGGCGCGGCCGCGCAAGGATGATTCCTGCGAGGTCTATAATGGCGAGGAGTTCATCGGCGTCATCTATCTCGATGACGAGGACGGCGACCGCTCCTACAATTTCTCGATGGCGATCCTCGACGTCGACCTCGAAGGCTGAGCGCGCTTAAGCCTCGGGCCAGACTGTCGGCCGCAAAAAAAAAGCCGGCCCGTGTGAGGGCCGGCAAAAAGGCGGAAACAAATCGGTGATGTGAAGTCAGAGAGCAGTATGTCACTCTTCAAAATCCGGGGCGGCAATAGACAGGTTACGGCAATCGTACTAGGCGGCGGGTGGCACCGCCTTGCCCCGTGGTTTGGATAGTGTAAGAACATCTCGTTTTGATGACATCGAGACGCATTTGAGCCCTCATTCCGAAAAATCCGGAAAGATGCAAGCGTCTCAGAGGGGAATGAGATGCCGCCGCTTTCCGAACTTCTCGAACTTTGCGTATTGCTGGCGCTCGCCGGCGGAATTGCCGGGTTTCTGGCCGGGCTTTTCGGCATTGGCGGCGGCGCCGTGCTGGTTCCCGTCTTCTATCAGGCCTTCGCCCTTTTCGGCGTGGATGACGGGTTGCGTATCAAGCTGAGCGTCGGCACCTCGCTTGCGATCATCATTCCGACATCTCTGCGCTCCTTCCAGTCGCATTACAAACGCGGCGCGGTCGACATGGCGGTGCTCAGGCGGTGGGTGATTGCGGTGCCGTTAGGGGCGGTGGTCTCGACACTGGTAATCGCCTATGCGCCGGGCAGCCTGCTGCGCGGCGCCTTCGCCGTGATCACGCTGCTGATCGGCCTGAAGATGCTCTATCCCAGATCGGCGGAATGGCGGCTGGGCGATGACCTGCCGAAAAACCCGGCGCTGTTCGTCTATGGCTGGCTCATCGGCCTGCTCTCCGGCCTGATCGGCATTGGCGGCGGCACGCTCAACAACACCTTCATGACGCTCTTCAACCGGCCGATCCATCAGGCGGTGGCAACGTCTGCTGGGGTCGGCGTGCTGATTTCGATTCCGGGCTTCATCGGCAATATCGTCGGCGGCTGGGGCAAGGCGGGGCTTCCGCCGCTGTCGACCGGCTATATCAACTGGGTCGCCGTCGCCCTGATCATTCCGATCACGATGCTGATCGCGCCGCTCGGGGCCACCGTCGCGCACCGGCTCAGCAAGCGGAAACTGGAAGCCGGCTTCGGCATCTTCCTGCTGATCATCTCGGCGCGGTTTTTCTATTCGTTCTTCTGATCGGTTATTCGGTCAGGCGTAACTCGTCCGAGCGCATGTCGACCGAGGTCAGCGTGGAGAGAAAGCTCATGCCGAGCAGGCTTTCGGCAAGCCGGCCCTCCGTCGCCACCATGGCCTTGACATTGCGCCGCGTGATCGGGCCGATCGAAACCTCATCGAGTGTTATGGGCGCGGCCATCGCCGTGCCGTTGGCGGTCGTTACCATCGCGGTATAGCTGAGATCGGAGCCTTCAAACCCGATGCGGGCGGCGTCGCGCGCCGTCAGCGTGACGCGGCTTGCGCCCGAATCAACCAGCATCGTGATCGTCTCTCCATCGATCTCGACATCGGCGGCGAAATGGCCGTCCAGGCGCTTGTGGAGAATCACCTGTTCGCGGCCATCGGACATTGTCGTCTCCATCGCCATGCCGGGGATCAGCCCGCTGAAGAGCCGCGCGCCGACATCGCGGAAATCGTCGCGGAAGATGTAGGCTGCCGCCACCACGAGTAGCACCGCCGCCCAGATCAGCAGCGACTGGAACACGAAGCCGAGATTGCGGCGGCTCTGCAGCACGCCCGCCGAGACCAGCAGCAGGATTGGCGCGAGCCAGAGGGTGCGGGCAAAGTCATCGCTGTTGACGCCAAGCGTGGTGCCGCTGGTGCCCGTCACCATGAGGAGGATCATGCCGACCGAGACGATGGCGATCAAAATCCAGAAAAGGCGCAAGGCATATACTCCCGGTCCGAGACGACAAGATATTGTCCCGATATCGGGTTTCAGGTGGCGATAACAAGGGTCGCGAGGAAAACGATCTCGCTGATCTGCGCGGCAGCGCCCAGCGTGTCTCCGGTATGGCCGGCGATCCTCTTTCTGACGAAGGCGGAAAACAGCAGTGATGCGATGCCGGCAAAGGCAAGGGCTGCCACCACCTGGACGAATGCATTCGCCGCGATGGCGAGGGCGACGCACAAAAGCAGGGCAATCGCCTCTGCGGACGCCGTGGTCCGGACGCCGGGACGTCCGAGCGTCGCGGCTGCGCCATCCGTGCGCGCTGCGGGCAATATTGTCCACTGCAGCACAAGGCTTCCGCGACCGGCGGTGGCCCCCGCAATGAACAGCAGCGCCGCAGCCGTCGCACCGTAATGCGGAACGAGCGCCGCGAGCGCCGCCGCCCGCAACAGCAGCGACAGAACGATCGCGGTGACGCCGAAAACGCCGCAATGGCTGTCCTTCATGATCGCCAGTGCCGTCTCGCGGTCGCGCCCGCCGAAAAGCCCGTCGGCGGCGTCGGCCAACCCGTCTTCGTGGAGCCCGCCGCAGATCATGATCGAGATCAGCACGGCTATGAGCGCGGCAAGCAGCGGCGAAGCGCCGAGCCAGACGAACCCGGCCAGTGCGATGGCGGGCAGGATGGTTGCAATCGCGCCGGCAAGCGGGTACGCCCAGGCAGCGCGGGCGCCCGCCGGCATCTCGGCCATCAGCAGGTCAGGCACTCTGAGACGTGTCAGGAAGCTAAGGGCGCTCGTCAAGTCGGTAATGAAGAATGGCATCTTCATCGGTTTGTGCTCGTTTCCAGGACTTCGGCCTTGCTAGCCGGCCGTTTGAAAAATATGAGCTTTGGCAACGCTGTCAGCATAGCACGGGACAAGACAAATGAGCGATGGACACCCATTCGAGGATTTTCGCACTTTGCTGGACGCCTTCCCCAAGGCCGACGCACAGATACTCTCTCAGGCGAGAAAACGCAACTCTGTACTTACCAAACCTCCGGGTTCGCTTGGCAGGCTGGAAGAGATCGCCATGTGGCTTGCGGCCTGGAGCGGGCGCACGCCGGCGGTCAATCGGCCCATGGTTGCTGTTTTTGCCGGCAACCACGGCATTGCCGCCAGAGGCGTTTCGGCCTACCCGCAAGCCGTCACAAAGCAGATGGTCGACAACTTCGCCAAGGGCGGCGCGGCGATCAACCAGATCTGCGCCAGCGTTGATCTCAGCCTGAAAATATTCGACCTCGCGCTCGATCACCCAACCGGCGACATCTCGGTCGAGCCGGCGCTTTCGGAGCGGGATTGCGCCGCGACCATGGCCTACGGCATGGAGGCGGTGGCCGGCGGCGTCGATCTTCTCTGCCTCGGCGAGATGGGTATCGGCAACACCACCGTCGCCGCCGCGCTCAGCTACGGGCTTTATGGCGGCAATGCTACCGACTGGGTCGGTCCGGGCACGGGTGTGGAAGGGGAAGCTTACGAACGCAAGGTCGCGCTGGTCGAGCAGGCCGTGACGCTTCACAAGGATCACCTGTCCGATCCGCTGGAAGCCTTGCGCCGCCTCGGCGGGCGGGAACTGGCGGCGATCGCCGGCGCGATCATCGCCGCGCGCATGCAGAAAGTGCCGGTGCTGATCGACGGCTATGTCGCGACCGCCGCCGCCGCCGTGCTGAAGGCCGCCAACCCCTCGGCGCTCGACCACTGCATGATCGCCCATGTCTCAGCGGAGCCGGGGCATCTGAAGCTCGTGCAGAAACTCGGCAAGACGCCGCTCTTGGCGCTCGGCATGCGGCTGGGCGAGGGCACGGGCGCGGCCCTTGCGGCGAGCCTGGTGAAGGCCGCCGCCGCCTGTCATACAGGCATGGCCACATTCGAGGAAGCCGGTGTGTCCGACCGGGAAGCGTAAGTCACAAACGTGTCGCAGGACTGTCACGGGCCTGTGGCAGTTTGCGCCCTAAACCGGGCGACGCCGCAGGCCTTTCAGGCTAGGTAAGTGATTTGGCTGGTTTTGAAAACGGCGAAGGATAATGCATGGCCCCGATCGAGAAGAAGAAGGGATTCCGCCATCTGCTCGCGGCTGGCGGCTATTCGTTCCAGGGCTTCATGCGGTTGCTGAAGGAAGAGGCCTTCCGCCACGAACTGATCGGCTTCGTGGTCGGTCTCGTGTTGTTCTTCCTTGTCGGCGCGAGCGCGGTTCAGTTCATGATCTTCGTGATCCTGATGCTGTGCCTGTTCGGCGTGGAAGCGCTCAATACCGCCGTCGAGGAGATCATCGACCGGGTGTCGCCGGAACTCTCCGTGGAAGGCCGGCATGCCAAGGACCTCGGCTCGTTCGCGACCTTCTGCCTGATCAGCAGCAATTTTATCTACGCCGTCTATGTGGTGTTCTTCTGAGGCGCTTGGCGCTCATGCCGGTAGACGAGGTTCGCCGGGTGCGGGGCTTGGGCTTCCGGATCGAGCCGTGCGCCGAGCCGTTCGGCAAGGCGGATCGAGCGGGCGTTGTCCGGATCGACATAGCTGACGCATTCGCTCACGCCGAGCGTTGCAAAACCCCAGTCGCGCAGCGCTGACGCCGCCTCGAGCGCATATCCTTTGCCCTCCGCGCCGTCATAGACGAACCAGCCGAGTTCCAGTTCGGGAAAAAGCGGCCCCTTGCAGAGCGCCACCTGTCCCATCGTTTCGCCCGTCTGGCGGTCTTCGAACATCAGCGCGCCATGGCTGAAGAGCGTCCACTGAGCGACATCGTTGCAGAAGAACGACCACGCCGTTTCCTCGCTGTGCGGTCCGCCCATGTAGCGGGCGCGATCGGAGGCGAGAAAGGCGAAATAGGCGGGCCAGTCGGCAAAGACGAGCGGGCGCAGAAGCAGCCGTTCGGTTTCGATCACCGGGATCGCGGCAATGTCATGCGGCATTGGCGGCCTCGTGCCGGCGCGCCCCGTCATCGGCCTGCATCGCTTCGATGATCTCGGCCTCAAGCGCGTCTTCGAACGCCAGGGCGGCCGCCGCGTCTTCTTCAGGCTGAAGCGGCGCGTCATTGGCAACCTTGCGGCCCCGGCGTTTCAGCGCCGCGGCAAGCCGGTCGCGGCCGCTGCGGGTTTCGGACGTCCGGGCCGTGGTTTCGATCGTGATGCTGTCGGGCGCAAACGGCATCGCCCGTTCGGGGGACAGGGCCACGGTGAGGCCGGTGTCCTGGTGATGGAGTGCTGCTGCCGGCAGGTCGATCACCCGGCCCGTGGGGAACAGGATCGTGGCGAGCGTGCCCTCGCCGGGAGCGGATTGCAGGATCAACTCGCCCTGATGGGCGTCCGCAAGCTGCTTGACGATTGCAAGGCCAAGGCCGAATCCTTCGACATCGCGGGCCTCCGCGCCGCGCGAGAAGGCGGTGGTGGCAAGCGCCAGCGCATCACAGTCCATGCCGCAGCCAAAATCGCGAACGCTGAGATACTGGCCGCCTTCCGCGGTCGTGCCGGCCAGGATCAGCACCTCGGCATGTTCATCGGAAAACTTGACCGCATTCGAGATCAGGTTGAGCAGCATCTGCTTCACCGCCCGACCATCGGCGGTGATCGGCGAAAGCGCGCCAGCGACATCGCATTTGAGGGCGATCGCCTTGGCCGCGGCCGCGCCGCCGATCATTGCCATCGAGGCATCGATGACGTCGACGAGATAGACCGGCTGCTCGTTCAGCCGATAGCCGCCGGCTTCCAGCCGCGACAGGTCGAGCACGCTGTCGATCATGTCGAGCAGGTGCCGGCCGGACTGATGGATGTCGGCGGCATATTCGCGGTAGTGGGCGTTTGGCAGCGGCCCCATCATCTCGGTCTTCATGATTTCCGAAAAGCCGATGATCGCGTTGAGCGGCGTGCGCAGGTCGTGCGACATGGCGGCGAGGAAGGTCGATTTGGCCTGGTTGGCCGCCTCGGCGGCCTCGGCCGCGGCTTCCGCCCTGGCGAGGCTTTCGGTCAGTTGTCCGGCAAGCAGGTCCTTTTCGCTTTCCCTGGTTTTCAGCGCCATTTCGCTCGCGGCGATGTGATGGTTGAAATAGGCGATGAACAGCATGACGATCGCAAGCACGGCCGCCAGGCCGATATCGAAGGGCTCGCGGCTCTGATAGGCGACGAGGCCGAAGGCCATGACCGCCGGCAGGAAGACATGCCAGGCCGAGCGCGGCAGCGCGACCGCGCCAAGCGCCATCATCGACAGCGCGACAATCACCATGGACGCCTTGAAGAAGGGCAGCGCCGCGCCGCCACAGGCGCCGCACTCCAGAACGGAGAGAAGCGCCCAGGCGCCGCCTGCCAGCCAGTAGGCGCCGATGACGCGGGCGTTCCATTTGCGCACCGATGCGGTATCTTCGCCCGCGCGCGCGGCCTGACGGATGGTCAGGAACGCGACGCCGTGCAGGATCAGCGCCGCCAGCGCCCAGACCGCGAAGATCAGGTCGCGCCCGAGATAGAGAAAGCCGAAGCCGGCGAGCGCCAGCATGATCGCGATCGCGGGCGCGCTTTTCTCAAGACTTTGAAGCGCGGCGCGGAATTCGCCGGCGGTATCGGCTTCGTCGCGGGGGCTGGCAATCAGTTCGGCACGGTTCGTCATCGCATCCATCCTCGATTGAGGGCGAGGATACGAACGAATTGTTAAGAAATCCGTAAAGGATTTGTTAGGGCTGTTTTTTAAGACGGCGGTAATACATCTATGCCGGGAGCCGGCAATGAGGGAGCTTTCGCTGACAGATCAGATTGAACTTGCAGAACGGATCGCGGCCTGCCGCATCTGCCGCGACTGTCCGCAGATGGGCGAGCCGCTGCCGCATGAACCGCGCCCCGTCGCGATCCTGTCGCCGACCGCGCGGGTGCTGATCGCCGGTCAGGCCCCGGGGCTCAGGGTGCACGAGACCGGCATTCCGTTCAACGACCGTTCCGGCGACCGGCTGCGCGACTGGATGGGCGTCGATCGCGCGGCGTTTTACGACACGGCGCGTTTCGCCATCATGCCGATGGGTTTCTGTTTTCCGGGCTATGACGCGCGCGGCAGCGATCTGCCGCCGCGCCGGGAATGCGCGCCGCAATGGCGCGAGCGGGCGATGGCGGCCATGCCGCAGATCGAACTCGTGCTCGCCATCGGCATGTATGCCCAGAAATGGCATATGGGGGAGGCGAGCCGGAAGACGCTTACGGAAACCGTGCACAACTGGCGCGCCAGCTATTTCGCCAATACCAGCCCCCGCATCCTGCCGCTGCCGCATCCAAGCTGGCGCAATACCGCATGGCTGAAGCGCAACCCTTGGTTCGAAGCCGAGGTTCTGCCCGAGCTGAAGGCGGCGGTGCGGCTTTTCGCGGGGTGATGGCGCGGCTCGCCGCCGCGCGGAATGGCCCTTTCAAATCGAAAAATTGATGCTATAAGAGCAAAAATATTTTACGGAGAGCGGAAATGGATCGCCTGGATAGGAAAATTTTGCGCCTCATACAGGAGGACTCGACGCTGGCGGTTGCCGATATCGGCAAGAAGGTCGGCCTTTCGACCACGCCCTGCTGGCGGCGCATCCAGAAGATGGAAGAGGAAGGCGTGATCAAGCGGCGGGTCGCGCTGCTCGACCCGGAAAAGGTCAACGCCAATGTCACCGTCTTCGTCGCGATCCGCACCAATACCCATTCGGTCGAGTGGCTGAAGCGGTTTTCCGAGGTGATCGCGGATTTCCCCGAAGTGCTGGAATTTTATCGCATGAGCGGCGAGGTCGATTATCTGCTGCGCGTGGTGGTGCCAGATATCGCGGCCTATGACGCCTTCTACAAGCGGCTGATCGCGAAGATCGAGATCCGCGACGTCTCGTCCTCCTTTGCCATGGAGCAGATCAAGTTCTCGACCCAATTGCCGCTCGACTACATGAAGATCGAGCCCGCCCGCAACGGCGAATGATAGATCGTCCCGAGGTTGTGCGAATTAAGGGTATGTAAACCATAAGCTGACGAATTTTTAACGCTTCATGCGCTATGGCTTTGATAAGTCATCACGTACGGAGCCTTCCATGAAAAAACTGTCTGCGTCACTTCTCGCCGTTTACGGCGCATCATGCTTTCCGGCATTTGCCGCCGATCTGGCGCTGCGCCCGCCAATTCAGCCGGTGGCCTATCAGGAAGTCTATGTCGAGGAAGAGCCGCTTTGGAATGGTCCCTATGCGGGCCTCGGCGGCGGCTATGGCTGGACCGGCGGTCGCGGCACGATCAGCGGCGCAGGGTCGCGCGGGCTGAACTATAATGGCGCGATTGCCAATCTGTTTGCCGGTTACAACAAGCAGCTCGACAACAACATCGTCGTGGGTATTGAGGGCGATGCCGAATATAGCTGGGGCAAGCGTGAGGTTCCGACCGGCCTCGGCTTCAACGGCGAGATCGGCTCCGACTGGAGCGGCACGCTCCGTGGCCGGCTGGGGTATTCCTTCGGCAATGCACTGGTCTATGTCACCGGGGGTGCTGCGGTCGCAAACGCCTATATCCGCGCACTGGACGTCAGCGTCAGCGATACGATCTACGGCTATACGGTCGGCGCGGGCCTCGACTACGCCGTCACCGACAGCATCTTCACGCGACTGGAATATCGCTATACCGGCTATCCGGATCAGAAGGTCGTCGAGGATCTGGCCTCCGCCGCCGGCGCCACGGCCAAGTTCAAGATGCATACCCACGCGGTGATGGCCGGTCTCGGCGTGAAATTCTGATCCCGTCTTGTTTCGGCGTCTGACAGGAACCGGTCTTGCGGCTTTACGCAGGGCCGTTTTTTCTTTATTGACCTGCCTCGTTTAAGACGCCGTGCGATACGGCAGTTTGTCCACCCGCATTCGTTGGCGGGACTGGTTTCAAGGAGCATGACATGTCTGACCAGATTTCCCTCATCTTTCCCGATGGCTCGAAGCGCGACTATGCCGCCGGCACGACCGGCCGCGATGTCGCCGAATCCATCTCCAAGTCGCTGGCCAAGAAGGCCGTCGCGATCGCCCTTGATGGCGAGCTGCGCGACCTCGCCGATCCGGTGAGCGATGGCCGCATCGAGATCGTCACCCGCACCGATGACCGCGCGCTGGAGCTGATCCGCCACGACGCCGCCCATGTGATGGCCGAGGCCGTGCAGGAGCTCTGGCCCGGCACCCAGGTGACCATCGGTCCGGTGATCGAAAACGGCTTTTATTACGACTTCGCCCGCGAGGTTCCGTTCACCCCGGAAGACCTGCCGAAGATCGAAAAGAAGATGAAGGAGATCATCGCCCGCAACGCGCCGTTCACCAAGGAGATCTGGTCGCGCGAAAAGGCCAAGAAGGTGTTCGCCGAAAAGGGCGAGGCCTACAAGGTCGAGCTGGTCGACGCGATCCCGGAAGGGCAGGACCTCAAGATCTATAGCCAAGGCGACTGGTTCGACCTTTGCCGCGGCCCGCACATGACCTCGACCGGCCAGATCGGCAACGCCTTCAAGCTGATGAAGGTGGCCGGCGCCTATTGGCGCGGCGACAGCAACAATCCGATGCTGACCCGCATCTATGGCACCGCCTGGGCCGACCAGAAGGATCTCGACGCCTATCTGACCTTCCTCGAGGAGGCAGAGAAACGTGACCACCGCCGCCTCGGTCGCGAGATGAACCTCTTCCATTTCCAGGAGGAGGGACCGGGCGTCGTCTTCTGGCATTCCAAGGGCTGGCGCATGTTCCAGTCGCTGACCTCCTATATGCGCCGTCGGCTTGCTGGCGAATATGAGGAGGTCAATGCGCCGCAGGTGCTCGACACCTCGCTGTGGAAGACCTCCGGCCATTGGGAATGGTATCGCGAAAACATGTTCGCCGTTGCCTGCGCCGATGAGGAGGCAGAGGACAAGCGCGTCTTCGCGCTGAAGCCGATGAACTGCCCCGGCCACGTCCAGCTCTTCAAGCATGGTCTGAAGTCCTACCGCGAACTGCCGATCCGCTATGCGGAATTCGGCGTCGTCCATCGCTACGAGCCGTCGGGCGCGATGCACGGGTTGATGCGCGTGCGCGGCTTCACGCAGGACGATGCCCATGTGTTCTGCACCGAGGAGCAGCTTGCGGAAGAATGCCTGAAGATCAACGATCTGATCCTGTCGGTTTATGAGGATTTTGGGTTCGACGAGATCGTGGTGAAGCTCTCCACGCGGCCTGAAAAGCGCGTCGGTTCCGACGAGAGCTGGGATCACGCCGAGGCGATCATGACCTCGGTGCTGAAGACCATCGAGGCGCAATCCGGCGGCCGCATCAAGACCGGCATCCTGCCGGGCGAGGGCGCGTTCTACGGACCGAAGTTCGAATATACGCTGAAGGACGCGATCGGGCGCGAATGGCAGTGCGGCACCACCCAGGTCGACTTCAACCTGCCGGAGCGCTTCGGCGCCTTCTACATCGACTCGACCTCGGAAAAGAAGCAGCCGGTGATGATCCACCGCGCGATCTGCGGTTCGCTGGAACGCTTCCTCGGCATCCTGATCGAAAACCATTCCGGCCATATGCCGCTGTGGTTCGCGCCGCTGCAGGTGGTGGTCGCCACGATCACGACCGAGGCGGATGGTTATGGCGAAAAGGTTGCCAAGCGCTTGCGCGATGCGGGACTATCGGTCGAGACCGATTTCCGTAACGAGAAGATCAACTACAAGGTTCGCGAGCACTCGGTGGCCAAGGTTCCGGTCATTCTTGTCTGCGGCATGCGCGAGGCGGAAGAGGAGACGGTCAACATCCGCCGCCTCGGCTCCCGCGACCAGCAGTCGATGTCGCTCGATGATGCGCTGGCCCTGCTGATCGACGAGGCAACGCCGCCCGACCTGAAGCGCAAGCGGGCGTAAGTACCAAGAGGGGCGGGGCTTGTGGCTCCGCCTTTTTTTATGGCTCGAAATCGATCACCCTTGGGCGCGCGCCGCTCGCGAAATTGCGCAGCTTTCGGCAGGCATAGGCCAGTCTGTCCCTGATCCTGTTTGCCAGTCTTTCGCCCGGCGTCGCGCCATAGGATTTATGGCTGGCTCTTTCTGAAATATTGCTCGCGCTTGCAGGCTCTGCGCTGGTCTGCAACCGAGTCTGGATGCAGAGCGCGGGCGAGAGTTGGAACAGCGACAGCGTTTCGGCGACGCCGCCGCGCGGGTCGAACAGCGTGGTGTCCACCGCCATGCGAAGCTTTTTGCTTTCCGCCAGCATGCGGGCAGCGCCCTTGCGCGTGATCACATAACCCGCGGTGCCGATATGGCAGCCGGCAAGCCGCCGGATCTCGCGGTCGCCGATGGCGGCTTCTGGTGCCCGTCCAATCTCTATCGGCTTCAGGCTGGTTTCCAGTTTGACGGCGTCTGCCTCTTCCGGCATCCAGTCTGCTATCGCGGAAAGAACCTCGGCTGCGTCGCAGCTCAGGTCGATATCATCCTCGAAAATCGCGGCGCAATCCTCGTCGCTGTCGAGCAGCAGGCGCCAGGCCTTGATATGGCTGAGATAGCAGGCGATCTCACCGGGTTGCAGCCGGATGCTGACCGGCGTTGGATAAGCGCAGGCCGCCGCGATCTCGTCTGGAGAAAGCGACCGGGCGTCAACCGCCGGGACCCGGGTGAAGGCAACATCCCGTTCGGAAAGAAGCGCTTCCACACGCTTCAGCCTTGCTTTATCGCGGTCAAGATTGATGACGAATGTGAGCACGGTGCCCTTTCGCGCTGGCGGAGGAATATCGCCTTTGCGGCAATTCCGGGCAAGGCGGCTCACCCTTTTCAATTGCCTGAAACATTGGAACAGAGCGATTCACGGAATGCTCCGCGATTGCATAGCAGTTTTATAGCGCGGGCTCGGTCGCTTGCAAGATGAAGCAGGGCGTTGGCGAAAGTCGATAACGCGCTTGCGGTAACCGCCGATCCTGTATCTGAGGCACAGGCGCAGGCGGCGCAGACCGTCACGCACCACATAGCGAGCGTATTCGACGGCATTTGTTCCACAGGATTTCCGGCTTCTCGGAACCGGGTTGTTCGAGCAATAACCCAGGCGGGGCAGGCCGCAGCGATAGGCGATATCGTCCTGAATGCAGATCGCGGGATCGATCTGGTAGTTGATCATCTCATGCTTCAGCCGGGGCCGCGGATTGAACATCACCGCGTCGACGCCCATTGCGAGTTTATCGCTGTTTTCCAGCAGCTTGCGGGCGCCCTTTCGGCTGAGAACATAGGCGGCCGACCCCAAGTGCCGGGATCGCAGACGAAAGAGCTCGCGCCCGAAAACCGTATCCACGGGCTGGCTTTCAAGGCGCACGGGCTGAAGGCAGGTTTCCAGCTTGACGACATCCGCATCCTCGGGGAACCAGCTTTCCGCCTGTTCCAGAAAAACGCCGATATCCTCGGCGAGATGGACATCGTCCTCGAAGATCGCGACGAGCGGCGCCCCGCTTTCCAGAAATGCCTGCCAGCATTTGACATGGCTGAGATAGCAGCCGTACTGGGTTGGCGTCAGAGCGTGGCTTCCGGCTCTTGGATAGCTGCCGCGCCTGACGATCTCGTCAAGCGCGACCGTGCGGCCGTCAACGGCCTCGATCCATTCGGCACGCAGGCCGACTGCATTGAGCGCGCCTGCGAGATGCTCACGCCTTTCGGCATGCTGTCGAAGACTGATCACATATATCAGCAAATCTCGGCCCCCCGCGACGTGCCGTCACAGTATCTCATGCGCTGCGCGGGCAACAGAGGGGACCTCAGGAAATCCCGGATAAACAGACATCGGAAAATGTGCTGGAGGCTGATCCGTCTTCGCCGGCGTTCCATCTGTCTGCTCTGCCACACCTTCGCGGACATAAGTCGATTCCGTCTGGCTGCGGCGGGCTTCAATCGAACCCGTCGGCGTCGGTGTTCGCCTTGTTTTCCGACAGCAGCAACTCGACATCCTCGGTGCCGGCGGAGGAGACCGTGAAGGTCTTCTCGAAGAGGTTGTCGTGGTTGCGGGCCACGGCGGTGTAGCTGCCCTCGGCGAGGATCATCGTCGGCATGGCGCTGCTGCTTTCGGTCAGCACGTCGCCGGACGCGCCGAGCACCGTCCAGGCCGTGTCGGCGAGCGCTTCGCCTCCCGTTTCGCCGGCAAGCTTCAGGGTCACCTCGGCGGCATTGATCTTCAGCTTGGCGTCGGTGATCTCGCCGGCCTTGACCTTCAGCCTGGCATGGGTTTCGGCATTCAGCGTGCCATAGGAGGATACCACGTCATAGGTTCCGGCGCGCAGGCGCAGAATGCTGCCGGGCGCGATATCCTCGGCCACCAGTTCGCGGCGGTCGTCGTGGTCCTCATAGACCGAGAAGCGAAGCTCGCTGGCGCTGGCGGGCTTGCCATCGCCGAGCCGGGCATTGAGCATCAGTCCGCCGGCGTTCAGCACAAAGGAAATTTGCTCCGCCTCGCCGGCCTCGTGGGCGATGCGCACCTTGCGCGTTGCCGACGCCCGGCCGAAGGCGCAGTTGATGAAATAGTCGCCGGGGGAAAGCTCGATGGTCTTGGTGCCGCCCTCGGCCGATGCGACCAGTCGCAGCCGGCCGTTGGTGTCCGGAATGGTGGTGAATACCCGCCAGAACAGGCCGTCGCGCATGACATTGCCATCCTCGGCCAGCCGCGCCTCCAGCTTCACCGGGCGCTTTTCGCCGGGCTGCTGCGTGCCTCGCATCAGGGAGAAAGGATCGTCGGAGTGAACCGATGGCGTGCTCTGGGCCAGCGCCCCGGCCGGCGCGGCCAGCATAAGCCCGGCCATGACCGCGGCGAAGGGCCGAAGGCTCTGATGTCTTGGCGTTCTGTGCGGAAACATGTTGCTCGCCGGTTGACTTGCATACCGCAAGTGTTCACTTCAATGTCCGATTGCGTAGTGACCCGAATATCGTGGCGTTTTCAAGAGCGTCGCATGATTTTTTGACTGAGTGAGGCCCCGCCGTGACTGCCAAGAATGACACCCTCATCGATTTCCTGAAAACCCGCCGCTCGACGCCGGTACTACAGCTTGCGGCCCCCGGGCCGGATCGCGGCGAGATCGCGGAAATGCTGACCATCGCCTCGCGCGTTCCCGATCACGGCAAGCTCGCGCCCTGGCGCTTCATCGTGTTTGCCGGCGCGGCGCGCGAGGAAGCGGGCGAGAAGCTTGCCGAGATCGTGAAGGCGGACGATCCGGAAGCCTCGCCGGAGCGGTTGAAGCTGGAGCGCGAGCGTCTCACGCGCGCGCCGCTGGTGATCGCCGTCGTCAGCCGGGCGGCGGTTCATCCCAAGATCCCGGAATGGGAACAGGTGATGTCGGCGGGCGCGGTGTGCTACAATCTCGTGGTCGCGGCCAATGCCTTTGGCTACGGCGCGACCTGGTTGACCGAATGGTACGCCTTCGATGAGCGCGCCAAGCCGGCGCTCGGCCTGGAAGCGGACGAGAAGATTGCGGGCTTTATCCATATCGGCACCCGCACGGAAGCGCCGTTCGAGCGCGTGCGGCCGGCACTGGACGATATCGTCACCTGGCGCGGCGAGGCCTGATCACCATGTTCTACACCACAGACACCAATGCGCATGGCATGCCGCATGATCCGTTCAAGGCGATCGTCGCGCCGCGGCCGATCGGGTGGATCGGCTCGCGCGGCCGGGACGGCAAGGACAATCTCGCGCCCTATTCGTTTTTCAACGCGGTCTCGTCCGCGCCGCCGGTGGTGATGTTTTCCTCCGACACGGTCAAGGACAGCTTTACCAATATCGAGGAGACCGGCGTCTTCACCGCCAGTCTCGTGAGCCGCGACCTCGCCGAACAGATGAACATAACCTCCGCCAGCCTGCCGCGCGGCGAGAGCGAGTTCGAGGCGGCCGGCCTGACCGCCGTGAACGGGCAATTGGTGGACGCTGCCTTCGTGGGCGAAGCCTATGCGGCGCTTGAGTGCCGCGTGACCCGGATGATGGCGGCTCCGACGCTTGATCGGTTCCCGACCGAAAGCAGGTTGGTGTTCGGCCAGGTGGTCGGCATCCACATCCGCGATGAAGCAATCGGCGAGAATGGTCTTCTCGATATGGCCAGGATCCGCCCTGTCGGTCGCATGGGCTATCTGGACTATGCCGAGTGCGGCACGCCTTTCCAGATGAAGCGTCCACGGCGCGGCTGAGGCAATTCAGGGGCGCTGCGGGCTCCCGACGTCTTCGCCTCGGGTGTGCTCACGGTGGATTACACGAACCTGCCGGCCGAGGTCAGGCGGCGCCAAAGGCGTGTTTGATGATGCCGATATGGTCGGGATTGCCGGTCAGCTTGCCGGTAAAGCCGGTGCGCGCGGACTGGTGGCAGGCGGTTTTGAAGGCCGCGGTGGCGCTGCCCGGGCCGGAGAAATCAATTGCCGGTATGCCGAGATTGCGTGCCGCCAGCATGGTTGCGACAGCGCCGTGGCGGGCGATATCGCTGTCCGCCGTTTCGCCGCCCAGCGGCTCGGCATCATAGCCGAGCGCGATCAGGCGGCCGAGCTTGTGGATGAAGTGGCGGGCGTTCAGCAGGCCGCCGCCATTGTCGCCGATCATCGCGATCAGGGCGATCGCGTTCTCGGTCAGACCTTCGCGGGCCTCGGCGACCCTCAGCAGCGTCTCTGCCATTTGTATTCGGGCGGCGCTTTCGACGCCGCGCAGGATGATGCCGTCCGGCGCGCATTTCGCGGCCTCGGAGAAGTCCGCGATGTTATAGGCCTTGGAGATTGGTTCGCAGATCAGGAAGATCGGCAGCGACGGCAGCAGATTGCGAAGCGAGGCGACGCGGCCGGCAAGGTCTCTCTCGCCGGCAACGGGAAGACAGAGGCAATCGGGCTGGCTCTGTCGGGGATCGAACGGCAGGGGCTCATCGGAGCCAAGCAGCCAGACTTTCATGCGGCGAATGTCCATGCGTCATTCCTCCAACCGGGTCTCCGTCGGGCTGCAGAATGACAAAACGCCCGCCGGTTTCAAGCGGCGGGCGCGGCTATCCACGTCATTTATGACGGATATGCTTCGGGTTCGTGAAATTTCTGCGATTTTCGCGTTTGCGGTCGTTGTGGATGCGGACCGCAATCACGCCGGAGCCGAATCAGCCGGCGCTGCGGATCGTCGCCAGCGGCCCGGCCCATTTGAACAATTCATCGAGCATGCCCTTGGCGCCCGCGTTCATTTCGTCATTGGGCGTGAATACGCCGTCTTCGCTGATGAATTTGGGAAACAGCGGAACCGGAACGACCTGCGGGATAGCATGGGCATTGAGATTGCCGAGCAGCGTGCGAAGTTCCTGCGCGGAGCGAAGGCCGCCCGAAATGCCGCCATAGCTAACGACGCCGGCCGGCTTGTAGCCCCATTCCAGCGAAAGCGCCTGGATGGCGTTGATCAATGCTGCCGGCGGAAAATAGTCGTATTCCGGCGTGACGAAGACGAAGGCGTCGGCCGCCTGAACGCTGGCGCTCCATTTCTTGCTGTGTTCATGTTCGTATTTCTGCATGCGCGGATGCGCCGCTTCATCGAGCAGAGGCAGGTTGAAATCGACGAGATCGACCAGCTCGACCTCGAATTTGCCATGCGCGCGGGCAGCGCTTTCGACCCATTTCGCGATCTTGGGGCTGACGCGGCCGGGACGGGTGCTGCCGATGATGATGTTCAGTTTCACAATCATTCTCCTTGCCGGCGCGGGCGCGCCGGTCTTCAAATTCAAAACCCTTAATGGGTGTCATTTCCGGGGAGGAACGCGACCATGAAGGTCACAAAAAATGACTTGCTAAAATTAAATGACCGCATACCTTCATGCAAGAACGCAATTTCTTGGAACCAGGTCACATCGAGATGACTAATACGGGATCAAAGCCCGAAACAAAGCCCGAAACAAGGCCCGAAACCAGACATGTTCTGGAACGGTGTCGAAATGTCGCGCCCATCCTGCAGCGCGTGGGCGACAAATGGTCGATGCTGATCATCATCGTGCTGATTGACGGGCCGTGCCGGTTCAGCGTGCTGAAGCGCACGATCGACGGGATTTCCCAGCAGATGCTGACGCGGGTGCTGAAGGCGCTGGAGCGGGACGGGCTGATCAGCCGAACCACCTATCCGACCAGTCCGCCGCAGGTGGAATATGCCCTTACCGAGCTCGGACTTTCGCTGAGCGAGCCGGTGCTGCGTCTTGGCGACTGGGTGCGGGACAATATCGGCAGGATTGAGGCGTCACGGGAAACCTACGACGCCCGGTAACGGGCTATGACAGAGGCCCCCGGAAAACCGGGGACTATCGCATATGACTTTGTCGCATAGCCCCCCAATCTTCTCGCCCCGGAGGGGAGAGATGTCGCGACAGCGACAGTGAGGGGGGAGCCTATCACCGCGAGCGCTCTCACGATCTGAAGCACTGCACCACCCTCACTGCCCCTGTCGGGGCATCTCTCCCGCCAGCGGGAGAGAGTAATGGGAGCAAGCTGCTACGCCATATGCGATAGCCCTGCCGGAAATCCGGTGCCGATGCAATTCACTGATAAACGACGATCGGCGTCGGCAGGTTGTCGACCCGGTTGTAAAGGTCGATGACATCCTGGTTCAGCATGCGGATGCAGCCGGAGGAGACCGCCTTGCCAATGGACGTCCAGTCCGGATTGCCGTGGACGCGGTAGAGCGTGTCCTTGCCATTTTCGAAGATATAGAGGGCGCGCGCGCCGAGCGGGTTCATCAGCCCGGCCGGCATGCCGCCATTGGCTTCGGAATATTCCTTGAGCTTGGGGTCGCGCTCGATCATTTCTGCCGGCGGGAACCATTTCGGCCATTCCTGCTTCCACTTGATCACGCCATTGCCGCCCCAGGAGAAGCCGGCGCGACCGATGCCGACGCCATAACGCATGGCGGTGCCGTTTTCTTCCACCAGATAGAGGAAGCGGTTGGGGGTGTCGACGACAACGGTGCCGGGCACTTCGCCGGTCGGATCCTTCACGCGCTGGCGATAATACATCGGATCGATCTGCTGGTAGGGCACGGCCGGAATCAGGTAGCCGTTGTCCTCAACCGGACCATACATGGCATCGAGCTCGGCGACCGTGTAAGGGGTGTCCTGGACGCGCGGGGAGGGCGGGGCGACCGGGGTGATATCGCGCTGGCTGACGCAGCCTGCAAGCACAGCGGTGGTCGAAACGGCGCCGAGAAGAAATGTCCGGCGCGACATCGTTTTATCAACGAGCATTCAAGCCTCTTGTATTGGTGATTTGTATATCGATTACGGCTTTTATCCGACCGGATTGCCGCTTCATAGCGGCGCGTGATCACAATCCCGGGATCGGGTCACTTGATGCGGCGAGTGTGGCGGAAAACACGCATTTCCGTGAGAAACGGCAGTTGCCGCGCGGCCTATTGCACCGCGCAGCCGGTATCCTTGCCCAGATTGCAGATCTGTTTCAGCGCTGTCGTGCGCGCCGGCGACCAGTCCTGCGGACGGGAAACGGCGACCCAGGCGTCGATATAGTCGCGGGCGAGGTAGTTGTGACCGAAGCCGGCCGGCAACGCCTTCGAAAGCGCCATGTCGAGCGCAAGCTGGAACTGGGTGACCACGGGCACGAACCGCAGATAGGGCGAAACATCGGGCGCTGGCGGCTCGCGCATCCATTCCGGTTCGATGAAGCTCGCATTGGGTTCGAAAAACACAATCGGATCAGAGGCATATTGCAGGAAGTTGATCCGCACTCTGCCCCAGTTATCGCCTTCCGCCTGCGGCTTTCTGAACTGCGAGGAAAAGCGGACGACGGCGCTGTTGTCGATCACCGGCAGCACGTAAGGCGTGCCGGTATTGCGCGCTGCGACGGTGTGGCGCCAGAGATAGGACGGGAAGGGCGGCCCGGCCCAGACCGCGCCGGCAACCGGCACGTCCAGCATCTGGAAAACGTTGAAGGAATACATCGACGACCATGCGCCGAGACTGATTCCATGCATGTAGAGTTCCGGACGGCTGTCTTCCGGCAGGGTGCGCCAGTAGCGATAAACCTCTTCCATCGTCGCGGTGGCCTGTTCGAGGCCGGTGTCGGTTTCGAAGATCAGCGCCAGCGGCGATTGCAGGAAGGAATACTGAACCGCGACCGTCGCGACATCGCCATTATGCATGTATTCGAACGTATCGTGGGCGCCGGGATCAAGCCAGCCGGTGCCGGTCGGGCTCGCGATCATCAGATAGGCGCGGTCAAACGCTCCGAGGCGCTGCATTTCCTCAAGCGCGATCCTGGCGCGTTCCTGCGGCTCGTCGGCCTGCGACCGGCCGACATAGACGCGGATCGGGCGTTCGGCCGGGCGGCCGGTGAAGGTTTCGATATCCTCGGCGGACGGCGCGCTGGTGACGAAGTTGCGGCCGGGCTGGCCCATCGCCTCCCAGCTCGCCAGAGAGCCGGGGCCTCCGGCGATAAAGGAATCGGTGGGGGCCGGCGGGGCGGTTTCGAACAGGTCCTGCGCGGTCTCGTAGCTCTCATCGAGGAAATCGAAGATCGCCGGCACCACCCAGTCGCGGCTGGCCACGAGCACGACCAGCAGCACGATGACGACGCCGGCCAGATTGGCCGCGCGCGGCGACATCACCCGGTAAAGCCGCAGCCGGACGATATCGAACGCCTTCTGAAACAGGGCGCCGATCAGGAACAGCACGATGAAGACGGCAAGCCCGACGGCGAGGATGCCGAGCACCGTGCTGCCTTCCAGCAGCTCCATGTTGACCCGGGAGCGCACCGAATTCTGCCATTCGGTCATCATCGACAGGCAATAGACGAGAAGGATGAGGGCCGCGGCGTTCACCACCGCCAGGCTGATGGCGCGCCAGCGGCCGCGCGGCTCGGGGATCTGCAATCCGCGCCACAGCGCCACGAAGAACCGCCCGATCATGTAGCCAAGCGCCATCACGAGGCCGGCCAGCACGGCCTGCAACGGCCATGCCCGCGGGATCAGCGATGGTGTCAGGGACGCGGCGAAGAACGCCAGGCCGAGCGCGAGCGAAAAAAGGCTGATTGAGAACCAGCGCGCGGTTGTCGGCGTTTCCGTCTGCATTGCGGCTGACCCGTCCTTATCTGTTCTGCTCTGAGAGCTCTTCCATCTGCCGCTTGAAGGCATCCTGATCCTTGTCAACGGTCGAAAGGATCGTCTCGATGTTGAAGAAATCCAGAGGCTGATAACGCCCGACATTCGGCGCCACGAAAAGGTCCGGCGCCGCGTTTTTGAGTTTTTCCACCACGATCGAGTGCTCGGTGATGGAAAACGACCCGGCCCAGGTCTCGAACGACCCCGGAATGCTGCCGTCATTCTCGATCGTCGATCCGGTCACGTCGATGCCGATGGTGATGTAGCGGTCGGCGTCGAGAAGGTCGAAGGGCGTCGGGTTCACGAAGCCGCCATCAATCAGCACCCGGCCGTCGCGTTTGACCGGGGTCAGCAGAACGGGCAGGGCGGAGGACGCGGCGATCGCCGACAGCAGCGGACCGTCCCGCATCACATATTCGTTCTGTTCGTAAAAGTCGGTCGCGACGATCGCGAGCGGTATCTCCAGCCCGGCGAAATCGGCGGGCAGGTCCGCAGGCAGCAGCGCCGCAAACAGCACCTCCGGCTCGATCACCGCCGGGCGGAACAGGTTGAACAGCGAGCCCCAGGTTTCGCCGGTATCGATCAGCAGGCGCTTCAGCAGCGACTGGCGCTGGGTCAGCAAGTCGACGGCATATTCCCGGATTTCGTCGCCGCTCATACCGCTGGCGTAGAGCGCGCCGATGATCGAACCCATCGACGTGCCGGTCATCTCTCTCGGCTTGATGCCGAGTTCATCCAGGCTCTGGAGATAGGGGATATGGGCAAAGGCCTTGGCCGCGCCGCCGCCGAGCGCCAGCGCAAAGCCATCGCGGCCGACAGGCTCAGCCTCCAGCGCGACGCCGGGCAGATTGCGGGTGATCGTTCCCGGTCGGGTTTCGGCCCTGGCAAGACCGGTCGCGCCGGCCAGACCGGCGGCGGAGGCGATGATGAAGTTTCGGCGCGAAGTCATTGTTTCACAGAGCTTTTCTTTTTTGTCTGGCACAGACTATAGAGAGCGTATCCATGCCCGACAAGCACGGAAGCCGGCTCAATCATGGAGTTTGCGGAGAAACTGGTTTAACGCGTTGGTACCATGGATTGAGTTTCGTCTCTAACGCCGTGTTTCTTCAACATATAATTAACCTTAACAGTAATCTTGCACCCAGTGCCTTCCCGAGCAGATCGTGGGGCCGCGTTTCACGGTGACGCGGCCCCGCCTCCTTGATTTTGCAAGGGCCGTCTTAGCGGTTCAGACCGGGCAGGCTTTCGATCCGGAAGGCCAGGAACTGGGTCTTCTGTTCGGCGTTGAAATTGTTGTCCGAGGCCAGCAGCAGGAGCGGCGTTCCGTCTTCCGACCGGCCGATCGTCATTGCCTCGATATTGTCCGGCGCAAGGCCGATGGCGCCGAGATCGAGGATCTGGGTCTTGGCGACCGGCACGATGGTTTCCTCGCTGTCGGCAAGCGACGCGATGGCCGAAACATCGGTCGCGCCGTCGAGATCGATCATGAAGATCCGGATGGTGAAGCCGCGGTTTTCGGCGAAGCTGCGCTCGGAAACCAGAAGACGGGTGTCGTCGAGCGGCATCATGTCGGAGAGGCCGTTGTCGTTCCATGCGCCGCCATCGACCGGCGCGTGGGGAATCGGGTCGATCATGTAGATATACTGCGCCATCGGCTCGCCGGTTTCGGCATCGTAGCGCACGATCCGGGAAGGGCTCGCCGTGGTCAGAGATGAGGCGGGGCCGTCCTGATAGAGCGCTGCCTCATTGGCCACCAGCACATCGCCTTCGGGCAGCACAGCAATGCTCTCGAAGGCATTGTTGTTGCGGATGCCGGTGGCATGGTCCTCGCTCGGCGCAAAGCCTTCCGGCAGGGTGAACGCGCGCACGAAATCGCCATCGGTCGATGTGATGCGCACGAACGGCGCGATCATCGCCTTGCCGTCGCCCTCGCTCGACCAGATCAGATTGTCGCCGAACAGGCGGATCTGCTCCGGGTCGACCGTCTTCTCCGCGAAGGGCGATCCGTCCTCGTCCTTCAGCGTAACGGTCCGCACAACGGAGACATCTTCGATGCCGTCGGCGCTGGAGCGGATGTCGAGTTCGTAGAATCGGGCGGGGGCCTTCTGGGAACGGTCGTCGGAGATCGCGACGTAACGGCCGGTTGCGGCATCGCAATCGATCCCGGAAATCCCGCCGAACTCGACGCCGTCGACCATGGTGCCGGTATCGATGGCGAATTCACCGGCGAATGTCAGGCTGACGGGGGCATCGCAGTCGTTGATGGGGCAGTCGACGGCAATTGTCTCGCCGATCTCGGCGGCGTGGGCGCCGGCGGCGAGCACGGCGATAAGGGCAGTGGCGGAAAGCAGGGATTTCATGGCAGCACCTCGTGTGAGACGGCGGGAGTTGACCGTCATTGAGGTAGTGCCCTCGCTCGTTATCAGCCGTATGACACCGGCCCCGTGAAAACGTCTCCGGGCCGGCGCTCCTCGTCAGATATCCAGATTCTCCGCAAACGCCGCGTTTTCCTGGATGAAGCGGAAACGGGCTTCCGCCTTGGTGCCCATCAGGTCCTCCACGGCGGCCTTGGTGCCTTCGAAATCGATCTCATCGATATCGACGCGCAGAAGCGTGCGCTTCTTCGGGTCCATCGTGGTTTCCTTGAGCTGGGCCGGCAGCATTTCGCCAAGCCCCTTGAAGCGGCTGATCTCGACCTTGCCGCGACCTGAAAACATGGTCTTCATCAGCTCTTCGCGATGGGCGTCATCGCGGGCATAGGCGGTCTTGCCGCCCTGGGAAAGCTTGTAGAGCGGGGGCACTGCCAGATAGAGGTGGCCCTGCCGGATCAACTCCGGCATCTCGGTATAGAAGAAGGTGATCAGCAGCGAGGCGATGTGCGCGCCGTCGACGTCCGCATCGGTCATGATCACGATGCGTTCGTAGCGCAGGTCTTCCTCGCGGTATTTCGTCCGCGTGCCGCAGCCAAGCGCCTGGATCAGGTCGGCAAGCAACTGGTTGGACGAAAACTTGTCGCGCCCGGCGCTCGCCACATTCAGGATCTTGCCCCGAAGCGGCAGGATCGCCTGATTGGCACGGTTGCGCGCCTGCTTGGCGGAGCCGCCGGCCGAATCGCCCTCGACCAGAAACAGCTCCGCGCCAGCCGCCGTGTTCTGCGAACAGTCGGCAAGCTTGCCGGGCAGGCGCAGTTTCTTGACCGCGGTCTTGCGGTTGACCTCACGCTCCTTGCGCCGGCGCAACCGCTCCTCGGAGCGTTCGACCACCCAGTCGAGCAGCTTTTCCGCTTCCGCCGGATTGGCGGAGAGATAAAGGTCGAAGGGATCGCGCAGTGCGTTTTCGACGATCCTCTGCGCCTCGACGGTCGCCAGCCTGTCCTTGGTCTGGCCGACGAATTCCGGCTCGCGGATGAAGACGGAGAGCATGCCGACGGCCGAAATCATCACGTCGTCCGTGGTGATCTGCGCGCCGCGCTTGTTGCCGATCATCTCGGCATAGTTCTTCAGCCCGCGCATCAGCGCTTGGCGCAGGCCGGCCTCGTGCGTGCCGCCCTCGGGCGTCGGGATGGTGTTACAGTAGGAGTGGACATTCGGGTCGCCGCCATACCAGGCCACCGCCCATTCGACAGCGCCGTGGCCGCCGGTCTTCTCGTTCTTGCCGGCGAAAATCTCGCGGGTGACGGTGAAGTCCTTGCCGATGGTGGCGGCGAGGTAGTCCTTCAGCCCGCCGGGGAAATGGAACTCGGCCTTTTCCGGCAGGTCCTCCTTGCCTTCGACCAGCGAGGGGTCGCAGGACCAGCGGATCTTGACGCCGCCGAACAGGTAAGCCTTGGAGCGCGACATCCGGAAGATACGGGCCGGATCGAACTTCGCGCGCGGCCCGAAGATTTCGGCATCGGGATGAAACCGGATCTTGGTGCCGCGCCGGTTCTGGGTCGGGCCGCAATCCTCAAGCTCGCCCTGCGGCACGCCGCGCGAGAAGGAAAGCCGGTAGAGCCGCCGGTCGCGGGCGATCTCGACCTCCAGCAGATCGGACAGCGCGTTGACCACCGAGACGCCGACGCCGTGCAGGCCGCCGGAGGTCTCATAGGCCTTGCCGTCGAACTTGCCGCCGGCATGGAGCTTGGTCATGATCACTTCAAGCGTCGACTTACCGGGCACCTGCGGATGGTTTTCCACCGGAATGCCACGACCGTTGTCGGTAACCGTCAGGAACCCCTCGGCGTCGAGATGGACGTCGATGAAATCGGCATGGCCGGCGACCGCCTCGTCCATCGAGTTGTCGATGACTTCCGCAAACAGATGATGCAGCGCCTTTTCATCGGTGCCGCCGATATACATGCCAGGGCGCATGCGCACCGGCTCCAGCCCTTCGAGTACGCGGATCGAGGATGCGCCATAGTCGGCGTTTTCCACCGAAGCGGGCGCGGATTTCCTCGGCTTGCTGGCGCTGGCGCGCTCGGGCTGCGTGGTATCGGTTTCGGCCTTGCTGCCGCCAAGATCGGCGAAGAGGTCTTTGCTGTTGTCCATAGGGTCGGGCAGCCTGTAAAGATCGGTTTGCGCCATAATCGACGCGTTGCGGCGAATCACCCTGCTATTCTGGCAAAGTTTTGGTCGCGAAGCGATGCCGCGCCAGATTCTCGCTATAAGGGTGTGGATAGTGTGATGCGCCCTATAAAGCCTTGATCGGGCCTTCTGTCAAACTGCGGGCGGCAAAACGCCCTTTGACGGCGCGCGCAAAACGGACGACAAGGGAAAACCTTTGCCGGCCGGGCCGGCCTTGAAGCAATGAATGGGAGAAAGACGAAGATGACTGCCGCAATACGCCCCATGGTCGCCGGTAACTGGAAGATGAACGGAACCCGCGACTCGCTGGCTCAGATCCGGGCCATCGCCGAAGGGGTGAGCGGCGGGCTCGCCGACAAGGTCGATGCGCTGATCTGCCCGCCGGCCACGCTGCTTTACGTCGCGACCACGCTGACGGAAGACACGCGACTGCTGATCGGCGGCCAGGACTGCCATGAAAAGGCGCGCTCCGGGGCCCATACCGGCGATATCTCGGCGGAGATGATCAAGGACTGCCTCGCCACCCATGTCATCGTCGGCCATTCGGAACGGCGCGCCGAGCATCACGAAACCAACCGCACCGTTTCCACCAAGGCGCGCGCGGCCTATGATCAGGGCCTGACCGCAATCGTCTGCATCGGCGAAAGCCGTGAGGAGCATGCCGCCGGCCGCACCATGGAAGTGTTGAAGACGCAGCTGTTTGAATCCATGCCGGACGATGCCACCGCAGACAACACGATCATCGCCTATGAGCCGATCTGGGCGATCGGAACCGGTCAGACGCCGGGCCCGGAGCAGGTGGCCGAGGTTCATGCCGCCATGCGCGCGGATCTGGTCGAGCGTTTCGGCGCGGCGGGCGAGAAAATCCGGCTTCTCTATGGCGGCTCGGTGAAGCCGGCAAACGCCCGCGAACTGCTGAGTGTCGCCAATGTCAACGGCGCGCTGATCGGCGGCGCCAGCTTGAAAGCGGCCGATTTCCTCGCCATCTATCAGGCCTATGAGGATATCTTGTCCTCGGCAAAGTAGGAATCGACGGCGGATCGGGCCGAAAACGGCCAGAAAAAGGGGTTGGATTGCTGGCCGGCCTCATGTAGAGAGACGCCAGTTATTCTAGCGGGCCCGGACCTTCAAGGCGGGGCCGGATTGGACATTCATGCAGACGGTATTGATCGTAATTCACCTGATAATCGTCGTTGCGCTGGCCGGTGTGATCCTCATCCAGAGGTCTGAAGGCGGCGGGCTCGGCATCGGCGGTGGTTCCGGTTTCATGACCGCGCGCGGCACGGCCAATGCGCTGACGCGCACCACGGCCATTCTCGCAACGCTGTTTTTCGTGACCTCGCTCGGTCTCGGCATTCTCGCCCGTTACCAGGGCAATCCGTCGGATATTCTCGACCGGATCGAACAAAACGCCGAAACCGATGGGCAGGGCATCCTCAACCAGCTTGGCGGTTCCGTGACCACGACGCCGGATGCGCCCAATGAGAGCGGCGTTCCGAGCGGCAGCGAAGGTTCTTCGGCTCCGGCCGTCAGCACCCCGGCGCAGGATTCGAACGCCACCGGCGTTCCCACCGGCGACTAATCGCCGAACTCGAACTGACATCAGCCGGCGGGCCTCCCGCCGGCATTTCTTTGGGCCGCTCGTCGCGCGCAAGCGTCGGCGATGCGGCATTGTTGTGACAATCGACCGGGGATGCATGGGCTTTTTTGCGTAAAGGCTCTGGCAGAATCGGTTTGAAAACGGTATCGGAATAAGCCCATGGCGCGATATATTTTCATCACAGGCGGCGTGGTTTCCTCCCTCGGAAAAGGCATTGCCGCGGCAGCACTCGGTGCATTGCTGCAGTCACGGGGCTATCGGGTCCGGCTCAGGAAGCTCGATCCCTATCTCAATGTCGATCCGGGCACGATGAGCCCGACCCAGCACGGCGAGGTGTTCGTCACCGATGACGGGGCGGAGACCGACCTCGACCTTGGTCACTACGAGCGGTTCACCGGCCGCTCGGCGACCAAGACCGACAACATCACCACCGGCCGCATCTACAAGAACATTCTCGACAAGGAACGCCGCGGCGACTATCTCGGCGCGACCGTCCAGGTGATCCCGCACGTCACCAACGAGATCAAGGACTTCGTGCTCGAGGGCAATGAGGATTTCGATTTCGTGCTGTGCGAGATCGGCGGCACGGTCGGCGATATCGAGGCGATGCCGTTCATGGAAGCGATCCGCCAGCTCGGCAACGATCTGCCGCGCGGCAACGCCGTCTATGTTCACCTGACGCTGATGCCCTATATCCCGGCGGCGGGCGAATTGAAGACCAAGCCGACCCAGCATTCTGTCAAGGAGTTGCAGGCGCTCGGCATTCATCCCGATATCCTGCTGGTGCGCGCCGATCGGGAAATTCCCGAGGCCGAGCGCCGCAAGCTCTCGCTGTTCTGCAATGTGCGCGAATCCGCCGTCATCCAAGCGCTCGATGTCGCCAATATCTATGACGTTCCGCTCGCCTATCACCACGAAGGGCTGGACGACGAGGTGCTGCACGCCTTCGGCATCGACCCGGCGCCCGTGCCGCGCATGGATGCGTGGAAAAAAGTCAGCGAACGCATCCGCACCCCGGAAGGCGAGGTAACGATCGCCATCGTCGGCAAATATACCGGGTTGAAGGACGCCTATAAATCGCTGATCGAGGCGCTGCATCACGGCGGCGTCGCCAATCGGGTCAAGGTCAACCTCGAATGGATCGAGTCGGAAATTTTCGAGAAGGAGGACCCGTCCCCCTATCTCGAAAAGGTCCATGGCATTCTGGTGCCGGGCGGCTTCGGCGAGCGCGGTTCGGAAGGCAAGATCCAGGCGGCCCGCTTCGCCCGCACCCACAAGGTCCCGTATTTCGGTATCTGCTTCGGCATGCAGATGGCCGTGATCGAGGCGGCGCGCAATCTGGCCGGCATCAAGGATGCCTCGTCCACGGAATTCGATCGCAATGCCAGCGAGCCGGTCGTCGGCCTGATGACCGAATGGGTCAAGGGCAACACGCTGGAGAAGCGGTCCGACAGCGATGATCTCGGCGGCACGATGCGGCTCGGCGCCTACAAGGCCCACCTTGGCGCGGAGACCAAGATTGCCGAGATTTACGGCACGACCGAAATCTCGGAACGCCACCGCCATCGCTACGAGGTGAATTTCGGCTATCGCGACAAGCTCGAGTCCTGCGGGCTGGTGTTCTCCGGCACGTCGCCGGATGGCGTTCTGCCCGAAACGATCGAATATGCCGACCATCCCTGGTTCATCGGTGTGCAGTACCACCCGGAACTGAAGAGCCGGCCGCTGGAGCCGCATCCGCTATTCGCAAGCTTCATCGAAGCCGCTCTGGAGCAGAGCCGGCTGGTATAGGCTTACATTCAAAGCGGACGCTACCGCTGCTCTACGCCACCACGGTTTGCTCGCGCAGCACCTTCTCTATTTCGCTGGCCGGCATCGGCCGGCCCAGCCAGTAGCCCTGAAGGACGTCGCAGCCGAGCTTGGTCACGATCTCGGCGTGGCGCCTGGTTTCCACGCCTTCGGCGATCACCTTGATCTTCAGCGTCTTGGCGATGTCGATGATCGATTTGACGATCGCGCGCTAATCGGGCGAATGCGGCAGCGGCAGGACCAGTTCGCGGGCGATCTTGAGCCCGTTGGGCGCGACCTTCAGGAGGCCGCTGATCGATGTGTATCCCGTGCCGAAATCGTCGACATCGATGCAGATGCCCAGCCTCCGGAGCTGCTTCAGATTGTAGGCGCTGATATCGTCCGGCTCGTCCAGGAAGATCGATTCCAGAAGCTCGAAGGTCAGCTTGCCCGCCGGAAGCTCGAATTCCTCCAGCGCGGAAACCAGCGCCGGATCGCTCAGGCGGCGCGGCGAAAGGTTGAGCGAGATGCCCGGCGGATCGAGCCCGAGATCGCTCCAGCGCCGGAAATCGCTGGTCGCCTGGGCGAGGATACTGGTATCGATCATGTTCATCAGGTTCAGCGTTTCCGCCAGCGGCATGAATTCCGACGGCTGGCCGAAACTGCCATCGGCGTGGCGCCAGCGCGCCAGCGTCTCGATGCCGGTCAGCCTCAGCGTCTTCGCGTCAAACTGCGGCTGGTAGAAGGGGATGAAGTCGCATTGCTCCACCGCCTGCATCAGCCGGTCGACAGGCGTGCGGTTGGCGGCAACCGCGCTTTTGAGATCGGCTGAGTAGAAGGCGATGCGGTTCTTGCCCTGCTGCTTCGCCAGCTTGAGTGCGAGGTCGCTGTTCTTCATCAGGCTGCCGGCGGACAGGTCTTCGCAGGCGTCCGCGGTGACGATGCCGACGCAGGCGCCGATCCGGATGCGATGCTCGCCCACTTCGAGCGGCTTGGACAGTTCCAGAAGCATGCGCTTTGCGACCTGTTCCAGGCCGGCGGCGCCATTGGTATAGCTGCAGATGAAGGCGAATTCGTCGCCGCCGACGCGCGCGACGAAATCATTGTGGCGGCTGACGCTCAGCAGAACCTGGGCGGCATGGCGCAACACCGCATCGCCGGCGCCATGCCCGTAGCTGTCGTTGACGGCCTTGAAGTCATCGATATCGATATGCATCAGTGCGATCTTGCCGGCCGTTGTCGGCGCCATTTCGACGCGGCGCGACAATTCATCGTCGAGAAAGCGTCGGTTGGGCAGGCCGGTCAGATAATCGTGCAGGGCCGCCTGCTCGATGTCGGACTTGGCGCGGTCGAGCTCGAAGTTGCGGGCTTCGGCGAGCTGCTTTGCGGTGATCAGGTCCTGGCGCAGCCGCACCTCTTCCGTCACATCCCAGTTGATGCCCAGAATGTTCTGCTGCCCTTCATCGTCGATCCGCATGGTCATCAGAGCGCGAACATGACGCACGGAGCCGTCGTCCTCCCGGTAGATCTTGAACTCATCCGAAACCGGAGGATCGCCGGGCTTCAGCGAATGCAACGCCGTCCTGATGCGATTGAGGTCATCCGGGTCCGCGATCGCGCCAAGACGGCTGGCGTGGTAGGTTTCGGCCTCTTCCCCAAATCCGTAAATCTCGCAGATGCGCTTGTCGGCAATCACCAGGCCCGTTTCCGGATTGTACTCGAACACGCCGATGCGGGAGGTGCTCAGGGCCAGTTCGAGCCGCTGACGGGTGCGCGAAAGAAGCATTTCGGCATTCTTGCGGTCGGTGATGTCGCGATCCGTGCCGACGATCCGGGCCGGCTTGTGGTCGGAGAAGCTCGATACCGCGTCGCCGCGACACTCGATCCAGATCCAGTGTCCATCCGCATGGCGCTCGCGGTATTCGAAGTTCATGTATTGAGGATCGCCGGTCTTCTGGCGCTCGATGGCTTTGGCAACGAAATCGCGATCGTCCGGGTGGACCAGTTGCAGCCATTCCTCGGTCGATCCGAAGGGCTGCGGCCCACCACCGGGGTAGCCGCGCATCGTCAGCCAGGTTTGCGAATAGAAGAACTGGCCGCGCCGGTAATCATGGTCCCAGACGCCGAGCCCCGAACTGACGAGCGCATAATCCCAGCGATGGGCGCGTTCGTTGGCTTCCAGTTCGCGCAGCTTTTGTGCGTTGATATCGGTGCAGCTCAGCAGGGAAAGCGCTTTGCGGCCTTCGTGTTCGGGCCGCAAGGGCTTGTTGGAGCAGAGCATCCAGCGCCAGGGACCATCGGGCCGCGGGCCGAAACGTATTTCCCGGGTAAGCGGCTTGCCCTTCTTCTCCGCCGTGGACAGCAGGGATTGCAGGACCGGCCGGTCGTCAGTGTGAACCCAATCGAGAATATTTGCGCCGACAAGGTCGCTTCCCTGTGCGATCGCCTTGAAGCTGTCGTTGACGGCCCGGATTTTGAGACTGAAGACGTCAAGCGCCGCCATCGCGACTGCCGAGCCTTCAATTGCGGCGGTCGCTATTCCCGATTTGCTCCAAAACTCACTCCTGTCCTCCGTCAACGTTTGCCCTCTTGCTGGAGGCGGTTTTGACAGATGCTGGACTTGCTTTGCTCGGCTGCAAGGCCGCATCAGCCCGGTTCGCGCGCTCCCCTCGATTTTCTATATTTGGCCGATCCGGATGCAAAAGTCATCGTGGACCGACCCTACAAGTGTGGTCCATGAATGAAGAAAGTCAATTCTGATTTGAAAGCGGAAGAGAATTCAGTCCGCTGAAGGCGTGTCCGAGATATCGTGAAGTCCGGCGTTTTCCGGCGATATCCTGCCTTACAGATGCGCCAGAAACCGCCCGAACATCAATATGCCCTCGGGCCAGGGCCCGAACCCGTCTTCCTCGTTGATATGCCCGGCCTCGCCGACATCGAAGAAGGCCGAACCCCATGCATTGGCGACGTCGCCGGCGTGATCGAAGGAGCCGAAGGAATCGTTGCGGCTGGCGATCACGATGCTCGGAAATGGCAGCGGGTCGCGCGGATAGGGACCGAAAGTCTGGAGATGCTTCGGTCTAATCTTCGGATTGTCGACCTCCGGCGGTGCGACGAAAAAACCGCCGGCCACAGGTTTTTCGAACCTGGGCAGGCCGAGGATCGCGGTGGGGATGCCGAGGGAATGAGCGACCAGCACGACCGGGCGCGTGGAGGCGTTTACCGTCTCGACGAGTTTGTCGACCCAGTCCCCCACGACCGGCTTGTTCCATTCCGCCTGCTCCACCCGCCGGGCCGTCGAGAGCTTCTGCTCCCAGCGGCTCTGCCAGTGTCCCGGCCCGGCATTCTTGTAGCCGGGGATAAGAAGGATATCTGCTTCGGAGGCTTTCATGAGGATCGTCGTCTTGGATAGAAGCGGGCGTCAGGCTTCGCCGAAAACCCGCTTGAAAATGGTATCGGCATGCTTGGTGTGGTAGCCGAGGTCGAACTTCTCGCGGATCGTCTCTTCGGAAAGGGCGGCGCGCACTTCCTCGTCGGCGAGCAGTTCCTCCAGGAAGTCCTTGCCTTCCTCCCAGACGCGCATGGCGTTGCGCTGGACGAGGCGATAGGCGTCCTCGCGCGACACGCCGGCCTGCGTCAGCGCCAGCAGCACGCGCTGTGAATGTACCAGCCCGCGGAACTTGTTGAGATTGTTCATCATCGTCTCGGGGTAGACGAGCAGCTTGTCGATCACGCCGGTGAGCCGCGCGAGCGCGAAATCGAGCGTTACGGTGGCGTCGGGCCCGATCATCCGTTCGACCGAGGAGTGCGAAATGTCGCGCTCATGCCACAGCGCCACATTCTCCATCGCCGGCATCGCGAAGCTGCGCACCATGCGGGCGAGGCCGGTGAGGTTTTCGGTCAGAACCGGGTTGCGCTTGTGCGGCATGGCCGACGAGCCCTTCTGGCCCGGCGAGAAATATTCTTCCGCTTCCAGCACCTCGGTGCGCTGCAGGTGGCGGATTTCGGTGGCGAGCCGCTCCACCGACGAGGCGATCACGCCGAGCGTGGCGAAGAACATCGCATGCCGGTCGCGCGGGATCACCTGGGTCGAAACCGGCTCGGGCTTCAGGCCCATGGCTTCAGCGACATGTTCTTCGACCCTGGGGTCGATATTGGCGAAGGTGCCGACGGCGCCGGAGATGGCGCAGGTGGCGATTTCCGCGCGCGCGGCGACAAGCCGGTCGCGGCAGCGGTCGAACTCGGCATAGGCCTGTGCCAGCTTGATGCCGAAGGTGGTGGGCTCGGCATGGATGCCGTGCGAACGGCCGATCGTGATCGTGTCCTTGTGCTCGAAGGCGCGGCGCTTCAGGGCGGCAAGCAGCTTGTCGAGGTCGGCGAGCAGCAGGTCGCTCGCGCGGGTGAGCTGGACGTTGAAACAGGTGTCGAGCACGTCGGACGACGTCATGCCCTGATGGACGAAACGGGCGTCGGGGCCGACGATTTCGGCAAGGTGGGTGAGGAAGGCGATGACGTCATGCTTGGTGACGGCCTCGATCTCGTCGATGCGGGCGACATCGAAGGTCGCGGCGCTGCCCTTTTCCCATATGGTCTTGGCCGCGCTTTCCGGGATCACGCCGATTTCCGCCAGCGCGTTGCAGGCATGGGCCTCGATTTCGAACCAGATCCGGAATTTCGTTTCCGGCGACCAGATTTCCGTCATCTCGGGGCGGGAATAACGCGGTATCATCGAGGCTTCGTCCTTCACATTTCCATCTGGCAATGCGCATAGACCATTTCCGGCGCAAATGAAATCTTTGCGCCGGCAAAATGCTCCGTGTCCCTGTGTTTTACGGGCGGAACGGCACCGCGATCCAGCGGCCGTTCGGGCCCTCGAAGCCTTGCGACAGCACGATCACCAGCGCGACATGCACGGCATCCGGCCCGCCGCCGCCATAGGTCATCATGCCGCCAAGGCGGTAGTCGAGCGGACAGTTGCGGCTTTCCGGCAGTCGTTCGTCTTCGTGGATCTCCCGTTCCTTGCCTTCCGGGCTGCGATAGGTCAGGCGAAAGCCGCGGGCATCGGGCGTGATGTCACGGCAGGCTGCCTTCGGGGCGAGCGGGAAGGTTTCGAGGACCATCTCGCTGACGGGCGACAGGTTCGGGTGGGCACGATACCTAATCGTCCCGTTATCGCCATTGTTCTCCGTCACCGGGTTGAAGGCGGCAAGCCAGCCGGGGTGGTCGAGCAGGTTGTAATCCTGGATCATCTGCAGAGCCTCGCGCACGGCGAGCGCGCGCGCCGCGCTGATCGAGGCATTGTCGGTTTCGGTGCGAAGGCGGAACGGGGTGCCCTCCAGAAACGCGTCCTTTTCCGTATCGATGAAAAAGATATTGGAATAGGCGAAGCCGGAACCGTCTTCCTGGCCGTATTCCTCGAAGGCAAAGACCTTTCCGTCTTCTGAAAAACCGAGCGGGGTGAAGGCGGCGAAATCACCGGCGTTCGCGTTGGCCGCGGCAAGCGCGGAGACCACCGTTGCGCCGAGAATGCGTGTAAGACCTGGCATTGCAGCACCTTTTTATTGGCCGGCGCGGCGCCGGCATATCGGCAAACCCTATCGGTCGGGCGCGTGACATCGCTCCCGCCCGTTGACCCATTTTCAAGATACGCCTGAAACGCGGTACGCTAGACTGCGGCCGACCGCATCGCATCGATGGCCGGCCGGTAACTGCCGCCCTCGGCCTTGCCGAAGATGGCCGAACCCGCGACCAGCACATTGGCGCCGGCCCTGGTGACCGCCTCCACCGTGTCCGGCGCGATGCCGCCATCGACCTGAAGCTCGATCGGGCGGTCGCCGATCAGCGCTTTGACCTGCTCGATCTTGTCGAGCATGGCGGGGATGAACGCCTGGCCGCCGAAACCGGGATTGACGGTCATCACCAGGATGAGGTCGAGATCGTCGATCACGTTTTCGATCGTCGAAACCGGGGTTGCCGGGTTCAGCGCCACGCCCGCCTTCTTGCCCAGATTGCGGATCGTCTGGAGCGAGCGGTGCAGGTGCGGACCAGCCTCCTGGTGCACCGTGATCCTGTCCGATCCTGCCTTGGCGAAGGCCTCGAGATAGGGATCGGCGGGCGCGATCATCAAATGGCAGTCGAAGACGGCATCCGTATGGCCGCGCAATTTGGCGATGATCGGCGGGCCGAAGGTGATGTTGGGCACGAAGTGGCCGTCCATGACATCGAGATGCACCCAGTCGGCGCCGTCATCGACGACGGCGCGCACATCCTCTCCCAGTCTGGAAAAGTCGGCGGAAAGTATGGAGGGGGCGATGCGCAGGGGACGTTTCACTGCATGTATCCTTCTTGGTATTACTGGCGGGCCGAATCGAACACCGGTACGAATTGATTACCCTGCCAGCGCAAAAGAAAATACGGATTGTCCGCAAGTTCGTGGCGGTCGGTGAAGGAAACGGGGCCGAGCGCGGTGTCGAACTGGCCGGCGGCAAGCATCGCGGCGAGCCGGGCGGCATCGCCATCCGCCGCCGCCATTGCCTGGGCGGCAAGCTCGACCGCGCTTGCGGCGGGCACGACATAGCCTTCCGGGATGATGCCCTGGCTTTCGGCGAGGTCCGCGAGATTGGCGGCAGGGGGAAGCTCGCCATATTCGGGAATCCCGATCGCCATCACGCCGGGTTCGAGCGGCACATCGGTTTCCCTTGCGTTGAGCGCCTCCGCGCCGAGGATGGTGAGATCGACGCCCTGCTGGATCGCATCCCGCGCCACGATGGCGACATCGCCGCGCGTGCCGCCGATGAACACATGGGTTGCGCCGGCCTGGGCGAGGCGGCGGACCAGCGACAATTGCTGCTCCTGCGCGGGCCGGAACGTATCGACGAGCACCGGCTGCAGCCCGCGTTCCTCCAGCATGTTGCGGACGGCGTTGACCATCTCGCGGAAATAGATCGTTCCGTCGTCGAGCAGGGCGACCGGCTGGTCGATCCATTCGCCCATGATGAAATCGACGATTGCGTCGGTCTCGTCCTGATCATTGGGTGCCATGCGGAACAGCGGCCAGCCTTCCTTCAGTGCTGTGGCCATCAGCGGCATCGAACGGGCGGAAAGGGTGATCGCCGGAATGCCGGCATCCCGCAGCACCGGCATCGCGCCGCGCACCGTCTCGCTGCAGAAGAAGCCGATGGCGATATCGACGCCGGCATCGGCAAGGGTGCGGCCGATGTCCGCGCCGCTGCCATCCTCGCAACTTTCATCCACGGGGGTCAGCGCGATATCACGGTCGCGGGCGGCAAGGTTCGCGCCGTCAAGCGCCTGTTCGCCGAGAACGGCGTAGTCTCCGCTCACCGGCGCGACAACGCCGATCTTCAGGCTCTCGGCCGCAAGGGAAGGAGCGGCGGCGAGCCCGGTGATGGCGAGGCCAAGGAGACAGGCGTGAATGGATCTCATGATCGCGCGTCCTCTTCTCAAAACTTGCCGCAATGAACCCTGTCATAACCCTTGCCAGATGCAGGGGCAACGCCGTAAGTACCGCAACTGAATATCGAAGGGATGGTTCCTTGACAGTTTTTTCCACGCATGAGCGCGGCATTTCCCATGCATGATGATCCGCATTTTTCCAAACATTACCGCGATGCGATGGCCCATTATGCCGGCCACGTCCAGATCGTGACGACCGCCAGCGGCGGCGTGATGCGCGGCGTCACCGCCACGGCCGCCTGCTCGGTTTCCGACGCGCCGCCGACCGTGCTCGCCTGCGTCAATCGCATGAACGAGCACAACGCAATATTTGAGGAAAGCGGCAATTTCGCGCTCAATACGCTTGCCGCCCATCATCGCCCGCTCGCCGATGCCTTCGCCGGCTTCACCGGGCTTTCGGCCGAGGAACGGTTCGCCATGGCCGAGTGGGAGGTCGAGGCAAGCGGCGCGCCCGTTCTGGCCGATGCGCTGGCCAGCTTCGACTGCCGGCTCGTGGAAGCCAAGGCGATGACGACGCACTGGATCCTGATCGGCGAGGTCGTCAGCGTGAAGATGAGCGCGCCCGGAGAAGCCTTGCTATACTACAGGCGCGGCTATCACTACTTGTCGTGAAGTGCGGTCATCTCGAAAATACAATTGACGGAGAATGCGTTTTCGTAGTATATGAAGCGCATACCAAATGAATATTAAGAGATTTTATCTGTATGTATTGCTGTAAAGGCAAGCTTACTGACGGTTTTTTGACGGCATATCAGGCATATGATTAGAGCCGCACCTCCTGAAGGACGTGCGGCTCTAATCATATTCAATGAATTGCGCCGGTGTCACGCCTTGGCGGCGACCAGCATGAAGGCCGGGATTTCATCGCCGAAGCCGACCGGCGTATGGTCGTCATCGCGATCGCGACGACGCGGGCGCCGGCGATCATCATTGGCGGGCCTCTTGTCCTGAGGCGGAGCAGGCCTGCTGGCCTGGCTCGATGCCGCCTTGCTGGCCGGCGCCGGTTTCGCCGCCTCGGCGGGACGGGCCGCCTCCGCCTTTTCCTCGACGGGCTTGCTGTCCGGCTTGCGCGAGCGGCCCTTGCGGGTGCGCGCGGCGGGCTTTTCGCCCTCGTCGTCGGCAGCGATCGTGCTGAGGTCGCCGTCGGCATACTCGATCTTGCGATCGATCAGCTTCTCGATGGCATCGACGAATTTGGCATCCTTGGGGGCAACCAGCGTGAATGACGCGCCCTTGCGCCCGGCGCGACCGGTGCGGCCGATGCGGTGGACATAGTCCTCGGCATGGATCGGCACATCGTAGTTGAAGACGTGGCTGACATCGGGAATGTCGAGCCCGCGCGCGGCGACATCGGAGGCCACCAGCAACGGCAGCTTGCCGTCGCGGAAATTCTGCAGGATCGTGGTGCGCGAATGCTGATCCATGTCGCCATGAAGCGCGCCGCAGGGATAGTCGTGGCGCTGCAGCGAGCGTAAGAGATCGGCGACCGACTTCTTGCGGTTGCAGAAGATGATCGCGTTCTTCAGATCATCCTGCTTGTCGATGATGGCGCGCAGAGCCGCGCGCTTCTCATAGTCCTTGCCGCCGGTGGCGACGAGCTTCTGCTCGACGGTTGCCGCGGTGGAGGAGGGCGGAGCCACCTCGATGCGGGCCGGGTTCTGCAGGAACCGGTCTGCAAGCTTCTGGATCTCGGGCGGCATCGTCGCCGAAAAGAACAGCGTCTGCCGGGTAAACGGAATGAGCTTGGCGATCCGCTCGATATCGGGAATGAAGCCCATGTCGAGCATGCGGTCGGCCTCGTCGATGACCAGGATTTCCACGCCGGTCATCAAAAGCTTGCCGCGCTCGGTGTGGTCGAGCAGACGGCCGGGCGTGCAGATCAGCACATCGGCGCCGCGTTCGATCTTGCGGTTCTGCTCCTCGAAGGAAACGCCGCCAATCAGCAGCGCGACGTTGAGCTTGTGATTCTTGCCGTATTTGTCGAAATTCTCGGCCACCTGGGCCGCGAGTTCGCGGGTCGGCTCAAGAATTAGCGTGCGCGGCATGCGCGCCCTTGCCCGGCCGCGCTCCAGAAGCGTCAGCATCGGCAGCACGAAGGAAGCGGTCTTTCCGGTGCCGGTCTGGGCGATACCGCAAACATCGCGGCGCTCCAGCGCGGGCGGAATCGCACCCGCCTGAATGGGCGTCGGTTCGCTGTAGCCGGCCTCGGTTACAGCGGAGAGTACTTTGGGACTGAGCCCAAGATCGGAAAATGAGGTCAAAGGAAAACGGGTTCCGTGTTTTCGTGACAAATTCGACGGCGCTTTCACCATCGTCATGCGTACGAGGGGCGGGATAGTCGCAAACGGCCCGAGAGTCAAGAAAACCGGGCGATCAAGGGCATTTCAACGCCGTGAAATGCCTTTTTGCCGACAGTTACCCGCCGTTGACCGCCTCAAGCACCGCTTCGGCATGGCCGTCAGCCTTCACCTTGCGCCAGATGCGCTTGAGCGTGCCGTCCGGCGCGATCAGGAAGGTGGAGCGTTCGGTGCCCATATAGGTCTTGCCATACATGCTCTTTTCCTTCCACACGCCATAGGCCTCGGCCACCGCGTGATCCTCATCGGCGCCCAGCAGAACGGAAAGGTCGTGTTTCTTCGCGAACTTCGCATGGCTCTTGAGCCCGTCGGGCGAAACGCCCAGAACAATTGTGTTAGCCTTTTCAAAGCTTTCGGCAAGGGCCGTGAAGGCGATCGCCTCGACGGTGCAGCCCTTGGTGTCGTCCTTGGGATAGAAGTAAAGCACCAGGTTCTTGCCCTTGGCGTCCGACAGCGTGAACGTCTCTTCCTCGGAAATCGGAAGGGAAAACGCGGGGGCCTTGTCGCCTTCTGTCAGTTCGGTCAAATTCTCACTCCTTTGTTCATTTAGCGTTCAAGCGGCGGTCGGCATAAATGGCGACCGGATGGAGGGTTGCGCGCTTGCCAGCGATGCGCTTCGTCGTGAATATGCCTTCAGAGATTCGCGCCGGGCAGACCTGTGTCAGCGCAGTTTATACGCTTACGGAGCGGCTTTGGACGACAGCAAGCAAAAAGATTCACTGATCAGAGGCGAGCGTACCCGTTTCGGCCGCGGCGAAAATGTTTCGCTCCACAAGCTGCCGTCGGCCCAGGCGCATGAGCCGATGATCGTGCGCGCGTCGACCCATCGCAGCTTCACGCGTCACTGCTTTCGTTTTCTGACGTTTTTCGGACTGATTGCCGGCGGTCTTCTCCTGCTCGTCTACTACGTGATCGAAAGCGGATCGCTGGACCGGTTCCTGGCCGACAAGGCCAATGAGCAGATCGCGGCGGCGATGCCGGAGGGCTATCACGCCCGCATCGAAACCGCGCGGTTGAGACTGAGCGGTGATCTGGATTTGAACCTCAGCGTGCGCGGCGTGACGCTGCTCGGCCCCGAGGAGAAGCAGATCGCCTCGATCGGAACCATGGATTTTGCCGTCGATCCGGTAAAGCTCATCGGCGGGCAGGTTACCGTGAACTCGGTGTCGGTTGACGACATCGCGGTCGATTCCTCGGCGCTGCCCTCGACCGGCACGTTCCGCCTCACCGAGCACAGGGTGGACAGCCTGCCGGTTCTGGTCGAGCAGATGTTCACCCAGACCGATTTCGCCCGCGGCATTCTCACCGCCGCCGATACCCGCTCCATCTATCTGAGCGACATCGTGTTTCCGGTGGGCAGCGCCTCGCCGGGCAAATCCGTCAATGTCGATATCCGCGAGATCAACCTCAACCTCCTGGCCGACGGCATCCTGCGGGTCGATGGCGAAGTGCTGCTGGACGGAACGGCCGCCGCGTTCTCCGCCGAATCGGTGGAGCAGGATGGCCGCACGCAAAGCCTGCAGGCCGAGGTTTCCAACCTGTTGCTGACGCCGTTCCTGCTCAGGACGAAAGAAGACGGCGAACCGATGCTCGGTCTTGAGGGGACCGCGGACCTCGTGCTCTCCCTGGAGCGCGCGCGCGTCGACGGCGAGCCCGCGGTCGCCGCGCAGATCGATGTCGGCGCTGGCCGTTTCATCGCGGATTCGATCGCGCGGCCCTTCAACGACGCCAACCTGAACCTGATCTACGATACCGCCAAGAAATCGATCGAAATCAGCGATTCCTCGTTCGAATTCGACGGCAGCCGGTTTCCCTTCACCGCCGGGATCATCGATCTCGACCGCTACCAGCCGGATGCCACGGATGGGTATGCGCTGGACGTGCTGGTGCGCGGCGGGCGGTTCAAGTCGCGCGAACCGGGCCTACCGCCGCTGATCTTCGACGCCAAGTTCACCGGGGAATACCGCGCCTCGATCCCGCGCCTGCTGCTCGACGATATTTCGATCAGCTCGCCCCAGGGCATGATGGCGGCCTCGTTCAAGGCGGTGTTCGGCGACGCCAGCCCGGAACTCAGCTTCGGCGCGCGGATCGAGCGGATGGATACCGAGGCGGTCAAACAGCTCTGGCCGTTCTGGATCGCCAGGAAGCCGCGCGAATGGGTCAGCCGCAATCTTCATGGCGGCGTGGTCACCAATGGCGACATCGCGATTTATCTTTCGGCCGGGCGTATCGAGGGGCCGGGCATACCGGTCCAGCTCGACGAGACCGAGATGAAGGTCGCCTTCGATATCGATGACACCCGGATCACGCTCAGCGACCAGATGCCCGATGTCGAGCGCAGCGACGCCCGCGTCTCGATCAATGGTGGCCGGGTCGACGTCGAGATCAGGGACGGCTCGCTCAGCGTCGCCAAATCGCGCACGGTGAAGCTCGCGGAGGGGACCTTCGCGATCGCGGATACCTATTCCAAGCCGCTGACCGGGGTCGTCGACATCATGCTTGCAGGCGAAGTGCGCGATCTGGTGAAACTCGCCGAGGCGCCGCCGATCAACGCGCTGAAATCGACGGAGTTCACGTCCGATCAGTTTTCGGGCAGCACCGAGGTCAATCTCAGGGCAAGCTTCCCGCTCGATCGGGACGTTGCCTTCGATCCGGTCTGGCATGTCGTCGCCGATGTCACCGATGGCGCGATCGCCACGCCGATCAACGGCCATCAGGTCAGCGGCCTCGACGGCCTTGTCGAGATCGTGCCCAGCCGGATCTCCTACGAAGGCAGCGGCAGCGCCGACGGCATACCGCTTGACGTGCAGTGGAGCATGCCGCTCGGCAGGCCTGAAGAGAGGCCAGAGGGCGAGGAGGATGCGTCGGTTCTCTGGCTCTCGGGCAATCTGGACGATGCCCAGCGCAACCAGCTTGCCCCCGGACTTGACGATTATGTCAGCGGCCCGGTTTCCATCACGGTCGAAGGCGGTGATGAGGGCAATATGATCGCGGTCGACCTGCAGCAGACGACCTTGTCTCTGCCCTTCATCGGCTGGCAGAAGCCGTCCGGCGTTCCCGCGACGCTTTCGTTCACGCTCACGCCCGGCGAAAACGGCGTGACGACGCTCAACGATCTGCACCTGACGGGCAGCGGACTCGGTGCCAGGGGGCAGGTGACGCTCGACAAGGAGGGCCTTCTGGCGGCCACGCTGACCGATGTCGCGATCTCGCCCGGCGACAGCGTCAATGTCGGCATGCAGCGCGGCAAGAGCGGGCTCGACGTGACCCTGACCGGCCGGTCCTTCTCGGCCAAGCCGCTGCTCGGCCAGCTTGTCAAAAGCGGCAATGGCGGTTCGATCGGCGGTGGGGGAAGCAGCGGCGGCAATGTCGACGTTCATTTCGATATTGCCCGTGTTTCCGGTGAAAACGACCGTCAGCTTTCCGGCGTCAATGGCGACATCAAGGTCCGCGCGGGCAAGATGGCCGATGCGACGCTGAATGCGACCACCGCCTCGTCACAGCCGATGGCGCTTGCCGTGGCGCCTGATGGCGACCGGCAGTCGGTGTCGCTCAAGACCAGCGGCGCGGGCGCGCTGCTGCGTTTCCTCGGCATCTACCAGAAGATGACAGGCGGTTCGCTCAATCTCGACATGATCGAGACCGATGCCGGCTGGCAGGGCATGGCGACACTGACGGATTTCCGGCTGATCAAGGACGAGCAGCTCAAGAAAATCCTGACGGACCCCACGGTCGGCAACGGCAAGAGCCTGAACGCCGCCTACAAGAACCAGATCAACGAGACCGACCAGCGCTTCCAGCGCGCCCAGGCGGTGATCGATATCTCCAACGGCGTGCTGCGGGTGTCAGACGCCTTCGTGCGCGGCGATCAGGTGGGCGCGACGATCAAGGGCGTGGTGCGCGATGCCGCCGGCAATATCGACATGACCGGCACCTTCATGCCGGCTTACGGCCTTAACCGGATCTTCGCGGAAATCCCGATCTTCGGCCCGTTGCTTGGCAACGGCAACGACAAGGGCCTGTTCGGCATCACCTTCCGGCTCACCGGCAAGACCGAAAAGCCGGAACTGATCGTCAACCCGCTCTCCGCCATCGCGCCCGGCGTGTTCCGCAAGATCTTCGAGTTTCAGTGATGTGAGGCGTCGCGGTTTGTCCTGATGATCACATTCAGGGGACTTATCCGCAGAGCCCCCAAATCTTCTCGCCCCGGAGGGGAAAGATGTCGCGACAGCGACAGTGAGGGGGAGACTATCACCGCGAAAGCCCTCACGAGACGAGATGCCGCGCCACCCTCACTGCCCCTTTCGGGGCATCTCTCCCGCCAGCGGGAGAGAATATCGGGAGCAAGCGGCAGGGCTGTGTCCGACACCCGGCCCTAGAGCAGGAGGCGAGTAGGGCGACCGCAGGACGCCGACACCGCCGCCCTCTCTCACACCGGCCGCACCAGAATGTGCTTCTTCTTGCCCACCGAGAGCTTGGCAACGCCTTCCTGCGACAGCGCATCGGCGCTGACCGAGAGACGTTCGTCGGAGACGGCCTTGTCGTTCAGCTTCACCGCGCCGCCCTTGATGTGGCGGCGGGCCTCGCCGTTGGAGCCGGCGAGACCGGCCTGGACCAGAAGCGTCAGAATGCCGATGCCGCCATCGAGTTCGGCCTTTGCCACCTCGATCGTCGGCAGGTTCTCGGCGAGCGCGCCTTCCTCGAAGGTCTTGCGGGCGGTTTCGGCGGCTTCCTCGGCGGCAGCGCGGCCATGCAGCATCGCGGTCACCTCGGTGGCGAGGATCTTCTTGACCTCGTTGATCTCCGAACCGCCAAGGGCGGCAAGCCGCGCGATCTCGTCCATCGGCAGCGTGGTGTAGAGCTTCAGGAAGCGGCCGACATCGGCATCCTCGGTGTTGCGCCAGTACTGCCAGAAATCATAGGCCGACAGCATGTCCGGGTTGAGCCAGATCGCGCCATTGGCCGACTTGCCCATCTTGGCGCCAGATGCCGTCGTCAGAAGCGGGGAGGTCAGCGCGTAGAGCTGCGGGCAGTCCATGCGGTGGCCGAGATCGATGCCGTTGACGATATTGCCCCACTGGTCCGAGCCGCCCATCTGCAACCGGCAGTCATAGCGCTTGCAAAGTTCGACGAAATCATAGGCCTGGAGGATCATGTAGTTGAATTCCAGGAAGGACAGCGACTGCTCGCGGTCGATGCGCATCTTGACGCTCTCGAAGGACAGCATCCGGTTGACCGAGAAATGGCGGCCGACATCGCGGAGAAATTCGAGATAGTTCAACCCGCGCAGCCATTCGCCATTGTTGATCATCAGCGCGGACTTCTCTCCGGCGTCGTAATCCATGTAATTGGCGAAGACGCGCTGGATCGAATTGATGTTGTCCTCGATCATGTCCATCGTCATCAGCTTGCGGGCCTCGTCCTTGAACGAGGGGTCGCCGACCATGCCGGTGCCGCCGCCCATCAGCGAGATCGGCCGGTGGCCGGTCTTCTGCAACCAGTGCAGCATCATGATCTGGATCAGCGAGCCGGCATGCAGCGACGGCGCCGTCGGATCGAAGCCGATATAAGCCGTTACCCGCTCCTTCGAAAGAAGGTCGTCAAGCCCGGTCTCATCGGAAATCTGATGAATGAAACCGCGCTCGGAGAGCGTGTGCAGGAATTCGGATTTGAACGTCGACATGGCTGATCTTTTCGTCGCTTGTATTCGGGTAGATTAAGGAACGGGCGCGCTTTAGCATGGTTTGCCGGTGCTTCCCACATCTTTTGCTGCCGCGATCAGCTCCCGGCCTGGATATGACCTATTTCGACTGTCGGATATAGGATTTGATGTGATAGGCGGCGGCGAAGACGAGATAGACGAATGGCAGCCAGACGGGCAGCACCCCGCCGCCCACCACCGTTATCAGGCCGATGGCGTAGAGCGGCAGAAGCAGGATGACGCTGGTGACGACGCCGGGAGAGTATTTGCGAAGCCTGATGACGCCGTAGACATGGAAGAGCGCGTTGACCGCCATTGCCGTGGAAAGCCCGAGAAAGATCGACGCGCCGCTCGGACTGTCACCGTAGAACAACCCGAGCGCGGCGATAAACATCACCGCCGTGTTGATGAAGACGAGATAGCCAAACCGGATGCCGGTCGTCTTCGGCGGCACGAGTTCGCGATACCATTCGATGAAGCCGCCCGGAAAATAGAACTCTTCGGTCACGTGCAACATCAAGGCGATGGCCAGGAAGAGCGAGAGATGCGAGGGGCTGAGCAAGGTCGTTCTCCGCGATATGGTGGGATCGACGCCAGAATGGCCCGCTTTGCGCGATACGCAACAGCTATTTCGAAAGACGCGGGAAAGCGGAGCGAAGGATGCTGCCCATGGTCTGCGAGCCGGCGGCACCCAAAAGAACTCGGGAGTTGAGGGTGCCTGCTATCGACGAACTGCGGAGGCACGGGCCGTGGCGTGGTTTTTTCCCGCTGTCTTGGCGGCCGGTTTTGGTCTATTGCCGGTCAATCGACATAAAATCGAGCGTCAGATCATGGCTTTTCAGATTCCCGATCTCGCCGTGACAGAAAGCGACCGGCTTTCGTTTTCCGTTTTCGCGCCGCAGGATGCACCTCGCCTTGCCGGTCTGCATTCGGACCCGGAAGGCGAGCGTTATCTGTTTCGTGACGGTATGGTTTGGAGCGAAGCCTATGCTGCATCCGAAATTGCCAAATGGCGTCAGACTTTTGCCGAAAGGGGCTACAGCAAGTTCAAGCTGACCCGGAAGTCGGATGGCGCGTTTCTCGGCCGCGCCGGCTTCGGCTTCGATGAAACCTACGGCGTTGCCGAGCTTGGCTATACGATCGCCCGCGCCGAATGGGGCAAGGGCTATGCCACGGAAGCGGCAGCACGGCTCGCCCGATGGTTTTTTGAAGAGGACCTGGACGACCGCTTTATCGCCTTTGCCGTCCCGGAAAACGCGGCCTCGGTTGCGGTTCCGCGGAAAATCGGGATGCGCGAGATCGCGCCGCTTACCGTCAAGGGTATTGTCTGCGCCAGCTTCGAGATGGGCGTTGAGCGCGGATGAAACGCGAACGGCCGGGACAGGCCCCGGCCGCTGCAAACAGGAATGATTTCCCTTTTACCTGATCCGCTTCGGCGCCGGTTCCGGCACCAGTTCGCCATCGAGGCGGCGGTCGAGGTAATCCTCGCATTCGGCCAGAAGCTCGTCATTCTTGCCGGCGAAAAAGTGGTTGGCGCCGGCAAGCGTCTTCTGGGTGATCAGAATGCCCTTCTGGGTCTTCAGCTTTTCCACCAGGCCGTTGACATCGCGCGGCGGGGCCACCTTGTCGGCGTCGCCGTGGATGATCAGGCCGGAAGAGGGGCAGGGGGCGAGAAACGAGAAATCGTAGATATTCGGCTGCGGGGCGATCGACATAAAGCCCTCGATTTCCGGCCGGCGCATCAGAAGCTGCATGCCGATCCAGGAGCCGAAGGAATAGCCGGCGACCCAGCAGGTCTTCGAATCGGGGTGCAGGCCCTGCACCCAGTCGAGTGCGGCCGCCGCATCCGACAATTCGCCCGAGCCGTGGTCGAATTCGCCCTGGCTGCGGCCGATGCCGCGGAAGTTGAACCTGAGCGTCGTGAAGCCGCGCTTCTGGAACATGTAGAAGAGTTCGTAGACGATCGGATTGTTCATCGTGCCGCCGAAGCGGGGGTGGGGATGCAGCACGATCGCGATCGGCGCATTCTTCTCTGGGGACGGCTGGTAACGGCCTTCAAGGCGACCGGCCGGACCGTTGAAAATCACTTCGGGCATTTGCTCTCCGGAAATTTCGGCTCAAACATTCCAGCCGGCTTGCAGCGACCCGCTTGACTTGACTAATAGGGTCATCTTTTCTACAAACAGTTTAGAATTGTTCGAAAGAAAGAGGTCTTCTGTTCTGCGGTCCAAATAGGGCAAGCGGGCAGTCAATTTCAAGGAAAATGCGTTGCCGGACGCGAATGTCCGTGTAATCAGGGCCGACATGAGCACCAACCGGATCTATCTCGACTGGAATGCCACCGCGCCGCTTCTGCCCGAAGCGCGCGACGCCGTGCTGGACGGTCTCGATCTTTGCGGCAATGCCTCGTCCGTTCACCGCGAGGGGCGGGCGGTGCGCACCCGCGTCGAGGCGGCCCGGCGTCAGGTGGCGGCTCTTGCCGGCGCGGACCCGGCCCATGTCACATTCCTCGCCGGTGCGACGGAAGCGGCAAACCTGGTGCTGACGCCCGATTTCCGCATGGGGCGCAGCCCGGTCGGGCTTGGCGCGCTTTATGTTTCCGGCATGGAGCACCCTGCGGTTTTCGAAGGCGGCCGCTTTCCCGCCGGCAGGCGTCATGAAATTCCGGTTCTGCCGACAGGCGTCGTCGATCTCGATGCGCTGGACGCCATGCTCGCCGCCCATGACAAGAGCCTCGGCCTGCCGATGGTCGCGCTGATGCTCGTCAATAACGAGACCGGCATTATCCAGCCCGTGGCGGAAGCGGCGGGGATCGTGCACAGGCATGGCGGGCTTCTGGTGGTCGATGCAGTGCAGGGCGCGGGCCGGATACCGGTTTCGATCGAGGCCCTGGACGCCGATTTTCTGATCCTGTCATCGCACAAGCTCGGCGGGCCGAAGGGCGTTGGCGCGCTGATTACGCGCGGCGAGACGCTGATGCCGGCTCCGCTGGTGCGCGGCGGCGGTCAGGAAAAGGGCCATCATTCCGGCACGGAAAACGTGCCGGGCATTCTCGGTTTCGCCGCCGCCGCTGCCTTCGCGGCGGATGATATCGAATCTCGGAATACGCGAATCGCGGCGCTGCGCGACCGGCTGGAGGATGGCATGCGCGCCGCGTGCCCCGATGTCGAGATTTACGGGGCCGACTTGCCGAGGGTTGCCAATACTTCGTTCTTTACCCTCCCGGGGTTGAAGGCGGAAACCGGCCAGATCGCCTTCGATCTCGAGGGTATCGCTCTGTCCGCCGGCTCGGCCTGTTCCTCCGGCAAGGTCGGCGAAAGCCAGGTGCTGAAGGCGATGGGGCGCGATCCGCGCCTTGGCGGCCTGCGTATCTCGCTTGGCTGGGCGACCACGGATGAGGATATCGACGCGGCGATTTCGGCTTTCGGAAAAATCGCCGGAAGACGCAGGGCGGCCGGACAGGCGGCCTGAAAAATTGACGAATCGCAGGCCGCGCGGGGTGTAATTGCCGCGCAGTCTGATTAAATAGAGCGGTGAACCCGCTTGGGAATACCAACCGCCGGACCTTGAACCCGGTTATGAGTGGAGTGACAATATGGTTGCCGTAAAAGAGACCGTCGATCAGGTCGCCGAGATCGACGTCGATCAGTACAAATACGGTTTTGAGACGATGATCGAGGTGGACAAGGCGCCCAAGGGCCTGTCCGAGGACATTATCCGTTTCATCTCGCACAAGAAGAATGAGCCCGACTGGATGCTGGAATGGCGTCTGGAGGCCTATCGCCGCTGGCTCACCATGGAAGAGCCGAGCTGGGCGCGCGTCAGCTACCCGAAGATCGATTTCAACGACATCTATTACTACGCCGCGCCGAAATCCTTCACCGGCCCGAAGACGCTGGACGAGGTCGATCCGGAACTGCTCAAGACCTATGAGAAGCTCGGCATTCCGCTGCAGGAGCAGGAGATCCTCGCGGGCGTCGAGGACAAACAGTACCAGCCGAAAAGCCGCGTTGCCGTCGATGCCGTGTTCGATTCGGTCTCCGTCGTCACCACCTTCAAGAAGGAACTCGCCAAGGCCGGCGTGATCTTCATGTCGATCTCGGAGGCGATCCGCGAATATCCGGAACTGGTTCAGAAATATCTGTTCTCGGTCGTGCCGCGCGGCGACAATTACTATGCCGCGCTGAACGCCGCCGTGTTCACCGATGGCTCGTTCGTCTATGTGCCCAAGGGTGTTCGTTGCCCGATGGAGCTGTCGACCTATTTTCGCATCAACGAGAAGAATACCGGCCAGTTCGAGCGCACGCTGATCATCGCCGAGGAAGGCTCCTACGTTTCCTACCTCGAAGGCTGCACGGCCCCGCAGCGCGACGAGAACCAGCTTCACGCCGCCGTCGTCGAGCTGATCGCGATGGATGATGCCGAGATCAAGTATTCCACTGTCCAGAACTGGTTTCCGGGCGACAAGGAAGGCAAGGGCGGCATCTACAACTTCGTCACCAAGCGCGGCGATTGCCGGGGCGACAATTCCAAGATTTCGTGGACGCAGGTTGAAACCGGCTCGGCGATCACCTGGAAATATCCGTCCTGCCTGCTGCGCGGCGACAATTCGCGCGGCGAGTTCTATTCGATCGCCGTCTCCAACGGCCATCAGCAGATCGATTCGGGCACCAAGATGATCCATCTCGGCAAGAACACGTCGAGCCGCATCATCTCCAAGGGCATCTCGGCGGGCGTTTCCAACAACACCTATCGCGGCCAGGTCTCGGCCCACCGCAAGGCGGAAAACGCGCGCAACTTCACTCAGTGCGACTCGCTGTTGATCGGCGACAAATGCGGCGCCCACACCGTGCCCTATATCGAGGCCGGCAATGCGTCGGCCCGCTTCGAGCACGAGGCTACCACCTCGAAGATTTCCGAGGACCAGCTGTTCTACTGCATGCAGCGCGGCATTCCCGAGGAAGAGGCGATCGCGCTGATCGTCAACGGTTTTGTCCGCGAGGTGATCCAGGAACTGCCGATGGAATTCGCGGTCGAGGCGCAGAAGCTGATCGGGATTTCGCTGGAAGGAAGCGTTGGTTAGCCACTCTCTCAGGCGTCATCCTCGGGCTTGTCCCGAGGATCCAAAAACCGGGCAGCGACTGGGGCGCGGGTTTGTTCGAGCGAGGACTGGTAAGGCTGAATGCAACCCGGCACTCCGCTCGCATGGGGACGTGATTAGATCCTCGGGTGAAGCCCGAGGATGACGAAAACGAGGGGTTGCGGGCGCAATGTCAGGCTATGTCTACATGATGTCCGACAAGCCGCGCGGCGTTCTCTACACCGGTGTCACGAGCGACATCCACGGGCGTGTGTGGGAACACAGAAACGAAACGCACGAAGGTTTTACATCGAAATACAGGGCGAAAAATCTGGTCTGGCTTGAACTGCATCCGAATATCGTACTGGCAATTCAGAGAGAGAAATCCTTGAAGCGCTATCGGAGAGAATGGAAGATCAGGCTTGTCGAGGAACTGAACCCGAACTGGCTGGATCTGTTCGAACGAATTGATGAAATCGAGAATGTGTATAGGCCGCATCCCGGAATGCGGAAGTCTGGAGACTACAATTGAACGAGCGATGTCGGTGAGCGGACAATTTCGGCTTTGACAGAACCAGCCCCACCCAACGGCGTCATCCTCGGGCTTGTCCCGAGGATCTAACCACCGGGCCGGGAAAGAGACGTGGGTTTGTTCGAGCGAGGACTGGCAAGGCAGAATGCGACCCGACACGCCGCTCGTATGGAAATGTGATTAGATCCTCGGGACAAGCCCGAGGATGACGCAGAGAAAATAATAGGGGCCGAGCGACACCGCGGCCGGCCGCTGACTGAAGGAAACGAAAAATGCTTGAGATCAAGAACCTGCACGCACGCATTGCCGAGGATGGCACGGAGATCATTCGCGGGCTGAACCTGACCATTCAGGATGGTGAAGTCGCGGCGATCATGGGGCCGAACGGGTCGGGCAAGTCGACGCTCTCCTATATTCTCGCGGGCCGTGAGGATTACGAGGTCACCGAGGGCGAGGTGCTCTATAATGGCGAGAACATTCTGGAGCTCGACGCCGCCGAGCGCGCTGCCAAGGGGCTGTTCCTGGCGTTTCAGTATCCTGTCGAAATTCCGGGCGTCGCCACCATGCAGTTCCTGAAGGTCGCGATCAACGAGCAGCGCAAGGCGCGCGGTGAGGAGGAGCTTTCGACGCCGGATTTCATCCGCAAGGTGCGCGAGGCCTCCGCCGAGCTGAAGATCGATTACGACATGCTGAAGCGGCCGCTGAATGTCGGCTTTTCCGGCGGTGAGAAGAAGCGCGCCGAAATCCTGCAGATGGCGCTCCTGGAGCCGAAGCTCTGCGTCATGGACGAGACCGACTCTGGCCTTGATATCGACGCGCTGAAGATCGTCGCCGACGGCGTCAATGCGCTGCGCGCGCCGGATCGCTCGGTCATGGTCATCACCCACTACCAGCGCCTGCTCGATTACATCGTGCCGGACACGGTCCACGTGCTCTACAAGGGCCAGATCATCCGCACCGGCGGCAAGGAACTGGCGCACGAACTCGAAGCCAATGGCTATGCCGATATCATCGGCGAAGCGGCCTGAGGCGGGAGCGTTGTGATGAATGTGCAAAGCAAGATAACATTGACGGCTGCCGAGGAGGCGCTGGTCGCCGCCTTCGGGCGGCTCTCCGGCTCGCTGCCCGGCAATGCCGATGTAACGACGGAACGCGACCGGCTGGCCGGCGAACTGCGCAAGACCGGCCTGCCGACGCGGCGGATCGAGGCCTGGCATTACACCGACCTGCGCAACCTGTTGCGCACGGTGCCTGAGGATGCCGGTGAGGCGGTGAACCCGCTGCCGGCCCTGCTGCAAGGCAGCGCCGTTCTGCCGCTGGTGCAGGGCCGCGCGGGCTCCGCGCCCGAGATCGATGGCGTCGAGCGCCGAAAGGTCTCCGACGCGCTTTCGGGCGGCGACAAGACGGTGCGGTTTGCGCTGTCGCATGCCGATGACGCGATCGGCCGGATCAATGGCGCGCTGGTCAGCGACGGCTACGTGCTTGATATCGCGGCCTCGCTCGAAGCGCCGCTGGAGCTGCAGGCCGTGCATGGCGGCGGGCAGGTGCATACCCGCAATCGCCTGAACTTCGCCGAGGGCGTGACCGGCACGGTGATCGAACGTCATGTCGCGCCGGCAGGCGCTGCGGCGCTCGTCAGCAACCTTTCGGCGCTGACGCTCGGCAAGGACGCCGAGATTACCTATGTGGTGATGCAGAGCCAGGGCGCAAACGACACCCATCTCGGAAAGCTGAAGATCGAACTCGGCGAAAACGCGAAGCTGAAGCTGCTGATCGTCAATGCCGGCGGCAAGCTGGTGCGCCACGAGATCGATTGCGCGGTTGTCGGCGAGGGCGCGGACCTGATGCTTCGCGGCGTCAACCTGCTCGGCGGCGAGACCCATACCGACATCACCTTCGACCTCGGCCATAACGTGCCCAACACGACCTCGACCGAGATCATCCGCAATGTGGTGTTCGACAAGGCCAGGGGCGTGTTCCAGGGGCTGATCCGGGTTGCGCCCGATGCCCAGAAGACCGATGCCAAGATGTCGTGCAACACGCTGCTGATGAGCGATTTCGGGTCGTTCAACGCCAAGCCGGAGCTGGAAATCTTCGCCGACGACGTGCAGTGCGGCCATGGCGCGACGGTGACCGATATCGACCCGAACCATCTCTATTACCTGATGGCGCGCGGCATTCCGCGCAAGGTGGCCGAAGGGCTCCTGATCCACGCTTTCGTCGCCGAAGTGGTGGAAGAGCTCGAGAACGAAGCGCTGTCGGAAGCCGTAGAGGCGATCATCGCGGACTGGCTCGATCGCCATGAGTGACCGGCGCCGCGATCCGGAAGGGACATTGACGGGGTTCATCGGTTATGGACACTAAGGCCTCCACCTATGACGTTGAAAAGATCCGGCAGGATTTTCCGATCCTCTCGCGCACCGTGCATGGCGACAAGCCGCTGGTCTATCTCGACAATGGCGCGTCGGCGCAGAAACCGCAGGTCGTGATCGAGGCGGTTTCGAACGCCTACAGCCATGAATACGCCAATGTGCACCGCGGCCTGCATTTCCTCTCCAATGCCGCGACCGATGCCTATGAGGCCGCGCGCGAGAAGGTGCGCGCCTTCCTGAACGCCGGTTCGGTGAACGAGATCGTGTTCACCCGCAACACCACCGAGGCGATCAACACGGTTGCCTATGGTTGGGCGATGGAGCACCTGAAAGAGGGCGACGAGATCGTGCTCTCGATCATGGAGCACCATTCCAACATCGTGCCTTGGCATTTCCTGCGCGAGCGCATGGGCGTCAAGCTGGTCTGGGCGCCGGTGGATGACGATGGCGAGTTTCATATCGAGGACTTCGAGAAATGCCTGACCGAGCGCACCAAGCTCGTCGCCATCACCCAGATGTCGAACGCGCTCGGCACCATCGTCGATGTGAAAGAGGTTTGCCGGATCGCGCATGAGCGCGATATCCCGGTGCTGGTCGATGGCTCGCAGGGCGCGGTTCACCTGCCGGTCGATGTCCGCGATATCGATTGCGACTGGTATGTGATGACCGGTCACAAGCTTTACGGCCCGTCCGGCATCGGCGTGCTCTACGGCAAGTATGACCGGCTCGCCGAGATGCGGCCATTCCAGGGCGGCGGCGAGATGATCGCCGATGTCACGATGGATGGCGTCACCTATGCCGAGCCGCCGCACCGCTTCGAGGCCGGCACGCCGCCGATCGTCCAGGCTATTGGACTGGGCGCTGCCCTTGACTATATGCAAGGGACAGGCCGCGCGGCGATTGCCGCCCACGAGGCTGACCTGACGGCTTATGCCCGGGAGCAGCTCGGTCATGTCAATGCGCTGCGCGTCATCGGCAATGCCGCGCAAAAGGGCAGCATTTTCTCCTTCGCGATCGAAGGCGTGCATGCCCACGATATTTCGACGATCATCGACCGGCGCGGCGTCGCCGTTCGCGCCGGCACCCACTGCGCCCAGCCGCTTCTGGCGCGTTTCGGGGTGACGTCGACCTGCAGGGCCTCGTTCGGCCTGTACAATACTCGCGCGGAGGTGGACGCGCTGGTGGAAGCGCTGGATTACGCGCGCACATTCTTTGCCTGATAGGGGCCGAAAGCGGCCTGAAAGAGGATTGCCATGAGTGTCGAGGAAAAGACTGAAGACCAGACGGCCGGCGCGACTGCCTCTTCCATTCCCCCGGAAGAGCTTGCGCGGCTGAGCGACGACATCATCTCCGCGCTGAAGACGGTCTATGATCCGGAAATCCCGGCCGATATCTTCGAGCTGGGCCTGATCTACAAGATCGATGTCGATGACGACCGGGTGGTGAAGATCGACATGACGCTGACCGCGCCCGGCTGCCCGGTCGCCGGCGAAATGCCCGGCTGGGTCGAAAATGCCGTCGGCACGGTCGAAGGCGTCTCCGGCGTCGAGGTCGAAATGACCTTCGATCCGCCCTGGACGCCCGACCGGATGTCGGAAGAGGCCAAGGTGGCCGTGGGCTGGTATTGAGTTAGCAAGAGGGCAGGCGGCCAATGCCTACTTAATTGCGTTGCTCCCTGGTGGCAGCCCAACCCACGGGCGTCATCCTCGGGCTTGACCCGAGGATCCAACCACCGGGCCGGGAATGAGGCGCGGGTTTGTTCGAGCGAGGACTGGCAAGGCAGAATGCGACCCGGCACTCCGCTCGTATTGAGACGGGATTAGATCCTCGGGTCAAGCCCGAGGATGACGCAGAATGGAAGGAAAGGCTTCGGCAGGCAGCTCGATTAGACATGCAGAGCGCCTATTGACGCCGCCTTCGCGCGCTGATGCAATGCACCTCTAACGCCGGGCCTTGAACCCGGATGTTGATGGAGAATGGAAATGGGCTTTCAGGTCATCACCCTCACAGATGCGGCAGCGACCCGCATCAACGAAATCACCGGCAATGCCGGGCCGGATGCGCTCGGTATCCGCATATCGATCAAGAAGGGCGGCTGTGCCGGCTTCGAATATGCGGTGGACCTCGTCACGAGCGACAGCACGAAGGCTGGCGACGACACCGTCGAACATGCCGGCGCCAAGGTCTGGGTCGATCCCGCCGCCTCGCTTTACCTGCTGGGCACCGAGATGGATTTCGAGGTCACCAAGCTCAGAACCGGCTTCGTGTTCCGCAATCCCAACGAAACCTCGGCCTGCGGCTGCGGCGAATCGGTGGAACTCAAGGCCGCCGACCTTGCTGAACTGGCGCGGGCGCGCGAGGCCGCGGCGCATTGATCGGCGGGACAGGCCTCAGCCTCTGAGGCCGTCATATTGTATCACGCAGATTTTTTCGCTGACGCCGTCCCCGTTGGAAACGCGGTAGCTGCATGAAATATAGAGCGTTCCGTCGTCTCCCTCCGTGACGGAAGGGTCGCCGATCCGGCAGTCCTTGTCCGCCTGCTCCAGGCAGACGGGTTCGAGCCAGGCGAGCGGCCGGTTGCCGCCGCCCGCTGTCGTGCCGAAGAACCCGACGCAAAGATGCAGGTCCCGGCCATCCTCGTCGGGCGTGTAGACCACGACGAACGGGCCGAGCGACGGGTCGAATCGCGAATACTTCAACGACAGGGCCGAGATGCCGGAATCTCGGCTTTTGATGCTGGCATTGAGGATCGGCACGGCCGGAGACCAGGTGATCCCGTAATCGCAGGAATCGCTCACGGCAATGCGGTCGAGATACAAATCCGGCGCTTTGGTGCGCAGAAAGGCCGTGAGCTTGCCGGACGGGCGCTGGACGATGCTCGGCTCGATGGTGCCGCGGCCGAGGATCGGCGTTTCGGCATAGTGCCAGTTCGCCCCGTCATCGTCCGAGTAAAGCACGACCGAGAGGTTGACGACGTCGGAGTGGACCGGAAGCAGCAGACGGTCGGCGCCGTTTTCCAGCCTGATCTTTTGCGGCTGGGACCGCGTCTGCCAGCCCCGTTCATAGCGATCCGGGCTGAACATGTTGAACACCGTGAGCCGCATGACGACCATGTTGTAGGTGTCGTAGACCATGTACAGGAACACGATGAGCGTGTTTCTCCTCATATGCGCGTGCAGCGCATCGAAGAACCGCAGGATGTCGGAAAACCTGCGTAACCTGTCCAGTATGGGGCCGAGCGCCGGCCTGTTCTCCAGCAATTGCTGCTTGACGTCCTTGAGATAGGTGTTGTCGAATTCCCTTATCCTGGCGAACAGTGCATCGATCATCGCGTCGATTGCGGCGGCATCCACGTCCGGCGCTGCCAGATTGTGTCCCTTCTCGGAGCTGAACGACGGCGCTTTCTCGAAACTCTTTTTCGGCTCGAACGCGCCGTTCAGAAGCGGCCAGGCGTTGGGATAGAGTGCTGCGGCGGCATTGAGGAAATCATCGCCGCTCACCGATGTCGTCAAAGGGTCGCCATCGACCGGCGTGGTCCATCCCACCGAATGAATGCTGTCGAAGGCATCGGACATGTTTCCGGCGCGCATGCGAAGCTGGGCGCTTGCCTGGGTTCCGTCACTGGTCATCTGCCAGAACAGGCGCATCTTCCCGGCATCGCAATGAAACACCGGGTTGGTGGCCGGATATTTGGAAACAGCGCCGCCTTCGCCATTGTCCGCGATTTTCGCCAGCGGTCGCCAGGCATAGTCCACGGGGTCCGCCGATGAAGCATAGATGGCGGAGGATTGGCCGTCACGCGCATGCTTGTGGGACCAGGATACAAGTAATTTTTCACCGAGGAACGATATGCTGCTGCCGTGATTTCCGGACGCCCAGAAATCATGATTATCATTGTCAATAAATACTAATTTCGTATTTTCCCTCATGATCATTTACCTGTAGTATATTTCCCCTAAATATTCGTATATATTAAATATTAAATTCGGTAAAGTTGATTTTATTTCGGTTTATACATATATTTTTACATGATTTATTTAGAGAAAATGCAAAAGGGCTGGTTGTGGCACTCGGTTCGGCGTCTTGCCTGAGGGGCACTCCGACCCGCCGAGGGGCCGGGCAGGGGACGCTTTGAGGACATTTTACGGGCGGTTGCCTCATCGTCCGCCCTTGCGCGCACAGGCTTAAAATGGTGAATTGATCTCGCCGCGTTTCCGGCGCAATCCATCACCTGCGAGGCTCATCCGTGACATCAGACAAGAATGCACTCTGGCGCGAATGGCCGATTGTGCTGATCTGGTGCGCGTTCCTGCTGTTTACCTTCGCGGGCAATTCATTGAAGCCCGACTATCTTGGGACGATGGCCTCGTTCGCTGTGCTTGCCGTGATCTTCGTGGTCATGCTGATGGCGGTGTTCCGGGTGGTGCATCACGCCGAATGTCTGGCGGCGATCTTCGGGGAGCCGCTTGGCACGCTGATCCTGACGCTTTCGGTGATCGGCATCGAGGTGGCGCTGATCACGGCTGTGATGCTGACCGGGGACAACGTGCCGACGCTTGCGCGCGACACCATGTTTTCGGTGCTGATGATCGTGCTGAACGGCCTTGTGGGGCTCAGCCTCCTGATCGGCGGGCTGCGGCACGGCCTGCAGGTGTTCAACCTCTCCGGCGCCAATGCCTATCTGATCGTGCTTCTGCCGGTGGCGATCACCAGCCTGATCCTGCCGAGCTTCACCTCGTCGGCGCCGGGTGGTGGGCTGTCGACGCTTCAGACCGTGTTTCAGATCGTGATCTCCCTGGTGCTTTACGGCATCTTCCTGCTGTTTCAGACGGTGCAGAACCCCGTCAGCTTCCAGCAGCCGCGCCATGGCGACGAGGAGCCGGATGCGCATCACCATCATCTCCGCCCGAAAAGCGCGGGCTTTCATGCTGCGGGCCTGCTGCTGGCCCTGCTGCCGCTGGTGCTGATGTCGAAGAAGCTCGCCGTCTATGTCGATTTCGGCATTGCCCAGGTCGGCGCGCCGGTGGCGCTTGGCGGCTTCATCGTGGCGATCATGATCCTGACGCCGGAGGCGCTGGCGGCGCTGGAAGCCGCCCGCAAGAACCAGCTCCAGCGCGCCGTCAACATATGTCTCGGCTCGGCGCTGGCGACGATCGGGCTGACGGTGCCGGCGGTGCTGATCGCCGCACATTTCGTCGGCCTGCCGATCGAGCTTGGCCTGACCCCGGCCGGCGTTGTGGTGCTGACACTGTCGCTCGCCATCAGCATCGTCACCTTCGTCGGCACCCGCACCAATTCGCTTCAGGGCGTGGTGCATCTGGCGGTATTCTTCGCTTACGTTATCTTGATCTTCGACGGCGATTTCTAGACCCTGCGGGGGAAGGCGGGAGAGGGCATGCGAAACGACATCATCTTCGGCGCGGTCCTGCCCTATGTGGCGTTTCTGATCGCCCGCCATTTTGGCCTGTCCACCGTCCACGCGCTGGCGATCGGCTCTATCTTCCCGATCGCGGTGATCCTGATCACCTATGTCAGAAACCGCAGGCTCGCTCCGGTCAGCGTGATCACGCTTGCGGCGACGCTCGCCTCGCTCGTCGGCAGCCTCTATTTCAACAGCGCCTATCTGGCGCTTCTGAAAAATTCGCTGATAACCGGCTTCATCGGCCTGGTATTCGCCGGCTCGCTCCTGATGCCGCGGCCGCTGGTATTCTACTTCGCGACCGAAAAGGGCGGGGAGGAGCGCGAGGACGGCAACCGACTCTGGGCGGTCTCGCCGCCCTACCGGGCGCTGATGCGCCGGATGACGATCGCCTGGGCGGTCGTGCTGATCTGCGAGGCGACGGCGCGCGCGTTGCTTATTCCGCTGCTGCCGGTTGATATATTCCTGGTGGTCTCGGAGGCGATGTGGATCGTGGTTTTCGCGCTGATGATCTCGTGGAGCCTGCGCTATGGCCACCGCAAGGGCGCGGAGATTGCCGCGGCCGCCGGGGAGGGCGGCGGTTGAGGGGATGGCGTAGCGGCCGCTCCGCTACCCTCTGGTGCGTCATGCTCGTACTCGACGCGAGCATCCAGACCACACGGAAAAAGCCGCCTGGACCCTCGGGTCAAGTGTACAGCCTTGATACATACCTGACAGATGTTCGGAGACATGCCTGACACTTCTCGGATTGCAATCTGGGAGGTTTTGATGGGGTGGGAGACGAAGTCTGTGGTGGATCAGCGGTTGGAGTTTTGCCGGCTTTGTGCGCTTGAGGGCGCGAATATTTCGCAATTGTGCCGGCGCTTCGGGATTTCTCGCCAGACGGGCTATGTCTGGCTGAAGCGTGTCAGGGCTGGCGAGGGGGTGCAGGATCGCTCGCGGCGGCCGCACGCGAGCCCGCGGCGCACCGGTCAGGCGCTTGAACAGGCGGTGCTTGAGGTGCGCGATGCGCATCCGGCCTGGGGCGCCCGCAAGATTGCGTGGATGCTGGAGCGTATGGGGACCGATCCGCCGGCGGCCTCGACAGTCCATGCCATCCTGGTTCGACACAAGCGGATCACAACGCCTGAGGGCGCGGGCCCGGCTTATGGACGTTTCGAGCGCGAAGCGCCAAACCTGCTATGGCAGATGGACTTCAAAGGACGTTTTCAACTCGTCTCGGGGGCTGGTGTCATCCGCTCACCGTCCTCGATGATCATTCGCGGTTTGCCCTCGGACTTGAGGCCTGCGCCGACGAACGGAGGATGACGGTTCGCAGTCGGCTGGAACGCATCTTTCGTCACCATGGGCTGCCGATGGCGATCTATACCGACAATGGCAACCCGTGGGGAACGGCGTTCAGCACGGCTGGACACGCTTGCGCGTCTGGCTCCTCAAGCTGGGGGTAGAACTCATTCACGCCCGCCCCTACCATCCGCAGGGACGCGGCAAGAACGAACGCTTCCACCGCAGTTTCAAGGCTGAAGTTCTCGCCTTCCAGCCATTGTCGGACTTCAGGCAGGCGCAAAGGGCGTTTGATCGCTGGCGCGACCTCTATAACCATCATCGGCCGCATCAGGGCATCGCCATGGCCGTGCCCGCAAGCCGCTACAGCCCGTCGCCCCGCAGCTTTCCCGCCACTGTTCCCGAGCCCGTCTATGACCCAGGCGAGATCGTCAGGCGCGTCAGCAGCACAAACGCCTATGTCGCATTCAACGGCAAGGCATGGCGTGTGCCGAAGGCCTTTCAAGGGGAAATGCTGGCAATCAGACCCCTCGAAACCGACGGCCAACATGGCGTGTTCTTCGCAGCAAACCAAGTCGCCCTCATCGACCTTAACAAAGACGAATAACTGTCAGGCATGTCTCCGAACACCTGTCAGGGATGTCTCCGGGCTTTACACTTGACCCGAGGGTGACCCCGGAGAGGGGATGGCGCCCGCGAAACGGAAGCGGACGCCGAGGGGCCGCTAGGGCCCGATAGTGCTCAGGCGCGCTCTTCCAGCAGCGCCTCGCCCTTCTTCTCGCGCACCAGATTGATGAAGCGGCGGAAGAGGTAGTGGCTGTCCTGCGGACCGGGCGATGCCTCCGGGTGATGCTGGACGGAGAAGACCGGCTTGCCGGCAAGCGCGATGCCGCAATTGGAGCCGTCGAACAGCGACACATGGGTTTCCGCGACGCCCTCCGGCAGCGAGGCCGAATCGACCGCGAAACCGTGGTTCATCGACACGATCTCGACCTTGCCGGTGGTGTAGTCCTTCACCGGATGGTTGGCGCCGTGATGGCCCTGATGCATCTTTGTGGTCTTACCGCCGAGCGCGATCGCGAGGATCTGGTGGCCGAGGCAAATGCCGAAAATCGGCAGGCCGCTGTCGATCAGCGCGCGAATCACCGGCACGGCATATTCTCCGGTCGCGGCCGGATCGCCCGGGCCATTCGACAGGAACACGCCATCGGGCGAAAGCGCCAGAATCTGTTCCGCCGAGGTCTTGGCCGGCACGACCGTGACCTTGCAGTCGAGACCGGCGAACAGGCGCAGGATGTTGCGCTTCACGCCGTAGTCGACGCAGACGATGTGATAGCGGGCGTCAGCTTCGGCGAGCGTGTCATAGCCTTCGTTCCAGACCCACGGCTTCTCGTCCCATTTCGACGACTGGCCGGACGTGGCTTCGATGGCGAGGTCGAGACCTTCCAGTCCGCCCCACGCCTTCGCCTTGGCCTTCAGCGCGTCGAGATCGAACTTGCCGGACGGCTCGTGGGCGATCACGGCATTGGGCGCGCCATGCTCGCGGATCCAGGCGGTCAGCGCGCGGGTGTCGATGCCGGAAAGGCCGATGATGCCGCGCTTCTTCAGCCAGGTGTCGAGGTCTTCGCTGGAGCGGTAGTTGGAGGGCGCGGTGATATCGGCCCTGAAGATCGCGCCGACCGCGCCGCGGCGGGCGGCGGGCACCAGATCCTCGATATCCTCGCCATTGGCGCCGATATTGCCGATATGCGGAAAGGTGAAGGTGACGATCTGTCCGAGATAGGACGGGTCGGTCAGGATTTCCTGATAGCCGGTCAGCGCGGTGTTGAAGCAGACCTCTGCCTCGACGCTGCCTGTGGCGCCGACGCCCTTGCCGTAGATTACCGTGCCGTCGGCCAGAACCAGCGCGGCCGTCGGCGTTTCCTGTGTCCATGGGGCAGTCATGATCATTCCTTGCTAGTCGCCGGCCCGGGGCCGATTGAACGGGCCCTGTCCCGATCCTATATATGAGCCCGAGCCAAAGGGTTCGCGGGCAAGCTGCGTTCGGGTAGGCCACTTTTTGATGCGGTTGCGGGAAAATAGAGAAACCGCGCTTGCGGGTCAATTGCTCTTAAGGCAGACTTGTGGCATCTGCTCAAAATAAATGACGCGCCCGAAGATTTGATTTGATCGCAGCCCCGGTATTCGGTAAACGCCGCCGCCATTCGGCATGTGTCGATGCGGTACCTTGAAGATGGCGTTGCCAGGAGTGAATGAATGTTGCGCGATAAACTCGCACTTGCACAAAAAGACGCTTCGAAAGAGGAAGATCCGGTACGCTTCTGCACATTGAGACTGGTTCACGCGGCCATCAAGGACCGCGACCTGGCTCATCGTGCCAACGGCAAGGACCCCGTCAGCGATGACGATATCGCCGGGATTCTGTTCCAGATGCTGAAACAGCGCAAGGAATCCTCCCGCCTCTACGAAGAGAAGGGCCGGCCCGACCTCGCTGCACAGGAACGTCAGGAAATGGCGGTGATTCGCGAATTCCTGCCCGCCCAGTTGCCCGAGGACAAGATCCGCGAAGTCTGCGCCTCCGTGGTCGAGGAGACCGGCGCGCAGGGTCTGCGCGACATGGGCAGGTGCATCGAAACGCTGAAGGACCGCTATTCCGGTCAGATGGACTTCTCCAAGGCCTCCGGCGTGGTCAAGGACATGCTGAAATAGCATTCCGTTGCCGGACCGCTGTGGATATCAGCAGTGGATATGGGGGATAACCCGCCCCGCGCCCGCTAAACCGTTGCGGGGCCTGTAGGCTGTCAGGCCTGCCGGCACACCCGAGGACCTCATGCGTTTTCCGCCATCCTTTCTTGATGAAATCCGCGACCGCGTGCCGATCTCGGCGCTGATCGGCCAGCGGGTCACGTGGGATCGCAAGAAGACCAATGTCGGGCGCGGCGACTACTGGGCCTGCTGCCCGTTTCACGGCGAAAAATCCCCGAGCTTTCACTGCGAGGACCGCAAGGGCCGCTACCACTGTTTCGGCTGCGGGGTTTCCGGCGATCATTTCCGTTTCCTCACCGATCTCGATGGCATGAGCTTTCCCGAAGCCGTGCAGCGCGTCGCCGATATGGCGGGCGTTGCGATGCCGGAACGCGACCCGCAGGCCGAGCGGCGCGAGGAAAAGCGCCGCACCCTGGTCGACGTCATGGAGCTTGCCGCAAGCTTCTTTCAGGATCAGCTTCAGACCGGGGCAGGGGCAAAGGCGCGGGCTTACCTGCGCGAACGCGGCCTTTCGGCGCGCACGATCGACACGTTCCGGCTCGGCTACGCGCCGGAAAGCCGCAATGCGCTGAAGGAATTTCTGGCCTCGAAGGGCGTCGAGAAGCAGGAGATCGAGGCCTGCGGGCTGGTGGTCCACGGGCCGGATATCGCCGTTTCCTATGACCGTTTCCGCGACCGGATCATGTTTCCGATCCTGTCATCGCGCGAGCAGGTGATCGCCTTTGGCGGCCGGGCGATGCGCCCGGATGCGCCGGCGAAATATCTCAATTCCAACGAAACAGAGCTGTTTCACAAGGGCAATGTTCTGTTCAATTTCGCCCGCGCCCGCCGCGCGCTTTCCGGCGCGGAGGGGGCAAAGACGATCATCGCCGTTGAAGGCTATATGGATGTGATCGCGCTCCATCAGGCCGGTATCGAAAACGCCGTCGCGCCTCTCGGCACGGCCTTGACCGAAAACCAGTTGCAACTGATCTGGCGGATGACCAGCGAGCCGGTGCTGTGCTTTGACGGCGATGGCGCCGGCATCCGCGCCGCGGAGCGCGCCGCCGGCCTGGCGCTGCCGATGCTCAAACCTGGCCATTCGCTGAAATTCGCGCTGCTTCCCGGCGGCAAGGACCCCGACGATCTGGTGCGCGAGGGCGGACGCCAGGCGTTTGACGCCGTGATCGCCCAGGCCCGTCCGCTGGCCGACACCGTGTTCGAGCGCGAGGCAGGCAGCCCGGAGGCCGGCGAGACGCCGGAGCGGCGGGCGGCGATCGAGGCGCGGGTCAACGCGCTGGTGGCGACGATTGCGGACGAAAGCGTGCGCCGACATTACCAGCAAGATTTCCGCAACCGGCTTTATCAGCGGTTTCGGGGCCCGTCGCGCGGCGGCGGGAATTTTGCCGGCGGCAGGGGCAGTTTTTCCGGGTCCACCAAGGGGGGCGGGCGGTTCAACGCGCCGCGCGGCAACGGCCTTCTCTCGGCGTCCGAACGCCTGTCGCGCTCGCCGCTTGCGAGCCTGCGCCCGGTTACCAGCAATCTCACCTTTCGCGAATGCCAGCTCGTGTTCTGCCTGATCTCGCATCCCGAACTGGTGCGCGAGGATTTCGACAGCGTGTCGACGCTTTCCTTCGAGGCAGCGGAGATGCGCGCGTTCTGGCCGGCCTTTCTGGCCGAAGCCTCGCGCCCCGACATGGGGCGGGAAAAGCTGCGGCAGCGGCTGGAGGAGGCGGGTTTTGCCGGCCTTGTCGATCAGATCGCCGCCCATGTCGGCCGCAATGTCCACTGGATCGCCGGGCCCGACGCCGCGCTTGAGGATGTCCGCGAGGTCTACCATCAGGCGCTGGCGCTGCATAACCGCGCCCGCTCGCTGGCCCGCCACAAGAGCGAGCTGGAACGCGAGATCGCGGAGGCGACGGAGGAGGGCAATGCGGATCTGCTGGCCGAACTGATGCCGGCGCTGGTTTCGGTTCAGAACGAAATTGCCCGCATCGACAACCAGGAGGCCGAGATCGACGGTTTCGGCCTGATGTCGGGACGCGGCGGAAAGTCCGGAGCGGGCGGATAAGGGGTCTTCAAGCGGCAATTTCGGGATGCGTCCGAACCGATTCCTTTCAGCCGCCACTTGTATTTGCGGCGAAGCAATCTAAATTAACGTTTCTAGGGCCGACAGAGAAGCTGCATCGGTTCCTGTCATCGTCAGAAGCGTTTCACCGGCGGATTTTCGATATGAAATCGCGCAAATACACAATTGACGCTTGACGGATGGCGAAAATCTGGGAATCACCAGTTCGGATGGCAGTGAGCAGCACATTTTCATGATCTGGACAGCATTCACCGGGGGTAGCGAAAACCGCCGCGTTGAAGACTGTCCTGTTCATGTGTGGTTTTTTAAATCCGGCAGACCTCGCAAAAGAGGTCCTTAATCATTTGCCGGTATGCCGCTTGGCAACAGCGACAAAGCGTCAGGGAAACAATATTTATGGCTACGAAAGTCAAGGAAAACGAAGAAGCCGAAACCGAACGCGAAGGCGGTACCGACGGCCCTCTCCTGGACCTTTCCGATGACGCCGTCAAGAAGATGATCAAGGCCGCCAAGAAGCGCGGCTATGTCACCATGGATGAGCTGAATTCCGTGCTCCCGTCCTCGGAAGTGACTTCCGAGCAAATCGAGGACGTGATGTCCATGCTCTCCGAAATGGGCATCAATGTCGTCGAGGACGAGGACGAAGTCGACAACGACAACAATGCCGATGACAGCGCCGACGACAGTGACAGCGACAATGAAAGCGACAGCACCGAGGTCGCGACCACGACCGGTTCGGCGGTAGCGCAGACCAAGAAGAAAGAGCCTACCGACCGTACCGACGATCCGGTGCGCATGTATCTGCGCGAGATGGGCTCTGTCGAGCTGCTGTCGCGCGAGGGCGAAATCGCGATCGCCAAGCGCATCGAATCCGGCCGCGAGACGATGATCGCCGGGCTTTGCGAAAGCCCGCTGACCTTCCAGGCACTGATCATCTGGCGCGACGAACTGAACGAAGGCACGACGCTTCTGCGCGAGATCATCGATCTTGAGACGACCTATTCCGGTCCCGAGGCCAAGGCAGCCCCGCAGTTCCAGAGCCCGGAAAAGATCGAGGCCGACCGCAAGAAGGCCGAGGAAAAGGAACAGGCCCGCAAGAAGCGCTCCGACGACGTCACCGATGTCGGCGGCGAGGGAATCCAACCGGAGGAAGACGACGAGGAGGATGATGAATCCAACCTGTCGCTGGCCGCCATGGAGGCCGAGCTGCGTCCGCAGGTGATGGACACGCTCGACCTGATCGCCGAGACCTATGTGAAGCTCCGCAAGCTGCAGGACCAGCAGGTGGAAGCGCGTCTGGCCGCCACCGGCACGCTGACCAACGCCCAGGAGCGCCGCTACAAGGAGCTCAAGGAAGGGCTGATCGGCGCGGTCAAGTCGCTGTCGCTCAACCAGAACCGCATCGACCTTCTGGTCGAGCAGCTCTACGACATCAACAAGCGTCTCGTTGAAAACGAAGGCAAGCTGCTGCGCATGGCGACCCATCGCGGCGTCAAGCGCGACGACTTCCTCGAGCACTATCACGGCGCCGAGCTTGATCCGAACTGGATGAAGTCGATCGGCAATCTTTCCGGCAAGGGCTGGAAGGAATTCGCCAGCCAGGACGGTGCCGACATCAAGGCGCTCCGGACCGAAATCCAGAGCCTTGCGACCGAAACCGGCATCTCGATCGCCGAGTTCCGCCGCATCGTGCACATGGTCAAGAAGGGTGAGCGCGAGGCGCGCATCGCCAAGAAGGAGATGGTGGAAGCCAATCTTCGTCTGGTGATCTCGATCGCGAAGAAATACACCAATCGCGGCCTGCAGTTCCTCGACCTCATTCAGGAAGGCAATATCGGCCTGATGAAGGCGGTCGACAAGTTTGAGTATCGCCGCGGTTACAAGTTCTCGACCTATGCGACATGGTGGATCCGGCAGGCGATCACCCGCTCGATCGCCGACCAGGCCCGCACGATCCGTATTCCGGTGCACATGATCGAGACGATCAACAAGATCGTCCGCACCTCGCGCCAGATGCTGCACGAGATCGGCCGCGAGCCGACGCCTGAGGAGCTTTCGGAAAAGCTCAACATGCCGCTCGAAAAGGTCCGCAAGGTGCTGAAGATCGCCAAGGAGCCGATCTCGCTCGAAACCCCGGTGGGCGACGAGGAAGATTCGCATCTCGGCGATTTCATCGAGGACAAGAACGCGCTGCTGCCGATCGATGCCGCGATCCAGGCGAACCTGCGCGAGACCACCACCCGTGTTCTCGCCTCGCTGACGCCGCGCGAGGAACGCGTGCTGCGCATGCGCTTCGGCATCGGCATGAACACCGACCACACGCTCGAAGAGGTCGGCCAGCAGTTCTCGGTCACCCGCGAACGTATCCGCCAGATCGAAGCCAAGGCGCTGCGCAAGCTGAAGCACCCGAGCCGCAGCCGGAAGCTGAGGAGCTTCCTCGATAGCTGAGATGGCGAAAGCCGATCTGCAATAACGAGAAACCCGGCTGAGAGGCCGGGTTCAGTTTGTTGAGAAACCTGTCCTCAAATTCGGCGTCATCCTCGTGCTTGACACGAGGATCCAGGCAGCGCGGCAAGGCTTCGCAATAGCTCTTATCAAATTCAATGGCTTAGGTCGCCTGGATGCTCGGATCAAGTCCGAGCATGACCCTTGTGAGGAAGGTCAGGAAGGTGTCAAACTGCAGATTCAGGAGTTTGTCAGCAGTCTGAATCCGGGTGAGAGGCCGGTTTTTTCCTCCTGACAAAGCAAACCTCACCCGCCGCCGTCTCGTTCGGGCCTGTCCCGAGCATCCAAGCACGTTTCAGCGCGACAGGCGTATCGGGGAGGGGAATCTATTTGAATCCAAATCATTGGAAGGCGCGAACGCCGCTCGTGCGGAGCGGTGATTAGATCCTCGGGTCAAGCCCGAGGATGACGCCCGAAGAAAGGATTGGCTTGCACGCCAACTGAATTCCGCTTGGAGGATGGGCTTCCTGCCTATGGAATGACCACGAACTGCTAGTTTCAGGTGAGGCGTCAGAACCTTGTTCGCCCCTCAGGAGTCCGATGGGCAAAACCGGGGAATACTTCGCCTCACGTAAGGGGTGTCTGCCGCCAGACCACCAGCAAACCGGCGCCCTGCCGCGCGCCGGTTCAAGGCGTTGTGGCGCAGGGAACAGAAACCTATTCCGTGACCTGCAGGTTGACGGCCTTGGGGCCCTTGCCGCGGCGGTCCGGCTCGGTGTCGTAGCTGACCTTCTGATTTTCGGTCAGTCCCGTCAGCCCGGACGACTGAACGGCGGAGATATGGACGAAGATGTCCGCGCCGCCATTGTCCGGCTTGATGAAACCGTACCCCTTGTCGGTATTGAAAAACTTTACGATGCCAGTTTCGGCCATGCTTCAAGGTCCTTTTCTCGCCCATCCGATTGCTGATGGAGGGGCAGATATTTCGATGCTCGTTTTGCCCTGAGGGGCAGCGCAGGCGTTTCTCGAATTTGGAGGAAAGGTGCCTTTTATTACCGCGGGTTCCGATTTGCCTGGACAACGAAAGCAGGCCAAATCAAGGTCCGCCCGAAAAATTAGCGTTTCCGGCGCGCATCAGATTATATGGTCTTCCCGTGCTCGCAAAATGCCCGAACATGAACAGAATGCGGTGTTTGCGGGTTTTTGGCAAGCGAAACTTTGGAATCGGACCTTCAGGTTGCGTTCGCGGCCGGGTATTTGTGTATTATCCGGCTCTAATCAGATGATTAGACGGAACTAGTTTGGGTTATACTGTGTCAAAGCGTTCGCCCTGTGCTACCCTTGGATGAGGGGAGGTCTACAAAGCCTGTGACCTAACCGGGCCGGGCCTAGCTTTTGCCGACGAAGCTGGTGTAGGAGCGAGTAACCGGCCAAGCATGACGAGCGCGCGGGCGGTGCGCAAATACTTGACTGGCAAATATCGGGGGTCCGCCATGCGTCGTGACATGTTCATACGCTTTCTTGCGTCTGTTGTCGTGGTCTGCTCTTTCCCGCCTGTCGGCGCGCGCGCGTTCGAGTATCGCCAGATCGAGGGTTGGGCGGTCAGCTGCAACAACGCCTATACCTGCAACATCTCGCTGACGTCGGCCGCCGGCGCAAGCGGCGGCGCCACGCTGGCCGCAATCCAGTGGCAGCGCTCGGTCGCGCCTTCGGCCCCGCTCACCCTCAGCATTCCTTATCCGCCCGGGTTCCTGCCGCGGGGCGATGCCTCCGGCGCGATCACCATCGCGGTCGATGGCGTCACGGGATTTTCGGCCGACATAGCGGACCTCGTGCGGGAGGATGCGCTTGGCATGTTCGGCGTCAACGAGCCCGAGGTGCTGGTGGCGCTGTTCCGCAAGATGGCCGATGGCACCAGGGCGACGATCCGCTATGAGGGCGGGATCGGATCGTTTTCCTCGGAGATCGTGCTGACCGGGCTTTCCGATGCCGCCCGTTTCATCGATGATTGGCAGGGCCGCGGCGGCCGCACCGATGCCCTGATCGATGTCGGGGAGAAGACGCCGCCAGAAAGCGTCGATGTCTGGACGATCGACAGCTATGATGAGCTCCCGCCCTCGATCCTGCGCAATCTGAGCGACCCCGAAAGCGCTTGCTATACCGATCAGTCCCATATCGATCAGGCGGATGCCTTCGCCTTCAATACCGGCAAGAGCACCATCATGCTTCTGCCCTGCGGGCCCTCCGGCGCGTATAACCAGCCCTACCAGCTCTATGTCGGCAAGGATGACGAGTTCCACCGCGCGGAATTTCCCAATGTCAGCGATGCCGGCATCACCGTTCTTGATACCGTCTACAACGTCAATTTCGATCTCAAGGAAAAGCTGTTGTCCTCGGTCTATCTCGGCCGCGGGCTCGGCGATTGCGGGTTGGCGCATTACTGGACGATCAACGAGGCCGCCGCCGGCAACCCGCTGGCGCTCACGCTGGAGCGCTCCAAGACGGCGTGTGACGGCGTCGATATCGGCCCGGAAAACTGGCCGGAGATCTGGCGCCCGCAGATGACGGCGGACGAGAGGGAGGAGCGCTGACGCTCACTCCGCCCGGTAGACCCGCAACAGCGCGCCGTCGGGCTCGTCCGTCACCAGCAGGATCGCGCCGTCGGGCGCGACCTTCACGTCGCGCAGCCGGCCGAATTCACCGGCAAACAGCCGGTTTTCGGTCGCGGGCATGCCGCTCTCGTCAAGGCCGATATGGGCCAGCAACTGGTCCTTCAGCGCGGTGACCAGGAAATCCCCGTCCCATTCCGGAAACATATCGCCACGGTAGACCGCGATCGCGCCCGGCGCGATCGACGGATCCCAGTAGTAGAGCGGCTGTTCAAGGCCGGGCGCCTCGGTGCCCTGTCCGATCGTCGCGCCCGAATAATGCACGCCGTAGGAGATTTCCGGCCAGCCATAGTTCTGGCCCGCGCGCGGTATGTTGATCTCATCGCCGCCGCGCGCGCCGTGTTCAACGGTGTAGAGCGTGTCCGTCTCCGGATCGATGGTGATGCCCTGCGGGTTGCGGTGGCCGATCGACCAGATTTCCGGCTCCCAGCCCGAGGGCGTGGGATTGTCTTGCGGAATGCCGCCCTCGGGCGTGATGTGGAGGATCGAGCCGGCGTGATCGGCCGGATCCTGCGCCCGCTCGCTTTCGCCGCGATCGCCGATGCCGAAGAACAGGTTGCCGGCGCTGTCGATCGCAATGCGCGAGCCGAAATGACGGTTGGTGCCGGAAAAGCGGTTCATCTCGAAAATCTGGCTGACGTTTTCAAGGCGCGCCTGCTGACGGTCGAGCGTTGCGCGGAAGACCGCCGTTCCCTGGCCGCCGTCGCCGGAAACGGAGGCGGTCAGATAGATGCGGCCGTTTTCGCTGAAGCCGGGATCGAGCCCGACATCGAGCAGACCGCCCTGGCCGGCGGAATAGACGTCGGGCACGCCGCTCACCTTCTGCGTCGCGCCATCCTTGGAAACGATGTTGAGGCGGCCCGGCCGCTCGGTGACCAGATAGGCGCCATCGGGCAGAACCTCGACGGCCCAGGGGTGGACAAGACCATCGGCGATACGCTCGACCTCGAGCGGCGGGCTCGCCTCCTGCGCTATCGAAGGAAACGGCGAAAATGCTAGGGCCGCGATCATGCCGGCCAGGACGGGGGTGGCTTTCATCAAAGTCTCCTCTCGTTTTACCGGTGACGTATGGCGCTCTGCCCGCCGCTCAAGTGGCGCGGTCTACACAAACCCGTGAGCCGCGACTCGGATCGCGAGGCTTCTGTTCAGAAGTCCTCGAACTCGTTGCGTTGCCTGCGTTCGGCGTCGGCCTTCAGATGGCTCACATTTTCGCGCCAGAGATAGGACGCACCGAAGACCATGGCGAGGCAGATCGCGAACATCGCCGCGATCATCAGGTCGCGCGCGGCGGTGTGGGACAGAAGGCCCTGCAGCGCGCTGCCGCCCGGCGAGGAGAAGGGCAGGTAGCCGTCAAACAGCATCGCCCCGCCATTCGTTCCCGAAAGAGGGGCGGCCTGCCATGCTTGCTCGGCGGAAGCCCCGGCCGGCGCGAACGCCGTCAGGACCGGCAGCGTGGCAAAAGCAAAAATCCCGCGTTTGATGAAAATCGAGCGCCTGGCGATCCCTCTCGCCATCCGTTTGACCATCCTCATATGCCTTCTCCTTCGGCAATGTTTCAGCGCATGGCCATAACGCCATGTAAATGCGTCGTCTTCTGGGTGAAAGGTGGTCCAACACGAACCATTTTGAGGCGGAATCATGGGAGGGGATTTGTGCCGCCACAGGCGTTGAGGCGGCGGAATATCTGCGGTTGCGCCCTGAAACGGTCAATCCGCGACGATAGCGCTTGAAACCGCGGGCGAATTGCGTTTAGACCAAACGCTTGGAAGTTGTCGCTTGCTACAGCGCTTTCCAAGGATCAATCTAGATATCAGGACATTGAAAATGGCCCTTCTTGCTGACGCTCTCTCTCGTGTAAAGCCTTCCGCCACCATCGCCGTGGCCCAGAAAGCGCGCGAACTCAAAGCGAAAGGCCGCGATGTCATCAGCCTTGGCGCGGGCGAGCCCGATTTCGATACGCCCGACAACATCAAGGCCGCCGCGATCGACGCGATCAACCGCGGCGAGACGAAGTATACGCCGGTGGCCGGCATCCAGCCGCTGCGCGAGGCGATCGCCGCCAAGTTCAAGCGCGAGAACAATCTCGACTACACGGCCGCGCAGACGATTGTCGGCACGGGCGGCAAGCAGATCCTGTTCAACGCGCTGATGGCGACGCTGAACCCGGGCGATGAGGTCGTGATCCCCGCGCCGTACTGGGTTTCCTATCCGGAAATGGTGGCGCTTTGCGGCGGCACGCCGGTGTTCGTTTCGGCAACGCAGGAGCACGGCTTCAAGCTTCAGGCGGAAGACCTCGAAAAGGCGATCACGCCGAAGACCAAATGGTTCATCTTCAACTCGCCGTCCAACCCCTCGGGCGCGGCCTATACCCATGACGAGTTGAAGGCGCTGACCGATGTGCTGATGAAGCACGAGCAGGTCTGGGTGCTCACCGACGACATGTATGAGCACCTGACCTTCGGCGATTTCAAGTTCGTGACCCCGGCGGAAGTGGAGCCCGGCCTCTATAACCGCACGCTCACGATGAACGGCGTCTCCAAGGCCTATGCGATGACCGGATGGCGCATCGGCTATGCGGCCGGCCCGGCCGAACTGATCAACGCCATGACCACGATCCAGAGCCAGCAGACATCCGGCGCTTGCTCGATCGCGCAGTGGGCCGCCGTGGAGGCGCTCAACGGCAATCAGGACTTCGTGACCGAGAGCAAGAAGGCCTTCGAGAGGCGTCGCGACCTCGTGGTCTCGATGCTCAATCAGGCTCCCGGTATCGAGTGCCCGACGCCCGAGGGCGCGTTTTACGTCTATCCGTCCTGCGCCGGGCTGATGGGCAAGACCTCGCCGGGCGGCAAGGTGATGGAGACCGACGAGGATTTCGTCACCGAGCTTCTGGAAGCGGAAGGCATCGCCGTCGTCCACGGCTCGGCCTTCGGCCTCGGCCCCAACTTCCGCATTTCCTATGCGACCTCGGAAGCCGAACTGGAAGAATCCTGCATGCGCATCCAGCGCTTCTGCAACGCCTGCAGGTAAGGCCCGCGCTCCGGCTTTGTTACGAAGCGCGATTTGACAACGGGGCGTGCCGCAGGGCGCGCCCTTTTTCGTTGCGGGTTGCAACTTGATGACGTTATAGACTGTGCCGCGCCTGCCCGACTGTCTTCAGGCGGCACGGGGTTTCAACGAATGCGGGAGATCATGCGCCACACTTGCCAAGCCAACGCTTTGTTGCGCCACCTTGTTCTGGCGGCCTGTCTGCTGCTGATTGCCGCTGGCGGTTCAGCCAGCGCCCAGAGCGCTACGGCCTCAAAGGCAACTGCCGATGAACCCATGACCGTCGGCGTGTATGCCCTTCCGCCTTATGCCATGCAGGACAAGGATGGCAGTTGGTACGGGCTCGGCATAGACTTGCTGGATGCGCTCAGCCGCCGTATCGGCAAGGAATACCGCTTGGTGGAATCCACGCCGGACGCGATGGTGCCGGATGTGGCCGGCGGGAAGCTCGACATGGCGCTGGGCGGAGTGCCGATCAATGCCGCCGACGAGGCGGTGATCGATTTCTCGGTGCCCTATTACAGCGGCGACCTTGGCGTCGCGCTTCGCGTCGTCGACAAGATCGGACCGACGATGATGTTCGAGCTTCTGACGTCGCCGGCCTTTCTCTACATGCTCGGCCTGCTGACCGGCCCGGTCTTCGTCATCGGCGCGCTGATATGGCTTCTGGAGCGGCGGGCCAATCCCGAACAGTTCGAGCCGCGACCGGCGCGCGGCGTGTTTTCCGGCTTCTGGTGGGCGACCGTGACGATGACCACGGTGGGCTACGGCGACAAGGCGCCGGTGACCTTCTTCGGCAGGCTGCTGGCGATGGCCTGGATGTTCACGGCCCTTATCCTCGCCGCGATCACCACCGCGCAGCTGGCTGCCGGGCTGACCTCGTCACTGCACACCAATTTCGTTGACAATATCCGGGACCTTTCCGGGCTGACGGTCGGCACGATCACCGAATCGCCGGCGGCCGCCGAGCTCGGCCTTCTCAATATTTCAGTGACCTCTTTCGATACAGTTTCCGCCGGCCTTGATGCGCTTGAAAGTCACGATATCGACGCGCTCGTTTATGACCGTGCGATCCTGCAGTGGTCGCTCGACAATTACCGTGACCTCTATCTCAGCAATCTGGAGTTCATGCAGCAGAACTACGCCCTGATCCTTCCTCTGAACGATCCCGCGCGCAACGCGATCAACATTGCAATCCTGCAAACGCTCGAATCCCAGCAATGGCATCTCATACTCGAACGCTACGTAGAAAATGGCGCACGTTAAAGCGCCGGGCGATGCCGACTAATCGCCTGACGCTTCAGGCGTTCTGATATAGGCGGACATGCCCTTGACCAGGGCATCGAAGACGACGCGACAGCGGGGTGAACGGCGCAGATCCTCATGCATGGCGATCCAGAGCGGAAGCTGAAACGGGATCTGGCCATGCAGCACTTCGATGAGCGCGGGATCGCGCTCGCCGAGCGGATGCTGGCAAAATCCGAAACCGCAACCGGTGCGAATGGCGGCAAGCTGGGCGAGGTTGCTGTCGGAGCGGAAGCTGAAATCGGGCAGGGCAAGCTCGGGAAAACCCTCCATCATATCGCGCACATAGGCCAGTTCGCGATCGAAGCCGATGGTCGGCACCGCTTTCAGGTCGTCGATCGTCTGCGGGGCGCCGAAGCGGGCAACGACCTCTTTGCGGGCAAAGCAGCCAATCGGGATCTTGCCGACATGGCGCACCACAAGGGCCGCCTGGGTGGGCTCCACGAGCCGGAGCGCGATATCGGCCTTCCTGTTCAACAGGTCCTCGAGCGCGTCGGAGACCGACAATTCGAACTCGAGCCGGGGGTAGGCAGCCATCACGGGCGCAAGAATGCCGGGCAGGACCTCGATGGAAATCACGTCGGAGGCGCTGATGCGAACGCTCCCGGAGACTTCGTCGCGAGTCTCGGAAGAGGCCCGGCGCATGGCGTCGGCTGAGGCCGCCATCGCCTCGGCCAGCGGTTTCATGGCCCGCGCGGTGTCGGTCGGCTCCAGTCCGCGCTGCGAGCGGGTGAAGAGCTGCTGGCCGGCGTCGCGCTCCAGCGCCTCGATATGGCGGCCAACGGTCGGCTGGGTCAGGCCCAGACGCCGCGCGGCGCCGGAAAGCGATCCGCTTTCAAGCACCGCCAGAAAGGTGCGGTAATAATCCCAACTCTGCGTATCCATAAAATTATGTATACCAATGGCACGATTTTATACAATTCCGTTTAACGCAGTTTGCCCCGATATTGCGGTCACACTCGAATGAAGGAGATGGCAATGTCAGACATGAACAGACAACCCGTGGCGCTTGTTCTTGGAGCCACGGGCGGCGTTGGCGGCGCGGTGGCCCGGGCGCTCAATGATCGCGGCTACCATATCCGCGCGCTCAATCGCGACCCGTCCAGATTGGACGGTCGTCTGGCGCATTATGAATGGATCAAGGGCGACGCGATGCGCCGTGAGGACGTGGAGAACGCGGCGCGGGGCGCGGAGCTGATATTCCACGGGGTCAACCCGCCTGGTTACAAGGACTGGGATAGACTGGTTATGCCGATGCTGGAGAACACCATCGCCGCCGCGCGGCTTGCCAATGCCCGGATACTGTTTCCCGGAACGATCTATAATTTCGGCCGCGATGTGTTTCCCTATCCGAACGAGGAGAGCCCGCAGAACCCGCACACCCGCAAGGGACTGATCCGGGTCGCAGTGGAAGAGCGTCTCAGGGAAGCGGCCTTTGATGGCACCCAGGTCATTCTGGTGCGCGCCGGTGATTTTTTCGGCGGCGGTGCTGCGGCCAATAGCTGGTTCGGTCAGATGGTGAAGGCGCATGTGCCGCTCACCCGGATCACCAACCCGGCAACGCCCGGCGTCGGCCATCAATGGGCCTATCTGCCCGATCTCGCGGAAACTTTTGCTGCGCTCAATGACAGGGCAGGGCAGTTGCCGAAATTCGCCAACTACCATTTCGAGGGCTTCTATGATGCCGACGGCATGCAGATGGTCGAGGCGATCCGCCGTATCTCCGGCGATCCGAAGCTGAAAGTCAGCCGTTTTCCGTGGTTCGCGGTGCCGCTGCTTGCGCCGTTCATGACGCTGATGCGCGAGGTGCTGGAGGTGCGCTATCTCTGGAAGGAGGCGATGCACATGAAGAATGACAAGCTGGTGGCCGTTCTCGGTCACGAGCCGCGCACACCGCTGGATACCGCCGTGCGCACGGCGCTTGAGGAGATCGGCGTCACCGTGCCGCGTGCTGCCGCGCCCGCGATGCTCAAAGGCCCAGTATCGAGAGCATGATGAAGGTCGCAAACAGCACGAAATGGGTCATGCCCTCGATCGCGTTGGTCTCGCCGTCATTGATGTTGATGGCGGCGACGACCAGCGTGATCGCGGTCATGGTGATCTGAACCGGGGTCATCGCCATGATGAAGGGTTGGCCGGTGAAAAGCGCGATCGCCTCGATCACCGGCACGGTCAGGATCACCGTTGAAAGCGATGCGCCGAGCGCGATGTTGACGACGGCCTGCATGCGATTGGCGAGGGCTGCCCGCAGCGCGGTCAGGATTTCCGGCCCGGCGGCGATCGCGGCAACCAGAATGGCGGTCAGCGCCAGCGGAGCGCCGGTTCCTTCCAGCCCGTCATTGAGGAAGGCGGACATGAACTCCGCAAGCAACCCGATCACCGCGACGCCGGCGATGAGGGTGATGACCGAAACGGTGGTCGAGCCTTCCTCCGCTGCCTGGCCGGTCTCGCCTTCGGTGGCTTTTTTCATCCGGGGATAGCGGTAGGCGAAAAAATAGCTGTGCTGGCCGACCTGCAGTTTCAGGAACAGCGCGTAGAGCGCGATCATGGCGGCGATGGTGAAGCCGGAATACACATGCCAGCTTGCCTGCGGCACGAAGTCGGGCACGACCATGGAAATGCCCATGGCGGTCATGATCATCACCGAATAGGTCTTTCCCGAATCGTCATTATAGGGCTGCTCGCCGTGCTTCAGGCCGCCGAGCAACGCCGCCAGTCCGAGAATGCCGTTGATGTCGAGCATGACGGCGGCATAGATCGTGTCGCGCACCAGCGTGGGCTGCTCGCTCTCGCGCATCATGATCACCAGGATGATCACTTCCACCGTGACGGCGGAGAGCGTGAGGATCATGGTGCCATAGGGATCGCCGGCCTTGGCGGCCAGGATTTCGGCATGGTGGGCGACGCGCATCGAGGCGCAGGCGATCGAAACGACGAGCAGGGCGGCGGCCAGCAGCGAATAGACTTGGCCGGCATGCATGACCTGATGTTCGAGGAGCCAGGCGAGCGCGCCCGCCGGAAGCGCCTGCAGCAGCAGGATTTCACCGCGCAGAAATGTCAGCATCGATCGACAAGCCCCCGTAATGGCGCCGATGACGGCGCATTGATCTCAGCGCTTCTGGTGATCTCAGCCGCCGAGGGGAGGGTAGTCCACATATCCCTTGGCATCGCCGCCGAAAAGCGTTCTCTGGTCCAACGCATTAAGCTGGGCATTGATCCGCAGTCGGCGCACCAAATCGGGATTGGCAATGAAGGCGCGGCCGAAGGAGACGAGGTCGGCGCGCTCCTTTTCGAGCGCATCAATGGCGAGCTGGCGGTCATAGCCATTGTTGACCATCCATGCGCCCGAGCCGTCGGTGCGGTAGTAGGTCTGTCGCATTTCCTCGTAATCGAACGGTCGCGGGCCCTGGCTGTAATTGCGGTCTCCGCCGGTCGCGCCCTCGACGATATGGATATAGGCAAGGTCATAGGCGCTGAGCTGGCTTGCCAGATAGTTGAACAGAACCTGCGGGTTGTCGTCGTGGACATCGTTGGACGGTGCGACCGGCGAAAGCCGGATCGCCGTGCGGCCTGAACCGATTTCGCGAGAGATCGAACCGACCACATCGAACATCAGGCGCGCCCGGTTTTCGATTGGCCCGCCATAGAGATCGGTGCGCTGGTTGCTGCCCGAGCGCAGGAACTGGTCGATGAGATAGCCATTGGCGGCGTGGATCTCGACTCCGTCGAAGCCGGCTTCTATCGCGCGGGCGGCGGCGCGGCGGTAATCGTCGATGATTCCCGAAATCTCGAAGGGCTTCAGCGCGCGCGGCATCGAGGTCTCGATGAAATCGCTGGTCATGTCGGAATAGACCACGAAGGTTTTCGCTCTCGCCTGCAGGGCGGACGGCGCCACGGGAGGATCGCCGAAGGGCTGGAGCGATTTGTGCGACACCCGGCCGACATGCATCAACTGGCAGAAGATCTTGCCGCCGGCCTCGTGCACAGCCGTGGTGACATGCCGCCAGCCCTCGACCGAGGCATCGCTGTAGATGCCGGGCGCATGGGAATAGCCCTGACCCTGTTCGGTGATCGCCGTGGCTTCCGAAATGATCAGACCCGCACTTGCGCGCTGGCGGTAATAGTCGACGTTGAGTTCGTTCGGCACGGCTTCGGGCGAGCGGTTGCGCATCAGCGGCGCCATAATGATCCGGTTCTCGATTGTGACATCGCCGATCGTTATGGGGTCAAAGAGGTTAGCCATCAAATTCCTTCCCGTGCCGGCCCTGTTTGTAGCGGAGGCCCGGCGCGGGCGCAATTTGTACCCTCCGGACCGGCTCGCCGTTTCCACGGCCTCCCGCGGCTTTCGCAAGCGCGCAAGCCGTTGTCTACATGGCTTACGCTATAACGTATAAACCAAAAGAAAGCGTTTACGCACGCCAAAGGCTACAGCATCGGCCCGAAAATCGGAATCGATTTTCGGAAAGCACGATGCGTAGATTCAATAGGTTAAAGCGTCCTTTGTGCATCCGAATGGATGCTCGGCGCTCTAGCGTTTCAAGGGAAGTTAACGGCGCACAAAAAAAAGGGCCTCCAAAACGGGGCCCTTGTAAGTGTGAAGGTAAAAACCTCCAGAGGGGAACAGCTGCTGCAATACGACTCAGAAGTCGTATCGAACGCATCAGCTATACCGGATATGGTTCTTTTTTGTGCGCAATGCAATAGTTTTCATCGCGCTCTGCGAAAAAAAACGACAGAATATTTCGGGCAAAAAAAGAGGGCCACCGTAAAAACGGGGCCCTTTGAGTTAGAAGGTCTCTCAAAACCTCCAGAGGGGAACAGCTGCTGCGGTGCACCAGGGAGAAGTTGGGCACCACCTGCATCAGCTGCGCGCTATATGCTCCTGAATTAGGCATTTCACAATGCATCTTTGTGCATGGCTGCCATGCGAAAGATGAAAAATGCAGCAATTTTTGATTAAATTTGAGACATGGGTAATCATTGCCTAAAAAATAGGCGATGAAGGCAAGTGGTTTGCGGACTTTGCGGCGTGAAACGGAGGTTAGCCGCTGGGCCTGAGGCGGAAAACGGCCTCAGTAGCTCCAGTTGCGCGCCTTGGCGACGATGAAATCGCGGAAGACTTTCAGCTTGGCGGAGTTCTTCAACTCATCCGGATAGCAGAAATAGGTGTCGAAACTCGGCACATCGGCATGGGTGACGAGCTGCAACAGGCCGGGATCGCGACCGACGATATAATCCGGCAACATGACGATGCCGATCCCTAAAAGTGCGGCCCGCTTGATCGAGGTCAGCGAGTTGATCTGAAGATGCGCCGGACGCGGGCTGTCGGGAGACCGGCCGGCGATTTCGAGCCAGTTCACGTCAAGCAGATAGGCGGGCGCCGGCTCGCCGAAGGTGATGATTCGGTGATTGTCGAGGTCTTCCAGCGACTGCGGCTCGCCATGCCGGTTGATATAGGAGGGCGAGGCGTAGACATGCATGTGCACGGTGAACAGCTTGCGCTGGATCAGGTCCGGCTGCTGCGGCTGGCGCAGGCGGATCGCGCAATCGGCATGGCGCATGTTCACGTCCAGCTCCTCATTGTCGAGGATGAGCTGGATCTGCATGTCTGGGTAGAGCTGAAGGAATTCCTGCACCTTGTCGGTGAGCCAGCCCTGGCCGAGGCCGACCGTGGTGGTGACGCGCAGCTTGCCCGAGGGCTTTTCCTTGGTCTCGGTCAGCCGCGAACGCACGCTTTCGAGCTTTAACAGCACGTCGTTCGCGGTGCGGTAAAGCAATTCGCCCTGTTCTGTGAGAATCAGTCCGCGGGCGTGGCGGTGAAACAGCTTGACGCCGACATCCTGTTCCAGCGCGGAAACCTGCCGGCTGATTGCCGATTGCGAAAGGTGGAGCTTGTCGGCTGCATGCGTGAACGATCCTGCCTCCGCCGCGGCATGAAAGATCCTGAGCTTGTCCCAGTCCAGAGGCATGCTCGTGCTTTTCATTTACCCTACTCCGCGGCAGCCAGCGTGCCGGTCTTTTGCCCTGTCAGAAAGCGTTCGGCCTCAAGCGCCGCCATGCAGCCCATGCCGGCCGCCGTCACCGCCTGACGGTAATTGTCGTCGGTGACATCGCCGGCGCCATAGACGCCCTCGATGCTGGTTTTGGTGGTGCCAGGCTCGGTCCACAGATAGCCGTTGGGCTTCAGGCGAAGCTGGTCGCGGATCAGCTCGACCTGCGGCGAGTGCCCGATCGCGATGAACACGCCGTCGGCGGGTATGGTCTGCTTCTCGCCGGTCTTGACGTTCTTCACGGCAACGCCCGTGACTGATGGCGGAAGCGGCGGCACGGCGCTGGTGCCGACGATTTCCTCCACGGCGTGGTCCCAGACGATCCTGACGTTTTCCAGCGCGAACAGCCTTTCCTGCAGGATGCGTTCGGCGCGGAACGTGTCGCGCCGGTGCACCACCGTCACGGATTTGGCGATATTGGCAAGGTAAAGCGCTTCCTCGACAGCGGAATTGCCGCCGCCGACAACCACAACGTCCTTGCCGCGATAGAAGAACCCGTCGCAGGTGGCGCAGGCCGAAACGCCGCCGCCATTGAAGGTCTGCTCACTCTCGAGACCAAGCCATTTGGCCTTGGCGCCGGTCGCGAGGATGACGGTATCCGCGATCCAGGTTTCACCGGAATCGGTGGTGGCGGTGAAGGGGCGCTTCGACAGGTCGAGCTTGGTGACGATATCGTTGACGATCTCGGTCCCGACGTTTTCCGCCTGGGCGAGCATCTGCTCCATCAGCCACGGGCCCTGGATCGGATCGGCAAAGCCCGGATAATTCTCGACATCGGTGGTGATCGTCAACTGGCCGCCCTGTTCGAGGCCCGCGATCAGCACCGGCTTCATCATCGCGCGCGCCGCATAGATCGCCGCGGTATAGCCGGCGGGGCCGGAACCAATGATGAGCACCTGGGTGTGGTGGTCTGCCATCTCAAAATCCTTTTGGCGCGCCACAAAGAGGGGCACGCCGCAACAGTTGCAAGTCTGCCTCCATTTATGGCTGGAAGGCCGTCTGTTTCAAGGCCGGACGGCAAGCTACCAACAGACCATTTCTCCCAGTTGAAAGAATCTGGCTGTATGTTGTAATAAAATTGCGTATATGCCCGATTTTCCCGCCGCAGGAGCTCTTGATGCGCGCCGATCTCGATTCTGTCGATCTTAAAATTCTGCGCGAACTCCAGCGGGACGGTCGCATGACCAATGTCGAGCTCGCCGATCGGGTCGGCATTTCAGCGCCGCCATGCCTGCGCCGGGTGCGCCGGCTGGAGGAGGCGGGCATCATCGAGGGCTATAATGCGATGCTGAACGGGCCGAAGCTCGGCTATGATCTCGTCGCCTTCTGCATGGTCGGGCTGAAGCATCAGTCGGAGGTGGAGCTCAAGGCGTTTTCGCGCGCAAGCGAGGATTGGCCGATCGTGCGCCAGGCCTGGATGACCTCGGGCGAAACCGACTTCCTGCTGCACTGCGTTTGTGAAAACCTGATGCAGTTCCAGGATTTCGTCATTGAGGTTCTAACCGCCAACCCCCATGTCGACACCGTGCGCACCATGCTCACCATCCGCCAGATCAAGAAGGAAGGTCTGGTGGCGATTTAAGGCGCTGCCGATGAGCCAAAGCGAAAGCCCTGGCTCTGGCGATATCTACGCGTTCATCACCGCCTCATAGGCGCAAAATTCCTTCTCCAGCATCATCTCCACCGTGAAATTGGCGAGCACATGGGCGCGTGCCGCTTGCCCCATCGCCTTCAGGCGCGCCGGGTCGGCAAGCGCCGCGTCGATGGCTTCGGCAAGCGCGTCGGCGTTTGCCGGCGGGACCAGAAAGCCGGTCTCGCCGTCGATGATCGTCTCGAGACTGCCGCCATGGGCGGTCGCGATCACGGGCGTTCCCATGACCTCGGCCTCGATCGCCACCCGGCCGAAGGCTTCCGGTCGCGTGGAGGTCGAGACGACGAGGTCGGAGGCGGCCATGATCGCCGGAATGTCGCGGCGGCTTCCGGCGATGGTGACGCGCGCGCCAAGGCCGCGCTCGGCGACCAGAGCCTTGAGGTCGGCGATAATGCCTTCATTGCCCGACCCGACGATGGCGAGATGCCAGGTCTTGTTCGCCGCGCGATCGGCCGCCTCGACGAGGTAGCGATGACCTTTCCAGTCGGTGATGCGGCCGACAATGGTGACGAGCGGCGCGCCGTCTTCCGCCCCGAGCTCTTCGCGCACGCTCGCGCGCTGTTCATCGCTCACCTTGGCGGGATCGAACAGCGCCGTGTCGACGCCGCGCGGGGAGAGGATGATGCGCTCGGCCGGGAAGCCGTAGACCGAGATGATGTGGTCGCGGATGAAGGCGGAATTGGCCACCACGATCGGCGCCTTCAGCATCACGCTGTTATAGGCCCGCTTGAACCCGTTGCCATGGCTGTAGACGCCGTGGAAGGTGGTCAGGAACCGGGGCTTGCGCCGGGACAGGCGGCAGGCCAGCCAGCCGGCCCAGGCCGGCGCGCGGCTTCGCGCATGCACGATATCGATCCGGTTGTCATAGATGACGCGCGCAAGTTTTCTGGCATTGGCGAGGATCGCGAGCGGCGATTTGCGGCCGACCTCCAGCGCAATGTAATGCGTGCCGGTGGCCTTCAGTGGCTCCAGAAGCGGGCCTCCCGCGCTCGCCGCCCAGTTTTCGATATGCTTGCGGGTGAGATAGGACGCCATTTCCACGGTGCCGCGTTCAACGCCGCCATCGCCGAGCGCCGGCAATAGTTGCAGAATTCTGGGCTGGGTCTTATCCATGCAAGCCAACGCCGCCTATCGTGATGTGTTTCGCCAAATTCGGGCTTGCTCCGTCTGAAACTGGGGATAAAAAGGTTTCCGGAGAAAAGGGGGCGCCGCAACCCATCGGAATTTTCCCCAATTCTAAATTACTGCCAAGGTTGCATTCGATGTGCCATATTACCTACATGGCTGACAAGTATCCCGGCCTCGTCCTGATGCGTCGGGTTCCCGCCCTAATTTCAAGGATTTGATCTTGCAGACCATCGTATGCATGAAATGGGGAACACGCTACCCTGCGCTCTATGTGAACCGTCTCTGGTCCATGATCAAGCGGCACACCGTCCGTCCGACGCGGCTGGTGTGTTTTACCGATGATCCCACCGGCGTCGATCCGGCTGTGGAGGTCTTTCCTCTTCCCGAAATCGACATTCCGGACGCGATCGCCTGGACGCCGTGGCGCAAACTCTCGCTGTGGCAGTCTCCGCTTGCGAATCTTTCGGGCGATGTCCTGTTTCTCGACCTCGATATCGTCATCACGGGCGATATCGATGCGATGTTCGATTACAAGCCGGGCGCTTTCTGCGCCTGCGAGAACTGGACCCAGATCGGCAAGGGCATCGGCAACACCTCCGTCTTCCGGTGGAATGTCGGGCGCAATAGCCATATCTTCACCGATTTCGAGGCCGATGGCGAAGGTATATGGCGCAAATACGGGATTGAGCAGGTCTATATTTCCAGGGTCATTGACCGCATGGAATTCTGGCCGAGCGACTGGTGCGTCAGCTTCAAGCACACCCTCGTGCCGTATTGGCCCCTGAACTTCTTCAGAACGCCAAAGCTTCCCGAGGGCACCAGGATCGTGGCGTTCACCGGCAAGCCCGACCCCGACGAGGCGGCGATCGGAACCTGGCCGGTCGAGCAGGCCTGGAAGAAAATCTACAAATATGCCCGGCCGACGCCGTGGATCGACGAATACTGGCAGTAACGCTCAGGTCGAGGCACGGCGCTTGCTCTTCATGGCGTAATAGGGCGTGCGCTTGCGATAAACCGGCTTGCCCACGCGCTGACGCGAGCGGAAAAGCCGCTTCTTCGGCACGGAATCATCTTGGCCCGCATGGGCGGTCAGGAAGCCGAGGCCGAACGCCAGCAGCCCCACCAGGGCCAGCGCAGAGCCGCTGCCGGCCGGATGTTTGCGGGCGGTGCGGGCCAGCGCATCCACCTCGTCGCGCACCATCGCGCTGGCGCGCTCCACGGGTGTTTTCTGGGAAAAGCGTAGGCGATCCATGATGTCGCTTGCGGAAGTCTTTTGTTCGAACATGTCTATACTCCCATGCGTTTTGCGCGACCGTCGCACTAAATTGCGGCGGTAAACGGGCTTCGCGGTGCGCTCGAAAGCCGCGCCGCGAAGTCCAGTCATATAACGCGAAACCAGGGGCGCCGGTTCCTTGAAGGGCTGCATGCCCATCCGGCGCGGGACGATCCTCTAAATGAACAGCATGGCCGCGACGAAAACGAAGGCGGCTCCGATCAGGATCGTATGCAGGGAACGTGATAAGCTCATGTCGTCTCCTCCATTTATGGTTACGAATATATGACTATTTTCGTCGCTGACAAAGCGATTTTGTTGCTGCGGTGCGCAAACTGCGGCGAAAAAGCGGACGCCTGTTCGCGCGTCGCGCGGCGATTGGCGTGCCTAAACCCTTCAAGAACAAGGGGTTAAGGGGCGATACCTTTTGGTTATATAGTGATTGCTCAGGCTTATATCTTTTTTTCCACCGTGCGGCACGCTTGAGCTTTTCAGGCGTTACCGCCTATGTTCTGATCCGTAGCAAACCGAAAGGAAATCGATGGAGCAGGTTGTCCACGAAGCCGTTGCGCAGGCGGGGTCCCATGGCGGCGATTTCGCGGCCGTCGCGCTGGTCATCGCTGTTGCAGCGCTCGCCGGTCTCGGTTTTCTGTGGCTCAGACAGCCGCCGCTCGTCGGGTTCATCCTGGCCGGAATCCTGCTTGGGCCCACCGGCCTGGGGCTGATCGAGAACAATGACAGCGTGGCCTTCCTGGGCGAAATGGGCGTTGTCGTGCTGCTGTTCTTCATCGGCATGGAGTTGTCGATCAAGGCTTTTGTCATCTCCTTGCGCCAGGCGCTTCTGGTGGTCGGCGGGCAACTGGTCAGCGCGGCCCTGCTGGCGGTGCTGATCGGCCTGCTCTTGGACGTGACCACCCGCGAGATCGTGATTCTGTCCTTCGTCATTGCGATTTCCTCGACCGTGGTGGCGATGAAGATGCTGGACGAGATGGATGCGTTGCGCGGCGATGCCGGTCGGATCGCGGTCGGCGTGCTGATCGCGCAGGACATTGCCGTTGTGCCGATGCTGATCTTCGTCTCGAGCTTCGGCGGGCAGGGGTTCGATATCACCGCGACCGCGATCCGGGTGCTGGTCGCCGTCGGGATCATGGCGGGGCTGCTCTGGTATTTCGGCCGTTTCGGCAAGCTCAAGGTGCCGTTCGCGGAAAAGGTCGAGGACAAGGTGGAGCTGCTGGCGCTCGGCGCGCTGGCGCTCTGCTTCTCCGCCGCCGCGATTTCGGGCGTTGCCGGGCTTTCGCCCGCCTATGGCGCGTTCCTCGCCGGCATCTGCATCGGCAATTCCACCCTGCGCAGCCGTGTCATTCCGGTGGTCGAGCCGATCCAGAGCGTTCTGCTGGTGATCTTCTTCCTGTCCATCGGCCTGTTGATCGACCTGACCTTCATCTGGGACCATCTCGCGATCGTCCTGCTGGCCGCCGTCGGCGTCGTCGCGGCGAAATCGGTGCTCAACGTCATGTTCCTGCGCTGGACCGGTTCTTCGCCGCAGACGGCGTTGATCGCCGGGCTTTCGATGGCGCAGGTCGGAGAGTTCTCGTTCGTGCTCGCCGCTGCCGGGCTGGCGGCCGCCGCGCTCAGCGACGATCTCTATCGTCTCGTGATCGCGGTCACGGCAATCACGCTGCTGGTCTCGCCGGTCTGGGTTTCGGTGATGCGGCGCGTGGAGGCGACGCTCACGGAGGGGCTCGAAAGCTACCGCAATGCCCTTGCCGTCGCCTATGCGCAGGAGCTGCGCGAGGTCGGGCGCGGCCGGGCCTTTGTCGGCCATGCGGTCGCCGGCTCGCGCGCCCGGCTGATCGCCTTCAACCACGCCCGCCGCGAACGCCGGCGCCGCAAGGCGGAGCGCCGGGCGGAAAACAAGGCGGCAAAAGGCGCGGCTGCTTCGGCGGTGAAAGCCGAACCTGACGGCGGGCAACATAGCTGAAGAACAGGAGAGGACCCGGCAATTCGCGCCGCGTCCGCCCGTCAGTAGAGTGCGCAAACGAAAAACGCGCGGGCGAGAGCCCACGCGTTCAAACAATGCCGATGGAAAGCCGGGACTACTTGATCTTGGCTTCCTTGAACTCGACGTGCTTGCGCGCGATCGGATCGTATTTGGTCTTGACCATCTTTTCCGTCATCGTGCGGCTGTTCTTCTTGGTGACGTAGAAAAAGCCGGTGTCTGCCGTCGACAGCAGCTTGATCTTGATCGTTGTTGCCTTTGCCATTTTATTCCGCCTTCAAGAGCAATCCGCTCTCCCTGATGGAAAACGGAACCGGTACGCCCGGACTTTAATTTGAAAATCAAGAAGCGCCCGCATCGGACGCCTCGCATACTCGCCGGACCGGTGGCCACGGCAAAATCTGGCGGGACACTACGAATCCTGGCGTAAAAGTCAATACGGACCCGTTCCAAAAGCCGAACTTGTCGCATTTCTTCGCCGGTTGCGTTGCAGTGGAGGCGATTTTGGGCGAGTTAGGAGGGGCAAACAGACTTTACCCGCAAACAACCATACGACCGCAGCCATGATTCCCTGGATAGAACTTGATAGCGCCGCCATACCCGGCGAGACAGGCACGCTGCGTCTGAAGCGCCGCGGCGACGAGTTCTCGATCATGCTCGGCGCGAACGAACTGATGAACAGCCGGCTTTCCGGGTCCGAGGAGGCGTTGGCGGAATTGTCCTGCGCGAAGCTTGCCGGGCGCAAGGCGCCGGTGGTGCTGATCGGCGGGCTCGGCATGGGGTTCACGCTGCGCGCCGCCCTTGCCGTTCTGCCGGGCGATGCAAGGGTCGTGGTGGCCGAACTGGTGCCGGCGGTGGTGAAATGGGCGCGCGGCGAGATGGCCGCAGTCTTCAAGGGATCGCTCGACGATCCGCGCGTTGAAATTCATACCGGCGATGTCGCAAGCCTGATCGAGAAATCGAAATCGGCATTCGACGCGATCCTGCTCGATGTCGACAACGGTCCCGACGGGCTGACGCGCGCCTCCAATGACCGGCTTTATGATGCCGGCGGCCTCGGGCGTTCCGGAAGGGCGCTGCGCCTTGGCGGCGTTCTCGCGGTCTGGTCGTCCGGTCCGGATCCGCGCTTCACCGCCAGGATGGAGAAAGCCGGCTTTGCCACGGAGGTCCGGACCGTCCGCGCCAATGCCAAACGCCGCGGCGCGAAGCATGTCATCTGGCTGGGCGTCGGCCACAGATAAACTGAGAGTTGGCTTAAGGCGGATGCTTGTCCTGTGTCTCAACCGGCCCATATCTGAGATTAGTTTCGAAGTAGTGCGGGCCAAAACAACGATCGCGCCGATATGGAACGAAAACTGAGGAAAATTCTGCGGTTCATCGAGACAGCGGGTGTCATGTTCGCGGTTTTCGATGAGAACGATGTGCTGGTCTATGCCAACCGGCTGTACCGGGAGGCGTTCTTCCTCACGGAGGAGGAATATCCATACTGGGGCGATATGATGCGGCGCAATTTCGAGGCGCGTCGCGGCACGGTTATCGGCGAAACCGATTTCGATCTCTGGCTGAAGGGCACGCTGTCGCGGCGCGGCAAGGTGCCGTTCCGCGCCTTCGAGACCGATGTCCACGATGGAGGCTGGCTGTGGATGACCGAAACCGTCGACGAGGACGGCTGGATGGTCTGCATTGCCAGCGACATCACCAAGCTTCTCGTCAAGGACAGCATGTTGCGGCGGGAGCGTGATATCGCGCTCAGGCGCTCGCTGACCGACGACCTGACGGGGATCGCCAACCGGCGCTTCGTGATGGAGCGGCTGAACGACATGATCGCCCGGGACGGCGTTGCCGCCAATGGCCGCCCCGGCTGTTTCGCCATTCTCGATCTCGACAATTTCAAACAGGTCAATGATCGTTTCGGCCATTTTTCCGGCGATCGGCTGCTGATCGACTTCGCTCGCGAAATCTCGCTGCAGGTGCGCAGAACCGATTGTTTCGGACGTCTGGGCGGCGAGGAGTTCGGCCTTGTGCTGCCGGCCACGACCGGCGCGGAAGCAATCGTGATCATCAACCGCATGCTGGCGCAGATCAGTTCGCTGCGGCCGTTCCCGGATCACCCGGAATTTTTCTACTCCTGCTCGGCCGGCGTGGCATCGGTTATACCGGGCGAAGCGCAGAGCGAACTCTATGCGCGCGCCGACGAAGCGCTTTACCGCGCCAAGAGCGAGGGGAAGAACAGGGTCTGCGTGGCGGAAATCGCTGCTTGAGAAGGACCTGATGATGCCGGCGGAAAACGGCCGGTGCGTCAGTATTCGGCCGGCTGGTCGTCGCCCTTGCCGTCGAAGCCGTGCATTTTCAGCGCCCATTGCAGGCCAACGACGGCGCCCTTGATGGGCTGGATGATCGCGAAGGCGGCTATTGCCGTGAGCGGCACCCAGATGGCGAGATGGACCCAGTCCGGCACATCCAGAAGCTCCGCGCCGGTCATGTAGCCGCCGACCATGAAATGGCCGAGGATCAGGATGACGAGATAGGCCGGCAGGTCATCGGCGCGATGGTGATGGATTTCGGTGCCGCAGGCCGCGCAGGCATCGACGGTCTTCAGGTAACGGGAAAACAGCCTGCCCTCGCCGCAGGCCGGGCAGCGGCATTTCAGCCCGTTTATGATCGCGGGCATCCGCTGGCGGTCGCTTTTCTCGCCGTAGCGATGATGATTGGCTTGGTCGGCCATGATCGTCTCCGTGAAGCGTCCGACTGTTTCAGAATGGCGCGCCAAAGGCAATCGCCATCGATCAGTCGAGCCGGCCGGTCTGGCCGCGATCACGCAGGTAGTGATCGGCGATCGTGCATGCAAGCATGGCCTCGCCGATCGGCACCGCGCGAATGCCGACGCAGGGGTCGTGGCGGCCCTTGGTGCGCAGGTCAACTTCCTTGCCGTCCTTGTCGATCGTCTGGCGGGTGGTCAGGATCGAGGAGGTCGGCTTCACGGCGAAGCGGGCGACGATCGGCTCGCCGGTCGAAATCCCGCCGAGAATGCCGCCGGCATGGTTGGAGAGAAACCGCGGGCGGCCGTCATTGCCGATCCGCATCTCGTCGGCATTTTCCTCGCCGGTGAGTTCGGCGGCGTTGAAGCCTTCGCCGATCTCGACGCCCTTGACCGCGTTGATCGACATCAGGCCGGCGGCGATCTCCTGGTCGAGCTTGGCGTAGATCGGCGCGCCGAGGCCTGCCGGCACACCTTCGGCGACCACCTCGACCACTGCGCCGACGGAGGAGCCGGCCTTGCGGATTTCATCGAGATAGTCTTCCCAGACCGGCACCATTTCGGGATCGGGGCAGAAGAAGGCGTTGTTGCCGATTTCGTTCCAGTCCCAGTTGTCGCGGTTGATCCTGTGCTTGCCGATCTGCACCAGCGCGCCGCGATAGGTCACACCGGGCAGCACCTTGCGGGCGATCGCGCCGGCGGCGACGCGGGCCGCGGTCTCGCGCGCCGACGAACGCCCGCCGCCGCGATAATCGCGAAGGCCGTATTTCACATCATAGGTGTAATCGGCATGGCCGGGGCGGTATTGACGGGCGATCTCGCCGTAATCCTTCGAGCGCTGGTCGGTGTTCTCGATCATCAGCGAGATCGGCGTGCCGGTGGTGATGAAGGTGACGCCATCCTCCTGCGGCAGCACGCCGGAAAGCACCTTCACCTCATCGGCCTCGCGGCGCTGGGTGACGAAGCGCGACTGACCCGGCTTGCGGCGGTCGAGATAGGTCTGGATGTCGGAAAGCGTGAACGCGATGCCGGGCGGGCAACCATCGATGACGCAGCCAAGCGCCGGCCCGTGGCTTTCGCCCCAGGTGGTGACGCGGAACATGTGTCCGAATGTATTGTGCGACATCAAAAACCTCCTGCGACCGGCCATTTCTCAAGGCTCGGCTCTATAGCAATTGGTCGAGGAGGAAAAGGCTCGACGCTACACAATCCAGCCGATCACACCGGTCTCCGGGTCGAGGCTCAGGATATTGTCCTGCGGGATCGCGAGTTCGGCGGCCTCGGCTGTGCTGGCGCCGCCGACGATCCTGAACAGCGAGCGGATCACGCCGCCATGGGCGACGCAGACCGTCGGCCCTACCACGTCCTTCAGCCAGGCCCCGACCCGCCAGGACAGGATTTCATAGCTCTCGGCATCGTCGCCGGGCGGCACGAAGGACCATTTGTCCTTTTCGCGCTCTTCGAGAAGCGCAGGGCTGACCGTCGAGAGCTCCTTGAGCGTGCGGCCTTCCCAGTCGCCGAAGGAGAGTTCCTTCAGCCGGTCGTCGGTGCGGTAGAGCTCCGGCGTCAGCCGCATTGCGGCGCGCACGCGCTCCATCGTCTCGCGGGTTCTCGAAAGCGGGCTCGCGACGAAATCGTAGAGATGGGCGTCGGCGCCGAGAATTTCGGCGAGTTCGCTGCCATTGCCATTGGCCTGGCTGCGGCCCGTATCGTTGAGCGGTATGTCCTGCTGGCCCTGGAGCCGGTACTCGGCGTTCCAGTCCGTCTGGCCGTGGCGGATGACATAAATCTGCAATTTCGGCGTCCCGTGGTTGCTGGCGCGCCGCCTGATCAACTTTCATTACAGGCGGATGCGAAAATTCAAAAGGAGGAGGGGTTTTTGCACACTTTTCGGCGGACCGACATTGTGTGGACGACACCCGAGAGAAAAAGGCGCGGGATGGTCTGCGCCTTGAAGCCTTAGTCCTTGACCACCGAAATGTCCGGCGCGTCGACGGCCTTCATGCCCACCACGTGATAGCCCGAATCGGCATGCAGCACCTCGCCGGTGACCGAGGTGGAAAGGTCCGACAGCAGGAACAGCGCGGTGTTGCCGACTTCGTCGATCGTGCAATTGCGCTTCAGCGGCGAGTTGTATTCGTTCCACTTCAGAATGTAGCGGAAATCGCCGATCGCCGAGCCGGCCAGCGTCTTGATCGGACCGGCGGAGATGGCGTTGACGCGGATGCCGCGCCCGCCGACATCGACGGCCATGTAGCGCACGCTGGCTTCCAGCGCCGCCTTGGCGACACCCATGACATTATAATGCGGCATCACTTTTTCCGCGCCGTAATAGGTCAGCGTCAGCATCGAGCCGCCGTCATTCATCATCTTCTCGGCGCGGCGCGCGATGGCGGTGAAGGAATAGACCGAGATATCCATCGACTTCGCGAAATTCTCGCGCGAGGTGTCGATATAGCGGCCGGTCAGTTCTTCCTTGTCGGAAAACGCGATGGCGTGGACGACGAAGTCGATCTTGCCCCATTCCTGCTCGAGCCTGGCGAAAACGTCTTCGATGCTTGCCGGATCGGTGACATCGCAATGGCCGGCCATCAGGGCGTTGAGCTCGTTTGCGAGCGGCTCGACCCGCTTCTTGAGGTTGTCGCCCTGCCAGGTCAGCGCGATCTCGGCTCCGGCGTCATGACATGCTTTGGCAATGCCCCATGCGATCGAACGGTTATTGGCGACACCGAGAATAATGCCGCGTTTGCCTTTCATGAGGCCGGTTGCTTCCGCCATGTGTCGATGCTCCTTGAAACTCATCTGGTTTCTGCCTATGGCATAGGCGGCTAATCGGTTCAAGCTGACCTTTCCGCGTCGATGGCGCTTTCGCCGGCGAAACGCCGCTTGCAAGGCGCCGCGGTTTGGTCTTCTCTCATATCCATTCTCTCGCTTGCCGGAACGGACGTCCGGCGCGATTTTTCCGCGATTTGATTGCGACCGTACGGCAGGCGAAACATGATCGGGAGTGACGACGATGGCTGACGACGGCGGCAAGGCTGATTTCACCGAGGAGAACGACCCTTTCGCACTGTTCGCCAAATGGCTGAAGGATGCCGAGGCGAGCGAGCCCAATGATCCGAACGCGGTGGCGGTCGCGACCGTCGACGAGGACGGCCTGCCCAATGTGCGCATGGTGCTGATGAAGGAATTCGATGCCAACGGTTTCGTGTTCTACACCAATTTCGAAAGCCAGAAGGGCAGGGAGCTTCTCGGTCAGCCGAAGGCGGCGATGTGTTTTCACTGGAAGTCGCTGCGCCGCCAGATCCGGTTGCGCGGCCCTGTGGAAGTGGTGACCGACGCGGAGGCCGATGCCTATTTCCAGTCGCGCCCGCGCGGCAGCCGCATCGGCGCCTGGGCCTCGAAACAGTCGCGCACGCTGGAAAGCCGGTTCGCGCTCGAAAGGGCGGTTGCCAAGACCACGGCGAAATACGGCGTCAGCGAAATACCGCGCCCGGCCCACTGGTCGGGCTTCCGCCTGAAGCCGGTCTCGATCGAGTTCTGGCATGACGGCAAGTTCCGCCTGCACGACCGCATCGAATTCCGCCGCAATGCCGCCGAGGGCGGCTGGCACAAGGTCCGCATGTATCCGTGAGGGAGTTATCGATGGCAAACGAACTTGAAGACGAGGTCGCCGGCCAGGAGAAGAAGCTGGTTCTCGCCCGTTTCGACGAGACCGATGCCTGGGATCTCGGCCAGCGGCTGGTGGACCGTGCGCTGGCGCTCGACGCGCCGGTGGTGATCGATATCCGCACGCCGAGCCGTACGCTGTTTCATGCGGCCCTCCCGGGCTCCGCGCCGGACAACGACATGTGGGCGCGGCGCAAATCGAACGTGGTGTTCCACTTCCACCGCTCGTCCTACGCGATCGAGCTGGAACATCGCCGCAAGGGCCGTACCATCGGTCCCGAACTCGGCCTGAACCTGACCGACTACGCCGACCACGGCGGTAGCTTCCCCGTCCGCATCCGCCATGTCGGCGTCGTCGCGGCGATCACCGTCTCGGGCCTTGCCAGCAAGGACGATCACGGGCTGATCGTCGATGTGCTGACGGCGTTTGTGAAGGAACAGGGCTGAGGTTGAACCTCTCCGCTCTTGACATCGTGTATATGCAACGTAGGTTATCTCCATGACATGGACGAAGCCGACGGCGGACGATCTTTCGAGCTGCCTTATTCTCAACACCGTAAAGACGGCGCGGGTGCTGACCCGACGCTACGACAACCGGCTGCGTCCGCTCGAACTGACGGTGGCGCAGTTTTCCGTGCTGTCGGTCATGCGCGGCAATCCGGGCAAGTCCATCAACGCGCTTGCCGAGCGGATCGCCATGGACCGCTCCACGCTGACGCGCAATATCGATCTTCTGATCGCCAAGGGCCTTGTGGTCAAAACCACGGCGGAGCGCGGCAACGGTCGAATCTGCCGGCTGACGGACGAGGGGGATCGGCGGCTTGATGCGGCAATCCCGCTTTGGCGTGAGGCGCGCGATGAAATGCAGGCGCAATTGAAGGATCACGATCCAGTAGCCTATCTCGATGCGCTGGCGCGCCTCGCGGCCGCGTGATTTTTTTGCCCTGATATGTGTATATACACTATAGGAGAGATACATGTTTTCTGATGATCCGATTGTCATTACCGGAATGGGCGCGGTGTCGCCGCTTGGCGTCGGGGTCGACGTCAACTGGTCGCGGCTGATTGCCGCGCGGAGCGGCATTGTCGCCAATACCCGTTTCGACACGGAGGCCTATGGCTGCAAGGTGGCAGGTCTGGTTCCTGCAAAGGCGGACGATCCGGACGGTTTCGATCCGCTCGATTTCATCGAGGCCAAAGAACTGAAGAAGATGGACCTCTTTATCCAGTATTCGCTTGGGGCGACGGATGAGGCGCTGCGGCAGGCCGGCTGGGCGCCGGGGGATGAGGCGGCGCAATCGCGCACCGGCGTGGTGATCGCGACCGGGGTCGGCGGCTTCCCCGCGATCACCGACGCGGTGAAGACGGTCGAAGCGCGGGGCCCGCGGCGGCTTTCACCCTTCACCGTTCCTTCATTCCTGCCGAACCTTGCTGCGGGGCATGTCGCGATTCGCTATGGCTTCCACGGACCGAGCGGATGTCCGGTCACCGCCTGTGCCGCCTCAGCGCAGGCGATCGGCGACGGCATGCGGATGATTGCCTTCAATGAGGCGGATATCGTCGTCTGTGGCGGAACCGATGCCTGTGTCGATCCGGTTTCGATCGGCGGCTTCGGCGCGGCGCGCGCGCTGTCGACGCATTACAATGACGATCCAGCCGCCGCCTCGCGTCCGTTCGACAAAGGGCATGATGGCTTTGTGCTCTCGGAGGGGGCGGCAACCGTGGTGATCGAACGCCTCAGCCATGCCCGGGCGCGCGGCGCCGAGCCGCTGGCGGTCGTCGCCGGCTACGGCACCAGCACGGATGCCCATCACCTGACGGCCGGTCATCCGGAGGGCCGTTATGCCGCCGTGGCGATGCGTTCGGCGCTCGCCATGGCCAAACTCGACGCTGCCGAAATCGATTATATCAATGCCCACTCCACCTCGACCCCGGTGGGCGATGCAGCCGAGATCGCCGCTATCGGCAGCGTTTTCCCGGAACGCGGCAAGGATCTCGCCGTTACGTCGACGAAATCGGCGACCGGGCATCTTCTCGGGGCGGCCGGCGCAATCGAGGCGGTCTTTTCTGTCATGGCATTGCGGGACGGGATCATTCCGCCCGGCCTTAACATCCATGACCCGGAGGCGGCTGCTGATCGATACGACCTGGCCCCGCTCGCCGCAAAGAAAAAGCCTATCCGGCATGTTCTCTCGAACGGCTTCGGTTTCGGCGGCGTCAATGCCGCACTGGTGTTTGCCAAATCGCCGTAGCGTCAGTCCTGAGCGTACCGGTCCGACCGCTGCCATGTCGTCGGAACCGGTTTCTGCATCATGATCAGCGGGAAGGGCAGGCCGTTGTCGTCGGTCTGCCGCCGCTTGATGCCGCAAAAACCGTGGCGGCGGTAGAAGGAAAGCGCGCGGGTGTTGGCGGCATAGACTTCCAGCAGCAGGTGGCCCTTCAGACGGAAGGCGTGGTCGAGCAGCGCGGAGCCGATGCCGCCGCCCTGGCAATCCGGCGAGACGAACAGGCCGCCGATGAAGCTGTCGATCAGGCCGATGAAGCCGACGGGCGTTTCGCCGTTGACCGCCACCCAGGTCTCCGTTTCCGGCAGGTATTTTTCCGACACCAGCTTCTTCTGCGCGACGAGCAACTCGGCCGGCAGAAAATCATGGGCGACGGACGAGGCCCGATGCCAGATGTCGACAAGTGCGGCATTGTCCTCCGCCCGATAGGGGCGGATGGACGTGTCGGGTGCGGAAGAGGCCATGGCGGCGGAAGAAGGGGTTACGCAATACATGGGCCCATTGAGCCCGAAAGGCGTAAACAATCCGCTAAGCCGTGCCTTCAAAAGGCGGCGCTTCCGTCTGTCAGTTTCACGAGATCGTATACGTAGGATTTGTCGTTCTTCTTGCTGACCCACTCGCCCTCGAAAGGGGTCGCGCCCTGTTCCTCAGGTTCCACATTCCACGGGCGGCCGTTGATCGTGCCTGCACTGTCGACCGTACACCAGCCCTTCTCGGTGTGCCGGATGAGCCGGATATCGAGGTCGACGCGTTTCCAGGCGGGGAAGCCGTTTACAAATCCGTCAGGCGCGAAACGGTAGACCACGTCGTCTATTCGCCGCCGGAATTCGTATTCGATGGTCACGCCTGCGTGCCGCCGACGGTGATCTGATCCAGCCTCAGATGCGGCTGGCCGACGCCGACCGGAACCCATTGCCCGGCCTTGCCGCAATTGCCGATGCCGTTGTCGAGCGCGAGATCGTTGCCGACCATCGAGACGCGCTTCATCGCGTCCGGGCCGTTGCCGATCAGCGTTGCGCCCTTGATCGGCGCGCCGATCTTTCCGTTTTCGATCAGATAGGCCTCGGTGCAGTCGAACACGAACTGGCCGGAGGTGATATCCACCTGGCCGCCGCCGAAGGTGACGGCGTAAATGCCCTTCTTGACCGAGGCAATGATCTCTTCCTTGGTCTTGTCGCCGGCCAGCATGTAAGTGTTGGTCATGCGCGGCATTGGCAGGTCGGAATAGGACTGGCGGCGGCCATTGCCGGTGGGCGCCACGCCCATCAGCCGGGCGTTCATGCGGTCCTGCATATATCCAGTCAGCCGGCCGTTCTCGATCAGCACATTATAGGCGGACGGCGTGCCCTCGTCGTCGATCGAGATCGAGCCGCGGCGGTTCTCGATCGTGCCGTCATCGACGATGGTGACGCCAGGGGCGGCGACCATCTGGCCGACAAGGCCGGAAAAGGCGGAAAGCCCCTTGCGGTTGAAATCGCCCTCGAGCCCGTGGCCGACGGCTTCGTGGATCATCACGCCCGGCCAGCCATTGCCGAGCACGGCGTCCATCGTGCCGGCCGGCGCGTCGATCGCCTCGAGATTGACGAAGGCCTTGCGCAGCGCTTCTTCCGCGCCCGACTGCCAGTCCTGACGCGCGAAAAGGTCGGCGAAGCTCTGCCTTCCGCCAATGCCGAAAGAGCCGGTCTCCTGCCGGTCGCCGTCGCCGACGACCACTGAGATGTTGAGCCGCGTCATCGGCCGCACATCGCCGACGCGATAGCCATCGGCGCGCAGGATTTCGACGATCTGGTGGCTGGCGGCGAGCGAGGCGGAGACCTGACGCACGCGCGGATCGCGTTCGCGTAGATAGGCGTCGATTTCGCCGAGCATCGTGATTTTTTCTTCGAATGACGGCGCGCCGATCGGGTTGTCCTCGGAATAAAGCCGGGTATTGGTCCCGCGCGGCGGTTCGGCATAGGTGCCGTCATAACCGTGGTTTACGGCCTTGGCGGTGGCCGCGGCCCGCTTCAGCGCGCCGAGCGACAATTCGCCGGCATGGGCAAAGCCGCTGGCGTCGCCCGCCACCGCCCTGAGGCCGAAGCCGTGGCCGGTGTTGAACGCGCCGCCCTTCAGCCTGCCATCGTCGAAGGACAGCGATTCGCTCTGTGAATATTCGACATAGAGCTCGCCGTCGTCGGCGCCGTGCAGCGTGTCTTCGACAATGCCGCGGATCGTCGCTTCATCGGCATCGAAATGGCTGAGGAGGTCGCGGTCTGTCATGGTCGTTTCCGTCTTTTTATCCGTCATGCGTCCCATATAGGAACGATCGTCCCGCGATATCAGGGCAGGGCGTCATAGCCCTCGGCAAAACCCGAGAGGTCGACCGGAATGCCGATCGAGTTCTGATCGACCGAGAAGTTGAGGGTGAACACCGCCTGGGTTCCGGCGCGCAATATCCGCATCAGGTCGTCGTCGATATCGACCTCGACATAACAGCCGTCGAGATAGCAGCGCGAGAAATAGGCCTTGCCGATATCGACGTTGTCGACGAACAGGTTCATGCCTTCGGGCAGGAAAACGCCGAGCGGGGTCAGAACGCGCAGCAATTTCGCCTCGCGGTCGGCGGTCTTCAGCACCGCGATCGAAAGGCCGATTTCCGGGCGGTCGTCGGCGATCACGTTCTGCATCAGCGCGCATTGCTCGACGCTGGAGCCCGGCGGCTGATCGCAGACCATCGACCATGCGCCGTGATTCTCTCTGACCACGCTGTTGTCGGCCGGCGGCGCGGGTGGCACCGGCTGCGGGGCGGGTTCGGCGGCGGGCGTTGCGGCTTCCTCAGATGTTTCCCCGACGCTGTCGTCCGCGGCCTCCTGGGCGAAAGCGGGCAGGGCCGCGGAAAACAGCAGGCAGGCGAGGCTCAGCGCGCCGATCCTTCGAAGCGCATGATCTGCGGGAAATACGGGCATGGCGCGGGCTCCTCGGGTGATTTGGTATATTTCTTTTCCGATACCGGGCTTTGTGCCGCGTTCAAAAGAAATTTTCAACGGCTGAAGAAGGACTTGACCTGGGAAAGCGCGGCGAAATATCAGAGGGTGCGCGTGCCGCATGAGACAATTTGACGCTTCAAATTGGCAAATGCTATGGCATAATTGTGACTGAGGGAGAAAAACCGGTCGATGAAGTCGCCTGTTCGCCGGCCAAGGGGTGCGTCGGCGTCTCGGGATGCTATCATGGCGCTATCGCGCCGCGGGCGGTTTTGGTACTTCTGGCGCAAACGAACAGGATCCGGTTTGACCGAGGTCAAACGATGGTGGGAGAATTCAACGTGATGAATAAAACCAGAGCATGCATGACAGGTCTTCTCTGTCTTGCGGGCAGCGGGAGCGCCTTTGCCGCGCAGCCTGAGCCGTGGGAGATGACCCTGCAGCCGGCGGCATCGCCGATCATGCATCAAATTACCTGGTTCGAGCAGTATACGCTCTGGTTTATCGTGCCGATCGTGCTTCTGGTGCTGGCGCTTCTGATCCTGGTGATGGTGAAATTCCGGGAATCGAAGAACCCGACGGCATCGCGCACCAGCCACAACACCGCGATCGAGGTGGTCTGGACCGTCGCGCCTGTGCTGATTCTCCTGTTTCTCGCCGTGCCGTCCTTCAACCTGCTCACCAACCAGCTCACCATGCCGGAAGAGCCCGATCTGACGGTCAAGGCGACGGCGACGCAGTGGCTTTGGAGCTATGACTATCCCGAGATCGAGGATGGCGCGATTTCCTACGCCTCCTACCTGCTGACGGATGAGCAGCGTGCCGAATACGGCAAGGAGGACCGGGCGGTCTATCCGCGGCTTCTGGCCGTCGACAACGAGATGGTGGTTCCGGTTGGCGCAACAGTGCGCCTGCTTGTCACCGCCGCTCCGACCGACGTCATCCACTCTTTCGCAATGCCGGCCTTCGGCCTCAAGATCGACGCCATTCCCGGCCGCCTGAACGAAACCTGGTTCAAGGCCGAGGCCGAGGGCATCTATTACGGCCAGTGCTCGGAACTCTGCGGCAAGGATCACGCCTTCATGCCGATCGCGATCCGCGCGGTTTCGCCCGAGCAGTTCACCACATGGCAGGCTTCCGCCGCCACTGACGTCGAAGCCGCCAACCGCGCTTTGATGGCAAGCATCGACAATCAAGGGCAGGGCGCGGACGCGGTCATGCTCGCCGACAAGAATTGAGGAGAGCGATATGGCCGAAGCAGCGCACGCTCACGATCACGACCATAAGCCCGGCTTTGCCGCGCGATGGCTTTTCTCGACCAACCACAAGGATATCGGGACGCTCTACCTGATCTTCGCGATCTGTGCGGGCATTATCGGCGGACTTCTGTCCGTCGCCATGCGCATGGAATTGCAGGAGCCCGGCATCCAGATCTTCAACGGCCTTGCCGCCATGGTCTATGGCGATGCCGGTGCTGCCGCCATCGACCAGGGCAAGCATCTCTACAACGTGTTCACCACCGCGCACGGCCTGATCATGATCTTCTTCATGGTGATGCCGGCGATGATCGGCGGCTTCGCCAACTGGATGGTGCCGATCATGATCGGCGCGCCGGACATGGCGTTTCCGCGCCTGAACAATATTTCCTTCTGGCTGCTCGTGCCGGCCTTCCTGCTGCTTCTGCTTTCGATGTTCGTCGAGGGGCCGGCGGGTTCCAACGGCGTTGGCGGCGGCTGGACGCTTTATCCGCCGTTCTCCACCAGCGGCCAGCCGGGTCCGGCTGTCGACCTTGCGATCTTCGCGCTGCATGTGGCCGGTATCTCCTCGATCCTCGGCGCGATCAACTTCATCACCACCATCCTGAACATGCGCGCGCCGGGCATGACCCTGCACAAGATGCCGCTGTTCGCCTGGTCGGTGCTGATCACCGCCTTCCTTCTGCTGCTGTCGCTGCCGGTTCTGGCGGGCGGCATCACCATGCTGTTGACGGACCGTAATTTTGGCACGACCTTCTTCTCGCCGGATGGCGGCGGCGACCCGATCCTGTTCCAGCATCTGTTCTGGTTCTTCGGTCACCCCGAGGTCTACATCCTGATCCTGCCCGGCTTCGGCATCATCAGCCACATCATCTCGACCTTCTCGAAGAAGCCCGTGTTCGGTTATCTCGGCATGGCCTACGCCATGGTCGCGATCGGCGCGGTCGGCTTCATCGTCTGGGCCCACCACATGTACACGGTCGGCCTGTCGCTCGACACGCAGCGCTACTTCGTTTTCGCCACCATGGTGATCGCGGTGCCGACGGGCGTGAAGATCTTCTCCTGGATCGCGACGATGTGGGGCGGGTCGATCAGCTTCAAGGCGCCGATGGTGTGGGCGATCGGCTTCATCTTCCTGTTCACCGTCGGCGGCGTCACGGGCGTGCAGCTCGCCAATGCCGGCCTCGACCGCTCGTTCCACGACACCTATTACGTGGTTGCCCACTTCCACTACGTGCTGTCGCTCGGCGCCGTGTTCGCGATCTTCGCCGGCTGGTACTACTGGTTCCCGAAGATCACCGGCTACATGTACAATGAGAAGGTTGCCCATATTCATTTCTGGGTGATGTTCGTCGGCGTGAACCTGGTGTTCTTCCCGCAGCACTTCCTGGGCCTGTCGGGCATGCCGCGCCGCTATATCGACTATCCGGATGCCTTTGCGGGCTGGAACGCGGTGTCTTCCTACGGCTCCTATATCTCGGCCATCGGCGTGCTGATCTTCCTGTTCGGCATCTTCGAGGCCTTCGCCAAGAAGCGGGTCGCCGGCAACAATCCGTGGGGTCCGGGCGCAACCACGCTCGAGTGGCAGCTTTCCTCGCCGCCGCCCTACCACCAGTGGTCGGAACTGCCGCGCATCCGCTGAGGCGATGCGACAAACAACAAAGCTCGCGCGCCGCCAAATGGCGCGCGGTCTTGTTTGAAATGAGAGCTGACAATGACAGTAATCGACAACGACCTCGGCGACGATCTCGTGCTTTCGGAAGCAACCGGGCGGGATTATTTCGCGCTGCTGAAGCCGCGGGTGATGTCGCTGGTGGTGTTTACCGCCTTTGCCGGCCTGTTCCTGGCGCCGGGATCGATCAATCCGGTCATGGGGGCGATCGCGATCCTGTGCATCGCCATCGGCGCCGGCGCGGCCGGCGCGCTCAACATGTGGTATGACGCCGATATCGATGCGGTGATGTCGCGCACCGCAAACAGGCCGATCCCGGCGGGCCGGATCGGCCGCGAGGAGGCGCTCGCCTTTGGCATTGCGCTCGCCTGCTTTTCGGTGGCGACGCTCGGCCTTGCGGTCAACTGGTTCGCTGCCGGTTTTCTGGCGTTCACGATCTTCTATTACGCCGTGTTCTACACGATGTGGCTGAAGCGGGCGACGCCGCAGAACATCGTCATCGGCGGCGCGGCCGGCGCTTTCCCGCCCATGGTCGGCTGGGCGGCGGTGACCGGCTCGGTATCGCTCGACAGCATCATCCTGTTTTCGATCACCTTCCTGTGGACGCCGCCGCATTTCTGGGCGTTGGCGCTCTTCAAGATGCGCGATTACGACGATGTCGGCATCCCGATGATGCCGAACGTGGCCGGCGAAAAGTCGACCAAGAATCAGATGGTCGTCTATGCGGTGTTGACCGCGATCGCCGGCGTCGCGCCGGCGCTGACCGGGCTTGCAAGCCCGTTCTACGCGGTGTTCGCGGCCGGGCTCGGGGGCTACTTCGTCTATCAGTCGCTGAAGGTGCGGGCGATGGCCGAGGGCGACCAGAAGATGGTCCCGGCGAAGAAGATGTTCACCTTCTCGATCTTCTATCTGGCCGCGATCTTCGCCGGCCTGATCGTCGATCGCGCGGCCATGCTTGTGTTCGGGTGAGGCCATGATCGAGACAGTGAAATTGACCGACAAGCAGAAGCGGGCCCGGCGCGCGCGCAATATCGCGCTCGGCTTCGTCCTGTTCGGCCTCGTGGTGCTGTTTTACATCATCACCATGGTCAAGTTCGGCGCGGCCTGAGGAGGCGAGATGACGGAAGCGAGCGGCAAACGCAATAATGGCGCCATCGTCCTGATGTGCCTTGTTTTCGTGTTCGGCATGACCGCGATGAGCTTTGCCGCCGTGCCGCTCTACCGCATATTCTGTCAGGTCACCGGCTATAACGGCACGGCCCAGCGGGTCGAGCAGTATTCCAACGTGGTGCTCGACAAGTCGATCAAGGTGACCTTCGACGCCAATGTCGCGCCCGGGCTGGACTGGGAGTTCAAGCCGGAGCAGAAGTCGGTGTCACCCAGGATCGGCGAGACGGTGAAGGTTCTGTTCACCGCCCGCAACAAGAGCAGCGAACCTATACTCGGACAGGCGATCTTCAACGTCACGCCGCTTCAGGCCGGGGCCTATTTCAACAAGGTGGAGTGCTTCTGTTTCACCGAGACCGTGCTGCAGCCGGGCGAGACGCTGGAGATGCCGGTCGTCTTCTTCGTCGATCCGGCGATCGTCGATGCGGAAGAGACCAAGGATATCAGGGTTCTGACGCTGTCCTATACGTTCTTCGAACACGAGAAGCCGGTCGCCGCGAAGGCGTCTGCCGCAGGCTCGGACGGCAGCTCCTGAAGGAGCACCACCACCGCTCGCGGATTATCGTTCGCGGGGATTGATTAAAACGGCAAACTCGGACCAAATGCTGATAAAGCAGCGGGCGATTTGCCAAAGACCGGAAACGGTGTAGATGCTAGTTTACTGAGGCGGCGCCCGACGCGGGGCGCGGTTTTCAGGGAGAGAGGAAACGGGGACCAGGAATGGCAGACGCGCATCACAAGAACCACGATTATCATATCATCGACCCAAGCCCCTGGCCGCTGGTCGCCGCCATCGGCACTTTCCTGCTGTGCTTCGGCGGCGTCGGCTACATGCGCTATCTCAGCGGTGGTTCGTTCAATATTCTCGGCCTCAATCTGGCCCAGCCCTGGCTGCTGCTGATCGGTTTCGCGGTCATCATCTATGTGATGTTCGGATGGTGGTCGGACACGATCAAGGAAGGGCGCGAGGGGCATCATACGCCGGTCGTCTCGCTGCATCTGCGCTACGGCATGATCATGTTCATCGCCTCGGAAGTGATGTTCTTCGTGGCGTGGTTCTGGGCGTTCTTCGACGCCAGCCTGTTTACCGGCGAGGCGATCCAGGCGGCGCGCGTGGAAGCGACCGGCGGAACATGGCCGCCGGAAGGCATTGCCGTCGTCGATCCCTGGCATTTCCCGCTCTACAACACGATCATCCTGCTGCTCTCCGGCACCACGCTGACCTGGGCGCATCACGCCCTGATCCACGGCGATCGCCGCGGATTGCTCCAGGGCCTGACGCTTACCGTGTTGCTCGGCCTGCTGTTTACCGGCGTTCAGGCCTACGAGTATTACGAGGCGCCGTTTGCCTTCAAAAACTCCATTTATGGCGCCACCTTCTTCATGGCGACCGGTTTCCACGGCTTCCACGTGATCGTCGGCACGATCTTCCTGATCGTCTGCCTGATTCGCGCGGCGCGGGGATCGTTTACGGCGGAGCGTCATTTCGGCCTCGAAGCCGCCGCATGGTACTGGCACTTCGTCGACGTTGTCTGGCTGTTCCTGTTCTTCACCATCTATATCTGGGGCGGATGGGGCGCGCCGTTGGCCGAAACCGGCCACTGAATTTGAAACAACCCTCCGCCGCCCATCGAGGCGGCGGTCGGCTTTTGGGAAAGGCGCATCATGGCCATACAGGAAGAAAAGACCGCATCGGGCGGCCGCTATTACACGGTCGTCGACGGCCACGAGGCCGAAATGACCTATTCCCGCAGTTCCGACCGCTTGATCATCATCGATCATACCGGCGTGCCGGATGCGTTGCGCGGCAAGGGCGTTGGCCAGGTGCTTGCCGAACATGCCGTCGAGGAAGCACGCAGGGGCGGCTGGAAGATCATTCCGCTCTGCCCGTTCTTCAGGGCGATGAGCGTGCGCAACCACGACGACTGGCAAGACGTCATCAAGTGAAGAGGCGCCTTCCGGCTTCAGGAAGGCTTTCAGGTTCATGCCCGCAGACCAAAATCCGCTCGCCCCGCTCATCCTTTCCGGTCTCAAGGGCCGCTGCCCGCGCTGCGGCAAGGGCCGGCTTTTCGATGGCTTTCTGGCCGTGAAGCCGGAGTGCGAAAACTGCGGCCTGAGCTACAGTTTCGCCGATTCGGGCGACGGGCCGGCGATCTTCGTGATGCTGGCCGTCGGTTTCCTGGTGATCGGTCTGGTGCTGTGGAGCGAGATTTACTATTCCCCGCCGTTCTGGGTCCATATCGTCATCTGGGTGCCGCTCGCGATCGCGCTGTCGCTTGCCGCGCTGCGCGCCTTCAAGGGTGTGCTGATTGTTTTGCAGTATCGCCACAGCGCCGCCGAGGGCGTGATCAAGCGCGATGACCATGCCTAAAAGGAAGTCGCTTGTGCAGGTGGTGGGGCTGGTGCTTGCCGCGCTCGCCTTCGTGACCCTGATCTCGCTCGGCAACTGGCAGGTGCGCCGGCTGCACTGGAAGGAAGCTCTGCTCGCCTCCGTCGAACAGCAGTTGCAGGCGCCGCCGATCACGCTCGCCGAGGCCGAGGCGCTGCCGAGGAGCGAAATCGAATACCGGCCGATAGTGGTGACCGGCCGGTTCGAGCATGACCGCGAGCGGCATTTCTTCGCGACCTATCAGGGCCAGTCCGGCTATTACGTCTATACGCCGCTCAGGCTGGCCGATGGCCGCGCGATCTTCGTCAATCGCGGCTTCGTGCCGTTCGACATGAAAGATACCGCGACCCGACAGGAAGGGCAGGTGACCGGCACGGTCACCGTGACCGGCCTTGCCCGCGACCGGCTCGACGAAAAACCCTCGTTTGCGGTGCCCGAGAACGATATCGCGCAGAACATCTTCTACTGGAAGGATATCGACGCGATGGCGCAATCGACCGGGCTTTCGGCCGATGAGGTCATGCCCTTTTTCGTCGATGCCGATGACGCCCCCAATCCGGGCGGCTTGCCCGTCGGCGGCGTGACCCGGATTTCGTTTCCGAACGACCACCTGCAATATGCGATCACCTGGTACGGGCTTGCGGCGACGCTTGCGGTCATCGTCGGCCTGCTTGCATGGCGCGGGCGACGGAAGAATGATTGATCTTCTGGCGCCGGGCCTCGATATCGTGTTCTGCGGCACGGCCAAGGGGCACATTTCGGCGCGCACCGGCTCGTTCTATGCCAACCCCTCCAACAAATTCTATCGCACGCTTCACGAGATCGGACTGACGCCGGAGCAGGTTTCGCCGAAGGATTTCCGCAAGCTCCTTGATTACGGCATCGGCCTTACCGATCTGAACCAGAGCGAAAGCGGCATGGACAAGGCGCTGACCCTGTCGGCCTTCGATATCGCCGCCTTCAAGGAAAAGATGCGGCATTTCCGCCCGAAGCTGATCGCGTTCACCAGCCTCACCGGCGCGCGAATCTATTTCGGGGACAAGAAGATAAGCTGCGGCCTGCAGCAGCGTACGCTCGATGGCATAGCTATTGCGGCGCTTCCATCCACGTCGGGCGCAAACGGGCATTGGACAAAGGACCGTCATCATTGGTATCAGTTGCCCGGAATGATTTGAGCGAGATGACCATGACCCCACTGACCATTCGCCTCTGCGGCCCGCGCGGGTTCTGCGCCGGCGTCGACCGGGCGATCCAGATCGTCGTGCTGGCGCTGAAGCGCTACGGCGCGCCCGTCTATGTGCGTCACGAGATCGTGCATAATCGCTATGTCGTGGAAGGGCTCGAGGCGCGGGGCGCGGTTTTCGTCGAGGAGCTCGACGAGATACCGGCCGAACACCGCGAGCAGCCGGTGGTGTTTTCCGCCCATGGCGTGCCGAAATCCGTGCCGGCCGATGCCGAAAGCCGCAACCTGTTCTATCTCGACGCCACATGCCCGCTGGTTTCCAAGGTTCACAAGCAGGCGATGCGCCATGAGCGGCTCGGCCGCCATGTGGTGCTGATCGGCCATGCCGGGCATCCGGAGGTGATCGGCACAATGGGGCAATTGCCCGAAGGCGCGGTGTCGCTGGTGGAGACGGTGGAGGATGCCGAGCGCTACCAGCCCGCCGATCCGGACAATCTCGGCTATGTGACCCAGACCACGCTCTCGGTGCAGGATACCGCGGACGTAATCGCCAAACTTCGCGAGCGGTTCCCGAACCTCACCGCGCCGTCTGCCGATTCGATCTGCTACGCCACCACCAACCGCCAGGAATCGGTGTCGGCGGCAGCGCCCGGCTGCGACCTGTTCATCATCGTCGGCGCGCCGAATTCGTCCAATTCCCGGCGGCTGGTCGAGGTCGCGAAACGGGCAGGGGCGAAGGAGGCGATCCTCGTCCAGCGCGCCGCCGAACTCGACTTCGATGCCATCGGCCCGATTCGCACGCTCGGCATTTCCGCCGGCGCGTCCGCCCCGGAAGTCGTGGTCAACGAGATCATCGAGGCGTTTCGCGCGCGGTTCGACACCACGATCGAACTTGCCGAAACCACGGTCGAGAACGAACATTTCCTCGTTAACCGCCAGCTCCGCGATGTCGAACTGACCGTCGAGGACATGGCCTTCGTCAACGGACGATAAGCATTTGGCCGTCTATACCGATATCAATGAAGACGATCTCCGGCAGTTTCTGAAAGCCTATGACGTTGGCGAACTCCTGTCCTATCGCGGCATCGCGGAAGGCGTCGAGAATTCGAATTTCCTGCTTCATACCGAGAAATTTCCGCTGATCCTGACGCTCTACGAAAAGCGCGTGGATGAGGGCGATCTGCCGTTCTATCTCGGGCTGATGCAGCATCTGGCCGATCGCGGCCTGTCCTGTCCGCTGCCGCTCGCCCGCGATGACGGCGAGCCCTATGGCAGGCTGTGCGGGCGTCCGGCGGCGCTGATCTCGTTTCTGGAAGGCATGTGGCTCAGAAAACCCGCCGCCACCCATTGCCGGGAATTGGGCGTGGCGCTCGCCCGCATGCATATCGCCGGCCAGGATTTCGAGCTCACGCGCAAGAATGCGCTGGCGCTCAGGGGCTGGGTCGATCTGTGGGATAAATCCGCCGCCCGCGCCGATGAGGTGCAGAAGGGTCTGGAGAATGAGATTACCGAGGAACTCGCGAGCCTTGAGGACCGTTGGCCGGTGGACCTGCCCGAGGGCGTGATCCACGCCGATCTGTTTCCCGACAATGTGTTCTTCATCGGCGACAAGCTTTCCGGGGTGATCGATTTCTATTTCGCCTGCAATGACTTCCTCGCCTATGACCTGTCGATCTGCCTCAATGCCTGGTGCTTCGAGAAGGACGGCGCCTTCAACGTCACCAAAGCGCGGGCGCTGATCGAGGGCTATCAGAGCGTGCGGCCCCTGGATAAAGAAGAGATCGAGGCGCTGCCGCTGCTGTGCCGCGGCTCGGCGCTGCGGTTCTTCCTCACCCGGCTCTACGACTGGTTGAACACGCCGGCGGGCGCGCTGGTGGTGAAGAAGGACCCGCTCGAATATCTGCGCTATCTGCGCTTTCATCGTTCTGTTGAAACTGCCAGCGAATACGGACTGGAGCGGACTTGAATAAAGAAGTTGAGATTTTCACCGATGGGGCCTGTTCCGGCAATCCCGGCCCCGGCGGCTGGGGCGCGGTGCTGCGGTACGGCGACAAGGAACGGGATCTGTGCGGCGGCGAAAAGCTGACGACCAATAATCGCATGGAGCTGATGGCCGCGATCGAGGCGCTGAAGGCGCTGAAGGAGCCTTGCACCGTGGCGCTTTATACCGATAGCGTATACGTCAAGGACGGCATTTCGAAGTGGATTCACGGCTGGAAGAAGAACGGCTGGAAGACCGCGGCGAAGAAGCCCGTCAAGAATGCCGAATTGTGGCAGGCTCTTGAAGCCGAGCGCAACAGGCACGATGTCACTCTGCATTGGGTGAAGGGCCATGCAGGCCATGAAGAGAATGAGCGCGCCGACGAATTGGCGCGTCAGGGGATGGAACCGTTCAAACAGGGGCCAGGGCGCTGAGGCGCTTCGGAAAACATCATGATCATGCATTGCGTATTCATACGATTTCGCCAGGAAACCGGGACCGAGGAAAAGCAGGCGCTCTACGATGAGATCGCCGGGCTGAAGCGCGTTCTTCCCGGCATGGTGGACTTCAAGTCGGGCGCGAATGTCTCGCCCGAGGGGCTGGACAGCGGCTATGGCGACGGCTTCGTCGTGACCTTCGAGGATTCAGCCGCGCGCGATGCCTATCTCGATCACCCCGATCACGCGGTCGTCAGCGAGAAGCTCGTCGCTGCCGCAGCCGGCGGAATTTCCGGCATTCTCGTCTTTGATATGGCGGTCTGAGGCGGATCAGGCCCAGAGCCGGACGATCATGCGTCCGGCGGGATAGAACAGAAACCGCCAGCCGATCCGGAGGACGCGATAGCTGAAATAGGCGGCCCCCGCGAGCCACATTGCGAAGGTCGCCGTCCAACTCGCCGCCGTCAGCATGATGCCGGCGAGCGAGATCGCGCCCGAGCCCAGCAGAAAGACGATGGCGCGGAAGCGCTTGCCGAAGCGGGTCGAGAGCTTGCCGAGCTTGGTCAGGTCTGCCGGCGTGTCTGCCACCTTCAACATGTCCGTGCCGGCCTTGAAGCCGTTCTTGGTCATGACCGTGCCGACCTCCATGGCCGCATCCTGCATCTTGACCAGCGGTTTGGTGTCGAGCGAGCCTGCCAGCACCCGCCGTGCCGCCGGCACATTGCCGCGCTTGAGCAGCGGCAGGCTTTCGCGCAGCGCCGGGCCGCTGACGACCTGGCTGGAAAGCCGCGTGAAGGATCGGCGGAGCGGCGTGGCGATCGCGCCCGCCTTGCCGGCGGCCTTCAGCGTGCTCGTGCCGATCTTGGCGGAGGACGCCGAGCCGCCGGACAGCACTACCGCGCCGGTGATCGCAAGGCCCGCCACCGACAGGCCCAGGATCAGAGGATCATAGTCCTCGCCCTGGAGATAGGATCCACCTTCGATGATGATGTCGCGGACATCGCCGACCGTCGTCAGGTCGGTGGCAATCGCGCCCACCAACCCGACGGCGCTTTCCGGCTTGCCGGTCAGCGCGCCATCCCACAGCTCGTAGATCTGGTTGCCGAGGCTGCCGGCCTCCGAGACGGCGATCTCGACGCGCTCGCGCTCGGCGCCGTCGATCCGAACGCCGCGGCTGTCGGCAAGGGTGATGACGCTTTCGGCAAGATCCGGGTCGTCGCTGGCAAGCGCCTGGCGGATCGCGCGGTCGTAATCGGCGGGCGTGAGCTGATCGAGCCGATAATCCGTCAGCTTGACCGGGTCGTTGCGCAACGCGAGCAATTTCACGGATTCGATGCCGTTCGGCACCACGAACGGCGTGGAGACGATAAACGCCACGGCGAGAAGCGCGGTTGCCGTCCGCCGGACGGTTGTGCTGGCAACGCGTTGCATTCGGGCCCTCCGTTTACGGGCATCTTACCAGAGCCGATGAAGAATATGGAGTGGTTTAGTATTCGGAGAGAGCAATGTAATTCAATTAATATTAATTAATAAAAATGGTTTTAACTTCGAAAGTGTATTGTATTATCCGTAAAGTTGTTTCGCATGGCGTCGAGACCAGCATGCCTGCCGGCTTGCGGCGCCGCCAAACCTCGTTTGGTAATGCCGCGGACGCTTCCTGCCAAGTGTTGCGTCCGGGCATGAAAGAAGCCGGTCGGGCATCCCGGCCGGCTTCCGTTTTTTGAAGTGGCGTTTTCGCGAGAGCGAATGCGCGCTCAGAGCTGCCCGAGAATGGTGGCCGCTGCCGAAACCGTGGCCTCGCCGGGATTGTCCTCGACATTCAGCTCCTTCACCTTGCCGTCCTCGACCAGCATGGAATAGCGCTTGGAGCGCAGGCCGAGACCGGGGCCGGACATATCGAGGTCCATGCCGAGCGCCTTGGTGAATGAACCATCGGCATCCGAGAGGTAGCGAATCTTGCCTTCGCCGCCGGTGGCCTTGGCCCAGCCGCCCATGACGAAGGGATCGTTGACGGCCACCACCGCGATTTCATCGACGCCGCGGCTCAGAATGGCGTCGCGGTTTTCGAGATAGGTCGGAAGATGGTTGATCGAGCAGGTCGGCGTGAACGCGCCGGGAACCGCAAACAGCACCACGCGCCTGCCCTTGAAAATGTCGTCGGTGGAAACCTGCTCCGGCCCGTTTTCGGTCAGCTCGCGCAGCGTGGAGGAGGGCAGTGTATCACCCTTTGAAACAGACATGGAAAACTCCTTCTCGTGTCCTCTGGGGTCAAAACCTAAGGGGAGACCGTTTCAAACACAAGCGGCGTTTCCATGGCCCGGCCGCCCGCCTTGGCAAGCAACAGCCAGTCGCCGTCGACGGAATCCTGGCCGTCGGGAAGGGAGTCCACCGGTATGGTGATGGTGTAGAACCCGTCCTTCATCGCGCCCGCCGGGGCCTCGACGATAAAGCCGCCGCCGCTGGCGAGCGTGATTTCGGGGGCGTCGGCTTCCGGCAGGGCGAGCGCAAGCTCCAGGGCCTCGCCGGTGCTGACGGCGCGCTCGACGCGGAAATCGGCCGATGGCGCTTCCGGCAGCGTGGTTTCGGCGACGGCGAGGATCGCGGCATCGACCGCGCCGCCGTCATAGGTGGAGGCGGTGATCTCGAACGTCGTCTGGAACGGGATGCAGATGTCCTTGCAAAGCCCGATAAAGGCCGTGACGTCCATCTGGGGACGCGCGCCCGGAGCGGCCTTGAAGGTCAGCGGAAAGGTCACGGGCCCGTCATAACCCATATCCGTCATGCCGGCGAGGTCGATGCGTTTGGGCACCGGGTAGGCGATCGCTTCGAGCGTCACGTCGTCATTGCCGCTAATGGTGATCTGCGGGGGGATGCCGCTTTCGCCGGGCTCACGCCAGTAGGTGATGAAGCCTTCGGCGGGCTCCACCTGCAGCGCGGCGCGGATCGTGCCGTCCTCATCGGGCGTCGTCATGATCATGCGCATGCGTCCGCCGGAATCTTCGGCCCATTCGGTTTGTCCGGCGTGGGCGAGGCCCGTGAAAGCGGGCAGGGCGAGTGCGGCGATGATCAGGATGCGGCGTGTTTTCATGTCTGCTCTTTAGCGCAGCGGGCGGGGCGGGGATATGGCGCTTCGATGATATTGCGGACAATTTGATTTGAATATCGCGTGACCTTGCCCCATCTTGGTTTCATGCCTACGATGAATTTTGAAAGCGGCGCAAACGGTTCGCTGGAGATCGACGTGTTGGAGAACTTTGCAAAAGGGCGTGAGCGCGGGCCATTCGATGGCCAGTTCCTGATCGCCATGCCGCAGCTTGCCGAAAGCGAGTTCGAACGCAGCGTGATCTATATCTGCGCCCATTCCGGCGAGGGAGCGATGGGTTTCATCATCAACCGCGCCCAATCCGTGACCTTTCCCGAAGTCCTTCATCAGCTCGACCTCGTCGGGGAAGAGCGCGATCCGGAGATGCCGTCCCTGATCGATTTTCCGGTTCTGTGCGGCGGGCCGGTGGAACCCGGCCGCGGCTTCGTGCTGCATTCCTACGATTATTCCGGCGAGGGCAGTATTCCGATCAGCGACGATATGGCGATGACGGGAACGCTTGACGTGCTGAGATCGGTCGCCGCCGGCAAGGGCCCCGAGAGGGCGACGCTGCTGCTCGGCTATACCGGCTGGGCTCCCGGCCAGCTTGAAGCCGAGATCGCCAATAATGACTGGCTGACCTGCCCGGCGATCGAGGACATGGTCTTCGACCGCGACCTTGAAAGCAAATATGAGCGCGCGCTGTTTTCCATGGGCGTGCGGCCCTCGTCGCTTTCCACCAATATCGGGCACGCCTGAAACAATTCGGCCGGGATTCCCGTTTAGGGGCGTTCGCCAATGATGGCGCGCGCAATTACGAGGCCTCCATGAAGATCTTTGAATGTGATCATTGCGGGCAGACCGTTTACTTCGATAACGATACCTGCGTCGCCTGCGGCCATCGGCTTGGCTTTGCGCCGGATGATATCGCCCTTTATTCCGTCCGGCAGGGCGAGGGGGACCTCTGGCACAAGGCCGATGATGAGAGCCGGCGTTTCCGGCTATGCGAGAACACCGGGATCGGCGTCTGCAACTGGCTGGTGGACGAGGACGACGACGAGACCTTCTGCATGGCCTGCCGGCACAACAACCTGATACCGGACACCAGCACCGAGATCGGGCTCAACCGTTTCAAGCGCATCGGCGCCGCCCAGCGGCATCTGTTCTATTCGCTACTGCGCTGGGGCGTGGACACGCCGACGCGCAAGCAGGACCCGCAAAACGGGCTGGTTTTCGATTTCCTTGAGGACACCGTGGAGGCCGACGGTTCGCTCACGCCGGCGATGACGGGTCACGAGGACGGGCTGATATCGCTGAGGGCTGCGGAGGCCGATGATGTGACCCGCGAGATCATCCGCGACCAGATGAACGAGCCCTATCGCACCATGCTCGGCCATTTCCGCCACGAGGTCGGGCATTATGTCTGGGACAGGCTGGTGCGCGACGACGGACGGCTGGAGAGCTTCCGCAAGGTGTTTGGCGACGAGCGCGAGGACTATCAGGCGGCCCTTCAGCGTCACTATGAGAACGGCCCCCCGCCGGACTGGCCCGAGCACCACGTCAGCGCCTATGCGGCGACGCACCCCTGGGAGGATTTTGCCGAGAGCTTCGCGCATGCGCTCCACATCGTCGATACGCTGGAGACCGCGCGCGCCTTCGGCCTTGCGGTGGATGACGCCCGGCTCGAACCGCTCGGCGACCCCTATAAATGCGTCAGCGGCAAGCGCCTGGCCGAGGCGTGGATACCCCTGACAATCGCGATGAATGCGATTCATAAGTCAATGGGCCAGAAGGATTTCTATCCCTTCGTGCTCACCCCGGACATCGTCGCGAAAATCGACTACATCGTCACCATGCTGAACGGACCCAAAGCCGGAAAAGCGGCGGCGTAATTTCGATCCGCGCCCGGCAGGGCGATCCCCCGGCTTTCGCAAGCGCGGGAAAGCCCTGGCCGGATCAGCTTGCGCCGTTCTCGCGCACAAGACGGATCGCGGCGGAGGAGACGACCGCGGCCCCGTAGATCGGGCCGGTTGCATAGGTGCAGCCGGCTTCGGCAAAGGCTTTGGCATCGGCCTCATTGTCGAGGTCGCTGATCCCGATGGCCGTGCCGAGGCGCTCGGCCAGTTCACTGAAGGCCTTGACGATTTCCGCCTGCGGTTCCTGATTGTACTTGAAGATCGCGCTGTCGACATAGGTCGCGTCGAAACGGAAGCTCTTCAGCAGCGTCAGCGAGCCGTGGCCATTGCCGAAGCCCGACAGGGTAACGCCCACGCCGATGGTGCGCAGATACTGCAACGCCAGTTTCGCCTGCTCGGGTGCTTCCTGCACGATATCCTCGGGAATGGAAAACACGATCTGGCGCGGCGCGACTTCCGATTCCCGCACGATGCTCTCCAGCTCGATCAGCGTGCTGGTTTTCAGCATCTCGTTGCAGCTCAGCTCGACCATGACGAACGGGCGGGCATTGGCGACGGATTGCTGCCATCCCGCGAGATCGTTTGCGGCCTGACGGACGGTATAGAGGATGAGCTCCGCCGAGCGGCTACTTTCCCGGCTCAGCTCGAAAATCTCGCCGGCGGAGACATCGCCGCGCTGGGGATGCTTCCAGTTCAGCGAGCATCTGAAGCCCGCAAGCTTCTGCCCGTCGAACTTCACGATCGGCTGATAGAGCACCGTCATTTCCTGACGGTCGATCGCGCGGCCAAGGTCGCCTTGCAGCTGCTTGCGCTCGTCATCGAGCATTCTGAGCGCCGGACGATAGGTCTCGACCGTGTTGCCGCCCATGCGCTTGGCGCGTAGCATCGCCAGCCGGGCATCTTCGAGAAACGCCTCGGCGGTTTCATGATCATCGTGCCACGACGCGATGCCGATCGCGGCCGTGAGCGCGATCTCGCGGTTTTCGAACGTGATCGGCACATCGATCGCGGCGGTCAGGGCATCGGTGAATTCGGCGATCGCGTCCGGATCATTCTGGGATTGCAGGATGATCGCGAAGCTGCTGCCCCAGATTCTGGACAGCGTGTCCTCCGGCTTCAGCAGCCTCTGGATGCGGCGCGTGAGCGCGATCAGGATATTGTCGCCGGCGGCAAAACCAAGTGTCTCGTTGATCTCCTTGAAGCGGTCGATATCCGCCACGATCAGAGTCGGATGGAGATGCGGCGCCGCGCGCGACAATGCGATCAGCGACTGCAGCCGGTCGATGAGGATGGTGTGGTTCGGCAGGCCGGTGAGATTGTCGATCACCGCGTCCTGCAGCAGGCGCTGGGTGGAGACCTTGTGGTCCGTCTGGTCGTTCAGCGTGCCGACGCAGCGGATCACCTCGCCATCCGAACTCAGCACCGGCCGGGCGCGGATGGTCATGAAATGATAATGCCCGTCATTGGCACGCACGCGGAATTCGAGCTTCAGCCGGCCGCGCCGCCATTCGAGGAACAGGTCGAGGGTGGAGCGGAAGCGGTCGCGGTCGGCGGGGTGCAGATATTGCAGCCATGTCCGCGCGGGGCCGTTCAGCGCGCCGGGCGCAAGGCCAAGCTTTGGCGCGAAATCGGGTTCGGTGACGATCCGGTCTCGGCCGACATCCCAGTCCCATACGGTGGCGTCGGTACCGAGAAAGGCCAGCGCCTGACGTTCCAGATCGGAAAACAGGCCCGGCTGGTAGACCCCGCCGGCAAAGGCGTGCTGGATCACGGTAAAGCCGAGCAGCAGCACGATCAGAACCATGCCGCCGTCGAGCGCCGGCTGAATGATGTCGTTATCGATCCGGCCGGTCACCGCCATATAGCCGGCAAACAGCCAGGCCACGATCAGCGCCCAGGCCGGCATCAGCAGGATCGCCCGGTCATAGCGCCGGAAGCTCAGGTAGAACATCAGCACGATGCCGGCGAGCACGGTTGCGGCGAACGAGAGGCGCGCGATGCCGGCGGCCGCCGAGGGGTCGAACAGCGCCACCCCGAACAGCGCCATCAACAGCACGCCCCAGGCGGCCGTCCCGTAGCCGAGTTGGGCATGCCATCGCGCCAGATTGAGATAGGAGAACAGGAACACCACCAGTGAGAAGGCGATCGCGACATCGGCGCTCGCCCGCCATATGCGTTGATCTGCCGCCGACAACGGTATGATCTGGTTCAGGAAATTGAAATCGATCGCGACATAGAGCAGCACCGACCATGCCAGCATCGCCGTTGCCGGCAGTACCGACGTTCCCTTGACCACGAACAGGATGCTCAAAAACACCGCAAGCAGGCCGGCAATGCCGAGCACGATGCCGTGATAGAGCGTGAAGGCGTTTTCGGTGTCCTTGTAGGCCTCGGGCTCCCACATGTAGAGCTGCGGCAATTCGGCGGTGTTGAGCTCCGCCACGAAGGTGATCACCGATCCCGGATTGAGCGTGATCGAAAACACATCCGCATCGTCGCTGTTGACGCGGTTCAGCGCGAAGCCCTCGCTCGGCGTGATCGCCTCGATCCGCGACGAGCCGAGATCGGGCCAGAACAGGCCGGAGCCGACGAGGCGGAAATGCGGCGCGACGATCAGCCGGTCGAGCTGCTCGTCGGAAATATTGGCAAGCGAAAACACCGCCCAGTCGCCGGAGTGGTTGTCGCCGGCAGAGCGGACCTCGATGCGACGCCTGATGCCGTTCGGGTCGGGAACCGTCGAAATCTGGAACGTCTCGCCCTCATTGGGATAGAGCTCGACCTGCGAGGTCAGGTCGATGGCGACATCGCCGCGCGAAACTTCCACCGGTTCGAGCGCCAGGGCGGGCACGGCCACGGCGATCATCACGACGATCGCGCCAAGAAGGGCCAGGAGCTTGCGGCAGAACCAGGCGGTGAGGGGGGACATTGGCATCAGCGGTCTTCAGTTCCCTTTGCGGTCGTAGTCGTCTTTGAGCAGGGCAAAGAGATGATGATCCTGCCATTCGCCGTTGATGCGCAGATATTTGTGCAAATACCCCTCCTGGGTGAAGCCGGCTTTTTGCAACAGCGACGCGCTGCGCATGTTTGTGGGGATACAGGCCGCCTCAATCCGGTGCAACCTCAACTCCTCGAAGATATAGCGAATTACGAGTTGAAGTGCGGCGAACATATGACCCTTGCCGGCATATTCCTCGCCCATCCAGTAGCCAAGCATGCAATTCTGGGCCACGCCGCGCCGGATCAGCCCGATCGTGATGCCGCCGACCAGCCTGTCGGGGTTCCTGCGAAAGATGAAAAGCTGGATGCCGGAGCCCGCATCGAATTCGAAATTGACGCGGGCGATGCGCTTGCGAAACCCGCGCCGGGTCATGTCGGCGGCGCTCCAGACCGGCTCCCACGGCTGCAGAAAGGCGCGGCTGCGGGTCCTGAGCGTTCTCCACTCCTCGAAATCTTCTGTCCGCGGAAGACGCAGCAGATAATCGGCGGATTGTATGGCAAACCGATGGCGCCGGCGCGCCCGGGACGAAAGCAGCAACGCAACCACGGCTGTCACTCCGGCGGTTGGCTGCTTGAGCCGCCGGGGCCGCGCGCGAAACCGGGCCGCGGCGCAGTCAGAAGCGGGACTGCCCTGCCGGCGCGACGGGCATCGCGCCCGTCTGGCCTACCCGGCTGCATTCACCGCCTGCTTGTGGTTGAAGCTGAGGCTGCCGGCAATGTCCTCAATCCCGGTAAGCTGGTCCAGCGGGCCGATCGCCGAAAGCGTCGGCGGCGCATCGTAGAAGGAGCGGCCGGCGAGGTCGGTCAGGCGGCGCGGCGTGATGTTTTCGATGCGCAGCATCATTTCCTCGTTGGGGATCGGCCGGCCCCAGAGCATCACCTGGCGGGCGATCTGTCCGGCGCGGGCGGCAGCACTTTCCTGGCCCATCAGAAGCTGGGCCCGGATCTGCTGGCGCGCGCGCTCGATCTCGCTTTCGTCGAAATGATCGGCCGCGCGCTGCAACTCGTTCACGATCACGGGCATCAGTTCGGGCAGTTGCTCGCCGCCGGTTGCCGCGTGGACGGCGAATACCCCGGAATCCGAAAATCCCCAGTGGAAAGCATAAACTGAGTAGCACAGCCCTCTGATCTCGCGCACTTCCTGGAACAGGCGCGACGACATGCCGCCGCCGAGAATATTGGCGAGGATCTGCGAACAGTAGAAATCCTGCGCGTGATAGGCCGGGCCTTCGAAGCCGAGAATGATCTGCGCATCGGAAAGCGAGCGGCTCTCGCGCACCTCGCCGCCGGTATAGATCGCGGCTTCCATCTGCGGCGGGGTTTCCGGTTTGCGCGGAAGGGACGCAAAGCGCTCCTCCACCATGCGGGCGAAGGTCTGATGGTCGACCGCGCCGGTGGCGACGATGAAGATCCTGTCGGTGGTGTAGTTGCGGGCGAGATAGCGGCGGATATCGTCCGGCGTGAACGCCATCACGGTCTCCGGCGTGCCGAGGATCGGCCGGCCGATGGTCTGGTCGCGAAAGGCAGCGCCAGCGAAATTGTCGAACACCACGTCATCGGGAATGTCGTTGGCGGCGCCGATCTCCTGCATGATCACGTTCTTCTCGCGCGCCAGTTCCTCCTCGTCGAAGGCGGAGCCGGTGAGGATATCGGCCAGGATATCGACGGCCAGCGGTACGTGATCCTTCAGGACCCGGGCATAATAGGACGTCGTTTCGGTGGATGTCGCGGCATTAACCTCGCCGCCGACATTCTCGATCTCCTCCGCGATCTGGCGGGCGGTGCGGCGCTTCGTGCCCTTGAAGGCCATGTGTTCCAGAAGGTGGGCGATGCCATGCTCGTTTTGCAGTTCATTGCGCGAGCCCGATTTGATCCAGGTTCCGATCGCAACGCTTTCGATATGCGGCATGTTCTGGGTAACGACGGTCAACCCGGAGGAAAGCCGGGTGTACTCTACGGTCATGCGGTCCTGCTTTCGTTTTGGTCAGTGCTCAACCTTTTTGGATGCCTGAACGAATAAAGGCCTCGATGGCATCCAGGTCGGGAGAAAGGACACTGAAACGCTCCTCCTTGTCCATCAGACCAGCAAGCCATGCGGGAAGCGCCGGGTCAATACCGCTCGCGGATTTTACTGCGTCCGGGAATTTGGCGGGATGCGCGGTCGACAGCACCACCATCGGGTTTTCCGTGCGTTCGTGCTTCCTCGCGACGGCGACGGCGACGGCGGTGTGGGGGTCGATCAGCACGCCGGTGTCTTTCAGCGAGCGGGCGATCTCGGCGGCGGCACCCGCCTGATCGGTGCGTCCGGCGGCAAACAAGGCGCGGATTTCGGCGAGCGTCTTCTCCTCGATATCGAACGCGCCGGATTGCTTCAGCCCGGCCATGGCGCGGCGCACATAGGCGCTGTCGCGGTCGCTCGCCTCGAACAGCAGACGTTCGAAATTGGACGAGATCTGGATATCCATCGACGGTGAGGTGGTGGCCTCGACGCCGCGCATTTCATAGCGGCCGGTCTCCAGCGCGCGGGCGAGAATGTCGTTTTCATTGGTGGCGATCACCAGCCGGCCGACGGGCAACCCCATCTTCATCGCGACATAGCCGGCGAAGATATCGCCGAAATTGCCGGTCGGCACGGTGAAGTCGATTTCGCGGTCGGGCGCGCCGAGCGCGATGCCGGCGGTGAAGTAATAGACCACCTGCGCCATGATCCGCGCCCAGTTGATCGAGTTGACGCCGGAAAGCTTCACCTCGTCGCGGAAGCCGCCATCGGCGAACATCGCCTTGACGAGGTTCTGGCAGTCGTCGAAATGTCCCTCGACGGCGATCGCATGGACATTGTCCGCGCCGAGCGTGGTCATCTGCCGCTGCTGCACCGGCGAGACCTTGCCATGGGGAAACAGGATGAAGATGTCGGTGCGCGTGCTTGCCGAAAACGCGTCGATGGCCGCCCCGCCGGTATCGCCCGAGGTCGCGCCGATGATGGTCGCGCGCTGGCCGCGTTTTGCCAGCACATGATCCATCAGCCGCGCGAGCAACTGCATGGCGACGTCCTTGAAGGCGAGGGTGGAGCCGTGGAAAAGCTCCAGCGTGAACCGGTTCGCGCCGCTCTGCACCACCGGCACGACCGCCTCGTGGCGGAAGGTGGCGTAGGCGTCGTCGATCATCGCCTTCAGCTCGTCATCGGCGATTTCGCCATCGATGAACGGCTTGATGATCGTGAAAGCGATCTCCTGATAGGTCATGCCGCGCAGCGCGCGGATACTGTCGGCCGGCAGGAAGGGCCATTCGCGCGGCAGATAGAGCCCGCCATCCTGCGCGAGGCCGGCCAGAACCGCATCCGAAAAACCGAGGACGGGCGCCTCGCCACGGGTAGAAATATAGTCCACGCAAAGCCCCTTTGTGCTTGCCAGAATATGGAAATTGTCTAGCTTGTGGCAGGCTTTACCTGTTAAGACCGTTCTAATGGAGACGAGGGGCGGCCGGCCAGACAATCTGTGTTGGCGCTGATATAAAGCAAAGCCGGAGGGCTTGAAAAGCCCTTGAGAGAGGAAAGGAAGTTTCGCCGTGTCATTTCGCACTACCCGCCGCGTGGCAGCTGTTCTTGCAATTTCGGGACTGGCGGCCTGCTCGACGGCAAAGCCCGAGCCGGAGCCCGCGCCCGCCCGCCCGGTGACCCCGGGCATCAACCTGACCGCTTTGACGAAGCTCTGCCCGAAGGTGATACTCGATGACGAGGTTGCTTTCAAACGTGTCTACTCGCCGGCCAATTCCGAAGCGCCGGAAAATCTCGCCTACCAGGTCTCGCTCGGCGAATTCAGCCGCACCTGCGCGGCGGCGCCCAGCGGCGACCAGCTGCTTGAGACGATCTCGATCGCCGGGCGCCTCGTCGGCGGCCCGAAGGCAAAGTCCGGTACCTATCAGGTCCCGGTCCGCGTCGAAGTGGTCGATGGCGATGTCGCGCTTTACGATCAGGTGATCCAGCAGGAAGTCACGCTGCCCGCCGAAGGCATGTCGACTCAGTTCCTGTTCCGCGCCGACAACCTCCCGGTGCCCTTGACGGCCGGCCCGAACACCGCCGTCAGGGTCGGCATCGCCCGCTGAGCGGTTTGCATCCTTCTTCAGCGGTACAATAAAAAAGGCGGCTCCCGGGCCGCCTTCTGCTTTTTTGATAAATCCGCTTGCCTCTCCTGTGTCATCCTCGGGCTTGACCCGAGGATCCAGGCGGGATCGCACAGTATCAAAATACCATTCTGGTCAACGGCTTGCGCAGTATGGATGCTCGGGGCAAGCCCGAGCATGACCCCTATGGGGGAGCAGCGAGCCTCTCAAACTCCGAAACCGCGGCTTCATCAACAGCAAAAAGGCGGCTCCGGGGCCGCCTTTTTCGTGTCGTGTATTCGACCTATCGCAGCCTTCCGGCCGCGTGGGCGAGCATGGTGTAGACCTTGCCGGTGTCCGAGGTCAGGTAGGACTGGACTACGCCGCGGTCGCGATTGTTGTGCATCACGTCCGACAGAAGCTTTTCGAAATCGGCGATATACCGGTCGACGGAGGTGCGGAATTCGCGGTCGCCTTCATAACGCGTCTTGATCTCGTCAAAGGTGCGCTGGCCCTTCAGCGTGTAGAGGCGGCGCGAGAAGATTTCGCGTTCGCCCTGCTGGTACCGGTGCCAGAGATCGGCGGCGGTGTCGTGGTCGATCGCGCTGGCGATATCGACCGAGAGCGCATTCAGCGTTTCGGCGGCCGGCCGGCGTTCTGCGGGCTTGCGGCTCTGGCCGGCCTCCTCGCGGGCGGCGGCGCGCAGCAGATCGCTGATCCAGCCTTCGCCGCCGGGGGCGCTGGAGGCCGCCGAGCGGGTCACCGCCTGGCGAGCGGGCTGCGCCGGTGCGGCCGTGGCCTTGGTTTCCAAGCTGCCAAGGCTGCGTTCGCTGGAGGTGCTGGCGGCGGACGATGCCGAAAACGGCGGCAGGCTGTCGCTGCTGCGCGGCGCGGCGGCAGGCGCGGATGCTGCCTGCTGGCGCGCGGCCGGCTGCGAAAGCTGGCTGCGCGAGGTGGAGACCAGCGTGGAGATATCCTGCAGCGCGCGGATCTGGTCCTCGACCGCCTTGCGCATGGCCTGCGCGCTTTCGCGGGCCTCCTCGGGCATGTCGTGAATGCCGCGCTTGACGGCCGCGCGGGTATCCTCCAGCTCGGCGCGGATGGCGGCTGCTGCCTGTTCGATCTCGCGCGTCGCGCCGGAGAAGCGCTTGGCGGCGTCCTCGACCGAGCCGCGCATAGTCTCGCCAACGCGCTGCGACATCGTCTCGGCCTCGCGGCCGGTCTGGTCCATGGTCGAGGCGACCATGGCGGCGACCGCCTTCAGGCCGCGCTCGATTTCCTGCGAACGCTCGGCAAGCCCGTTAGACAGCAGTCCAAGCGCCTCCTGACGCTCGGTGAGCGTATTGGCGAGGTTGGACTGGGCGGAGCCGATCAGGTTCGAGGCGCGGTCCAGAATACCGGCATGGCTTTCGATCTTCTCGACCAGTTCGCGCACTGCGGCAAGCGAGTTGGACGCGCTGCCGTCGAGCGCATCGACCTTGTTGCCGAGCATCGCGCCGGCCTCGGACATCGAGGCTGCCGAGCGTTCCGCCGTTGCGTTGATGCGGTTGGCGGTGGCGCTGAGGCGTTCATCGACAGAGGACAGGCTCTGCGCAGCCTCGTTGACGACACCGGCGAGCAACTGGTGGCTCTGGCCGAGATGGCGCACCAGCGCCTCGACATTGCTGGCCAGCGCATTGCTGTCATCGCGAAGCTGACGGCTGGTCTCGTCGGCGGCCTGGCGGATTTCCTCCGCCGCGATCCGCCCGGTTTCGGCATAGCGGGCGATGAGGGGCTGCGCCTTTTCGTCGATCAGGGCGTTGAGCTCGGCTGTGCGGCCGGCCAGCATCGAGTTGAGGTCGCGCGAACGCTCGTCGAGCGCGGTGCCGACGGCCTCGCCGCGGGCGGCGAGCGCCCGGTCGGCGGCGCCGAGGATTTCCTGCAGCGATGCGATCTGCGAACCGAGATTGTCGCGCAGTTCGGCGGCCCGTTCGGTCATGGTCCGCTCGGTTTCGCCCATCGACTGCGAGATCGCGCCGGCGGCTTCGGTGATGCCGGCATTCATCCGCTCGCTACGCTGGGCAAGCAGGTTTTCGGCATCGCTCATCGTGCTTTGGATCGTTGCGATCTGGTTGTCGATCCGCGCGCTGGTGGCCGAGAGAATCTCGCTGATGCGGGCGCTGTTTTCCGATGCGTTTTCGCTTGCCGCGTTGCTCTGCTCCGCAAGCGCCTGCTGCAGTTCACGGGCGCGCTCGAAAATCGCGTTGGCCGAAAGCTCCATGCCCTCGCGGGCCGAAGCGACGGAGTTCGTCACCTGCTCGGTGAAGGCGCTGCCGCTGGCTTCGAGCTTCTGACGCGCCTCCTCGGCATTGCGGGTCATGTCGCCGGCGGCTTCGGCGACCGTGTCGCGCAGCCGGCCTGCCAGTTCGCCGGCGCGGCGGTCCATGGTGCTGTTGAGGTTGCCGATGCCGTGGTCGAGCGCCTGTTCCAGCCTGCCGAAGCGCTCTTCGATCTGGCCGTGACCCTGCCCGAGGGTGTCGGATATCCGTCCGTGGCTCTGTTCGAGGGAATCGGACAGCCGGCCCTCAGCCTGTTCAAGGGTCTCGGATATCCGGCCATGGCCCTGTCCGAGCGTATCCGCGAGCCGGCCATGAGCGTGTTCAAGGCTTTCGGATATCTGGCCATGCCCCTGTTCCAGCGTCTCGCTGATCCGGCTGTGGCGGGCGTCAAGCGCTTCGCCGAGGCGGTCGGCGGCGGCGGAGGAGGCGGTCTCGATGCCGCGCGCCTTTTCGTCCAGCATGCTGTTCAGCCGCTCGTCGAACTGCGCGCCGATCAGCGAGAAGGTGTTTTCGTGCGTCAGCAGCGTCTCGCTGATCCGGCTGTGGCGGGCGTCAAGTGCTTCGCCGAGGCGGTCGGCTGCGGACGAGGAGGCGGTCTCGATGCCGCGCGCCTTTTCGTCCAGCATGCTGTGCAGCCGCTCGTCGAACTGCGCGCCGATCAGCGAGAAGGTGTTCTCGTGCGTCAGTAGCGTCTCATGGAGCCGTTCCGAAACGGTCTCGCCGGCCTGCTCCAGGCGTTTGCCATTGGCTTCCAGCGCGCCGGAAATGCGCTCATGAAGCGCATCGGCGGAGGCGTTGATCTGGCTGCTGGCGTCATTGGCGGTGCGCTCGAAGGCCGAGCGCTGTTCGGCGAAGGTGTTTTCGAAGCGGGTCCGCGCCTCGTCGGAGGAGCGTTCGATCGCGCTGACGTGGTTGGTCAGCGCGGCATCGAGACGACGGCCGGTCTCTTCGGCAAGCCCCTCGATCCGGAACGCGCCTTTCTCCACGGCGTCGCCATGGCGGGCGAGCGTTTCGTTGAGCGCGCCGAAGGATGTCTCCACCCTGTCGGTCATGGTTTCGGCCGAGCGGGTGATGAGCCCGGCGGCGGTCGAGACCTTTTCGGCGATCGCGCCGGCGGAGCCGCGCAGGCGACCTTCGAGCGCGGCGCCGGCCTTGTCGATGGTGTCCTGCAAGGCTTCGCGTCGGCCTTCCAGCGTCATTTCCAGGAGGCTGGTGGAGGCGGCGATCGATGCCGAGATATTGGTGGTCTGGTCGGTGAGGGTTTCGTTGACCTGCGCGCTTGCCTGATCGAAGGCGCGCTGGATCTCGCCCGCATTGCTGCGCAGAGCGTCTTCGAGCTGGGTCTGGCCCTCGCGATAGGCATCGCGGATGCCGGCTTCGCGGGCTGCGAAGGTTTCCGAAATCCGGCTGTCGATCGCGTTGATGCGGCCGTCGAGCGCGTTGGCCTCGTTGGTGATGGCCGCCTGCAGCCGGCTTGCCACGCCCTCATAGGCGCCGGCGAGTTGGCTCTGGCCAGACTCAAGCGCCGCCGCGAGACGCGCAGTATTCGATTCGATCGTCTGTCCGAATGTTTCCTCTCCGGTCGAAAGCGTGGTCGCCAGCATGATGGCATGCTCGTTGAAGCGCTCGTCGAGCCGGCTGGCGGCCACGGTGAGCGTTTTCGCGATACTGCTTTCGCCATCGCCCAGCCCCTGGGTGAGGCGGTCGAACTGCTGGTCGATCCGTTCGGAAGCGCCTGCGATGGCGGAGGAAATGCCGGTCTCGCCCGCGCTGATCCGGTCGCTGAAGCGTTCGAACTGGCTGCCGATCTCGCCGGTCGCCTGTTCCAGCGCCTGGCCGAGCCGGCCCTGGCCCGCGCCAAGCGTCTCCTCAAGCCGCGCGGAATGGGTGTCGAGCGTCTGTGCGAAGGACTCCTCGCTCGCCGAAAGCGCGGTGGTCAGCATGATCGTTCGGTCGGTCAGCGTGTCGCTCAGGCGCTCGGAGGCGGCGTTGAGCGATGCGGCAATGCCGCTCTCGCTGTCGCTGATCTGCGCATTGAAGCGGGTGAGGCGTTCTTCCAGCTTGTCAGCGGCGGTGTTGAGCGTGCCGTCGAGCTGTTCCTGGCTGAGGCGGATCGTATCGCCGAGCTTTTCGGCCTGGTTTTCGAGCGTGAGACCGAAGGTTGCCTCGCTTGCCGAAAGCGTGGCAGCAAGGTCCATCTGATGTTCGTCCAGCTGCTCCTTGAGCCGGATCGAGGCGTTTTCCAGCGTCGCGGCAATGCCGCTCTCGCTGTCGCCGACCTGGGTGTTGAAGCGTTCGAGCTGGGCGTCGAGACGTTCGGAAACGCCAGAAAGCGTGCCGCTCAGGCGTTCACTGCCTGCGCGCATGCTTTCTTCGACCCGGGCCGAATGGGAATCGAGCGTCTGGGCAAGGCTTTCCTCGCTCATCGAAAGCGTCGTCGTCAGCATGATCGCCTGCTCGTTCATGCGGTCGCCAAGGCGTTCGGCGGCATCGCTGAGCGAGGCGGCGATGCTGGCCTCGCCGCCGGCAAGCTGCTGGTTGAGGCGGGCGATATTGCCTTCCAGGCGGTTGCCGGCTTCATCGAAGGTCTGGCCGAGACGCTCATGCTCGGCGCTGATCTTGCTGCCAAGCTCGCGGCTGCGGCTTTCGAGCGTCTGGTCGAGCGCCTCGACATTGGCCGACAGGCTGGCGGCAAGCGCCTGCGTTTCGTCGCTCATGCGCTCCTGAAGGCGCTCGGATGCGCTCTCCAGCATGCTGCCGATGGTGGATTCTCCCTCGGCCAGCGAACGCGAAACGCGTTCCACGCCGCCATTGAGACGATCCTCCAGAGCGCTGCCGCTGGCTTCGAGCGCGCCGGTGAAATTGTCCAAACGACTATCGATATTGCTGCCAAGCCGGGTCAGCGTGGCTTCCAGCCGCTGGTCGACATACTGGCTGCGTTCGTCGAACCGGCTTGCGGCTTCCTCGTTGGCCTCGTTGAGCTTCTGGGTGAAGCGGGCCTCGGTCTCGGTGATGGTGTCGGTCAACCCGCCGACCACGCGCTCCAGCGCCGCGTTCATCGCGGTTTCGCTGCTTTCGGCAACGTCGCGCAGCTTGGCGGTCCGTTCCGACAGGATTTCGTCGAGCTTGGCGCCGCGTTCGCTGAGGGTTGCCGTCAGGCGCTCGGTATCCTCGTTCAGCGCGGTCGCGCTGGTATGGAAATCGCCGATAAGCTTGCGGCCGCGCTCGTTGAATCGGTTGGAAAGGTCGTTGAAGCGGTCGTCGAAGAGTTCGCTCAACTGGCCGTAGCTGCGATCGAAGGATTCGCGCAGCGTGGTCGAGCGTTCCTCCAGCAGGTCGCCGAGCGACTGGGCCGCGCGGCTTGTGCTTTCCGTGAGTGTTGCCGCGCGGGTTTCGAGCATCTTGGCAACGCCGTCGCCGGCGGTTCCGACCGTCTGAGTCAGTTCCTCCATCACCTGGGCGATGTCGGATTTCATCTGGTCGTTGGTGCCCAAAAGCGAGGTGCGGATGCGTGCGGCGTGGTTGACCACGGCTTCGCGCTCAGCCGTCAGCTCCTGCACCAGATTGCGGATCCGCATCTCGTTTTCGGCATAGCTGCGCTCGAGCGCGTTGACTTCGGAATGGACCAGGTTTTCCAGTTCCGAGGCGCGCGCGATGGTGCGCTCGATGCCTTCGTTCATGGCATAGACTTCGCGCCGCACCGCCTGGCTGACATTGCGCACCTGCTGGGCGGCGTTCTCATCCGGGTCGGAAAGCCTGAGCGCGACCTCGGCCATCGAGCGGGCGGCCTCCTGCATGTCGCGGGCGCGGGCGAGCATCAGGTTGAAGGCGTAGAATACAAAGATCGGCGCGACCGTCAGGGCCGCGGCAAGGCCGATGCCGTCGATCGAAAGGATATCGGCGAAAGAACGGGCGCGGAAGATTTCCGAACCGAAGGCGACCATGGTGCCGCCGATGCCGAGCGCCAGCCAGCCGGCGGCCATGATGGTGGAGTTGCGCAGCGCCTTGACGGTCGAGGAGCGCTCGAAGGCGCGCAGCACGCGCTGGGTGGAGACGATGCCGGGGTCGTTCGCGGGGCGGAATTCAGGCGATTTCGGCCGGGCGGCGGTGGCGCGCGCGCCTGAACTGGCGCCTGAACTGCTTGCCGCGGCGGATTGCTTGCGCTGCGACGGCGCCCTGAGCCGCGGGGCTTTCTTCTGCGCCGCTTCGGCTTCACCGGAAGTGTCGTCGCCCGCCACATCGGATGCAAGCGCGTCCTCCAGTGCGTGGAGTGCCTGATCGTCGAGCGAAGAGCCGCCAGTTTGGTTCGCCATAATACGCCTCGCAACACACGGGCGGTCTCGCATCAAGGCGAAGACCGGCCCGATTACTCAATTTCAATCCCGAACCACACAGCCTTTGCGGCCCGTCTGGCGCGGTACACATTTCCTGAAACAGCGTTCAGATGCCTTTTCGAACGGGACCTTTTCCAGATGGGAAAGGTCTGTAAAGTCGGGCAAATGTCTTCTATTTCAAAGGATTATCCCAGCTTTTATTCGCACATTCGCCAAAGGCACACAACATCGTGAAAGTCTCCCTCCCGAAGCTCCCCGCGATCGGTCGCGCAAGAGCCGGTTTCGCGGCGGCAAAAACCGATCAAATTCCGATATTTAACAAATATTAACCATAATGCGCCTTTTCTGAGGCTTTCGCAAAACCAAAACGTGGGACTTCAAGCCAGCCCTGCGCCATCCCATATGGTCAAGGGCGATATTGACTGCCCCGTTCATATGCCGCAATTAGCGCTGAACGACCCTCCCGAAAAGACCAAGGCCCGGCAAATGCTCAAACTGAAATTCATCGGCAATGACGATACGGTATATGACCTCGAGGTGCAGGACGGATCGACCGTGATGGAAAACGCGGTCCGCAACGGCGTGCCCGGCATCGAGGCGGAATGCGGCGGGGCCTGCGCCTGCGCCACCTGTCATGTCTATGTCGACGAGGCCTGGACCGAAAAGGTCGGCGAGCCCGAGCCGATGGAAGAAGACATGCTCGACTTCGCGGTCGATGTACGCGCCAATTCGCGGCTTTCCTGTCAGATCACCATGTCCGCCGAACTCGACGGCCTGACCGTGCGGGTTCCCGACAGTCAGGGCTGAGGCGCGCGCAGCAGGGGCAATGCCGCTTTCCGGGTGGACGCGCGGAAAGCCCGGATGTATGCGGGTCGTGGCGGCTTCCCGTCCTTCGCCGTGACGCCGCGCGCGCCATCTTTATGTCTTGCCGCATGTTCGCGGACCTTGCCTGGTTCCGCCTGACTGCCAATTGCCCTGGAGGAACATCATGATCGAAGCGTCCGCCAGCATGTTTCAGCCGCGACAGCTTGAATGCGCGCATGGGCGCTCGCTCACGCTCGGGCCGCAAGGCGTGCTGATGGCGATCGTCAATGTGACGCCCGATTCCTTTTCCGATGGTGGACAGTTCGAGACTGCGGAAGCGGCTGTGACCTTCGGCCTTGGGGCCGTGGAGGAGGGGGCGGCGATCCTCGATATCGGCGGTCAGTCGACCCGGCCGGGCGCAGCCGATGTGACGCCGGCTGAGGAGCAGGACCGCGTGTTGCCTGTGATCGCGGCGCTGGCGGTTAGAACCGAGGCGTTGATCTCGATCGATACCTACCACACTGAGACCGCCCGGCTCGCGGTGGCGGCTGGCGCGCATATCGTCAACGACATTTCCGGCGGTACGGCGGAGCCCGACATTCTCTCCGTCACGGCCCGAAGCGGATCGGCCTATTGCCTGATGCATACCAGCCGCAGGGCGGACACGCTCTCCGATCCGGTGGCCGATCAGTTCGCTTTTCTCGAACCGGCGCTCAAGGCGGCGCGCGCGGCGGGGATCGTAGACAACCGCCTCGTCATCGACCCGGGCTTCGGTTTCGGCAAGGGCAGCGAGGACAATCTTGAAATCATGGCGCATCTGGAGCGGCTGCACGAGCTTCGCCTGCCGCTCCTGATCGGCACCTCGCGCAAGCGCTTCGTTGCCGCGCTTGCCGGTGCGGACGACAATCTCGCGCGCGATTTCGCGACCGCCGCCACCACCGCGCTGTTACGGCTTGCCGGCGGGGCGATATTCCGCGTGCACAATGTCGCGGCCAACAGGGCGGCGCTTGCCGCCGCCGATGCAATCATTTCCCGACGGTATGGAGACCGGTCATGAGCGGACGCTACACGATCACCATGAAGAACTGCGCTTTCTATGCCTATCACGGCGTGCTGCCGGAGGAGGAGCGGATGGGCCAGCGCTTCTTCGTCGACGTCACCGTCGATGTCGATGACGCGGCAGCGCTTGCCGACGACTTCACCAATGCCGTGGACTATGGCGGGCTCTATCCGGTGGTGGGGGCGGTGGTGACGGAACGGCGCTTCCAGTTGATCGAGGCGCTTGCCGCCGCGATCGCCGAGGCCGTTGCCGCCTATCATCAGGCAATTACGCGCGTCGAGGTCGCGGTGCGCAAACCCTCGGTGCCGATCCCGGGCATTCTCGATCACGTCGAGGCGAGGCTGGTGCGCGATGTCCGCTGAAACCGTCCGCGCCGCGCTCGGGCTCGGCGCCAATCTCGGCGATCCGGCTGCCGCCATGGCCCGCGCGTTGCTGATGCTTGATGACGGGGAAGATACAGCAGTCGCCGCCGTCTCGAAGCTCTACCGCACGCCACCCTGGGGCCTTGTCGAGCAACCGCCCTTCATCAATTGCTGTGCCCTTGTCGAAACATCGCTGCCGCCGCAGGCGCTGATGCAGCGCTGCCTCGATATCGAGAAGGAACTGAAACGGGTGCGCGATGTCCGTTGGGGTCCGCGGCTGATCGATATCGATATCCTGACCTATGGCACGGAGACTTTGAATACCGAGACCGTGACCATCCCGCATCCGCGCATGCTGGAACGCGGCTTCGTGCTGATGCCACTCGCCGAAATCGCGCCCGACCTTGCCGTCAATGGTCGCTCGATCGCCGAATGGGCTTCCGACGCCGATATGGCGGGAATTGTCGCGATCAGCGATGACGGGGCTTGGTGGACGGCGTGAGTGCGCTCCGGTTTCCCGGAGCCGCCGCTACTTGATCGCGCCGACGGTGAAGGGGTCGCCCTCGCGCTTCAGCGACAGGCCGATGACCGGAACATAGCGGGTGCCGCCCTTGATCAGGAGCGTGATGTTGAGGTCGTTCTCGCTCTGCATGCTGGTCACCAGCGCGCCCTCGACCTCCTTGCGCCGCAGCGCGATCACGGCTTTCTGGTTTTCGATTGTTCCGCCGGTCACCGCCAGCCCATCACCATCCTCGCCGTCGAGAAACTGGCCGCGATAGCTGTCGCCGTCGCGGATGAACACGGCGGTGATCGGGTGGGAGAACAGGCCGGCGCGGCATTTGCCGTCTAGCTTGAAGCCGCCCTCGTCGCCCGTCACCGGAAGACCGTCCAGCTCGCATTTGAAATGCGTGCCCTTCAGCTTGCCCTCGACGATCTTGCCGGGGCCGGTCCATTTGCCGGCGACCTGGCGGAAGAACGCGTCGTCATCGCTTTCCGCAAGGGCGCTTGCCGGAAGCGCCGCCGCAAGGGCCGCGATCAGCAGGGCGGAGCGAAGGATGCGGGGAGTGGGGGCCATCGATTGTTCCGGTTACGCAAGACATCAGTTCGGTACAAGGGTTCGGTAGCCAATCATGACGGCGAATGGTTAAGCTTTGGTTTGCGCACAATCTATGCTTGCGCGACCGCGGTTATGGGTTGGACAGGTCGCGCTTTTCGCCGGGTGCGAGATCGCCGATGAAATCGCCCATGCCGGGGCGTTTCAGGGCGTGGAATGGCATCGGGCGGCAGAGATCCATGGCGGCGATGCCGATGCGGGCGGTCATCAGCCCGTTGATCATGCCCTCCCCGAAGCGGGCGGAAAGCTTGGACGCCAGCCCGTGGCCGAGCACCTGCTGGATCAGGCTGTCGCCCACCGCGATCGACCCGGTGACCGCCAGATGCGAGAGCACGTCGCGGATCAGCCGGAACATGCCGACCGAGCCGGGGCGGCCGCCGTAAAGCTCCGCCATGTTGCGGATCAGGCGGATCGATTCGTAGAAGACATAGAGAAGATCGACGGCGGCGCGCGGGCTGATGGCGGTGACCACCGAAACGCGTTTGGAGGCGTTGAGGATCAGCGCGCGGGCCTTGAGGTCCAGCGGCGCCATCATCTCCCGTTCGCAGAATTCCACAAGCTGCGGCGCGTCGACCACCTCCTCGTCGAGTTCGGACAGCCGCTGGCGGCCGCGCGCGGTCTCGGCCTTGCCGGCAAGCAGCGTCGAGAGCTCGCGGGCGGCGGTGCGGGCGCTTGCGGCATCGCTGCTTGCATGGGCCTCGGCCATCTTCAGCTTGATATGCTGGATCGCGCCGAGCCGCATGATCGCGATGATCTCGCGGGCCGCGACCACCAGCGCCGCCGCGACGCCGACCACCACCGCGCCCAGAGCCAGCCAGCCGAGCCAGGGCGCACGGGCAAACAGCGAGCGCACCAGATCGTCGATCCACAGCCCGATCGCCAGCGACAGCAGGATGCCGAAGGCGATGCCGGCAAGCTTGGAAAACGAGAAGCCGCGTTTCTTCATGGTCGCGACCGGCGGTTCCATCTCGTCGGCCGCGATCGTCTCCGCATCGCGCAGGAACGGGTCTTCCTCGTCGGGCGTCACCGGCGGCGGATCGAAATGGCGGGGCGAGCGGCGCGGCTCGTCTTCCTTGCGCGCGGACTTTTCCTCGATATCGAATACCGCCGGGCGGCGCGTGTGGTCGGGGCTCATGCCAGTCTGTCTCCGATCAGAAATTGCAATGCCCGGTCGAGGCGGATATGCGGGATCGACACCCCGCCCTCGCTGGCCTCGATGTCGATCTCGGGCGGGCGGAACCGCACGGCGTTGATATCGGCAAGGCTTTCCGGCACGTCGCCGCCGCGCTTCAGCATGCGGAAAAACGCCTCCGGATTGGCAGGGAGATCGCCGGGGAAGATCGCTGTTTTTCGAATTCCATCAAAGGCTTCCGCGCCGATCTTCTCGCCCTTTATCGGGGTGCCAACGATCACGGGCAGAACCTGCGATCCGGATTCCACCGTGGCTTCCCGCGTCGCCCGAACGGAGGCGATCGCCATCACGTCGATACCGGCGCCGGAAATGCCGATGGTCTTGATCGCGTCGTTGACGAGCCGGCGGGTCAGCTTCTCCAGCCGGTCATGGCTTTCATGATGCAGATGGTCGGCCTTGGTGGCGGCGATCAGCACCCGGTCGATCCGCCGCCGAGCAAGCGAGGAGAGCCAGGAATTGCGTCCCGGCCGGAAGCAGGACAGCACCTCGGAAAGCGCGCGCTCCAGATCGGCGATCGCCTCGGGCCCCCGGCTCAGCGCCTGCAGCGTGTCGACCAGCACGACCTGGCGGTCGAGACGGGCGAAGTGGTTGCGGAAGAACGGTTTTACGACGACTGATTTATAGGCCTCGAAGCGCCGCTCCATCTGGGCGGCGAGCGACCCGCGCTTGAATTTCTCATCGCCAAGCCCCGGCAGCGGCGCGAAGGTGAGGGCGGGCGAACCTTCCAGATCACCCGGCATCAGAAAGCGCCCTGGCGGCAGCGTGGAAAGCGAATGCTCGTCGGCGCGGCAGGCGGTCAGATAGGCCGAGAAGCTCTCATGCAGGGCCTTCAGCGTCTTCTCGTCGGCCGGCGCGTCGTAATCGAGAGAGCCGGAAAGCTCCATCCAGCCCTTGGCGAGCGCGGCCCGCGCGGGGCTTGACGCCCGCGCCTCGGTCTCGCGGCTGAAGCTGCGGAAATCCTGGCCGAGCAGCGGCAGGTCGAGCAGCCATTCGCCTGGATAATCAACGATATCGATGGAGATGCTGCCACGGGAGAACATCCGGTTCCAGCGGCTCGCGCTCTGATAGTGCAGCGTCAGGCGGAGTTCGGACACCGCGCGGGTCGAATCGGGCCAGATGCGTTCGTCCACCAGCCGGTCGATATGGGTTTCGTAGTCGAAGCGGGGGACCTGGTCGTCGGGCTGTTCTTCCAGCCTGATATCGGAAATGCGCCCCGAACGCATCGCCTCGAAGAAGGGCAGGCGACCATTATGCAGCAGGTTGTGGACCAGCGAGGCGATGAACACCGTCTTGCCGGCCCGCGACAGGCCGGTGACGCCAAGCCGCAGCGTGGGCTGAACAAGGTCGGAGGCGCGATCCGTGATGTTGTCGAGCGTAAGTCTGGCATTGTCGCCCAGCGACGTATGGATCGGCGTCAAGTTCGGCTTCCTTTCACGGGTCTACCCGCAATATAGGGAGGCCGGCGCGAGGATCAAAGCGCTGTCGTGAACGGGAGCGTGCTTGCGCAATGGCTCAGTTCGGCGCCAGGAAGGCCGTGATATTCCATTGCGGCGCCTCGGTCCCCGCGCCATCGCCCGCGTGGTCGAGCACCGCCATGCCGGCGGTGGGAAAGCCGTAGGGGCAGGCTCTGTTGAAGGCTTCGGGTCCCACCAGCATCAGCAGCGTTTCCTCGATGCCGGGATTGTGGCCGCAGATCAGCACGGTCTTGGCGTCGGCATTCTCGGCCAGCGCCTCGAGATAGGTGACGGGTGCTGCCTGGTAGAAATCATCGACGAATCGGCACTCCGGCGCGCGGCCGAGCGTGCGATAGGCGGCGTCCGCAGTCTGCCGGCAGCGCATCGCGGAAGACGACAGGATCAGGCCTGGAACGTAGCCGCTCTGCTTCATCCGCTCGGCAAGTTCGGCCGCGTCGTCGACGCCGCGCTTGGACAGCGGCCGGTCGTAATCGCGCATGGTCGGCTCGGGCCAGACCGCCTGGGCATGGCGCAGAAGATAGATCCGGTCGGGGTGCGGGTTGATGGTCGACATTCTCAATCTCGAAGCGGCGTGAAGCGGTGGCAAAACGCGCGGTGGCTGCGCTGACATTCAAAAATCGACCATGTCTTTACCATGATTTTTTCACAAGGCCTCACGCTTTTTTGCCGGTTTTGTTCGATGCTTCCCGAGCCCCGAAAATCCATTCAAATGCAGCCGTTGAGAGCGATCTTCGACGGTCCTGCAACGCAGGCGCGATTTTGAACGGCATTGTGACAGAGAGGTCGTTCTTCAGGCAGGGCCTATTTTTTCAACAGTTTTTTACCTGCCCAAATATGAAGCAGAGGCTTGAATTTTCGTATTTGTTTGGGATATACACCGCCCGTGGGGTGTTGTTCAGGAGAATGGCTTTGAACAAGAACATTGATCTTAGTAGCTATGTTCTCTCCGATAACGAAGAGTTCATGAATCCCAACCAGCGGGCCTATTTTCGCGCAAAACTGATCGCCTGGAAAAACGATATCCTGCGGGAAGCACGCGAAACGCTCGAACATCTGGCCGCCGAAAGCGCCAACCATCCCGATCTCGCTGACCGGGCCTCTTCCGAAACCGACCGTTCCATCGAACTGCGTGCGCGTGATCGCCAGCGCAAGCTGATCTCGAAGATCGATGCGGCGCTGCGCCGGATCGACGAGGGAACCTATGGTTATTGCGAGGAGACGGGTGAGCCGATCGGGTTGAAGCGGCTGGATGCGCGACCAATCGCAACCCTGTCGATCGAGGCGCAGGAGCGCCACGAGCGACGCGAAAAAGTCTACCGCGACGAATAGCATGACACATCAAAAGGCCGCGCCAGAGGACGCGGCCTTTTGATTCTCATCGCTGTTCGCGCCTGCTACCGAATCACCTGGGCTCGGTGGGCGCGGTTGCGGGCTTGGCGGCGGCCTCTTCGGCCGAAGGCGCGCGGCGCGCGCCGATGGGCGCCGGTATGCGCGTTTCCAGCAGGATATCGTTCGGGCCGCCGATCATCACCAGATGCTCGACATTGTCGCGCCGGATCAGCACCACCCGGCGGCGCGCGTCGACGGCTGCGGCATCGACCACGAACAGCCTGGGCTTACGGTTCTTGCCGCCCCGGATGAAGGGTGATGGCGGGCGCAGATGCATCAGAACCCAGATCGCGACAATGATCACGATGATCACGCCGATTGCTATCAGCGGTATATCGAAAATCATGCTGCCGAAACCGAGGTCGCCCATTGTCTGCCTTTCACTGCCTATGCCTTGTTCGCGCTTTGCCTGCGCATGCGCGCGCCAATCTAGCATGGCTTACGGATTGAAATCGCGCCTTTTTTGGCAATATCACCAGAACGAAGCAAGGCATGGACGAAACCGGGCCTGACAGGGGCGGAAACCGGGCGGCAATACCGAAATTTAAGCATTTGTCGCTAGATATGCTTGCAGAACTGGCCGATCCTGTTGCATCGGGCACAAACGATGTTTTCGCGCCACGGGCCGGACGGATGACGAGGTTTCAATGACATCAGGGCAAAAGGACGACACGGGCAGCGAGACCACCGTCAGGCGCGGCTTCGGCGCCGGCATCATCTCCCGGCTGGCCCTGGTGCTTCTCATCCTGGCGACGATCGTGGCGCTTGCGTACCAGTATCGCGGCTATCTTCCGGCCGATCTTCTGCTGGCGATCCTCGGCCTGTTTGCCGTTCTCGGCGTGTTCTTCGTGCTGGCGGTCATGACCGGTCTGGCGGAACTGTTCCCGACGGGACGCCAGAATCACTTCGCCCGCCCGTTTCTCGACCAGTACCCCGAAGCCGTGGTGATCACCGATCATCGCAACCGGCTGGTCTATGCCAACGCGGCCTATGGCCGGCTGACGGGCGCGTCCGAGCCTGCAACGCTCGATACCCTGCTTTCGGAGGAGCCGGAGAGCTCGGAAGTGCTTTACCGCCTCAGCCAGGCGGTGCGCGCCGGCCGCGACGGGCAGGAGGAGTTCCGCCTCGTCAAGCCGCTTGCGAACGGGGAAGGCCCGCGCTGGTATCGCCTGCGCGCCCGCTTCTTCCCCGTCACCGACAGCCGCGCCACGACGCGCAATTTCCACATCTGGCAGATTTCCGACATCACCGAGGAGCGCCAGGAGCAGGAGCGCTATTTCCGCGAGCTGCAGAAGGCGATCGACTATCTCGACCATGCACCGGTCGGCTTCGTGGCGGCGGATAGCGACGGCAAAGTCAGCTATATGAACGCCACGCTGGCCGGCTGGCTCGGCGTCGATCTGGCCGCTTTCGTGGCCGGCCGGATGAAATTCTCCGATCTGGCGACGGGCGAGGGCATGGCGCTTCTCACCGCGCTCGATCCCGAGCCCGGCGCACGCGTCAGCGAGCGGATCGAGGCGAACCTGAAGCTTGCGTCAGGACAGACCATGCCGGTCGTGATGCTTCACGAGGCCGTTGGCGGGCGCGAGGGCAGGGCCGGCGACAGCCGCACCGTGATCGTCCGGCGCGAGGCCGACGAGCGCGCGGGCGATGCGGCGCCCGGCCGGTTCTTCGACGATACGCCGATGGCGATCGCCACCGTCGACCGCGATGGCAGGCTGCTCACCACCAATACCCGCTTCCTCACCATGTTCGCCGATCTGGTGCGGCGCGAGGATATCGGCACGGGTACGCGCGCTGGCGGGCTGATCGATGCCGGCGACCGGCCGCGGCTGGACGAGGCGCTGGCCGCCGCCGCCGCGGGCAAGAGCGACATCGCCCCCTTCGAGGCGCGCCACTTCAGCGACGACGGCCGCCATTTCCGCTTCTTCGTGCACGCCGCCAGCGGCTCCGCGCCGGAGGCGCAGGCGCTGATCTATGTGATCGAGATCAGCGAGCAGAAATCGCTGGAGGCGCAGATGGCGCGCACCCAGAAGCTGAATGCGGTCGGCACGCTTGCCGGCGGCATCGCCCATGATTTCAACAATGTGCTGACCGCGATCCTGCTTTCGGCCGATCATCTCCTGCTGCAATCGCGCGCCTCCGATCCGGAATTCGCCGATCTCGTCGAGATCAAGCGCAATGCCAACCGCGCCTCGGGCCTCGTGCGGCAATTGCTGGCCTTCTCGCGCCAGCAGACCATGCGGCCGGAGGTGGTCGATCTCAACGATGTCATCGGCGACAACCGGATGATGATCGAGCGCCTCACCGGCGGCTCGGATGTCCGCCTCACCACCGATTTCGCCCGCAACCTGTGGCCGGTGAAGACCGATCCCGGCCAGTTCGGCCAGGTGATCACCAATCTCTCGGTGAACGCCCGCGACGCCATGCCCGAGGGCGGCACGCTGACGGTGACGACCCGCAACGTGCCTGCCGCCGAGGTGGCGAGCCTCGGCCTGCGCGAGGTGCCGGAGAAAGACTTCGTGATGGTCGAGGTCGCCGATACCGGCACGGGCATTCCGCCGGAAGTGCTGGACAAGATCTTCGAGCCGTTCTTCACCACCAAGGATGTCGGCAAGGGCACCGGCCTTGGCCTTGCCATGGTCTATGGCATCGTCACCCAGTCGGGCGGCTTCCTGCACGCGGTCTCCGAAGTCGGCAAGGGCACGCGCTTCATCATCCTGCTGCCGCGCCACGTGCGCGCTGCCGGCGAAAAGGACATGGCGGAGGCGCCCAAGGACCACAAGGGCAAGCCGATCGCCGCCGCCTTCGGCGAGGGCAATGAGAGCGACAACGAGGCCCCGCGCGAAGAGGATATGGACCTCACCGGCCAGTCCGCCGTGGTGCTTCTGGTGGAAGACGAGGACGCGGTGCGCCGCTCCGGCAAGCGCATGCTGGAAATGCGCGGCTTCACCGTCTACGAGGCCGATACCGGCGTCCATGCCCTGAAAATCCTCGAAAAGCTCGAGGGCGCGGTCGATATCGTGGTCTCCGACGTGGTGATGCCGGAAATGGACGGCCCGACGCTTCTGCGCGAGGCCCGCCGCATCTATCCCGACCTCAAATTCATCTTCGTCTCCGGCTACGCCGACGACGCCTTCGCCAAGAACCTCCCCGAAGACGCCAAATTCGGGTTTCTGCCGAAGCCGTATAATCTGAAGCAGTTGGTGGCGGCCGTGTGGGAGATGATCCGGGAGGGGTGAGTTTTTTGGGCGCGAGGTGAGATTGTCGTGCGAGGGGCGACTATTTGGCGACAGCTTTGCGCCTGCATGTCCATTATTTGCGATCGGACTTCAGATACCCACAAACTGCCGAAACTGGCGGGTTGATGAAGGCTCCAAACGTGCGGGGAGCTGATGATCGCTGTGTCGATAAAGAAAATCCAAACTGCGGCAGTAAGCATATAGAAGTCGATTTTACGATGGTGCCAAGCGAAGGCGTGTCAATCGACTGCTTTGTCTTGTCGGGTACTAGCTTATCAACCTAGGATTGTGGGCTTCCTCTAGCAACCACCCTCTGCCTTTTCGCTTAAGCAGGCCAGTAACAGAAAAGAGTTGGCCGCTTCGGTGCGCTTCTAGTGCCTCGAGGTAACTGGCCGGATCAAGCGGAATCTGCATCCGGATAGGACCATAGTCTGCGCTGTCCCAACTGACGGTGATCTCGCGGCCGGACGGATCGCCAAAGAGGTCGGCGGGATTCCCATCCGTTTCCAGTCGTACGATCCGTCCAATGACAGTACACTTCTTTGGGGACTCTTCCTTTCGCAGACGAGCTGAGGCGTCTTTAAGTAGGTCAACGTAACGGCGCTCGATCTTGTAGAGCCGATGGGAGATGCCTTCTGTGGGAGCCCACTCCGGGGAAAATGAAATGGACATTTCCAATTTAGAAATACCTGTATCCTCAATAAGGCCTACGACCTCATCGCACATGTTGGCACTCATGCCGCTGTCGGGAGCCACCAGCGGCGCGGGATCATCTTGCTCTACCGCATGCGAAAATGAAGTGAGGCCACGCGACACTCGACGCATTACTTTTCTACCGAAAGGAACGCTTTCCTCAACGATGGGCATCGCAGGTGCATCATTCATCCCAACGGGAGACTCAATCACGAAGCCAAAACTTCCGTGGAAGGTGTGCCCAAACCGGCATTGATTGGCATACAAGAGCGCTTCCTTCAGGGTGCGTGAAAAGAATTGCTCGCCCGAAATTTCGGTTGTTGCCGAGGCGGCCAGAAAGCTCTTCATACCACTGATGTACGCATTCGCAGTGCCAAGTTCTACGGACTCGTGGCGAACATACTCATCAGGAACGCGGGTGAGCATGACGTCATAGGCAATTGAAGCCAATATTTGTGTCACTTGGAAACGCGGAATATCATATAATTGCGTGAGCGTGTCTATGGCGGCCGCGACCTCGTTACGTTCGTGCTGCGGCTCTGCCGCCATCGAGAATATCAAGTCTATAGGGTGGTCAGCGCTCTCAGCATCCCGAAGCGAGAGCTTCACGAGTCTACCGTCACGGCTGGTTTCACGCTGCCAGCCTTGATCGGTTAGATATCGGATAACAGCATTCTTGGACACGGGTACCGGCTCTTTGCGAGTGAAGCTCATGTGAACAACCCCCTTCTGCGAGTACGCTCAGCAGCCAACGCATCCGCTAGGTTATCTGCATTGAGAATACTTGTCCGCGGTATTTTGATCTGCTTCGTTGAGTTTTCCGACGACGTAGGGGGACCAACCAACGTTGTAAAGTAGCAGCACTTCCTTAACAGAACAGACTCTTCGCTTATTGCGAACCAATCGTTTTCGTTGGGCGGTAGGCACATTAACACCAGTATCGCTCCAACGGCCTCAGGCTCGCGAGTTACGAGGTCGTTGTAGGTTTTTGTCTTGATGCTCCATATGATATCCGAACTATCCGCTTTCCAGGTCCAAGAGCACTTCAGTTGGAAGTCGAGGGGATACCCGTCGTTGACGTGCCGTGTACCTCTTTGGACCACCCCTTCAAACTGACCGTCGAACCCATAATCGAACTCCTGCCCCATTCGTAGGTTGACACGTGCCGCCGCCGCGACTGCGTGAACGTAAGCACGGCTGAGGCCTTCCTGCGCATGATCTTTCGTGATGCCCAACGAGCGTCTCCCCCAAACACACAATCGATGGTCAATCTTGATAGCGCATAGTACGCGGTATGCCAATCAATGTCGGCTTTGGGTCGAATGCGTCCGCCTGCTGTCAAAGTCAAGGGCCGTTTCCGCCGAACATGCAGATGCCTGACTAACGGTTTCGGACCTAGTTTGGTCGCGCATATAAGCAGCAGCGAGAGATCGCTTCCCGCTTCGTTCATCTTTCTGACAGACGGTAGAGTAGTCCGTCCTCCCCGCGTCTTCTTTCGATTAAGCGCGAAGAAGACGCCGAAGTGGTGCAGATGGGCAGACAAACAAAGGCCGATTCTAGGCTGGCCTCAGTTTGTTGACAAACGTCTCCCTCTATTCTGCGTCATCCTCGGGCTTGACCCGAGGATCTAATCACCTCTCCATGCGAGCGGAGTCTGCAGCTAGTAAGATTCTGTTATTTCTTCCTTTTTAACCCGGAACGCTTGTCGCGCGGGTACGTGCTTAGACCCTCGGGACAAGCCCGAGGGTGACGAAAGAGGGTGGGGCGGCTCTGTCAGCAGCCCTCAGGCCGGCCTCTGCCATTCCGCGTCGCCAAAACATTCAACCAATCACAGCACCACCCGATAAAGCGCGAACCCGTTCTCGCCGTCGCCGGCCGTTTCGATCTTCGCGCCTTTTACGTCGGCGATGTATTCCGCAGCACGTGGGCCGGTTTCGAAAGTGGCGGTGGTGCCGGGCATGGGGGCGAAGGTCCAGTTGAAGTCGGCGGACGGGTTGATCGTGCCCTGGTCGACGATGTAGCGCACGATCACATCGCGGTTGGTATCGGGGCCGACGAACACGATCACGTCCGAATTGATATCCGGGAAATTGCCGCCGCCGCCGGCGCGGTAATTATTGGTCGCCACCACGAATTGCTGTTCGGGGTCGATCGGCTTGCCGTCATAGGCGAGATCGATGATGCGGTGGCTGTCCGGATTGGCGAGGCTGCCATCCTTGGCGTAGCGCGCCGGTTTCGACAGGTCGATCTGGTAGGTCACGCCGTCGATGATGTCGAAATTATAGGACGGGAAATCGGGGTTCAGCAGCGGGGCGTCGGTCGCGCCCGGTTCGATCTGGTTGAACATGCCGGCCGACATTTCCAGCCACTCGCGCACCTGCGCCCCATTGATCAGCACGGCGCGGGCGGTGTTGGGATAGAGGTAGAGGTCGGCGACGTTCTTGATGGCGATGTCGCCGGCCGGAACCTCGGTATAGTAGTCCGGCCCGCCGCGACCGCCGGCCTTGAAGGGGGCTGCTGCGGAAAGCACGGGGAAGTCCCTGTATTCCGTGTCCTTCAGCATGTCCTTCGTGTACCAGGTCTGCGCCTTGGATACGATCTGCACGGATGGATCGTCGGCCACCAGCGCGAAAAAGGACTGCAGCGGCGCGGATGTCTTGCCGACCGGGGTGCGGACATATTCCAGCGTCGCCTCGTGATCGGCTTCGGCGGCGGCGATCACCGCCGCGTCGCTTTCGACATCGGCGACCACCTTGCGGTCCTCGGTGCGGTGGTAGATCGGCCGCGCCTCGGTGGTGAAGTCGACGATTGTCCAGCTGTCGCCGTCCTTTTCCAGAAGCAGGTCGATCAGGCCCATATGCGAGCCCCAGAAGCCGGCCATCACCGCGGGCTTGCCCTTGAGCGTGCCCTTGTCGATATCGACGCCCTCGATGCCGGCAAAGTCCTCCGTGCCGGGGAAGACGAGATGCTGGTGGCCGGTGAACACCGCGTCAATGCCCTCGACGCCGGCAAGATGGAGCGAGGCGTTTTCCATCAGCGGCGCGGGGCCGGCGCCGTCAATGCCGGAATGCGACAGCGCCACGATGATGTCGGCGCCTTCTTCCTTCATGACCGGGACCCAGGCTTCGGCCGCCTCCACGATATCGCGGGTATTGGCCTTGCCGGAAAGGTTCTTCTCGTCCCAGACCATGATCTGCGGCGGCACGAAGCCGATGAAGCCGATCTTCACCGGGCTCTGGTTGCCGTCGCCATCGGTGATCATCTGCTCCTGGATCAAATAGGGCTTGATCATCAGATCGTCTTTGGTCGGGTCATCGGCCAATGCGCCGGTGGTCAGGTTGGCGCAGACATAGGGGAAGTTCGCGCCGGCCAGCACCTTGTGCATGAAATCGAGGCCGTAATTGAACTCGTGATTGCCGAGCGTGCCGACATCATAGCCGAGCACGTTCATGGCCTTGATCACCGGGTGGACGTCGCCGTCCTGCATGCCGCGCTCATAGGCGATGTAATCACCCATCGGATTGCCCTGCAGGAAATCGCCATTATCGATCAGCATCGAATTCGTCGATTCGGCGCGGATCGCGTCGATGATCGAGGCGGTGCGGGCAAGGCCCATCGTGTCGTTCGGCTTGTCGGCGTAATAGTCATAGGGAAACACGTTGACGTGGATATCGGTGGTTTCCATCAGCCGCAGATGCGCCTGATTGCCGGCGGCTCTCGCGGAAAACGGATGCAGGGCGACCATGGCGGTGGCCGTGGCCATGCCGCGCAGCAGCGTGCGACGGGAGATCGGTTGCAGTTCGAAAAGCGCGGACATGGCGGCTCCATTCGTGTTGTGGTGCAGAGTTCGCACCGCCGGGCGGTTGACAATGATCATGGAATGAATTGCAAGTCTGTGAAAGCTTAATGACAGGCTAGGCGGGTGGCGGGCTTGTCGTCAACTGGGGAGGTATGGATTGGTTTCGAGTTTCACGATCAGGGCAGCGACGGCGGAGGATGCGCCGGACATGGTGCGGCTCATCAACATCGCCGATCACGGCTTGCCGCTGTGGCGCTGGGGGCGGCTTGAGGGCGGCGAGGGCGATCCGTGGCAGGCCGGGCGTGACAGCGTCCGGCGCGAGGAACAGGTCGTCAACTGGAAGAACGGCACGGTCGCGACGCTGGGCTCCGACATCGTGGCCCTGTTGCTGGCCTATCCGCTGGAGCGCGATACGCCGACCGGCGAGGCCGATCATGCGGTGTTCGAACCGCTGAAGGCGCTGAAGGCGAAGGCGGTGGGCAGCTATTATATTCACGTGCTCGCGGCCTATGCGGAGTACCGCCGGCGCGGGCTCGGGAAATTGCTGATGGAGAGGGCTGCCCGGATGGCAGGCGGCCGTGATCTCGCCCTGATCGTCTCCGACGGCAATGCGCCGGCGCGCCGGTTCTACGATCAGCTCGGCTTTCACGAAGCCGCGCGTGAAGCGATCGTCACCGCCGAGGACTGGAAGGCCGAGGGCGAGAACTGGTTGCTGCTGGCAAAGCCGTCGCGCGCCTAATCGATGCCGACATTGATCCGTTCGATGATCGGGCGCAGCGCGAAGGAGGAGTTGATCTGCACCACATGCGGCAGCGCCGACAGCCAGTCGCGGTGGATGCGCTCGTAGTCCTTCAGGTCCTTGGCCGCCACCCGCAGCGTATAGTCATAGACGCCCGAGACCATGTAGCAGACGATGATGTTCGGGCAGCGCTTCACCGCCTCCTCGAACTCGGCAAGGGTGCGGGCGAACTGGCCGGAGAGCGAGATTTGCACGATCGCCACCATCTTGTAGCCAAGCGCCTCGGGCGAGATTCTCGCGGTATAGCCCTCGATCACGCCGGATTTTTCCAATATATCGAGCCGTCTGGAACAGGCGGATGGCGACAGGCCGACGGTTTCCGCGAGGTCCGCATTGGTGATGCGACCGTTCTTCTGCAACGCCTTCAAGATCGCACGATCAATGTCGTCGATATCCATCGTTCGAATACCCTTCGATTTTTATTGTTCTTTTTCGAAAATTAAACGAAAAAAGTGAAAAATCAAGGATAACTTTGCAAGGACATTGCTGCAATTTCGCGTTTCAATCCAGCCTAGGTTGTACCGATTGGAGCGAGGAGATCGAAAATGCTTGTCGGCTGTCCCAGGGAAATCAAGAATCACGAATACCGCGTCGGCCTGACCCCGGCTTCGGTGCGCGAATATGTGGCGCATGGCCATCAGGTCATCATCGAGACCGGCGCGGGCGAAGGCATCGGCGCGGGCGACGACGCCTACCGCGCGGCGGGCGCGACGATTGTGCCTGATGCCGCCACTGTGTTCGCCAGGGCGGATATGATCGTCAAGGTCAAGGAGCCGCAGCCGTCCGAATGGGCGCAGCTCCGGGAAGGGCAGTTGCTCTATACCTATCTGCATCTGGCGCCCGATCCGGAACAGACCAGGGGGCTTCTCGCCTCCGGCGTCACCGCGATCGCCTATGAGACGGTGACCGACGAGCGCGGCGGGCTGCCGCTTCTGGCGCCGATGTCGGAGGTGGCCGGCCGGCTTTCGATCCAGGCGGGCGCGACGGCGCTGCAGAAGGCCAATGGCGGGCTCGGCGTGCTGCTGGGCGGCGTTCCGGGCGTCGCGCCCGGCAAGGTGGTGGTGATTGGCGGCGGGGTCGTCGGCCTGCATGCGGCGCTGATGGCGACGGGCCTTGGCGCGGAGGTCACGATCCTCGATCGCTCGTTGCCGCGCCTGCGCACGCTCGACGAACTGTTCCGCGGCCGTGTCAAGACGCTCTACTCGACCACCGAGGCGCTCGAAAACGAGATCTTCGCCGCCGATCTGGTGATTGGCGCGGTGCTGGTGCCGGGGGCGGCCGCGCCCAAGCTCGTCACCCGCGAAATGTTGCCGGGCATGAAGGCCGGCGCGGTCATGGTCGATGTCGCGATCGACCAGGGCGGCTGTTTCGAGACCTCCCACGCCACAACCCATTCCGATCCGACCTTCGTGGTCGACGGCGTGGTGCATTACTGCGTCGCCAACATGCCGGGCGCGGTGCCGATCACATCGGCCACAGCTTTGAACAATGCCACGCTGCATTACGGGCTGATGCTGGCGGACAAGGGCCTGGCCGCGGTTTCCGAGGACCGCCATCTGCGCAACGGCCTCAACATCCATCGCGGCCGCGTCACCAACGCCGCTGTTGCCGCAGCACTCGGCTACGAGCTAGCGGCTCCGGAGGCGGTGCTCAAGGTCGCTTGAGTGGCGCCATCTCCGTCAGACGACATAAAAATGTCGTCTCGAGAGGCGACACGAGCTGCTGGCAAACCTATCCCCTTTTCCGGGCGTCATCCTTGTCTGTTGACGTCTGCCGTGAACGCGGCAGTCTGATTGGCGGACGGTGTTTCGTGTCATCCTTGGTCGTTATGCGACCGTGCCCGAGCTGGAAACGCCGCCCGCCTTTCGTCAACCACCCCGAACAGTTGCCGGGGCCGGCGTTGGCGCGCCGAGCCCGTAGGACAAGGATGGGATCATGACCTTGCCACAAAACACGATCGGTTGCGATGTCTCCGGTCAGCGTCTCGATGTTTATCTTCACCCGGCTGCCAGGTCGTGCAGCTTTTCCAACGATCCGGCGGGCATCGCCGCCCTGATCGGCCTTGCGCTCGAACACCGGGCTTTCGTGGTGCTGGAAGCCACCGCCCCGTGGGACCAGCCATTGGTGCGGGCGCTTGAGAAGGCGGAGCTTTCCTTCCATCGCGCCAATCCCCGCCGCGCCCGGGACTTTGCCCGCTCCATCGGCATGCTGGCCAAGACCGATGCGGTGGATGCGCGCATGCTGGCGCTTTACGGCGCCAATCTCGACCTGCCGGCCACCGCCCCGGTTTCGCCCGAACGGCTGAAGCTTCAGGGCCTCAACAGCCGTCGCGACCAGTTGGTCGCGATGCGCAAGGCCGAACGTATCCGCCTGAATGGCGTCGCCGATCAGGTGGTGGTGGAAAGCCTGGAGGCGGTGATCGCCTTGCTCGACGTCCAGATCCGCGCGCTTGAGCGGCAGATCGCCAATGCCATCAAAGAGACCTGCGACCTTGCCCGCGATGCGGCGCTGCTGCGTTCGGCCGCAGGCGTCGGGCCGGTTTGCACCGCCATAATCCTTGCCAGCCTGCCCGAACTGGGCCTGGTTGACCGGCGCGCCATCGCCGCCCTGGCCGGCGTGGCGCCAATCGCGCGTGAATCCGGCCTCATGCGCGGCAAACGCCATGTCCAGGGTGGGCGAAAGCGGGTGCGCGATGCCCTCTATATGGCTGCCCTTGCCGCGATCAGAACCGGGCGGTGGAAACAGGCCTACGACCATCTGCGAAGTCGCGGCAAGGCACCCAAAGCCGCGATCGTCGCCATCGCCAGAAAGCTCCTCGTCGCCCTCAACACAGCCATTCGGGAGCAAAGACCGATCCTCAATGCACAAGCAACTTGACAGAAAAGCACACAGTTGCTCGGGCTTGACCCGAGGATCTAACCACCCCTCAATGCGAGCGGAGTCTGCTGTCAGTAAGGCACTGTTCCCTCGCCCTTTGTTAACCCGGAACGCTTGTCGCGTTGATACCTGCTTAGACCCTCGGGACAAGCCCGAGGGTGACGAAAGAGGGTGGGGCGGGCTTCGTCAGCAATAAAAAAGCCGCCCCGAAAGGCGGCTTTTCGCATGCGATGTCGCGGAAATTAACGCGAGTAGAACTCGACCACGAGGTTCGGTTCCATGATGACCGGGTAGGGGATATCGGCGAGCGCCGGGACCCGTACGAAGGTTGCCGTCATCTTGTGGTGATCGGCGTCGATGTAGTCCGGCACGTCGCGTTCGGCGAGCTGGGTCGCTTCGAGAACGCTTGCGAGCTGCTTTGAGCGCTCGCGCACCTCGATCACGTCGCCGGCCTTGCAGCGATAGGAGCCGACATTGACGCGAACGCCGTTGACGGTGACATGGCCGTGGTTGACGAACTGACGGGCGGCAAACACGGTCGGCACGAACTTGGCGCGGTAGACGATCGCGTCGAGGCGGCTTTCCAGCAGACCCACCAGGTTTTCACCGGTGTCGCCCTTGCGGCGGTTGGCTTCCTCGAAGATCGCGAGGAACTGCTTTTCGCGCAGTTCGCCGTAATAGCCCTTCAGCTTCTGCTTGGCGCGCAGCTGTACGCCGAAGTCGGAGAGCTTGCCCTTGCGGCGCTGGCCGTGCTGGCCGGGGCCGTATTCGCGGCGGTTGACCGGGGACTTCGGACGGCCCCAGATGTTCTCGCCCATACGGCGGTCAATTTTATGCTTGGACGATTCGCGCTTGCTCATCGTATTTCCTTAATCTCAACATAGCGGGACCGGTATCACCGGGAGCCCAAGGAAACACGCCCTCCTTTGGCGCCCTCTTTCGAAGGGCCTGACAGGTTTTCGCGGAAAAAAGCGCCCGGAAAACCACGGGACATGTCGGTTAGAACACCGATCAATTCAGTGTTGGCGCGCTGATAGTCGGCTTTTGCCCGAAAGTCAACGCCTGCGGCATGGACTCCTGCATGGGCGTCATGGTTTAACCGGGTGCAACAACCCTCCCAGCCAGGAATGACCACAATGCCGATCACCTCCGAAACGCTCGACGCCATCGCCGGGCTGATGCGCCGTGCCGCCAAACAGGAAATCCTGCCCCGTTTTCGCGCTCTCGGCGAGAGCGATGTCGCCGAGAAGACCGAGGCAAGCGATCTGGTGACGATCGCCGATACCGCAGCCGAGCGCGTGATCAAGGCGGGCATCGCCGAAATCCTGCCCGAAGCGCTGTTCATCGGCGAGGAGGGTGTGGCCGCCGACCCCGACCTGCTGTCGAAGCTGAAGGACGCCGATGTGGCGGTGGTGGTCGACCCGATCGACGGCACCTTCAATTTCGCCCATGGCATTTCCGCCTTTGGCGTCATGGCGGCGGTGGTGGTCAACGGCGAAACCGTCGCCGGCCTGATCTATGACCCGATGGGCGACGATTTCATGATCGCGGAAAAGGGCGGCGGGGCCTGGCTGAAGCGCGCCGACGGCTCGTCAAGCAGGATGTCGGTGGCGGCGCCCGTTCCGCTCGAAGAGATGCTGGGCACCGCTTCGGTCGCCTTCATGCCGCAGCAAAACCGCACGGTCCTGCTCGGCAACATGGCGAAGGTGCGTTATGCCGCGAGCTATCGCGCGGCCGCCGTCGAGTACCGCGCCTTTGCCTCTGGCGGCTCGCATTTCTTCACCTATTTCAAGCTGATGCCCTGGGATCATCTGCCGGGCGTGCTGATCGGCCAGGAAGCCGGCGGCTATATCGCCCGTTATGACGGCTCGCGCTACCTGCCAAGTCATCTCGACGGCGGCCTGCTCGGCGCGCCCGACAGGGAAAGCTGGGAGGAACTGCGGGCCAAGGTCTTCACCCTTTAGGCGCGCCGGCGACGGCCGAAAGATAGGCGCGGCACATCACGATAACCTGCCGCTTCAGGGCGGCGATCTCGTCGGCATCGAGGTTTCGCTCGAAAGCATTGCGGACCGCGCCGAAGATCGTCGTGAGAAGGGCTAGGTTGACCGTTTCCAGATCGGGGATCGTGGCGTCTGACGCACTTGAAAGCATGGCCTTGGTACAAGCATCGGCACGGTCGGCGAAATTCGCGATCAGAGCCGCGTTGTCGAGTTCCACGACCGAGGCATAGAGCGCGCGGGTCACGTCGGCGCGCTCTGTCTTTGCCTGGAAATAGGTCCCGATCAGCGCTTCGCACATATCCCCGAGGCGGCTGCCATGGTGGCCTTCGCAAACGGTTTCGAGACGTATCGCCAGGGCTTCCAGATAGCGTTCATTGAGCGCATAGATCAGTGCCTGCTTGTGCGGAAAATACTGATACATGGTGCCGACCGAAACGCCGGCGCGCTCTGCGACGCGGGTGGTGGTCAGCCGCGCTACGCCGCCGCTCACCAAAAGCTGAATGCTTGCCTCGTAGACGGCATCGAGCGTGACTGCGGCGCGCGCCTGACGCGGCTTTTTCCGGGGGCTGAGCGATGGCGGAGTGGATGCGGGCAAATGCGAATCCTCAAACTGAATAATCCTTCATATATTTGCCTCGGCCAGACCAGGCAAGAAAGGATTTGCATATGGACACTCAACGGATCGCGCTTGTCACAGGCGCCAATAAGGGAATCGGGTTCGAGATCGCCCGTCAGCTCGCCAGTGCCGGCGTCCGGGTTGTTCTCGGGGCCCGGAACCTCGGGCTCGGCGAGACGGCCGCGCAGAAAATCCTGGAAGGAACGGCCACGGCCATTCATCTCGATCTCGACGATCACGCCAGCATCGCGCGCGCCGCTGCCGAGATCGATGCCGCATACGGACGCCTCGACATTCTCGTCAACAATGCCGGCATCTTCGATTTCGCAGACGCTCCGCCCTCATCCGCCTCGCTTGATGCTGTGCGGCGGACAATGGAGGTCAACTTCTTCGGTACGCTGGCGGTCACGCAGGCGATGCTGCCCTTGTTAAGGAAGGCACCCGCCGGGCGGATCGTCAACCTCTCGAGTTCGCTCGGCTCACTGACGCTGAACGGCAGTCCCGACTCGACCTATTACGGCGCGCAGTTCATCGGCTACAACGCCTCGAAGGCGTCCCTGAACATGATGACCGTGCAGCTGCGCGAGGAATTGCGCGATACGAATATCGTCGTGAATTCGATCAGTCCCGGTGTCGTGGGCACGGATCTCAACGGCGGCACGGGGCCTCTCACACCGGAGGAAGGGGCGCGGTTGCCCGTCCGGTTCGCGCTTAAGGGCGAGGAGAATGGCGGTTTCTTCGAAGCCGATGGCAGAACGCCCTGGTAGGAGGTCTGACTGCCGGGCTTGCAATTTAAGTTGATATCAACTTAAATGAAGGGATGAAGGCGGAGGACATTAGATCATGAGCGAACTCATTCCCGCGGCCGAGCTTGCGGCCCGCAATACCTCGCATTTTCCCAATGAGGATGAGACCTATCGCAAGGCGCGCAACGCCTTGCTGATAAAGGAAATTGAGCTGAGGCGGCAGATCGAGGCGGTCGCCGGGATGCGCCGTTCACTGCCGCCGGGCGGCGCGGTGCCGCGCGACTATGCATTTGTGGGGCCAAATGGCCCGGTGACCTTGTCCGGCCTTTTTGGCGACAAGGACACGCTGGTGATCTACAGCTTCATGTTCGGTCCGCAACGCAAGGCGCCGTGCCCGATGTGCACGTCTATGATCGGCTCGTGGGAAGGCAAGATCGAGGATATCCGCCAGCGCGTGGCGGTCGCGGTCATTGCCAGATCGCCGATCGAGCGATTGCTGCAATGGAAGATCGATCGGGGCTGGAAGCAGATGCCGTTCTATTCCGACATGGACGGCGATTTCACCCGCGATTACGTCAGCGCCGAGGACGCCGACATGCCGGGCTATACCGTCTTCACCCGCAAGGACGGCGTCATTCGCCACTTCTGGAGCGAGGAGATCAGCTTCGACATGGCCGATCCCGGGCAGGATCCGCGCGGCGCGGTCGAGCAGGATGCGCTCTGGCTGCTACTCGATACGACCCCGGAGGGCAGGGGCAGCGACTGGCATCCGAGCCTTTCCTATGGCGGCTGAGCACAGGTCACGAAAAAAGGGCGCCGTGAGGGCGCCCTTCAGGCTGCTGACAAAGCGAAAGCTGCTGAGATTTTCACTCACCAACCTAACCCACAGGAGTCATGCTCGGACTTGATCCGAGCATCCAGGCGACTCAAGCGATTGAATTTATTGAGTCTTATTGCAAATACTCCGCCGTGCCGCCTGGATCCTCGTGTCAAGCACGAGGATGACTCCGAGTTTAGGGACAGGTTTGTCAATAAACTGAAGGGCGCCGTGAGGGCGCCCTTTGTCCGCTGCAGATGTCTGCGTCAGATTTCCGGGTTGTGGGGCTGGAACAGCTTGCCCTTTTCGGCGATCAGCGTGAAGCCGAGCGCGACCGCCGCGAAGACGAAGAAGCCGGCGATCATCGGCGTGGTCGTGCCGTTATAGGCGTAGCCTATCGCCGCGCCGAGCAGCGCCGAAAACGCGGTGCTAGCGAAGCCGAGGATCGACGAGGCGGCGCCGGCCACATGGCCGAGCGGCTCCATGGCCAGCGCGTTGAAGTTGGGGCCGATCCAGCCGAACTGGAACCATGCCAGCATGAACAGGGCATAGAACAGCCAAAACGGCATCGCACCGGCATATATCAGGTCGATCACCAGCCAGAGGCCGTTGGTCACCGTGAAGCCGATCATCGCGCCATGAGACAGCCTGCGCATGCCGATCTTGCCCACGATGCGGGAGTTGATCAGCGACGAGGCCGCCATCACGATGCCGATGCCGGCAAAGGCAACAGGAAACAGCGTGCCGAGACCGTAGATTTCGACATAGACCTGCTGCGCCGAATTCACGAAGCCGAAAATGCAGGCCATGATGAAGGTCGTGCCGAGCGTATAGAACAGGGCGACGCGGTTGGTCAGCACGGTCTTGGCGCTGTGGACGACCGCTTTGGGCGTCAGCTCGACGACGTCTTCGGGGTGCTGGGTTTCCGGCAGGCGGAAGGTAATCCACATAAAATTGCCGAATGCGGCAAGCGCCAGGAACACGAACACCAGATGCCAGTCGCCGAACAGCATGATCGTCTGGCCGATCGAGGGCGCGAGGATCGGGATGAGCATGAACACCATCATGATCAGCGACATGATCTCGGCCATGGCCCGCCCGCCATGAAGGTCGCGCACCACCGCCACGGAAATGACGCGGGTGGCAGCGGCTCCTAGGCCCTGACAGAACCGGACCAGCAGCATCAGGGTAAAGCTCGGCACGAAGGCGCAGAGCACCGCGCCGATGAAATAGATCACCAGGCCGACGAGCAGCGGCTTCTTGCGGCCGAAGCGGTCGGCAATCGGGCCATAGGCAAGCTGGGCGATGCCGAAACCGAGCACATAGGAGGTGATGATGAACTGATGCTCATTGTCGGAGGTGACGCCCAGGCTGGCGCCTATCTCTTTCAATCCGGGGAGCATGATGTCGATGGCAAGCGCGTTGAGCGCCATCAGTCCCGCCATCATGGCGACGAGTTCCCACTTGCCGGGCGCCTTGCGGGCAATCGCCGTCGATGTCTGTAATGTTTCTGTCACAACAACTAATCCTGAAAGCAAAAGAAGGCGCCGCTGCCGCGGCGCCCGGTCAATTCCGTGAGCTCATACAGGGGCGGGCGCGGCAAAAAAAAACGCGCCCGAAAACCGCCCCAAAAACTGCAATGTCTACCGGGATCGCCTCAGGCGGCGCGAACGGCCACGCCCTTGGAGGTAAGATGTTCCTGAAGCTCGCCGGCCTGGAACATTTCCCGGATGATATCGCAGCCGCCGAGGAACTCGCCCTTGACGTAAAGCTGCGGGATCGTCGGCCAGTTGGAAAAATCCTTGATGCCCTGGCGCAGATCGCCGTCGGCCAGCACGTTGACGCCCTTGTAGTCGACGCCGAGATAATCGAGAATCTGGACGACCTGTCCGGAGAAGCCACACTGCGGGAACTGCGGGGTTCCCTTCATGAAGAGCACCACATCGTTGCTGTCGACTTCATTCTTGATGGCAGTCTGAATGTCACTCATGTGCAATCCTTTCACATACGGGTTCAAGGTCCGTAGCGTTTATTTGCTTTCAGCATATAATCGATCGATTGACTTTCGCCAACCCCGCCACGCGAGGAATTGAGCGAAAGCCGAATGGTTGCCGCGTCACTATTGCGGCGCGGAGGTCTGCAGCGCCAGCGCGTGCAGCACGCCGCCCATATTGCCCTTCAGGGCGTCGTAGACCATCTGGTGCTGCTGCACCCTTGTCTTGCCCCGAAAGCTTTCCGATACGACTTCGGCCGCGAAATGGTCGCCGTCGCCGGCCAGGTCCCTGATCGTGACGCTGGCGTCGGGAAGGGCGGCCTTGATCATGTCTTCGATTTCGCCCGCGCTCATCGCCATTTTGAATGCTCCTCGATGGATGTCGTTCTCATGCCGGCTGCCGATCTTGTGCCGACTGCCGATCTTATGCCGACTGGTTGTCGCCGCCCGCGGCGGCCATGAAGCGAGGGAACCACATTTCGTGGGCGGTGCGCAACTCCTCGACGGGCAAGGTAACAAGATCGTCGATCACGAGCGCTTCGCCCTTGACGGTTCCGAGCCTGCGGAACGCGATGGCGCTGCCTTCCGCCGAGGCGCAGACGAAATTGCCGTATTGCGCCGGCACGGTGATGACGTAGCGCGCCTGATCCTCGCCAAAGAGCAGGGCATGGGCGGAACCACGCGCCTGGGCGATGCTGATCTCCATGCCCTTTCCGGCGTCCATGCACATTTCCGCAAGCGCCACCGCGAGGCCGCCCGCCGAAATATCGTGGCAGGCGGTGACCTGACCGTTATTGATCGCCGATCGCACGAAATCGCCGGTGCGGCGCTCGAGATGGAGGTCGACCGCCGGCGCGGGGCCGTCCACGAGGCCGAGCACGTCGCGCATATAGGCCGACGCGCCGAGATGCTCGCCGTCATTGCCGATCAGAATCACGTGGTCGCCCTCGGAAAACGAGCCGATCCGCGCCATCTTGCGCCAGTCGGCAAGGAGGCCCACGCCACCGATGGTCGGCGTCGGCAGGATCGCCTCGCCATTGGTCTCGTTGTAGAGCGAGACATTGCCCGAGACGATCGGGAAATCGAGCGCGCGGCAGGCCTCGCCGATGCCCTCGATCGCCTTGACGAGCTGGCCCATGATCTCCGGCTTTTCGGGATTGCCGAAATTGAGGTTGTCGGTCGAAGCCAGCGGCTCCGCGCCGGTCGCGGTGATGTTGCGCCAGCACTCGGCAACCGCCTGCTTGCCGCCCTCGAACGGGTTGGCCTCGACATAATGCGGGGTCACATCGCAGGAAAAGGCCAACGCCTTTGTCGGGTGGCCGTCGACGCGGATCACGCCGGCATCGCCGCCGGGAAGCTGCAGCGAATTGCCCTGGATCAGCGTGTCATACTGCTCGTAGACCCAGCGCCGGCTCGACTGGTTCGGGCCGCCGACGATCTTCAGAAGCGCCGCGTTGTAATCGGCGGGCGCCTCGACCAGATGGGCGGGCAGGGTGCCGCGGGTATCGGGCTCGCGCCAGGGGCGGTCATATTCCGGCGCCTGGTCGCCGAGATCCTTGATCGGCAGGTTGGCGACTTCCTCGTTGTTGTGGAACACGCGGAAGCGCAGGTCGTCCGTGGTCTTGCCGACGATCGCGAAATCGAGGCCCCATTTGCGGAAGATCGCCTCGGCGACCTCTTCCTTTTCGGGGTCGAGCACCATCAGCATGCGTTCCTGGCTTTCCGAGAGCATCATCTCGTAGGCCGTCATGTTTTCCTCGCGCACCGGCACGCGGTTGAGGTCGAGCTCGATGCCGAGATTGCCCTTGGCGCCCATTTCCACGGCCGAACAGGTGAGACCGGCCGCGCCCATGTCCTGGATCGCGATCACCGCGCCGGTCTGCATCAGTTCCATGCAGGCCTCGAGCAGGCATTTTTCGGTGAAGGGGTCGCCGACCTGCACGGTCGGGCGCTTCTCCTCGATATCCTCGTCGAATTCGGCCGATGCCATGGTCGCGCCGCCGACGCCGTCGCGGCCGGTCTTGGCGCCGAGATAGACGACCGGCAGGCCGACGCCCTTGGCCTCGGAATAGAAGATCGAATCGGATTTCGCGATGCCGGCCGCGAATGCGTTGACGAGATTGTTGCCATTGTAGCGCGCGTCGAACTCGACCTCGCCGCCAACCGTCGGAACGCCGAAGGAGTTGCCATAGCCGCCGACGCCGGCGACGACGCCGGAAACGAGGTGGCGCGTTTTCGGGTGGTCGGGCGCGCCGAAGCGCAGCGCATTCATGGCGGCGACGGGGCGCGCGCCCATGGTGAATATGTCGCGCAGGATGCCGCCGACGCCGGTCGCGGCCCCCTGATAGGGCTCGATATAGGAGGGGTGGTTGTGGCTCTCCATCTTGAATACGACGCAATCGCCGTCATCGATATCGACGACGCCGGCGTTCTCGCCCGGTCCCTGGATGACGCGGCGACCGGTGGTCGGCAGCGTGCGCAGCCAGCGCTTGGAGGATTTGTAGGAGCAGTGCTCGTTCCACATCGCCGAGAAGATGCCGAGTTCGGTATAGCTCGGCTCGCGGCCGATCAGCGACAATATCCGCTCGTATTCATCAGGCTTCAGCCCGTGGGCCGCGATCAGTTCCGGGGTGATGACCTGGCTGTTCGAAAGGGTCATGAGACGTGAGCATCCCGCTTTGGTTTTTCAGACGTTGTTCGGTTCCATAAACGATGTTGCAACGCGAGGCGACATGGTTTTTCGATTTTCCCGGTCTGGCGGCAGGCCTCAGCCGCGCCAGTACATCGGCATCAGCACCACGACCACGGTCAGGATTTCCAGACGGCCGAGCAGCATCATGATTGCCAGAAGGCAGAGCTCGGGATCGGCGAAGGTCGAGAAATTGCCTGCCGGCCCGATGATATCGCCAAGGCCTGGGCCGACATTGGAGAGCGCGGTCAGCACGGCGGTGGTCGACGTTATAAGGTCGTAGCCGAGCAGCGACATGCCAAGGCTGCCGAAGGCCCAGAGCAGGATATAGGCGGTGAAGAACATCGAGACGGCGCGCTGGGTCTCCGAATCGACGCTGAGCCGGCCGTAGCGGATCGAATAGACCGCATTCGGATAGATCAGTTTCTTCATGCCGGTCCTGAGCATGTTGAAAAGGATCAGGAACCGGTAGGATTTTATGCCGCCCGCCGTCGAGCCCGAGCAGCCGCCCATGAAGGTGAGGAAGAATACCAGCACCACGGCGAAGGCGCCCCATTGCGAATAGTCGGTGCTGGCGTAGCCCGTGGTCGACAGGATCGACGAGACGTTGAACGCCGACTGCGTCAGCGCCGTGAGGAAGTCCATCTGGTCGTTGAGGCTGATATAGAGCGAGAGCAGGAACACCGCCACGAAAAGATAGGTCAGGAACAGCATGATCTGCGGATCGCGCAGCGAATCGAGCCGGCCGCGCACCACGAACAGGATCAGGATCGAGAACGGCAGGCTGCACAGCGTCATGAAGAAGGTCGAGATCCACAAGAGCGCCGGGCTGTCGAAATAACCGAACGAGGCGTCATGGGTGGAAAAGCCGCCGGTCGCCACCGTCGTCAGCGCGTGGTTGAAGGCATCGAACTGCGACATGCCGGCAAAGCCGTAGCAGATCGCGCATAACAGCGTGATGCCGAGATAGATCGCCAGAAACGCCCGGGTGAAGCTTGCCATGCGGGCGAACGGCTTGTCGCCGGTATCCGAGGATTCCATCTTGAAGAAGGCCATGCCGCCGATTCTCAGAAACGGCAGGATGAACAGGCCGAGCGCGACGATGCCGATGCCGCCCATCCACTGCAGCAGCGAGCGCCACAGAAGAAGGCCGGGCGCCGCCTGATCGAGGCCGGTCAGAACCGTGGAGCCGGTGGTGGTGATCGCCGAAACCGATTCGAACAGCGACTGGGCGAAGGTCAGTTCGCCGCTTGCGAGATAGATCGGGATCGCGCCGACAAGCGCGAAGGTCATCCACAAGAGGTTGACCAGGAAGAAGCCGAGACGCCGGCTGAAGGGCGGCGGATTGCCGCGCATGGCAACCGCGGTAACGGCGCTTGTCCCGCCCACCATGAAGCCGCAAAGGGCGAAGACCTGCCAGTCGGCATTGCCGTAATAGAGGTCGACCATGGCCGGAACGAACATCGCGGCCGCGAGATAAATGCCGCAAATTGCCGCGATATAGAAGGCAGACCGCAGAAGCGTGGCGTTCAAGGGTCAGTTCCCTGTCATACTTTCTTGTCAGATACGGGCTTTTTCGTGACCCGGTTTGTATGCCATAGCGGTGTCACAGGACAAACTCAATGGGAAGCAGGAAATGCGCGACAACGTGATAGCAGCCAAGACCGCGCTGAGAGATCTCTTCGAAGCGACGCCGTTGCAGCGCAACGCCCATCTGAGCGCGAAGTTCGAAGCGGACGTCTATCTGAAGCGCGAGGATCTGTCGCCGGTGCGCTCCTACAAGCTGCGTGGCGCCTTCAATTTCATGCGCAAGCGGATGGGCGGCGACGGGGCCTCGAAAGTGTTCGTCTGCGCCTCGGCCGGCAATCACGCCCAGGGCTTCGCGTTCTGCTGCCGGCATTTCGGTGTTCAGGGCGTGGTCTTCATGCCGGTCACGACGCCGCAGCAGAAGATCGACAAGACCCGTACCTTCGGCGAGGGCTTCATCCGCATCGAACTGGTCGGCGATATCTTCGATGTCTGCTATTCCGCCGCCCGCAAATTCGCCGCGGATCACGACGGCATCATGGTGCCGCCCTTCGACGATCCCGATATCATCGAGGGACAGGCGACGGTGGCAAGCGAGATCGAGGATGCCTGGCCGGAAGGCGAGGGCCTGCCCGATCTGATCGTGATGCCGGTCGGCGGCGGCGGGCTGTCGGCAGGGATAACAAGCTATTTCTCCGATCGCCTGCCGGATGACGCCTATCTGTTCGCCGAGCCGGAAGGCGCGCCGAGCCTGAAGCGTTCGCTTGCCGCCGGCGAGATCGTGACGCTCGAGGACGTCGACAATTTTGTGGATGGCGCGGCCGTCGCCCGGATCGGCGATGCCAATTTCGAGGCGCTCAGGCGGCTTTCGCCGGATCAGGTGATGGCGGTGCCGGAAAATGCGCTGTGCGTGACCATGAGCGAAATGCTGAATGTCGAGGGCGTGGTGCTGGAGCCGGCGGGCGCGCTGGCGCTGACCGCGCTTTCAAGGCTGCCGGCGGACAAGGTGCGCGGCCGGAAGATCGTAGCGCTCGTCTCCGGCGGCAATTTCGATTTCGATCGACTGCCGGACGTCAAGGAGCGGGCGATGCGCTATTCGGGGCTGAAGAAATACCTAGTCCTGCGCCTGCCGCAGCGCCCCGGCGCGCTGAAGGATTTCCTCGGCCTGCTGGGCCCTGACGACGATATCGCGCGGTTCGAATATCTCAAGAAATCGGCGCGCAATTTCGGCTCGATCCTGATCGGGATCGAAACCTCGCGTCCGGAAAACTTTCATGTCCTGTTTGAAAATCTTGCAAGCAACGGATTGAAATATCAGGATATTACAGAGAACGAAATTCTGGCAAACCTGATCATCTGACGGGCAGTGCTGGCGCGGCAATCGCCGATCGGCTAGAAAGACAAAAAAGGGAGTTTTGAAGATGGCATCGTTTTTTTCTCGGATCGGCTCATTGTTTTCGGGCGGCGGCGCCGGCGAGGGGCGGGAGAACGAGCAGGCGGTGAAATCGATCGTCCATGAGGACTGCATCATCTTCGCCGAACCGGTGAAGGAAGGCGCGCAGTATCGGCTTCAGGGCCGGATCGAGAAAGAGGTGAACGACGAGACGCTGACCCGGACCTTCATCCGCGCCGACCTGTTTTCTTCCCAGGACGAGGCGATTGAGTGGACCTTCCGCAAGGGCAAGCAGATCATCGACCAGAACGGCAGGTCGCTGTTTTCCGACGGCGCGAAGAGCCGCACGGCCTGAGGCTACCCCGACTCGCTGATGCCAGCGGGGGGCCTGAAGGCGCGACCCGGCTCCGTATCTCTGTTGACTGAGACGCTAGCCGTGGCGGCGTATGCGCAGCGGAAGCGCCGGTCGATCACGATTGCCTCAGACACGGCATCATCAGACGCAGCAGGCATCGCCCGCTGCCGCGCACCGTTTGTCCTGGCGGGTCGGATCGCCGAAGCCTGAAACGCAGCTTGACCGAAAACCCGGTCTTCACTGTCTCGCCGACACTCTGGTGCGGCCCCGTAACCAATTGACGAGCAAACAAAGCCCTGACGGTCCGCGCCAGGTTTCCCTGCGGCGGACATGGCATGCGGCGGGCGTCACACGTGGAAAAGCAGCAAATAGGACGTCAGAACCGCAATTCCGAAAAATGACAGCCATACCGGCATGTTGGACGATGCTGCAGCTGGCACCTGGGTGTTGCGCTCCCGCTCCGTGACAGCGCCACCATGGGTCTCAAGCGCAGAAAGACTATAGCTCCCGCAACGCCGGCAAACGCGACCGGTGTTCTGCACCATCATGCAATCATTGCATTTATAGTGTGCCATAATAGTGATCCTCCACAGCGGAGTTTATTATGGTTTTCTATTGTAAGCAATATGAACTGCGGAAATACGATATGATAAACGCAATATTCTTCTGGTTTTTTTTGACCGGAAGGTCAAATACCGAAGCGGTCTGATTTTTTAAAACGTTTATAGTGTATTTGGGTACCGAGATGGGTCCGGAATCTTTGCTTGTCGGCGGCAATGTCCCGGCAGTCTTCTCCCGCGCAAACCTGCAGAATATCGCAAAAGAATCAAACGCTCCGCAGCGATTGAATCACCGTCGAGAGGTCGACTGACGCAAGGCAGGCTCGGCTCCGCTGATCCGAAAACTATGTCTGGAGGAAGAAGAATGGTGGGCGATGAGAGACTCGAACTCCCGACATCCTCGGTGTAAACGAGGCGCTCTACCAACTGAGCTAATCGCCCGACCGCGTTGGTGAGGCGTGAAATATGCGGATCGCGGCAAAACCGCAAGAGGGTTTCGACGGTTTTCGTCATTTTTTTCACGCCCGGCGCGGAGGTCGATGCATAACCCGGCGGGAATAAGCGGTCTTGCGCTTCAGGCTTCATGCGCATCAGGGTTTTTCGCGGGGAGGGGCGGCGCTGGCGCTGGGGCTGCGGAAGGGTGGTTCGCTATGTGGTTTACGACTCAGGAGCCGATTTCGACTGTTTTGCCGGCGTTTTCGCGATGGCGTGCGGCGCGGCATTTTGGCGGTTTCGCACAGGTCCCGGACGGCGATCGCAAAAAAATCAGAAATGCGTGACAAGCTGCTTGACACTTTCAGGCGACCCCCTTAAACAGCCGCTCACGCCGACAGACGAAGCGCTTCGAAAACAAGCGGTTCGAAACTGAAACGGCAAAAGCGCGGGTGTAGCTCAGCTGGTTAGAGTGCCGGCCTGTCACGCCGGAGGTCGCGGGTTCGAGCCCCGTCACTCGCGCCATTCTTCTTCTCCTAGGATGGTCTGAAATTTGCGCTTATAGCGCGGCTTGTTCTCATAGCCTCGCGTTGGTGCGATTCTTCGTTTCGGACCGCGTTGCGCGTTTCGCGCTTCTTTCCGTAATAGATGACAACCGCAACAATTTGCCGCAGCCTTTGCCTGCCGGGCCCGCCGCTTATCATGGCGGGCGGTTGAAACTTTGTTGCAGCGCGACGAAAAGGGTTTGAACGTCTTGCGCGAGCGCGCCGGCTGCGCTAGTCACGACCCCGACATCTATCAATTTTCGGTCTCGCGGTTTATCCTGCGGGTGCGCTGACCCGGGCGCCTCAAAACGGCAAGGGTGTTTTATATGGCTGAAGTCCTCAGTTCCTATATTCCGATCGTCATCTTTATCGCTATCTGTCTCATCATCGGGCTGGCCCTGATGGTCGCGCCCTTCGCGCTGGCCTTCAAGGCGCCCGATGCGGAAAAGCTGTCCGCCTACGAGTGCGGCTTCAATGCTTTCGACGATGCGCGCATGAAGTTCGACATCCGCTTCTATCTCGTGGCAATCCTGTTCATCATCTTCGATCTCGAGGTCGCCTTCCTGTTTCCCTGGGCGGCGTCGTTCGGCGATATCGGCTGGTTCGGTTTCTGGTCGATGATGGTGTTCCTGGCCGTGCTGACCATCGGCTTCGTCTATGAATGGAAGAAAGGAGCGCTCGAATGGGAGTGAGCCAAAACGAGACGCTCGTCGCGCCCGTGCCCCGGGGCGTCGTCGATCCGATGACCAACAAGCCCGTTGGCGCCGATGACCGATTCTTCGGCGAGATCAACAACGAGCTCGCCGACAAGGGCTTTCTGGTCACCTCCTCGGCGCAGCTCATCACCTGGGCGCGCACCGGTTCGCTGATGTGGATGCAGTTCGGCCTCGCCTGCTGCGCCGTCGAGATGATGCAGATGTCGATGCCGCGCTATGACTGCGAGCGCTTCGGCTTCGCCCCGCGCGCCTCGCCGCGCCAGTCCGACGTGATGATCGTCGCCGGCACGCTGACCAACAAGATGGCGCCCGCTCTGCGCAAGGTCTATGACCAGATGCCCGAGCCGCGCTACGTCATCTCCATGGGCTCCTGCGCCAATGGCGGCGGCTATTATCATTATTCCTATTCCGTCGTGCGCGGCTGCGACCGTGTCGTCCCGGTCGATATCTACGTGCCGGGCTGTCCGCCCACCGCCGAGGCGCTGCTTTACGGCGTGCTTCTTCTGCAGAAGAAGATCCGGCGCACCGGAACGATCGAGCGATAGGGGCCGAGATGAGCGAAGTCTTGAACGAACTGGGCGCCCATATTCGCGAAGCCTGCGAGGGCATCGTCGATATCGTGATTGCGCATGAAGAGCTCACCGTGGTGACGACGCCCGAGGGTATCGTCGATGTCGCCAAGTTCCTGCGCGATGACGGTCAGTGCGCCTTTGTCTGCATCATCGATGTCTGCGGCGTCGACTGGCCGACGCGCGAAAAGCGTTTCGATGTGGTCTATCACCTGCTGTCGCCGACTCAGAACGTGCGCGTGCGCATCAAGCTCGAAGTCGGCGAGGATGAGGTCGTGCCTTCGATCACGCCGATCTTCCCCGGCGCCGACTGGTTCGAGCGCGAGACCTGGGACATGTACGGCATTCCCTTCAGCGGCCATCCCGACCTGCGCCGGATCCTCACCGATTACGGTTTCGAGGGCCATCCGCTGCGCAAGGATTTCCCGACCACCGGTTTCGTCGAGCTGCGTTACGACGAGGAAGCCAAGCGCGTGATTTACGAACCCGTCGAACTCCGCCAGGAATTCCGCAGCTTCGATTTCCTGTCGCCCTGGGAGGGGCCGGAATATGTGCTGCCCGGCGATGAAAAGGCAAACGGCTGAGCCGAAACCCAATTCCATGAGCGCGGAGCGCCTTGACCATGACTGAACATAATGTCCGCAACTTCACGATCAACTTCGGGCCGGAACACCCTTCCGCCCATGGTGTGTTGCGACTGGTGCTGGAGCTTGACGGCGAAATTGTCGAGCGCGTCGACCCGCATATCGGCCTGCTTCACCGCGGTACCGAAAAGCTGATCGAGACCAAGACCTATCTTCAGGCCGTGCCCTATTTCGACCGGCTCGACTATGTCGCGCCGATGAACCAGGAGCATGCCTTCGCGCTCGCCGTGGAAAAGCTGCTGGAAGTCGAGATCCCGATTCGCGGCCAGCTCATCCGCGTGCTGTTTTCGGAAATCGGCCGCGTTCTCAACCATCTGCTGAACTGCACCACCGCCGCCATGGACGTCGGCGCGCTGACGCCGCCGCTCTGGGGCTTCGAGGAGCGCGAGAAGCTGATGGTGTTCTACGAGCGGGCCTGCGGCGCGCGCATGCATGCGGCCTATTTCCGGCCCGGCGGCGTGCATCAGGACCTGCCGCCCGAACTGGTCGAGGATATCGGCAAGTGGTGCGAGCAGTTTCCGGCAAGGCTGAACGACATCGAGTCGCTCTTGGCGGGCAATCGCATCTTCAAGCAGCGCAATGTCGATATCGGTAATGTCACGCTGGAAGACGCCTTTGCCTGGGGCTTTTCCGGCCCGATGGTGCGCGGTTCGGGCGCTGCCTGGGATTTGCGGCGCGCGCAGCCCTATGAATGCTACAGCGACATGGATTTCGATGTCGTCATCGGCAAGAACGGCGACTGCTACGACCGCTGGGTGGTCCGCATCAACGAGATGCGCGAATCGGTCAAGATCATGAAGCAGTGCGTCGAGCGGCTTTTGGGCGATGCCAAGACCGGTCCGTTCAATTCGATGGACGGCAAGGTCGTGCCGCCGAAGCGCGCGCAGATGAAGCGCTCGATGGAAGCGCTGATCCACCACTTCAAGCTTTATACCGAGGGCTATCATGTGCCCGAGGGCGAGGTTTACGCGGCGGTTGAAGCGCCCAAGGGCGAATTCGGCGTTTATCTCGTCTCCGACGGCACCAACAAGCCCTACCGCTGCAAGATCCGTGCGCCGGGCTTTGCCCATCTGTCGGCCATGGACTTCATGTCCAAGGGTCACCAGCTTGCGGACGTCACCGCCATTATCGGTACGCTCGACATCGTGTTCGGAGAGGTGGACCGGTGACACTTGCGGGCGTAAAGAGTGCAGAATTCGTTTCCGACTGTCCCGCGCCGGTTGAAGGCCGGCGGCATGGCATGGGATATGCGGAAGCCGTGATGACAACCTCCGAAGAGGTGTAAGAAAGCATGTCCGTTCGTCGATTAGCCGATGAGAATGTCCAGCCCGCAGCCTTTGCGTTTTCAGACGAGAACGCGGCCTGGGCCGAAGCCACGATCCGGAAATATCCGGAAGGTCGCCAGCAGTCCGCCGTGATCCCGCTTCTGATGCGGGCGCAGGACCAGGAGGGCTGGGTCACCCGCGCCGCGATCGAAAAGGTCGCCGACATGCTGGCCATGCCGCTGATCCGTGTTCTGGAAGTGGCGACGTTCTACACCCAGTTCCAGTTGAAGCCGGTCGGCACCAATGCGCATATCCAGGTCTGCGGCACCACGCCTTGCATGCTGCGCGGCGCTGGCGATCTGATCAATGTCTGCAAGAAGAAGATCAATGCCGCTCCGTTCGAGACCAATGCGGACGGCACGATGTCGTGGGAAGAGGTGGAATGCCTCGGCGCCTGCGCCAACGCGCCGATGGTGATGATCTTCAAGGACGTCTATGAAGATCTAACGCCCGAGCGGATGGAAGAGATCATTGATGCCTTCGAAGCCGGGCGCGGTTCGGAGATCAAGCCGGGCCCGCAGATCGACCGCTGGCTTTCGGCGCCGGAAGGCGGCTTCACCTCGCTGACCGAGGAAGGCGAGGGCGCGCTCGAATCCGACGATACCGACGCCACCGACGAGGGCGCGGGTTCCAGGGAAGCGATCGACGGCGCCAAGGGCGATCGCCCGCCGGCCGTCGACCAGAAGCCTGAAGACGCAGACGACCTGACGCTGATGTCCGGCGTCGGTCCGAAGATTGCCGGTCTGCTGCATGATATCGGCATCTATAAATTCGATCAGATCGCCGCCTGGACGCCAGGCCAGTGCGCCTGGGTGAATGATTCGCTGAAGCTCGGCGGTCGCATCGAGCGCGACGAATGGGTGCGCCAGGCCGGCGTTCTGGCCAAGGGCGGCATCGAGGAATACGAAAAAGTATTCGGCAGAACAGCGCGGTAGGAGTGAAGCATGTTAAAGGATAAAGATCGCATCTTCACCAATCTTTACGGCCATCGGGACAAGTCCCTGAAGGGCGCGATGTCGCGCGGGCTGTGGGATAATACCAGGGGCATCATCGACAAGGGCCGCGACTGGATCATTCAGGAAATGAAGGATTCGGGACTGCGCGGCCGTGGCGGCGCGGGCTTCCCGACGGGTCTCAAATGGTCGTTCATGCCCAAAGATGACCGTCCGCATTATCTCGTTGTGAATGCTGACGAATCCGAGCCCGGCACCTGCAAGGACCGTGAAATCCTGCGCAACGACCCGCATCACCTGATCGAGGGTTGCCTGATCGCCGGCTGCGCCATGGGCGCGCATACCGCCTATATCTATGTGCGCGGCGAGTTCATCCGCGAGCGCGAGGCGCTGCAGGCCGCGATCGACGAGTGCTATGACGCCGGGCTTCTCGGCAAGGGCAACAAGTGCGGCTGGGACATGGACATCATCGTCCACCACGGCGCCGGCGCTTATATCTGCGGCGAGGAAACCGCGCTTCTGGAAAGCCTGGAAGGCAAGAAGGGCCAGCCGCGCCTGAAGCCGCCATTCCCGGCAAACATGGGCCTCTACGGCCTGCCGACGACGGTCAACAACGTCGAATCGATCGCCGTTGCGCCGACCATTCTGCGCCGCGGCGCGAGCTGGTTCTCGTCCTTTGGTCGCCCGAACAATGTCGGCACCAAGCTGTTCATGGTTTCCGGCCATGTGGAGCGGCCCTGCGTGGTCGAGGAATCGATGGGCATCACCTTCCGCGAGCTGATCGAAAAGCATTGCGGCGGCATTCGCGGCGGCTGGGACAATCTGCTGGCGGTCATCCCCGGCGGCGCGTCCTGCCCGGTGGTCAAGGCCGAGGACATGATTGACGTCCAGCTCGACTTTGACGGTCTGCGCGAGGTCAAGTCCTCCTTCGGGACCGGCGGCGCGATCGTGATGGACAAGTCGACCGATATCATCAAGGCGATCGCGCGTCTCTCGGCCTTCTTCAAGCATGAAAGCTGCGGCCAGTGCACGCCGTGCCGCGAGGGCACCGGCTGGATGTGGCGGGTGATGGAGCGCATGGTGACCGGCAACGCCCAGAAGCGCGAGATCGACATGCTGTTCGAGGTCACCAAGCAGGTTGAAGGTCACACGATCTGCGCGCTTGGCGATGCGGCGGCGTGGCCGATCCAGGGCCTGATCCGCAATTTCCGTCCGGAAATCGAAAAGCGGATCGACCAGTACACGGCCAACGCCACCTCGCATGGCGCGGTGATGGAAGCGGCGGAGTAGACCGATGAAATTTCACGACCAGGTCGACCAGATCGATGCCACCAAGAGCTGCCTGGCGGGCTCGGTCTTTGATGACGTCGATCTGTCCGGTTCGAAGTTTCACAACGTGAACATGTCGGGCTGGAAGGTGAGCAATGCCAATTTTTCCGGCATGGTGGTCACGGACGCAAACCTCTCCGGCATGACGGTGACGGATGCCAATCTCTCGGGTGTCTCGATCAGTGAATGCCGGTTGCACGGCATGACGATCAACGGCATCGATGTCGGCGCGTTGCTCGCGCTGTGGAAAGAACACAAGGCTTGAGGCAGAGCCCTGACAAGGGCAGACGCAATCGAGAATGGAATGCCGGCGGTCTCCTTCTGACCATCGGCGAAGCGGGAAAAACGGATATGGTAAATCTGATTGTAGACGGCAAGGAAATCGAGGTTCCCGACCATTACACGCTGCTGCAGGCGGCGGAGGCGGCGGGCGCTGAAATCCCGCGCTTCTGCTTTCACGAGCGGCTGTCGATTGCCGGCAACTGCCGCATGTGCCTCATTCAGGTGAAGGGCGGACCGCCGAAGCCGGCCGCTTCCTGCGCCATGGGCGTCAAGGACGTGCGCGGCGGACCGGACGGCTCTCTGCCCGAAATCTATACCAAGACGCCGATGGTCAAGAAGGCGCGCGAAGGGGTGATGGAGTTCCTGCTCATCAACCATCCGCTCGATTGCCCGATCTGCGACCAGGGCGGCGAATGCGACCTGCAGGACCAGGCGATGGCCTTCGGCATCGACAGTTCGCGCTACCGCGAGGACAAGCGCGCCGTCGAGGACAAGTATATCGGCCCGCTGGTCAAGACCGTGATGAACCGCTGCATCCACTGCACGCGTTGCGTCCGCTTCACCACGGAAGTCGCCGGCATCTCCGAGCTCGGCCTGATCGGCCGCGGCGAGGATGCCGAGATCACCACCTATCTCGAGCGCGCGATGACGTCCGAGCTTCAGGGCAATGTCGTCGACCTCTGCCCGGTCGGCGCGCTGACCTCCAAGCCGTTTGCCTTCACCGCGCGACCCTGGGAGCTGAACAAGACCGAATCGATCGACGTGATGGATGCCGTCGGTTCGGCGATCCGCGTCGACACTCGTGGCCGCGAAGTGATGCGCATCCTGCCGCGCGTCAACGAGCAGGTGAACGAGGAGTGGATCTCCGACAAGACCCGGTTCATCTGGGACGGCCTGCGCACCCAGCGCATCGACAAGCCCTATATCCGCCAGGGCGGCCGGCTTCAGCCCGCAAGCTGGGCCGATGCATTCGCCGCGATCAAGGCCAAGGTCGATGGCGTCAAGGGCGAGAAGATCGGCGCGATTGCCGGCGATCTGGCCACCGTTGAGGAAATGTATGCGCTGAAGGGCCTGATAGCTTCGCTCGGCTCTGCTAATATCGATTGTCGCCAGGATGGCGCCGCCCTGGACCCGGCCGCTGGCCGCGCGGGCTATGTCTTCAACCCGACCATCGAAGGCATCGAGCAGGCCGACGCGCTGCTGATCATCGGCTCCAATCCCCGCTTCGAGGCTTCGGTGCTGAACGCCCGCATCCGCAAGCGTTCGCGCAAGGGCAATTTCCCGATCGGCGTGATCGGCGAGAATGCCGATCTGCGTTATCCCGTGAGCTATCTCGGCGCGGGACCGTCCTCGCTCGCCGATCTGGCTTCCAGTGATTTCATGGACGTGCTGAAGAAGGCCGAGCGTCCGATCGTACTGGTCGGCCCCGGCGCGCTGGCGCGTGAAGATGGCGCGGCGGTTCTCTCCAAGGCGGCGGCGATCGCAAAGGACATCGGCGCGGTTACGGCCGATTGGAACGGCTTTGCGGTGCTGCACACGGCGGCCTCGCGCGTCGGCGGTCTCGATATCGGCTTTGTGCCGGGCGAGGGTGCTGCCAACACCGCTTCGATGCTCTCCGACATGGATGTTCTGTTCCTGCTGGGTGCTGACGAGCTTGACTTCTCGGCCAAGAAGGCCGGCTTCACCGTCTATATCGGCAGCCATGGCGATGCCGGCGCGATGAACGCCGATGTCGTTCTGCCGGCCGCGACCTACACCGAGAAGTCCGGCACCTACGTCAATCTCGAGGGCCGGGTGCAGATGACCAACCGCGCAGGCTTCGCACCTGGCGACGCCCGCGAGGACTGGGCGATCATCCGCGCGCTGTCTGGCGTTTTCGGCAAGGCGCTGCCCTACGATTCGCTTGGCGCGCTGCGCGCAGCCCTTTATGGCGAATTTCCGCACCTCGCCGCGCTTGACGAGATCGCTGACGCTGATATCAACGCCATCGAAACGCTGGCCGGCAGAGGTGGGGACCTTGGTGATTCCGGTTTCGTATCGCCGGTCACCGATTTCTACCTGACCAACCCGATTGCCCGGGCGTCTGCCGTCATGGCCGAATGCTCGGCGCTGGCGCGCAACAATTTCCAGGCGGCGGCGGAGTAAGGACGGAGCAATGGATTCTTTTTTCTCGACGTATCTCTGGCCCGCGCTGATCATGATCGGCCAGTCGCTGCTGCTCCTGGTTCTGCTGCTGGTCGGCATCGCCTTCATCCTGCTTGCCGACCGCAAGATCTGGGCGGCGGTGCAGATGCGCCGCGGACCGAACGTCGTCGGTCCCTTCGGCCTGATGCAGTCCTTCGCCGACCTTTTGAAATTCGTGTTCAAGGAACCGGTCATCCCGGCAAGCTCGGACAAGGTCGTGTTCCTGCTGGCGCCGCTGATCTCGGTGACGCTGGCGCTCGCCACCTGGGCGGTGATGCCGGTCGCGGATGGTTGGGTGATCGCCAATATCAATATCGGCATCCTCTATATTTTCGCCATTTCCTCGCTTGAGGTTTACGGCGTGATCATGGGCGGCTGGGCCTCGAACTCGAAATACGCCTTCCTCGGATCGCTGCGGTCCGCGGCGCAGATGGTGTCCTACGAAGTCTCGATCGGCCTCGTCATCGTCACCGTGCTGCTGACGGTCGGCTCGCTGAACCTTTCCGATATCGTGTTTGCCCAGCAGACCGGCCTTGGCACGATGATCGGCCTGCCGCCGTCCTTCCTCGACTGGAACTGGCTGGCGTTGTTCCCGATGTTCATCGTGTTTTTCATTTCGGCGCTGGCCGAGACCAACCGTCCGCCCTTCGATCTTCCGGAAGCGGAATCGGAACTGGTCGCCGGCTTCATGGTCGAATATGGCTCGACGCCGTACATGATGTTCATGCTCGGCGAATATGCCGCGATCGTGCTGATGTGCGCGCTGACGACCACGCTGTTCCTCGGCGGCTGGCTGCCGATCCTGGATGTGGCGGTGCTCAACTGGATCCCCGGCGTGATCTGGTTCCTGATCAAGGTGTGCCTGTGCTTCTTCATGTTCGCCATGGTCAAGGCTTTCGTGCCGCGCTACCGCTACGACCAGCTGATGCGTCTTGGCTGGAAGGTCTTCCTTCCGCTGTCGCTCGCCATGGTCGTGATCGTCGCTTTCGTCGTCAAACTGACCGGCTGGGTCGGCTGATGCAGGTGTTGGTAACAGCACCGGATTGGAGATTGTGAAATGGGTTCTGTCGCTCAGGCATTCAACGCGCTCTTCCTGAAGGAGTTCGTCGGTGCGTTCTTTCTGACGATGCGCTACTTCTTCAGCCCGAAGTCGACGGTGAACTACCCCTTCGAAAAGGGGCCGGTGAGCCCGCGTTTTCGCGGGGAGCATGCGCTGCGCCGCTATCCGAACGGCGAGGAACGCTGCATCGCCTGCAAATTGTGCGAGGCGATCTGTCCCGCGCAGGCGATCACCATCGAGGCCGGCCCGCGCCGCAATGACGGCACCCGCCGCACGGTGCGCTACGATATCGATATGGTGAAGTGCATCTATTGCGGCTTCTGCCAGGAGGCATGTCCGGTGGAAGCGATTGTCGAGGGGCCGAATTTCGAGTTCGCCACCGAGACGCGCGAGGAACTGTACTATGACAAGGAACGACTGCTCGCCAATGGCGACCGGTGGGAGCGCGAGATCGCGAAGAACATCGCGATGGATGCGCCTTACCGGTAAGGAGAGGTCGGGCGGGGGGATTTCGCCCGGCGGTTCGATAAACCTGAAATGAAGGGCCTGCCGCATCCGGCGGCGGGGCTTTTGCAAATGTGATAGTGGCGGGAGCCGCTGCGACCACGAAGAGAAGGCACCATCATGGGTCTCCATGCTCTTTTTTTCTATATTTTCGCGTTCGTCGCCGTGGCGTCGGCGTTCATGGTGATTTGGGCGAAGAACCCCGTTCATTCGGTGCTGTTCCTGATCGTCGTGTTCGTGAATGCGGCGGCGCTGTTCATCCTGGCGGGCGCGGAATATCTCGGCCTTCTTCTGCTGGTGGTCTATGTCGGCGCGGTGGCGGTGCTGTTCCTGTTCGTGGTGATGATGCTCGACATCGACTTCGCCGAGCTCAGGTCCGGCATTCTGCACTATGCGCCGGTGGGCGCTCTGATCGGGATCGTGCTTCTGGCCGAGCTGATCGTGGTCGTCGGCGGCACCTTCATTCCGGCCGATATCGCCGCCAATACCGCGATGCCGATGCCGGCGGATACATCGAGCGTGAAGGCGATCGGCGACGTGATCTACACGCATTACGCCTATTTCTTCCAGGTGGCCGGCCTCATCCTGCTCGTCGCCATGATCGGCGCGATCGTGCTGACGCTGAAGCATCGCCCGGACGTCAAGCGCCAGAACATTGCCAAGCAGGTTGCGCGCACGCCTGAAAGCGCGCACGAAACCGTCAAGGTCAAGCCTGGCCAGGGCATATAAGAACGAGAATTTGCAGGGATACGGGATCTAAGGACAACGCAATGGAAATCGGACTTTCCCACTACCTGACGGTCAGTGCCATACTCTTCACGATTGGTGTTTTCGGCATCTTCCTGAACCGGAAGAACGTCATCATCATTCTCATGTCCATCGAGCTGATCCTGCTTTCGGTCAACCTCAACATGGTCGCGTTCTCCTCGTTCCTGAACGATATGGTCGGCCAGGTCTTCGCGCTGTTCATTCTGACCGTCGCGGCGGCCGAAGCCGCCATCGGTCTGGCGATCCTGGTGGTGTTCTATCGCAACCGCGGCTCGATCGCGGTCGAAGACGTCAACGTGATGAAGGGCTGATTTCCAGATGATCTACAAACTCATCGTCTTCCTGCCGCTCGTAGGCTTCCTCATCGCCGGCCTCTTCGGAAACCGCATTGGTGCCAAGGCCACCGAATGGGTAACGATCGCCCTGATGGCGGTCGCGGCCGTGCTGTCCTGGTATGTGTTCATTTCCGTCGGCTTCCTGACCCATGCGGAAGATTTCGTCATCCAGGTGCCGGTCATGCGCTGGATCACCTCCGGCGATATCGACGTTCTCTGGCAGCTTCGCGTCGACACGCTGACGGCGGTGATGCTGGTCGTGGTCAACACGGTGTCCTGTCTCGTCCACCTCTATTCGGTGGGCTACATGCATGACGATCCGCATCGCCCGCGCTTCTTCGCCTATCTGTCGCTGTTCACCTTCGCCATGCTGGCGCTGGTCACCTCCGACAATCTGCTGCAGATGTTCTTCGGCTGGGAAGGCGTCGGCCTTGCCTCCTATCTGCTGATCGGTTTCTGGTACAAGAAGCCGTCGGCGAGCGCTGCGGCGATGAAGGCCTTCATCGTCAACCGCGTCGGCGACTTCGGCTTCCTGCTCGGCATTGCCGGCCTGTTCTTCCTGGCGCACACCATCAATTTCGATCCGATCTTCTCCGCCGCCGAGCGTCTTGCCAATGGCGAGGTCACGCTGCAGACCGCACAGGGCAATGTTTCCGTTTTGCATTTCCTCGGCATGAGCATGGATGTGTCGACCGCGATCACCACGGTCTGCCTGCTCTTGTTCATGGGCGCGATGGGTAAATCTGCGCAGTTTCTGCTGCACACCTGGCTGCCGGACGCGATGGAAGGCCCGACGCCGGTTTCCGCCCTCATTCACGCCGCCACCATGGTGACCGCCGGCGTCTTCCTCGTCGCCCGCATGTCGCCGCTGTTCGAACTGTCGCCGACGGCGCTCACCTTCGTCACGCTGATCGGTTCGATCACCGCCTTCTTCGCCGCCACCATCGGTCTGGTGCAGAACGACATCAAGCGCGTGATCGCCTATTCTACCTGCTCGCAGCTCGGCTACATGTTTGCAGCCCTTGGGGCAGGGGCCTTCGGCGCAGGCGTGTTCCATCTGTTCACCCACGCCTTCTTCAAGGCGCTCTTGTTCCTGTGCGCCGGCTCGGTGATCCATTCGGTCTCCGGCGAGCAGGACATGCGCCACATGGGTGGCTTGAGAAAGCATATCCCGGTCACCTTCTGGGCGATGATCATCGGCACGCTCGCCATCACCGGCGCCGGCATTCCCGGAACGCCGATCGGCGCTGCCGGCTTCTTTTCCAAGGACGCGATCATCGAATCGGCCTATGTCTCGGCAAGCCCGCTCGGCAACTTCTCGTTCTGGATGCTGGTGATTGCCGCCGCCTTCACCGCCTTCTATTCCTGGCGCCTGATCTTCATGACCTTCTACGGCAAGCCGCGCGCGTCTTCCGATGTCATGCACCACGTGCATGAAAGCCCCTGGGTCATGCTGCTGCCGCTGGTGGTGCTGTCGATCGGCGCACTGTTCGCCGGTTATGTATTCCTGCCCTACTTCTTCGGGCATGATTACAGCGAGTTCTGGAAGGGCGCGCTGTTCACCGGTCCGCACAACGAAGTGCTCGACGAGCATCACCACGTGCCGCTGTGGGTTGTGCTGTCGCCGTTCATCGCCATGATGCTGGGTACGGTGGTCGCGATTTACATGTACCTGATCAAGCCGTCCTCCGCGCCGGCGCTGGCGAAGGCATTTCCGCGCCTCTACGCCTTCCTGCTCAACAAGTGGTATTTCGATGAGCTTTACGACTTCCTGTTCGTAAGGCCCACCAAGAAGCTCGGATACTTCCTGTGGCAGAAGGGCGATATCGGCGTGATCGACCGCTACGGCCCGAACGGGATTGCAGCAAGGGTCAACGACGTGACCAACCGCGTCGTCAAGCTGCAGTCCGGATATGTTTACCACTATGCGTTTGCAATGCTGATCGGCGTGGCCGCGCTTGTAACCTGGATGATGCTCGGAGGGGCTCGGTAATGAGCGACTGGCCAATTCTCTCAACAGTCACCTTCCTGCCGCTCGTCGGCGTGGTGCTGATCCTGTTCACCCGCGACGATAACGAGACCGGGCTCAGGAACATCCGCAACGTCGCGCTGCTGACGACGCTGTTTACCTTCATCGTCTCGCTGTTCGTGTGGATGAAGTTCGATCCGTCGAACCCGAACTTCCAGATGATCGAGAACCATCCCTGGCTCGGTACGGGCATCTCCTATCATCTCGGGATCGACGGCATCTCGCTGCTGTTCATCCTGCTGACGACGGTGCTGATGCCGCTCTGCATCCTGGCCTCGTGGGAAGCCATCACACATCGGGTGAAGGCCTATATGATCGCCTTCCTGATCCTCGAAACGCTGATCATCGGCGTGTTCGTGTCGCTCGATATCGTGATGTTCTACATCTTCTTCGAGGCAGGCCTGATCCCGATGTATCTGATCATCGGCATCTGGGGGCATGAACGGCGGGTCTATGCATCGCTGAAGTTCTTCCTCTACACCTTCGCCGGTTCGGTGTTCATGCTGCTGGCCATCATGGCGATGTACTGGGTGACGGGCACGACCAGCGTGCCGGTGCTGCTGGAGTATGATTTCCCGGTCAACATGCAATACTGGCTGTTCCTCGGCTTCTTCGCCTCGTTCGCGGTGAAGATGCCGATGTGGCCGGTGCACACCTGGCTGCCGGATGCGCACGTGGAAGCGCCGACCGCCGCCTCGGGCGTGCTGGCGGGCGTTCTGCTGAAGCTTGGCGGGTTCGGCGTGCTGCGCTATTCGATGCCGATGTTCCCCGACGCGTCCTATTACTTCGCGCCGTTCATCTTCGCGCTGTCGATCATCGCGATCATCTATGCCTCGCTGGTGGCGCTGATGCAGACCGACATGAAGAAGCTGATCGCCTATTCGTCAGTCGCCCATATGGGCTTCGTCACCATGGGCATGTTCTCGGCTACCACCGAGGGCGTTGAGGGCGCGATCTTCCTGATGCTGTCGCACGGCATCGTCTCCGGCGCCTTGTTCTTCTGCGTCGGCATCGTCTACGACCGGATGCACACCCGCGAGATCGCGGCCTATGGCGGGCTTGTGAACAACATGCCGAAATTCGCGGTGGCGTTCATGATCTTCACCATGGCCAATGTTGGCCTGCCCGGCACATCCGGCTTCATCGGCGAGTTCTTGACGGTCATCGGCGTCTTCCAGGTCAACACCTGGGTTGCCCTGTTCGCCGCCACCGGCGTTATCCTGTCGGCGGCCTATGCGCTGTGGCTCTACCGTCGGGTGATCTTCGGCGCACTGGAAAAGGACAGCCTGAAGGCATTGCTGGATCTCAGCACCCGTGAAAAGATCGTGCTGTATCCGCTGATCTTCCTGACGATCTTCTTCGGCGTCTATCCGGAGCCCATCTTCGCGGCGATCCACGGCCCGGTGGCGCAGATCGTTCAACATTATGACGCCGTTCTTGAGCAGACCAAGAACATCGCGCTGCCGGTATACTGAGACAGGATCTTTTGGACATGACATCGGAACTCCTACTTTCAAGTCTGAAGTTGATCATGCCGGAGCTGATCCTCGCGCTCGGTGCGATGGTCCTGCTGATGATCGGCGCGTTCGCCGGCCGCAAGAGCGGCCAGACGATCGTGGGTCTTGCCGTGTTCCTGCTGATCGCGGCCTTCGGCGCGTTGTTCTGGGCGGGCGAGGGCACGGCCTTCGGCGGTTCGCTGGTGTTCAACGACTTCACGCTGTTCATGCAGGCCTTGGCCCTGATCGGCGCGGCGCTGTCGATGATCCTGTCGGTCGGTCATGAGGAACCGGAATATCTCGACCGTTTCGAGTTTCCGGTGCTGATGCTGCTGTCAACCACCGGCATGCTGCTGATGACCTCGGCCAATGACATGCTCGCCTTCTATATGGGCCTCGAGCTGATGTCGCTGCCGCTCTACGTGATCGCCGCCATCAACCGCGACAGCCTGCGTTCCACCGAGGCGGGCCTGAAATATTTCGTGCTCGGCTCGCTGTCCTCCGGCATGCTGCTTTACGGCATCTCGCTGGTCTACGGCTTCACCGGCAATATCGGCTTCGGCCCGGTCGCAGCCGCGATCTCGGCCGGCGAAACCGGTCTCGGCTTCATCTTCGGCATGGTGTTCGTGCTCGCCGGCATCACCTTCAAGATTTCGGCGGTCCCGTTCCACATGTGGACGCCGGATGTCTACGAAGGCGCGCCGACGCCGGTCACCGCCTTCTTCGCCTCCGCGCCGAAGGTTGCGGCGATGGCGATCATCGTCCGGCTTCTGACCGAAGCCTTCGGCCCGGCCGCGGATGAATGGCGCCAGGTCGTGGTGTTCATCGCGATCGCCTCGATGGTGCTCGGCGCGTTCGCCGCGATCGGCCAGCGCAACATCAAGCGGCTGATGGCCTATTCCTCGATCACCCATATGGGCTATGCGCTGGTCGGCCTTGCCGCCGACAGCGAGGCGGGCGTCAAGGGCGTCGCGCTCTACATGGCGATCTACCTGTTCACCACGCTCGGCGTTTTCGCGATCATCATGGCGATGCGGCTGAAGGAAGGCGGCAATGTCGAGAATATCGACGATCTCGCCGGCCTTTCGACCACCAAGCCGGTGATGGCCGTCGTGCTGACGGCACTGATGTTCTCGCTTGCCGGCGTTCCGCCGCTTGCCGGCTTCTTCGGCAAGTATTTCGTGTTCCTGGCCGCTATCGATGCCAAGCTCTATACGCTGGCCATCATCGGTATCGTCTCCTCCGTGGTCGCCTGCTTCTACTATCTGCGCGTGATCAAGGTGATGTGGTTCGATGAGCCGACCGTCGAATTCTCCCGCGTCGCTGGCGAGCTTCGCTTCGTCTTCGGCATCAGCGGTCTGTTCGCGATCGGCTATCTCCTGTTCGGCGGTGCGCTGAACGATGCCGCGGAGGCTGCTGCGGCGGCTCTCTTCTAGGATGGCGGCAACAGATTTTGCCGTAGACGCCTACCGTCATGAAGCGCTCGATACCGTCGGCTCCACCAATAGCGAGGCGATGGATCGGGCGCGCGCCGGCGATCCCGGCCTGTTGTGGCTAACGGCTGAACGGCAGGAAACCGGCCGGGGACGGCGCGGACGCAACTGGGTGTCGGAGCGGGGCAATCTCTATGCCTCGCTTCTGGTTGTCGACCCCGCCCCCCAGGCGATGACGGCATCACTGCCGCTGGTGGCGGCGCTTGGCGTTCACGGCGCGATTTCACGGGTCATGGCCGATCACGACAACGAGATCGCGATCAAATGGCCGAACGATATCCTGATCGACCGCCGCAAGGTCTGTGGTATCCTGCTTGAAGCCGAGCGACTTGCCGATGGCAGGCTGGCCGTCGTGATCGGCATGGGCGTCAATGTGACGACCGGGCCGGATGACGCGCCTTACCCGATTGCCCGGGTTTCCGATTATGTCGCCGGCGCCGATCCCGCCACGCTGTTTGCGCATCTGTTTGAAACCATGGCGCAGGAACTTCAGATCTGGGATCGGGGCAGGGGCCTTGCCGAAACGGTGGCGCGCTGGCGCAGCGCGGCCTGCGGCATCAATGAACGTATTACCGTGAACCTTGCCCATGAGCAGGTTCCGGGGATTTTCGTCGGCATCGATGATGCCGGCATGCTGAAACTGGAAACGAAGGACGGCCTGCGCAGCTTTGCCGCGGGCGACGTGTTCTTCGACAATGGAATTGGATAACGCTTGATGGCGGACAATAACGCGGAACTGGTCTTCCTTCCCTTGGGAGGCCTTGGCGAAATCGGCATGAACCTGGCGCTTTACGGTTACGGACCGGCGAAAAAGCGCGAGTGGATCATGGTGGATTGCGGGGTCACCTTTCCCGGCCCGGATCTGCCCGGCGTCGACCTGGTTCTGCCCGATATCGAATTCGTGCGCGAGCAGCGCGACAATCTGAAGGCGATGATCATCACCCATGCGCATGAGGACCATTTCGGCGCGATCGCGACGCTGTGGCCCGGCCTCAACGTGCCGGTCTATGCCTCGCCCTTCACCGCCGGCCTGCTGGAGGCCAAGCGCGAATATGACAGCTGGATGCGCGAAATCCCGGTAACGATCTTCAAGGGCGGCGACACGATCAATGTCGGCCCGTTCACGGTCGAGGGCGTGCCGGTCAACCACTCCATCCCCGAGCCGATGGCGCTGGCGATCCGCACCCCGCTCGGCAATATCGTCCATACCGGCGACTGGAAGATCGACCACGCGCCGACGCTTGGGCCCAAGACCGACGAGGCCCGCTTCCGCGCGATCGGCGACGAGGGCGTGCTGGCGCTGATGTGCGATTCCACCAATGCCATGCGCGACGGCGTGTCGCCGTCGGAGGAGGAGGTTTCGGCAAGCCTCCGGAAGGTCATCGAGAACGCCGAGGGCCGCGTGGCGCTGACCACGTTTTCCTCCAATATCGGCCGTATCCGCTCGATCGCGAAGGCCGCGGACGAGGCGGGCCGCCAGGTGCTGCTGCTCGGCTCCTCGCTGAAGCGCGCGGTTGCCGTCGCCCGCGATCTCGGCCTGATGGAAGGCGTGAAGCCGTTCGTCGACGAGGACGAGTTCGGCTATATTCCGCGCGACAAAGTGGTCGCGATCCTGACCGGTTCGCAGGGCGAGAGCCGCGCGGCGCTGGCCAAGCTTTCGCGCGACGAGATGCGCAATGTGGCGCTTGCCGCCGGCGATCTCGTGGTGTTTTCCTCGCGCGCCATTCCGGGCAACGAGAAGGCGATCCAGGAGATCAAGAACGGTCTGGTGGAGCAGGGCGTCCATATCCTCACCGATGGCGAGGCGCTGGTGCATGTCTCCGGCCATCCGCGCCGCAACGAATTGAAGCAGATGTATGAATGGATCCGGCCCGAGATCCTCGTGCCCGTCCATGGCGAGGCCCAGCACCTGACCGCGCAGAAGGAACTGGGCGAGCAGAGCGGCATCGCCCAGGTTCCGCGTGTGCGGAACGGCGACCTGCTGCGTCTTGCGCCGGGTCCCGCCGAGGTGATCGGCCATGTCGAAGCGGGCCGCGTGTTCAAGGACGGCAAGCTGATCGGCGGGTTCGACGAAATGGGCATCGGCGATCGCCGCAAGCTCTCCTTCGTCGGTCATGTCTCGGTGAATGTCGTACTGAATTCGAAGTTCGAGTTTTCAGGCGATCCCGATGTCGTGCCGATCGGCCTTCCGGGTTTCGACGATGACGACGAGAAGATGGAGGACGTGCTGTTCGACGCTGTGCTGGGCGCCGTCGAAAGCATTCCGCGCTCGCGCCGCAAGGATCTCGGCATGGTCCGCGAAGCCATCCGCCGCTCCGTCCGCGCGGCGGCCAACGAGTGCTGGGGCAAGAAGCCGGTGGTGACGGTGTTTGTGAACAAGCTTGGGTGAGGGCTTATCGAGCAGGTCGATAAATTGCTCACAAGGTTTTGTTTTTGAATCCGGAGCAGCTATTGGCATGCCGTGGTCTTAATCACGGCGTTGCAGCCCCAATCTCCCCCTTGAGGGGGAGATGTCGCGTAAGCGACAGAGAGGGGTAAAGGGCGTAAGCCCTAAAAGCCGAATTTGCCGAGAGGGTTCACCCCTCTCTGCCCCTGTCGGGGCATCTCCCCCTCAAAGGGGGGAGATTGTGGGCTGAGAGCTCGTTGGAAGTCGGTAGGCGAAATGCCGCTGCGTCCGCTGCCGGATTCGAGCGGCTTCCCAACCTCACGCCGAAAGCATAAGATCCATGTTCTGAACCGCCGCGCCCGAGGCGCCCTTGCCGAGGTTATCGAACTGGGCCACCAGATTGACTTGGCTGCCGCTGCCGAAGACGTAGAGCCGCATGATATCCTGGCCGGCGAGTTCCTCGGCGTTGAGGCGCGGCAAGGCGGCGCTTGTTTCAAGCGGGGCCACCTGCACGATGTCCTGTCCGGCGTAGTATTCGGCAAGCGTTGCGTGGATGCTCTCCGCCGTCTGGTCGCCTTCGAGGTCTTCCAGATAGAGCGGCACCTGCACCAGCATGCCCTGCGCGAAGCGGCCGACGGAGGGCGAGAAGATCGGCGGGCGGGAGAGCAGGCCGTGGGTCGTCATCTCCGGCACGTGCTTGTGCTTGAGGCTGAGCCCGTAGAGGAAATACGGCGCGTCGATATGGTCGTCGCGGCTCGCGTCCTCCATCTGCGCGATCATGGTCTTGCCGCCGCCGGTATAGCCGGAGACCGCGTTGATCGTGACCGGGTAGCTGTCGGGCACAATACCGGCAGCCCTCAGCGGCCGGATCAGGCCGATCGCGCCGGTGGGATAGCACCCGGGATTGGCCACATGGCGGGCGGCGCGGATGCGCCCGGCCTGGGCCTTGTCCATCTCGGCAAAGCCATAGGCCCAGTCGGGATCGGTGCGGTAGGCGGTGGAGGTGTCGATGACGCGGACCTTGTTGTTGCCGGAAAGCATGGCGACGGCCTCCCTGGAGGCGTCATCCGGCAGGCACAGGATCGCGATATCGGCGCTGTTGAGCATATCCTCGCGCATCGCGGCATTGCGCCGTTCCTCATGCGGGATCGACAGCATCTCGACATCGCGGCGGCTTTCCATGCGGCTGCGGATCTGCAGGCCGGTGGTGCCGTGTTCGCCGTCGATGAAGATTTTCGCTGCCATGGTCTCGTCCTTCGATGGGGATTACGCAGCGTTATATAGAGCGGGCCGGGCCGGCCCGCAATCATTCTGTACCGCAATCATTGAGTCGGGCTGGCGGCCTCAGGGCTGCTTGACGTCGCGGAAGATCATTTCCGGCAGGCTGCCGACGGCGGGGTAGAGCGGGATCAGGCAGGCCTGGAGGGCGTGATAGATATCGCTCTTGCCGGGAAACAGCGTGGCCTGCGGCACCAGATCCTCAGACAATTCCTCATGCCAGCCGCCATTTTCATGATCGAGCAGGTGGTTGGCGATGAAGCTCCACTGCTTGCGATAGGCATACATGTGCATGTCCTCGCCGAAATGGGCGGTGAGGAAGTGGGTGGCGCCGATGCCCTCGGCATGCGGCCACCAGAGCTTCGCCCGGTTCTTCGGCTGGTTGTTCCAGTCGAGCGTGTAGAAGATGCCGCGCTTTTCGAAGTCCCAGCCGAACTTGAAGGCCGAGACGAACAGTTCGCGCGCCGCCTTCGGCATCCACTCATGCGAGCGGCCGGTGAGCGTGTAGAGCTGGAGCAGAAGCCGGGTCCATTCCAGCCAGTGGCCGGGCGTGGTGCCGGAGGGGCGGAACATTTCGTTGCCGGAATAGTTGTAATCAACCTTCCAGTCTTCGGTGAAGTGTTCGGCCACGCGATATTCGCACGCCGTCGCATGCTTCTTGATGATCAGTTCGGCGATGCGCTTGGCCTTGGTGAGGTATTCGACATCGCCGGTCACCTCATAGGCTTCCATCAGCGCCTCGGTCATGTGCATGTTGCAGTTCTGGCCGCGATAGCCGGGTACCGGCGTCCAGTCGGTCTCGAATTCCTCGGCGACCGCGCCATGCTGTTCTTCCCAGAAGCGGGTGTTGATCACTTCTGTCACGTCCGCGATCATGGCGTCGGCCAGCGGATGGCCGGCGAACTTGGCGGAGGAGGCGGCCAGCAGCACGAAGGCATGGCCATAGGCCTGCTTGGTGGGTTCTCCGCACGGGCCGTCATTGTCGACCTGCCAGAAATAGCCGCCATGCTGCTTGTCGCGGTGATGCTCCCACAGATAATTCATGCCGTGGTCCAACAGGTCGTCGCAGCCGGGACGGCCGAGAAGGTGGCCGATCGCCATGCAGTGGACCATGCGGGTCGTCGTGTGGATGCCGCGCACCGGATTGTCGCCGCCGGTCGGGCGACCTAGCTTGTCGAACTCGTAAAAGCCGCCCTTCGGATTGATCGAACGGTACTGGAAGTAATCGAATAGTTTGTTTGCCTGCTGCATCAGCCATTCGCGGTGATAGGGCCTCTTGATCCAGCGCGGCGGGGCGACCAGCGTATTGATCTTCGGCTTCATGGCAAATCCTCCAATTTGTGCGGCCGGAACCGGCCATGCTATGCAGGCACGCCGGCAAGCCCAGCGTGTGACGATTGATTAAGGTATATCGCGCTCACGACATCATCACAATTCTGATTTGCATCGTCCTTGATCATGCGCAAACAATGAAACACATAGGTGACAGCTGCGTCGCGCGCTGAATGGGTTGAAATCGGGCGCTATATATTGACATAAAGATATCTTTATGTGATCTCGCAGCTTCAAATTCTGGAGATGAGTGATGTTTGACGACCTGTTCGGGGAAGAAGCGCCGAAGCGCGACGGCAAGGAAATCCGCGCCGCGCTGGAAAAGGCCGCGCGCGAGCGCATTCTGGTTCTCGACGGCGCGATGGGCACGCAGATCCAGGGGCTCGGCTTCGACGAGGATCATTTCCGCGGCGACCGCTTCATCGGCTGCGCCTGCCACCAGAAGGGCAATAACGACCTGCTGATCCTGTCGCAGCCCAAGGCGGTTGAGGATATCCACTTCGCCTATGCCATGGCGGGCGCGGACATCATCGAGACCAATACGTTTTCCGGCACGCGGATCGCGCAGGCCGATTACCAGATGGAAAACATCGTTTACGATCTGAACCGGGACGGTGCGCGGGTTGCCCGCCGCGCCGCGATCCGGGCGGAAAAGGAAGATGGCCGCAGGCGGTTCGTCGCCGGCGCCGTCGGCCCGACCAACCGCACGGCCTCGATCTCGCCGGACGTCAATAACCCCGGCTACCGCGCTGTTTCCTTTGATCAATTGCGCGACGCCTATCGCGAGCAGATCAACGGGTTGATCGATGGCGGATCGGATCTGATCCTGATCGAGACGATCTTCGATACCCTGAATGCCAAGGCTGCGGTGTTCGCCGCGCGTCAGGCTTTCCGCGAAAAGGGCATCGAACTGCCGCTGATGATCTCCGGCACGATCACTGACCTTTCCGGCCGCACGCTTTCCGGCCAGACGCCGACCGCGTTCTGGAATTCGTTGTCGCATGCCGACGCTTTCACGATCGGACTCAACTGTGCGTTGGGCGCGGATGCCATGCTGCCGCACCTGCAGGAACTCTCCGGCGTCGCCGATACCTTCATCTGCGCCTATCCCAATGCCGGCTTGCCGAACGAGTTCGGTCTCTATGATCAGGATCCCGACGAGATGGCCGCGCTGATCCGGCCGTTCGCGGAGCAGGGGCTCGTCAATGTCATCGGCGGCTGTTGCGGCTCCACGCCGGAGCATATTGCGAAAATCCGCGACACGGTTGCCGAATTCGCCCCGCGCGAGGTGCCGGAGCACCGCGCCGTCATGTCGCTCTCGGGGCTCGAGCCGTTCACGCTGACCAGGGACATTCCCTTCGTCAATGTCGGCGAGCGCACCAATGTCACAGGCTCGGCCAAATTCCGCAAGCTGATCACCAATGCCGATTACGCGGCCGCCCTCGATGTCGCCCGCGATCAGGTGGAAGCCGGCGCGCAGATCATCGACATCAACATGGATGAGGGCCTGATCGATTCTGAAAAGGCCATGGTCGAATATCTCAACCTGATCGCCGCCGAACCGGATATCGCCCGCGTGCCGCTGATGATCGACTCCTCCAAATGGGAGATCATCGAGGCCGGGCTGAAATGCGCGCAGGGCAAGTCGCTGGTGAACTCGATCTCGCTGAAGGAAGGCGAGGAACAATTCATCGAGCGCGCGCAGCTCATCCGCGATTATGGCGCGGCGACCGTGGTGATGGCGTTTGACGAGCAGGGTCAGGCCGACACCTATGAGCGCAAGGTGGAAATCTGCACGCGGGCCTATAAAATCCTCACGGAAAAGGTCGGCTTTCCGCCGGAAGATATTGTTTTCGATCCGAATATCTTCGCCGTTGCCACCGGCATCGAGGAGCATGACAATTACGGCGTCGACTTTCTGGAGGCCACCAAGACCATCCGCGAGACGCTGCCGGGCGCGCATATTTCCGGTGGCGTGTCGAACCTCTCCTTCTCGTTCCGGGGCAACGAGCCGGTGCGCCAGGCGATGCATGCCGTGTTCCTCTACCACGCCATTCAGGCGGGCATGGACATGGGCATCGTCAATGCCGGTCAGCTGATCGTCTATGAGAGCATCGATCCGGAGCTGCGCGAGGCCTGCGAGGACGTGGTGATGAACCGCCGTTCGGATGCGACCGAGCGTCTGCTGGAGATCGCCGAGCGCTTCCGCGGCACGGGCAAGACCGAGGAGCGCAAGCAGGACCTCGCCTGGCGCGAATGGCCGGTCGAGAAGCGGCTGGAACATGCGCTGGTCAACGGCATCACCGAATATATCGAGGCCGATGTCGAGGAAGCCCGGCAGGCTGCCGAACGCCCGCTGCACGTCATCGAAGGACCGCTGATGGCCGGCATGAACGTCGTTGGCGACCTGTTCGGCGCGGGCAAGATGTTCCTGCCGCAGGTGGTGAAATCCGCCCGCGTGATGAAGCAGGGCGTGGCCGTGCTGCTGCCCTATATGGAAGAGGAGAAGCGCCTCAATGGCGGCGAGCAGGGTCAGGCCGCCGGCAAGGTGATCATGGCGACCGTCAAGGGCGACGTCCACGATATCGGCAAGAACATCGTTGGCGTCGTGCTCGCCTGCAACAATTACGAGATCATCGATCTCGGCGTGATGGTGCCGTCGGAAAAGATCCTCGCCGCCGCCAAGGAGCACAAGGCCGATATCATCGGGCTTTCCGGCCTGATCACGCCCTCGCTCGACGAAATGGTGCATGTCGCCGCCGAAATGGAGCGGCAGGGCTTCGATATTCCGCTGCTGATCGGTGGGGCAACCACCAGCCGCGTCCATACGGCGGTGAAGATCCATCCGGCCTATGAGAAGGGGCAGGCGATCTATGTGACCGACGCCAGCCGTGCGGTCGGCGTGGTCTCCTCGCTGCTGACGCCGGAGGCGCGGGACAACTATATCGGCAATATCCGCGCCGAATATGCCAAGGTCGCCGATGCCCACCGCAAGGCCGAGGCCGCCAAGAACCGCCTGCCGCTGCCGGCCGCCCGCGCCAATGCGGTGAAGATCGACTGGAACGCCTACGAGCCGACCCGGCCATCCTTCCTGGGCACCAAGACCTTCGAGGATTACGACCTCGAAACGCTGGCGCGCTATATCGACTGGACGCCGTTCTTCCAGACCTGGGAGCTGAGGGGCCGTTATCCCGATATCCTGAAAGACGAGAAGCAGGGCGAGACCGCACGGCAACTGTTTGACGACGCCCAGGCGATGCTGAAAAAGATCATCGACGAGAAGTGGTTCCGCCCGCGCGCCGTGATCGGCTTCTGGCCGGCGAACGCCATCGGCGACGATATCCGGCTTTACAAGGATGAGGGGCGCACAGAAGAGCTTGCCACCTTCTTCACGCTTCGCCAGCAGCTCTCCAAGCGCGGCGACCGCCCGAATGTGGCGCTGTCCGATTTCGTCGCCCCGTTCGACAGTGGCAAGCAGGACTATGTCGGCGGCTTCGTGGTGACGGCGGGGTTCGAGGAAATCGCGATCGCCGAGCGCTTCGAGCGCGCCAATGACGACTATTCCTCGATCATGGTCAAGGCGCTCGCCGACCGCTTCGCCGAGGCCTTCGCCGAATGCATGCACGAACAGGTGCGGCGCGAATATTGGGGCTATGCGCCGGACGAAGCGCTTTCGAATGCCGAGCTGATCGGCGAAGGCTATGGCGGCATCCGCCCGGCGCCCGGCTACCCGGCCCAGCCCGACCATACCGAGAAGAAGACACTGTTCAATCTTCTCGATGCGACCGATGCGACCGGCGTGGAACTGACGGAAAGCTACGCGATGTGGCCCGGCTCCTCCGTCTCCGGCATCTATATCGGCCATCCCGACAGCTATTATTTCGGGGTCGCCAAGGTCGAGCGCGATCAGGTGGAGGACTACGCCAGGCGCAAGGGCATGAGCATCGAGGAGACTGAACGCTGGCTCTCCCCGATCCTCAACTACATTCCGGCCGACGCCAAGCCGGTGGACGACGCCGCCTGAGCGGCGGCGCCATCGGGCATCAGAATGTGAGCCCGCAAGCCCGCCGGATCGCGATCTGAACCGGAGAAGGCGGAAGCGCCGGATCGAACTCGCCGACAGGCAGCAGCGGCGGCTGGGCCATGAAGCGCGGCGTCGTGCCGCGATGCGGCTGAGCGCGGTGCACCAGGAACGGATGGCAGAGATAGACCGTGCCCGCCGGACCCGTCGCCTCGACTTCCGGGCAGTCGCCGGTTGAGGCGTAGCCGTCGGCCGAGAGCGCCCGCAGGGACAGGCCCGCCTCGCCATGCGGCAGAAGCTGCCGCGCGATCGCGGCGTGCGACCCGACCCGGATGATGGTTGGCGCGTCGCATTCGCCGACATCGGAAAACAGGAACAGCATCAGGAGAGACCGTCCGGTGCTCTTCACATTCGCCCGCCATTCCATGAAGTCCGGATTGTCGAAGCCGAAGCTGACATCGACATGCCAGCCGTCATCGCCGGCAGGCGTTGGCGAGGGAAAGCGGATCGGGAAGGTGCCGAGGCCGCGGGGCGCGACCCAGCGTCCCTTGCCCGCCAACTGGTCGTAACAGCGCTGAAGGCGCGGCGTGTTGGCGGCTTCCACAAAGGGCGGCGCAGCCATCGACCCGATCCGGATCACCGGTTCGGTCCAGGCCTCCGGCGCGACCGGCGACAACCCCATCGCCCGCCACAGCGCTGCGCGGCACTCTTCCGCAAGCGCGGCGCTGAAGGCTTGATCGACCCGCACATAACCGTCTTCGATAAAGGATGAGACCTGAGCGTCGCTCAGGCCCACAGAATGATGTTCTGGCATATCAACATTTCTCCTGCGGGGCGTCGCATGGCGCGGCCCCGTTAAAACCAAATCCGAAAATCCGCTCATGGCGGTGTTCTCAGTTCAGCGGAAAAAATGTTGCCTTCATCATCATCGCTTCATTCTACACTGGCTGTCCGACGGGACAAGTCAGGTTTGGGCCGCCGCGGCGGCCTCGTCATCCAGCTTGCTGGCGCGGATGAAGGCCGGGCGGGCGGCGATGCGCTCGGCATAGGCCGCAAAGGAATCGCGCTTGTCGAACGTGCCGAACTGCAGGCCCCAGTTGACCTGGGCGCCGACATAGACATCGGCGGCGCTGAAGCTGTCGCCGGCAACGAACCGGTTTTCCGACAGCCATTTGTCGAGCGTATCCATGACATGCTCGAAATTGCCGTAGCCGACCGAGCGTTCCCGTTCGGCCGGAACGACAAAGCCGAAACTGTTGTTGACGATGGCTGCTTCGAGCGGGCCGGCGGCGAAGAACAGCCAGCGGTAGTAGGAGGCGCGCTCGGCGGGCGGCGGCGCAAGCCCTGCCTCGGGAAAGGCGTCGGCGAGATAGGCGCAGATCGCCGCGCATTCCGTCACCACATCGCCGTCATGGACAATCGCCGGCACCTTGCCCATCGGGTTGATGGCAAGATAGGCTGGCTCTTTCATCGTGCCGTTATAGGTCAAAATGCGGGTTTCGTACTCGGTCCCGACCTCCTCCAGCATCCAGCGGGCGATCCGCGCGCGCGACAGCGGGTTGGTGTACAAGGTAATTCTGCTCATCATTCCCCCTTGGTGTTCGCTTTATGTTCTATTTGGCCGTCAGCTGGAAATCAAGACCTAAATGACGAGCGGTCGCTGGGGGTGAAGCGGAGTTTAGCCTAGCGTCGGTTCGGACGTCGTTTGGCGGTAAACGTCAAGCGCCGCTCGGGCCGCGGGCCTCTCCCAGCGCTGTCTGTTCGTCTTCGCTCAGAACCCGGGACCGGGTCAGAAACCGTTTCTCGCGGCCATTGTCGAGGCTGAACATGCCGCCGCGGCCGGGCACCACGTCGAGGATGAGCTGAGTATGCTTCCAGGCGGCAAATTGCGGGCCGGATATCCAGACTTCCGCCCCTTCCACTTCGCCCAGCAGAACATCGCCGCTGCCGAGATGGAATTCGGATTTCGGATAACACATCGGCGACGAGCCGTCGCAGCAGCCGCCGGATTGGTGGAACATGATCTCGCCATACTCGGACTGGATTTCCCGTATCAGCGCGCGTGCCGCAAGCGTGGCGGTGACGCGGCAATTGGGCTCAGCGCCCTCCGGCAGTATCATATCCGTGACGCAGGTGATTGCTGGGTTTTCCATTTTACCTTCCTTCCATTGCCGTCGGCGGACGGAGCGCATGCGCTCCGTCCGCCTTCCAGGGAGGAGGGGGCTTGTCACCCTCTTCTTGTGTTCTCAGAAGAAGCCGACCTTCTCGGTCGAGTAGCTGACCAGGAGGTTCTTGGTCTGCTGATAGTGGTCGAGCATCATCTTGTGGGTCTCGCGCCCGATGCCGGACTGCTTGTAGCCGCCGAAGGCCGCATGCGCCGGATAGGCGTGGTAGTTGTTGACCCAGACGCGCCCGGCCTGAATGTGGCGGCCGAAGCGGTAGCAGGTATTGGCATCGCGCGACCACACGCCGGCGCCAAGGCCGTAAAGCGTGTCATTGGCGATTTCGAGCGCTTCCGCCTCATCCTTGAAGGTGGTGACGGAGACGACGGGTCCGAAGATTTCTTCCTGGAACACACGCATCTTGTTGTGCCCCTTGAGGATCGTCGGCTCGATATAATAGCCGCCCGAAAGCTCGCCGCCGAGATCGGCCGCCTTGCCGCCCAGCAGAACCTCCGCGCCTTCCTGACGGCCGATATCGAAATAGCTCAGGATCTTCTCCTTCTGCTCGCTCGATGCCTGGGCGCCGATCATGGTATTGTCGGCGCGGGGGTCGCCCTGGATGATCGCCTTGGTGCGGGCGATGGCGCGTTCCATGAAGGCGTCGTAGATATCCTCCTGGATCAGCGCGCGGGACGGGCACGTGCAGACCTCGCCCTGGTTGAGCGCGAAGAACACGAAGCCTTCCACCGCCTTGTCGAGGAAGCCGTCATCCTCGCGCATCACATCCTTGAAGAAGATGTTGGGCGATTTGCCGCCGAGCTCCAGCGTCACCGGAATGAGGTTTTCGGTGGCGTACTGCATGATCAGCCGGCCGGTCGTGGTTTCGCCGGTAAAGGCGATCTTGGCGATGCGCGGGCTCTGCGCCAGCGGCTTGCCGGCTTCAAGACCGAAGCCGTTGACGATGTTGAGCACGCCGGGCGGCAGAATGTCGGCGATCAGCTCCGCCAGCACCAGGATAGAGGCGGGTGTCTGCTCGGCGGGCTTCAGCACCACGCAATTGCCGGCGGCAATCGCCGGCGCCAGCTTCCAGGCGGCCATCAGGATCGGGAAGTTCCAGGGGATGATCTGGCCGACCACGCCGAGCGGCTCGTGGAAGTGATAGGCGACGGTATCGTCGTCGATCTCGCTCATCGTGCCTTCCTGGGCGCGAAGCGCAGAGGCAAAGTAGCGGAAATGGTCGGCAGCGAGCGGGATATCGGCGTTCATGGTCTCGCGGATCGGCTTGCCATTGTCCCAGGTCTCGCAGGTGGCGATCAGGGCAAGGTTGGCCTCGATCACATCCGCGATCTTCAGCAGCGCGCGAGCGCGGTCGGCCGGCGAAGTCGAACCCCATTTCGCCTTGGCGGCATGGGCCGCATCCAGCGCGAGTTCTATATCGGCGGCGTCGGAACGGGCGATCTCGTTAATCGCTGCCCCGGTGATCGGTGTGGTGTTGGTGAAATAGCGGCCGTTTTTCGGCGGTACAAACTTGCCGCCGATGAAATTGTCATAGCGGTCCTTGAAGGGGGATTTCAAAAGCCCTTCGGGTTTGGTCATCTCGTTCATAACAGTTCCTCCCAGAAATCATGCTGAACTTTGGTGATGGGCCAAGTTTCGATGGATCATCGCTGCTTGTCATCCGCCGCAAACCGGCAGAGATCGGACTCTGTCTCGCAATTGAGACAGTTTTCCGCGCCAAAGATGTTGATCTGGTGAGGAGATTGCGGCGACCGGTATGAACGACGCCGAAGTCGCGTCGTTTCCGTCTAGTTCTGCTCGAATCGCGATTGCAGGCCGAGGCGCTTCATGCGGCGATAGAGCGTGGCGCGGCCGATGCCCAGATCCTCTGCTGCACGGCTTGCATTGCCGCGCCGGCGGGCGAGCGCCTTGAGAATGGCGGAGCGTTCCGCTGAGGCGAATCCGCTCTCTGGAGCCCCTTTCGCCAGCAGGTCGTCGGCCGGAACCGGGGAGAACCGGCCCGCGGCCACAAGCCCCAGCGTCAGCCGCGCGGCGCGGGTTGCGCCGACCACGAGGTCGTTCTCATCGACGGCGACCAGCGCGGCGGCATCACCGCCGGCGGATTCCGTGTCATCGTCATCATCCACGAGAATGATTCGCTGACCGCTATGGTCATGGCGGAAGCAGTCCGCCTCGATTTGCCGCGCCGCCTGGCGCACGAGCGCGGCGATGAGCTGGTTGGCGGAAGCGGTCTGGTCGCTGCGGGCGGAGGAAATGTCGAGCGCGCCGATCAGCCGGCCATCCGCGCCATAGATCGGGGCGTCGATGCAACTCATGGCGATGTTGCGATCCAGAAAATGCTCGTCGCGATGAATGATGAGCGGCCGTTCCTCCGCAAGGCAGGTGCCGATGCCATTCGTGCCCACGGCGGCCTCCGACCAGCTTCGGCCCGGCCGCAGGCCCCAGCTTTCGAAACTCGACTGGTCGCCGCTGCGCCAGCGCGCATCAAGAACGACGCCATCGGCATCGCTCAGGAAAACGCCGCAGGCAGAGAGCGAGACGCATTTATAGAGGTGATCGAGCCGGGCGCGGGCGACATGCATCAGAAGATCGGATTTCTCTATCCGCTGCCTCAGTTCAAGCTCGGACAGCGTCTCGGCGCGGCGCGTTCTGGCGCTGGCCGGGTCGAGCCCGTGCTGAACCAGCGAGCGCCACCATGATGCTGCGACAGGCGAGCGCGCCGGTCCGTTGGCCGACAGCGCCGTCGCGGTCACGATGTCAGCATGGGCACGGTTTTCCGCCGGCCTTGACGTATAAGCCATCGCTGTCTCCTCCCGCTTCCGGTGCGCACATCTGCGGTGCCGCTCCCGGTCTCCTCGGCGGTTTACGCGGATATTGTGATCCAAAACGAAGCGAGAGTGAAGGGATTTCGGCGCGAAGTGGTATCAGACTTTGGTGAAGAAACCGGATTTCCGTTGCCGGAGTGCAGGCAGGACGACACAGTCGAGGAAAGCAGAAACCCGGCGCGAGGGCCGGGTTTTCGGTATTCATCGCTGAAGGCGTCGGCCTCAGGCCGCCATCGCCTTCTGGAGGTTTTCATCGATCTTGTCGAGGAAGGCGGTGGTCGAGAGCCAGGGCTGGTCGGGGCCGATCAACAGCGCCAGGTCCTTGGTCATGTGGCCGCTTTCGACGGTGTCGACGCAGACCTTTTCCAACGTTTCGGCGAAGTGGATCAGGTCCTGGTTGTCGTCGAGCTTGCCGCGATGGGCCAGACCGCGCGTCCAGGCGAAGATCGAGGCGATCGAGTTGGTCGAGGTTTCCTGACCCTTCTGGTGCTGGCGGTAGTGGCGGGTCACCGTGCCGTGGGCGGCTTCGGCTTCCACCGTCTTGCCGTCCGGCGTCATCAGGACCGAGGTCATCAGGCCGAGCGATCCGAAGCCCTGGGCAACGATGTCGGACTGGACGTCGCCGTCATAGTTCTTGCAGGCCCAGACATACCCGCCGGACCACTTCAGCGCGGCCGCGACCATGTCGTCGATCAGGCGATGCTCGTACCAGATCTTCTTCTTTTCATATTCGGCCTTGAACTCGGCCTCGTAGACTTCCTGGAACAGGTCCTTGAAGCGGCCGTCATAAGCCTTGAGGATGGTGTTCTTGGTGGAGAGGTAGCAGGGTACGCCGCGCATCAGGGCGTAGTTCAGCGAAGCGCGGGCGAAGTCGCGGATCGAATCGTCGAGGTTGTACATCGCCATGGCAACGCCGGAGGAGGGAGCGTCGAACACTTCATGCTCGATTTCCTTGCCGTCCTCGCCGACGAACTTGATCGTAAGCTTGCCCTTGCCGGGGAAGCGGAAATCGGTGGCGCGGTACTGGTCGCCGAAGGCGTGACGGCCGACGATGATCGGCTGGGTCCAGCCCGGCACCAGGCGCGGCACGTTCTGCATGATGATCGGCTCGCGGAAGATAACGCCGCCAAGGATGTTGCGGATCGTGCCGTTCGGCGAGCGCCACATCTTCTTCAGGCCGAATTCCTCGACGCGGGCTTCGTCTGGCGTGATGGTCGCGCATTTGATGCCGACGCCGTGCTTCTTGATGGCGTTGGCGGCATCGACGGTGACCTGGTCGTCGGTGGCGTCGCGGTTCTGGACCGACAGGTCGTAATATTCGATCGGCAGGTCGAGATAGGGCAGGATCAGCTTTTCCTTGATGAACTGCCAGATGATGCGCGTCATTTCATCGCCGTCGAGATCGACAACCGGGTTTGCCACCTTGATCTTCGTCATGCTTCTTCCTCGTCTGCGGGGCCTGAAAGCCCGTGTTTTAACGTTTCCCGAGGGCTATAGCATTGCGGTCGCGGGGAAAAAAGGCATGGCGCGCCGAAACTTTGCGAAAAGTGTGTGTGGGCAGGGTCCGCCTCTGGATTGGTGATGTAACAAGTGTTATGATTGTAACTATTGTTATGAGGTTTCCTCCGCGCGATGAAGCGTCCCTCATTCCTGCAGCAAGGGAAGGTGACATGACCGATTTGAGTGAGCCCGAGCAGGCGCTGCTTGCGCTGATCCGGGAGAACCCGTTTGCCGGTCAGCAGCAGATGGCTGACCAACTCGGCCTGTCGCGTTCCGCCGTGGCGGCCCATGTGGTGCGGCTTACCGAGAAGGGCCATATTCTCGGGCGTGGTTATCTGCTGCCGCAAGAGGGGCGGGTGGCGGTTGTCGGGGGGGCGGTGATCGACCGCAAATATATCGCCCGAGCGCCGCTGATCGCCGGCACCTCCAATCCGGTCGAGGGCATGCGCAGCTTTGGCGGCGTTGCGCGCAATGTCTCCGAAAACCTGGCCGCGCTCGGTGCCGGCGTCAGCTTTGTCTCCGCCGTCGGCGCGGATGAAAGCGGGCGCGATCTCGCCCGCCATCTCGGCGCCCGCGGCATCGATGTCGCCAATCTCTTTCAGTTGCCCGACGAGCGGACGGCGGAATATGCGGCCATTCTGGAGCCCGGCGGCGACCTTGCCTATGGCATTGCCGACATGGCGATCTTCGACCGCATGACGCCGGAGCTTCTCGCCAACGCCGCGCCGTCTCTGGCTGCCGCAAGGCTCGTCTTTGTCGATTGCAATCTGCCGGCCGCCACCCTTGCCGCGCTGATCGAGCAGAGGCGCGCGGGACGGTTCGAGCTGGCGATCGATGCGGTGTCGACGCCGAAGGTGAAGAAGCTGCCTGGCGATCTTTCCGGCGTCGACCTGCTGTTTCTGAATCTGGATGAGGCTTCCGCCTATCTCGAATCGTCTTTCTCAATAAATATCAATAGCATGGAGAAGGCCGCGAAGGCATTGATCGAAGCGGGTGCCTCCGCGGTCATCCTGACGTCCGGCGCGCTCGGCGCCGTGGTGGCCAATGGCGGCGGCGCGAGCCACGTGCCGGTGGTGGCCGCGCGGCCCGTCGACATGACCGGCGCCGGGGATGCGATGATTGCCGGAACCCTGCACCATTACCTGCACAGCGGCGCGCTTCACGAGGCCGTGCGGCGCGGCGCGCTGATTGCCGCGCTGACAACCGAAAGCGCAGCGAGCGTCCATCCGCAAATGTCCCCACACTTTGTCGAGGCCAATCTTCACCGCCTCGCACCAATCGAAGGAGAAGCACGTGTCTGACATCGAAATCATTCTCGGCACGGAAGTCAGGGAAGCGCTGGCACAGGGCAAACCCGTCGTGGCGCTGGAATCGACCATCATCACCCATGGCATGCCCTATCCCGCCAACCTTGAGACCGCGCTCGGCGTCGAGGCCGTGGTGCGCGAAAACGGCGCGGTGCCGGCCACCATCGCCGTGATCGACGGCAGGCTGCATGCCGGCCTCGACCGCGACGTCATCGAGCGGCTCGCGAAGGTCGAGGACGGCGTGGTCAAGGCGTCCGGCCGCGATCTCGCGGTTGCGATCGTCAAGCGCCAGACGGCGGGCACCACGGTTTCCGCGACCATGAAGATCGCCGAACTGGCGGGCATCCCGATCTTTGCCACCGGCGGCGTCGGCGGCGTGCATCGCGGCGCGGAACAGACCTTCGACATTTCGGCCGATCTGACCGAGCTCGGCCGCACGCCGGTGACGGTGATCTGCGCCGGCGTGAAATCGATCCTCGATATTGCGAAGACGCTCGAATATCTCGAAACCCAGCGCGTGCCGGTGATCGCCTATCGCAGCGATGACTTTCCCGCCTTCTTCACCCGCTCCAGCGGCTTCAAGGCCGACCATCGGCTGGACAGCGCCGAGGAAATCGCCGCCGCCATGATCGCCCATGACGGGCTTTCCACCGGAACCGGCATGCTGATCGCCAATCCGGTGCCCGAGGCCGATGCGCTGACGCCGGAATTCATCGACGGCACCATCGACGATGCGGTGCGCGAAGCCGAGGAACGCGGTATTGCCCGCAAGGAGCTGACGCCCTTCTTGCTAGCGCGGATCAACGAATTGTCGGAAGGGTGCAGCCTGAAGGCCAACATCGCGCTGGTGAAGAACAATGCCGCGCTCGCCGCGCGGATCGCGGCGGCAAGGGTTGCAGCACGCGCCTGAAGGCGGATTGCGTTTCGCGCGCGCCTCGTTACTCTCCGGTGCAAAATCGCCGAACCCGAGGAGACCGTGATGACCGAGAGCTTTCCCGCGCTGCTGATCCGCGACAAGGACCATCCCGCCGCCGTGTCGGCGGAACTGACCCGCGACGACCTGCCCGATCTGCCGGTGCTGGTGCGGGTCGACTATTCCAGCCTGAACTACAAGGACGGGCTTTCGGTCACGGGCAAGGGGCGGATCGCGCGGCGGTTTCCGATGGTGCCGGGGATCGATATCGCCGGCACGGTCGTCGAATCGGCAAGCGATTCGTTTCAGCCCGGCGACCGCGTGATCGCCACCGGCTCCGGCCTGTCCGAGACCGAGTGGGGCGCTTTCTCGGTCTATCAGCGGCTGAAGCCGGAATGGCTGATGAAACAGCCGGAAGGCTTCGACCAGCGCCAGGCGATGGCGATCGGCACGGCGGGCGTCACGGCGGCGCTCTGCGTCAACCAGCTTCTCGCCTGGGGCAATCTGTCTCAGGATGGCGGCAGCGTGCTGGTCACGGGGGCGGCGGGCGGCGTCGGCTCCTATGCCGTGGCGCTGCTTGCCGCACTCGGCTTTCACGTGACCGCCTCCACTGGCAGGGCGGAAACCCATGATTATCTGCGCCGGCTCGGCGCGAGGGATTTCATCGACCGCAAGACGCTTTCGGAAGCCGGCAGGCCGTTGCAGGAGGAGCACTGGATCGGCGCCGTCGACAGCGTCGGCTCTACCACGCTCGCCAATGTTCTGGCGCAGACGGTGCGCGACGGCGCGGTGGCCGCCTGCGGCCTTGCCGGCGGGCCCGATCTTCCCGCAACCGTGCTGCCGCATATCCTGCGCGCGGTCACGCTGATCGGCGTCGATTCCGTATTCGCGCCGCCACAGCGCCGCGAGGCCGCATGGCGGCTGTTGCAGAACAACCTGACGCCGGAACATATCGACCTCGTCACCGCCGGCGAAATCGACCTTCAGGGCCTGCCGCAGGCCGCCGAAGACATTCTGGCCGGCAAGGTGCGCGGACGGCTGATCGTGAAGGTGGCGTAGGCCATTTCGGCTTGTTGGCAGCCCCGGTGCTCAATCGCGCAGTTTCGAGGTTCTTAAAGGACCTGAAAAGGCCGAGAATACAGGCCTGAGCTAAGGAGAGCATGTGTGAAGATAGCCGCCGCCCAAACTGCCGTTTCAAAAGACATATCAACGAACGCCGCACTTATTCGACAGGTGATTTCGGATGCCGCCGCAGAAGGTGTCAAGCTCGTCAGCTTCTGCGAAGGCGCCTTGTCGGGATATTCGAAGGCGCAAATTGCCACTCCGGACGATTGGCGCTTCTTTGATTGGTTCGGTTACGAGAAAGAGTTGAGGAGCATTGCCGAACTCTGCGGAATGCTCGGTATTTTTGCGGTCGTTGGCGGTGCGCACAGGCTGTCGGCAATGGAACGCCCGCACAACAGCCTTTATGTGTTCTCGGATTCTGGCGACCTGTTGACAAGGTATGACAAGAGGTTCCTCTCGAACAGCGAGATCAACGGCTGGTACACGCCGGGGGCCGAACCGATAGTTTTTGAAGTCGATGGCTTCCGCTTCGGCTGCGCGATCTGCATTGAGTCTCAATTCCCCGAAGTTTTCATGGAGTACGAACGGTTGGGAGCCGATGCAGTACTGTTCTCATCATATGGAATTCCCGAGCATTTTCAGATTGCGCTCAGAGCGCATGCAGGCCTGAATTGCCTATGGATCAGCGCGTCGACGCCCGCTCAGAAAGCACACAAGGGACCTGCCGGGATTGTAGGGCCAGATGGAAAATGGGCCGCCCTTTGTGATGTATCCAACGACACAAGCTTCGTAACTTCCATTCTCGATCGACTTGATCCTGGATACGATGTCCCGCTTCAGAAGGCTCGTCCGTGGCAAGCGAAGGCGCGCTCGGGCGAAATTTACAGAGAGAAGATGACGACGGATAGCAGAAGCCGGGATAGAAAAGGATATTGATGATCGCAACCATACGGCTTCACGCATCCGACCTCTCAACTCGACACTGCATTAATGGCTCGGTCACGGGCCAGCAATGTTCAGAACGATATGAATAGAGCGCTATTTTTTCTCCGGCCGAGCGAGGGAATTGCCGCCTGTGTCCTGCTTATTGGACGGAAGTTGAATACGCCAGACGCCTACTACCGATACTGTCAGCGGCCCGTCGAGGTTTAGGCCACTCATCGCCGCCTCCGCGCCTCCAACCACCGCGTTCCCTGTAACGCAAGCAGGATCACCGCAACGCCTATGAAAATGCGTGGCGAGGGGACCTCGGCGAAGAAGAAGAAGCCGGCGGTGGCGGAGAAGAACACCGAGAGATAGCCGAAGGGGGCGAGCATGCTCGCGTCGCTCTTCTGATAGGCCTTCAGCCAGCAATATTGCCCGGCCTGCGCCAATAGCCCGATCAGCGCCAGCACCGGCCAGTGGGCGAGCGGTACGGGTTGCCACAGCATGAGGGCGGGGATGCCGGTCAGGAGCGCGAGACCGACGGTGTAGAACACCATCATCACGATCGTGCTTTCATCCTTCAGCCGCCGGGTCTGGATCGTCGCCATCGCGCCGAACACGATGCTGGCGAGCACCACCAGCAGGCCGGGATGAAACGCCATTTCGCCGGGCGCGACGATGATCAGCGCGCCGCCGAAGGCGAGGCCCGCGCCGAGCCAGCGGAGCCGGCTGATCCTTTCGCCAAGCAGAAGCGCCGCAAGTCCCATGGTCACCAGCGGCCGGGTGAAGCCGAGCGCGTTCACCAAGACGAGCGGCAGCATCGCGAAGGCGAGGAAGTTCGAGGTCAGCGCGATCGCGTTGCAGGTGACGCGAAAGGCATTGCGCAGCGGATAGCGGATGTTCATCAGCGCCGCGCGATTGCGAACGAGCATCGGCAGGATGAAGACGAGGCCGATCAGGGCGCGGATGAAGACGAGCTGGATCGCCGGATAGGCGACGCTGTTGGCCTTCACCAGAACGCTCATGAAGGTCACCAGCGTCATGTCGGCCAAGAGCCAGGCGACGCCCTGGCCCGCCGCGTTCTTATCCTCGGTCGGCGGTGCCGCTGGCTCGGCGCTCACGGGATCATGCCGGCTGAACGAGGTTCGCCATCAGCCGGAAGGCGCCGGGGGTGAGGCGGTCCATCTGGTGGTGGAGCACGAGGCTCGTATGGGTGTGCCGGCCCTTGCCGATCGCGGCGGAGACGAGCGCGCCGGTGAGCGGCTTCTCGTCAGCATCATGCATGGCGAGCAGCGGTTCGTAGGCATCGTCCCATCCGGAAGCGAAATAGAGCCCGCGTTCCTTGTGCCAGCCGGCCCAGTCTTCCGGTCCGATCACGTTCGGACCGGCGAGAAGCGTGTGACCGGGCGACAGCACCTCGACCTCGGCCGCCGGATTGGTGACGCGCCAGCGCAGCGAGGGCGAGCCGATCTTCAGATAGCGCGGCGGGGTCGTCTCCGGGCTCCAGCCGTCGGAAGGACGATGGTAGAGGGTGACGAGGTGGCCGCCGTCTTCCACGAAGCGATGAAGCTTCTTCGTGGCCGCCGCAAGGTCCGGCCGCGTGCCGAAGGCGAAGATGCCGATCACGATCGTGGTGAAGGCCGAAAGATCGCCCGATATCGCGTTGGCGTCGAGTTCGGTAACGTCGAGCCCCATGCGTTGCAGCCAGACGCCGACATTGTCCGCGCCGCCGCCGACATAGCCGATCGTCGCGCCCTCGGGCAGCGTCAGGTCAAGCGTGAGAACGTTCAGCACCTCCGGTCGGACGAAGCGGTTGCGGCCTATATGGGGATAGCTAAAGCTCGTGATGTTGGCCGCCGGCTTGCCCTCGATTTCCGGCGTCATGACCGTGAGGCCGGAGGAGGGACTGGAAGGTGTTTTAATCTTGAAGCTTTCGCCTTCGCCGGTGACCTCGAAACCGTTAACGCTCTTGAAGTGAAGGGGCAGGTCAGCGTCAGCGGTAAATGAGATTTCCGACGGAAGCTTTTGAAGTGGAAGAATAAATGCGGATGGCTTCAGCGTGACGGAATGGGCCGGCGCAAGCGGAAGGGCGGTTTCGAGGTCGACGCTGCGCGTCACTTCGCGTCCGGCGATGCCGGCCGAAAGCGTCACCGAAACCGGTCCGTTGCCGCCAAGCGAGGACCAGAGCGGCGGGTACTGGTTGGAAAGCTGCGCGTCGGCATCGGCGGCAAGCGTGAAGCGGTGGATGCCATCGACCACGGCTGCGTCGGCGACGCGGACGCCCTCCGGCAGGCTCGGCGTCACGGTGGCGTCGGCGCCTTCGGCGAGCACCACGGTCAGCGTCGCGGTTCCGCCGGGCGTCAGGTAGTCGGCCTCGCCATAGGCGCGCTCGAAGATGCGGGCGCTTTCGAACAGCGCCGCGTCGATCTCGGCGCGCTTGCGGGCGAGACGGTGGCCATGAAGCGCACGGAAAGCGTCATCGCCGGCGGCTTCCGCTGCCTCGATCCGAACCGCCGCCTCGGTGAGGCAATGCTGCACGGCATCGGCATTCGGGAAAGCGGCCAGTGCCGCGGCTATCACCTCATCGACGGCGGCCAGCGCCGCGCCGAGCGCGCCTTCGGGGGCGAGATCCTTGAGCGTGGACGGCAGGCCGTCGAGGATCGTGGCTTCCGGCATGCCGGCATTGTCGCCGCACAGCAGATGGAGTTGCCAGACATGATCCGGGCGCTCCGGCCACCAGCCCATGCCCTGCGAGGCGTGGTAATAGCGCGACCACTCGCCGATGCGGTCGTAGTCGGCGCCGGTCACGGGATCCTGTTCGCGGACGTCAATGGTAAGCGTTGCGGGAGGCGGGGGCAGGTCGTCATCATAGGTGCCGCCGCCGCCGGACCATGCGGGGAGGTAGTATTTTGCCACTTTCCATGGCGTCAGGCCCTCGGCGAAATGCTCGGGAAAGGCGGTCTCGTCGGCCGCAAGCCGGATCGCGGTCTCGGCGGCGCGCGTCATGGCGCGGTGGTGGCCGTGCTGGCCCGGCACATCGAGGAAGGTCGGGATGACGATATCGGGCCGCTCGGTGCGGTAGGCGCGCACCAGCCGCTCAACGATCCGGTCCTCGCCCCAGCGGGCGAAGGTGGCGTCGCCATCCTTGGAGAAGCCGAAGTCGTGAACCGGGTCATCCGGCCCGTGGCCGAGCCAGTGGATATCGGCGTCGAGCACGCGGGCGGCCTCTTCCAGTTCGCGGGTTCTGAGCACGCCGAGCGCGCCGAGCCGCTCGGGCCCGAGCACGTTCTGCCCGCCTTCGCCGCGCGTGGAACAGGCGATGATCACGCGCATGCCGAGGCCGAGGCTGAACCAGGCGAGCATGCCGGACTGTTCGTCATCGGGATGCGCGCCGGTGTTCATCATCGTCACCGGCGAGGTCAGCTGCGTCAGCGCCCGATAGAGCCGCACATGGGCGGAGGACGACTTTTCCTGTTCGATGCGTTGGCGCGGCGTGAGCATGCTGTTCCCCGTGATTTTTTCAGGCCACCTGTTGATCAGATGGCGATGTTTCGAGTTTCGGTGTCAGGATTTCGAAGAGCGGCAGGGCGGCGGCGCCGAGTGCGGCCGTATACTGGCCGGTCTGGCCGCGCATCACCCGCGGCTGGGTACGCCCGGCGCGGGCGGCGACGGAGGGCGGAAGCGGCGGCAGTCGGGCGATCACCGCATCCATGAGGCTGTCGGAAAACGCCCCGCTGAAGATGATGGTTTCCGGATCGAAGATGTTTTCGAGCAGCCCGATGACGGTGGAGAGGTGGGCGGCCGCTTCGTCGATCCACGCCTGGACCACCTGGTCTCCGGATTGAAAAAGTCTTTCGATTTCAGATATCTGCGGGCGTTCCCTTCCGCTCTGGTCGAATTTTTCGTGGAGCGCATGGAGCGAGGCGTAGCGCTCCAGGCAGCCGCGCTGGCCGCAGGGGCAGAGCCGCCCGGACGGCACCACCGGCACATGGCCGATCTCGCCGGCATTGCCGAAGGCGCCGCGATAGGGCGCGCCATCCTGGATCATGCCGAGGCCAATGCCGGTGCCGAAATAGAGCATGCAGAAATGCGAGATCGCATGGCCCGCGCCGAACAACCGTTCGGCAACGGCGGCGGCGGCCGCATCGTTTTCCAGCGCCACGTCCATGCCGCAGGCTTCGCTCAGCGCCGCCTTCACGTCGATGCCGCTCCAGCCGGGAAGCGTGGTCGGACCGACGAAGCTCATGCCCTCGATGCCGAACGGGCCGGGCATCACCACGCCGACGCCGAGCAGCGGCGAATCGAACGATTTTCGTGCCCGCTCGACCTCGAGGGCGAACACCGGCAGGCAGCGTTCCGGCGTCGTGTCGGCGAGCGGAACCATCCGCTTGTAGCGGAGCACGCCGGTGAGATCGAGCACGGTGACCACCATCTGGTCGGTGGCGATCTCGACGCCGATCGTGGCAGCGCCTTCGGGATTGACGGCGAACTGGATCGGCGGCTGGCCGCGGCCGGAACGACGCCGGCCGGTGCTGATCAGCAGGCCGGAGCCGACGAGATCGTCGACGATATTGGCGACGGCCTGGGCGGTGAGCTGGGTCTGACGCGCGATCTCCATGCGGCCAAGCATGCCGTGCTGGCGCACCAGATCGAGCACGACCCGGCGATTGTGCTCCCTGTTGCGTTCCGGATTGTTGCCGATGGCGAACTGCCCGCGCGTCTTCTCGTTCATTTCATTCCGCTTTCTGATGTCGTCAGTCTGATCCGCGCTGTTTCTAACGTCAATATATTAATTCAATTAGATTATGTTATTGACAAAACCCGGATGTCACGCGACCGTATCGTGGAGGCGTCGGGCAACGACGCCCCGGAGGCCGCGCAAGCGGGCGTCCGCAACAATGAACAACGGCCGCCGCCGAGAGGGATGACGGCTTTTCGGGAACAAGAGCCCTGAGGTCCGTGGCGGCCTTACTGGGAAGTGGAGAGAATTATGCGCAAGGCACTTATGCTCGCCGGGCTGATGTCCGGTATCAGCCTGTTTTCGGTCGGCTCGGCCAATGCGGTCGAGATCGAATACTGGCAGTATATCTACGAGACCCGCGTCAACGCGATGGATCAGCTGATCGAGAAGTTCGAGGAAGCCAATCCGGATATCACCGTCAAGCAGGTGACCTTCCCCTACGCCGATTACCAGACCCGCATCGTTGCCGCCAACATGGCCGGCAAGGGGCCGGACGTGATGCAGCTTTTCTATGGCTGGCTCGACAAGTTCGTGGCGGGCAATCTGCTGCAGCCGCTGTCCGAGGACGCATTCCCGCAGGACAAGATCGAGAGCGAGTTCTTCCCGATCGTGACCGCGATGAAGCGCGACGGCGAATATTACGGCCTGCCGACGGCGGTGCGCTCGCTGGCGCTGTTCTACAACAAGAAGCTGTTCGAGGAGAACGGCCTCGACCCCGACAGCCCGCCGCAGACGCTCGACGACATGGTCGCGGCTGCCAAGGCGATCGCCAAGCATGACGATGCCGGCAACATCACCGTTGAAGGTATGACGCTCGACATGGCGGGCCAGGATCACCAGTGGTGGCGCGAAGTGCTGGTGCGCCAGTATGGCGGCGTTCCCTATACCGACGACTATCGCAAGGTCACCTATGACAGCCCGGAAGGCACCGAGGCCCTGCAGTTCTATACCGACCTGCAGCTCAAGGAGAAGGTCGGCCAGGCGGGCTTCATGGACGAGGCCCAGGCAGCCTTCAAGGGCGGTCGCGCCGGCATGACCATCGATGGCACGTTCCGTCTCGGCTCGTTCGGCCAGATCGAGGATTTCGAATGGGGCGTAACCGAACTGCCGGCCAATGCCGACGGCATGCGCTCCAACTATTCGAGCTATTTCGCCAATGGCATCGGCGCCAAGGTGAAGGGCGAGGAACTGGAAGCCTCGGAGAAATTCCTGGCCTATCTGACTTCGCCGGAAGCCATGGAAGTCTGGCTTGACGTCGTTGGCGAACTGCCGGCGCGGCGCGAGGTGGCGTTGACGGAAAAGAACGTCTCGAACCCGATTTACGGCCCGTTCCTCAAGGGGCTGGATTATGCCCACACCACGCTGTTCGTGGATGAATCGGCCCAGCGTCAGGTCGCCATCGACATGGCCAACCGCGTGCTCCTCAATGGCCAGTCGCCCGCCGACAGCATCAAGGAAGCCGCCGCGCAGGAACAGAAGATCATCGACGAAGCGATGTGAGGCGGCAAATGCCCGTTCAGTCTGAAACAGGGGCGGCCACGAGCCGCCCCCATGACGGCCCCCATGAGCGCCCCGAAGGCGGCGGCTTTTCCGACCGTTTTTCAATGCACACCAAGCGGCTCATCTGGGTCTGGACCTTTCTGGCGCTGCCGGTGCTGTTTTACAGCGTCATCCGCTTCTATCCGACCCTCGACGCCTTCCGGCTGTCGCTGACGGACTGGAACCTGATGAAGCCGCCGAAATTCATCGGTCTGGAAAATTACCGGAAGATGTTCGCCGATCCGGCGTTCTGGCAGGTGTTCAAGAACACCTTCGCCTATCTGATCTTCGGCACGCCGATCTCGCTGGTGCTATCTTTCACCATTGCTTTCTTCCTCGACCGGGTGCGCTTCGGCCACGGTTTCATCCGTGCGCTCTATTTCCTGCCGTTCCTGACGACGGCGGCGGCGATGGCCTGGGTCTGGCGCTGGTTCTATCAGCCCGCTCCCATCGGCGTCATCAACGACCTGCTGGCGCAATTCGGGCTGCAGCAACAGCCCTTCCTGCGCTCCACCACGCAGGCGCTGCCATCGATCATGGTGACGGCGATCTGGGCTGGCCTCGGCTTCCAGGTCATCATATTCATGGCGGGGCTGCGCGCCATTCCCACGACCTTCTATGAAGCCGCGCGGATCGACGGTCTCGGCGAATGGGCGATCCTGCGCAGGATCACGCTGCCGCTCTTGAAGCCCACCACCGTGTTCCTTGTCGTCCTGTCCTCGATCGGGTTTCTCAGGATCTTCGATCAGGTCTACAACATGACCACGAACGATCCCGGCGGCCCGCTCGGCTCCACCAAGCCGCTGGTGCTGATGATCTACCAGTCGGCCTTCTCATCCTACCAGATGGGCTATGCCGCCGCGCAGACCGTGGTTCTCTTTCTCATCCTGCTGGTCATCTCGCTCCTGCAGCTCTGGATATTGAGGGACAAGAAATGACCGATATTGCCGGCGAAAACGCGGTGTCCCGCTACCGTCCGAAGGTGCGCCCCGGCTATGTGCTGATGTGGACGCTGCTCCTGATCGGCGGCATCGTGATGATCACGCCGATCCTGTTCATGTTCGCGACCTCGCTGAAGCCGTCGAGCCAGGTCTACGACCTCCGGCTGATCCCGCAGGACCCGACGCTGGCGAACTACATCGAGGTGCTGACCTCTTCCGGCTTCGCCCGCTGGTTCTTCAACTCGCTGCTGATCGCCACCATCGTCACCTGCTCGAACGTGTTTTTCGACAGCCTCGTCGGCTACACGCTGGCAAAGTTCCGGTTCCGCGGCCGCCGCTTCATCTTCCTGGCGATCCTCTCGACCCTGATGATCCCGACGGAAATGCTGGTGATCCCGTGGTATCTGATGTCGGCCAATTTCGGCTGGCTGGACAGCTATTGGGGCATCATGTTTCCGGGCATGATGACCGGGTTCGGCACCTTCCTGATGCGCCAGTTCTTCGAAGGCGTGCCGGACGATTTCATGGAAGCCGCCCGGATCGACGGCATGAACGAGTTCGTCATCTGGTGGAAGATCGCCATGCCTCTGGTGGCGCCCGCGCTTTCGGCGCTCGCGATCTTCACTTTCCTCGGCAACTGGACAGCATTCTTCTGGCCGCTGATCGTCACAACATCGAGCGAGCTCTACACGCTGCCGGTCGGCCTCTCCTCCTTCGCCGTCGAGGCCCAGATCGAGTGGGAGATGATCATGACCGGCGCCGCTCTTGCCACCATACCAACGCTCGTCGTGTTCCTGATCTTCCAGCGCTATATCGTGCGCGGGGTCATGCTCGCCGGCGTCAAGGGATAAGCCAATGAAACACACCAATCCCGCTGCAGGCGATACCAGCCGCTTTCCTGATCCGGTTTACAAGGAAACCGTGCTCAAGCCATTGTTCGACGGCGCTAAAACCCATTTTGTCGATGGCTTTCGCGCCATCGACCGCGCCCATCTGGTGATGCTTGCCGAAACCGGCATTCTTACCGCCGAACAGGCATCGAAGATCGCCGATGCGCTCGTCGCCATCGATGCCGAGGTCGATCCAGCTACGCTCGAATATACCGGCGAGGTCGAGGACTTCTTCTTTCTGATCGAGAAGGAATTGAAGGCCCGTCTTGGCCCCGATCTCGGCGGGCGCCTCCACACCGCCCGTTCGCGCAACGACATCGACCACACGCTGTTCAAGCTCGGCCTCCGGCACTATATCGATGCCGCGCTCGGCAAGGCGCTCGGCCTGCTCTCGGCGATGATCGATACAGCGAAGCGCGAGAAGGCGACGCTGATCGTCGCCTATACCCACGGCCAGCCGGCCCAGCCGACCACGTTCGGTCATTATCTGGGCGCTGCGATCGAGGTGCTTGCCCGCGACATCGAACGCCTGTTCGAAGCCCGCAGGACCGTTGACTTGTCGCCCATGGGCGCTGCCGCGATCACCACCTCGGGCTTCCCGATCGACCGGCATCAGATGGCGGAGCTTCTGGGCTTCGAAGCGCCGCTCCAGAATTCCTACAGCTGCATCGCTGCCGTCGACTATATCACCGGCACCTATTCGGCGCTCGAACTGATGTTCCTCCATCTCGGCCGGCTGATCCAGGATTTCCAGTTCTGGACCAGTTTCGAGGTCGGCCAGCTTTATGTGCCGAATGCGCTGGTGCAGATTTCCTCGATCATGCCGCAGAAGCGCAACCCGGTGCCGATCGAGCATATGCGCCATCTCGCAAGCCAGACCGTCGGCCGCGCCCAGACCGTGCTGACGGTGATGCACAACACCCCGTTCACCGACATGAACGACAGCGAAGGCGAGACCCAGGCGATGGGCTATCAGGCCTTCGAGACCGGTTTTCGCGTTCTCGACCTGATGGCGAGCCTGATCTCGGCCGTGAAGGTCAATGGCGAGCGGGTCGCGGCCAATCTCGACCGTTCCTGCATCACCATCACCGAGCTTGCGGATTCGCTGGTGCGGCGTGAGCAGCTCTCTTTCCGCCAGGCGCACGAGATCGCCGCCGATGTCGCCCGTGCCGTCGTTGCCGCCTCCGGCGCGCTTGCAAGCGATGGCTATGGGCCCTTCCGCAAGGCATTCAGCGCCCATGCCGGTCGCGAGACCGCGCTGGATGAGGCCGCCTTCCGCGAGATCGTCTCGCCCGAATATTTTGTCAGCGTGCGCGCCCGTTACGGCGGCCCGGCGGAGGAGCCGCTCGGCAACGCCATTGCCGGCTACCGCCATACGCTCGGGAACTATCAGCAACAGGCCGATGAGCAGGCCGCCCGCCTGGCGGCGGCAAGCGCGGAGCTCGCTGCCCGCTTCGAACGGTTGAGGGGAAAAGCATAATGGCTTCAATCGCACTGCAAAAACTGGTGAAGCGCTACGACAAGGTCGAAGCGGTTCACGGCATCGATCTCGAGATCGCCGATGGCGAGTTCGTGGTGTTCGTCGGCCCGTCCGGCTGCGGCAAATCGACGACCCTCCGCATGATCGCGGGGCTCGAGGAAATCTCCGGCGGCACGCTCCGGATCGGCGGCGACGTGGTCAACGAGCGCGCGCCAAAAGCCCGCAACATCGCGATGGTGTTCCAGAACTACGCCATCTATCCGCATCTCACCGTGCGCCAGAACATCGGCTTCGGCCTCTATACCGCCAGGCTTTCCAAAGAGGAGAAGAACGCCCGGATCGATGAAACGGCCCGCATTCTCGGCCTCACCGATTATCTCGATCGCCGCCCGGCGGCGCTTTCCGGCGGTCAGCGCCAGCGGGTCGCGATCGGCCGGGCGATGGTGCGCAATCCCTCAGCCTTCCTGTTCGACGAGCCGCTCTCCAACCTCGATGCCCAGCTCCGCGCCCAGATGCGCATCGAGATCAAGAAGCTGCATCAGGAACTGAAGACCACCACCGTCTACGTCACCCACGACCAGATCGAGGCCATGACCATGGCCGACCGGATCGTGGTGATGAAGGACGGCAATATCCTGCAGACCGGCACGCCCGTGGAGCTTTACGAGCACCCCGCCGATGTCTTCACCGCCCGCTTCATCGGCTCGCCTTCGATGAACATGCTGAAGGCGGGCAATCTCGGCGCGCCCGGTCAGGCCATCGCCGCAGGCCGCGACGTGCTTGTCGGCATCCGCCCGCATGATCTCGTCGCCGTCGTTGATGGCGAAGCGCCGCTCGACGCGATCCTGACGCTGGAAGGCAAGGTCGAGGCGGTCGAGCCGCTCGGGCCGGAAACCATGGTGCATCTCGTGGTCGGCGGCGAGAGCGTGATCGCCACCTCGCCGGGCACGGTATCGCCGAAGGTCGGCGCGGCGGTCACATGCGCGGTCATGCCGGGAAAACTCTATCTGTTCGATGCCAAGACCGAAAAGAGCCTGGGCCGCAGATGACATCCGGACATGATGAAAGGTCGGCCGTCCTCTGCGTCGGCCGGATTTACTGCGACCTGATCTTCACCGGGCTTTCGCGCATGCCGGTGCTGGGGCGCGAGGTGTTTGCCGACGATCTGGCGATTGCCGCCGGCGGCGGGGCCTTCATCTCGGCCGCGCATTTCGTTGATGTCGGCCGCCATGCAGCCCTCGTCGGACGCCTCGGCCGCGACGCGATGTCGATGGCGATCGATCCCCAGCTTCGCGACAGCGGCATCGACCTTTCCTTTGTGGAACGCGCCGATGATGCCGGGCCGCAACTTACCGTCGCCTCGGTGATCGGTTCGGAACGCGCCTTCCTGACGCGAAGGGCAGGGGCGGCGGAGCCATCCACGCTTGATGCGGCTCTTGCGTGGCCGCGCGCCCGCCATCTGCACATTGCCGAATATGCGACGCTTGCGGAAATGCCGGATCTCGTCACCCGCGCCAAAGGCGCCGGGCTATCGGTCTCGCTCGATCCGAGCTGGGATGACGCGCTGATCGGCGATCCGTCATTGTTGGAAAATTGCCGGGGCGTGGACGTTTTTCTGCCGAACCTCGAGGAGGCCCGCGCGATCACCGGCGAGCGCGACCCGACCGCCATGCTGGACGTTCTGAAGGCGCGTTTCCACTGCGTCGGCATCAAGGCCGGGGAAGGGGGCGGCTATGCCGCTTCCGCCGATCGCGTCCTGCATCACCCGGCGGAAGCCGTCCCGGTCGTCGACACCACCGGCGCGGGCGATGCCTTCAATGCCGGCTTCGTCGACGGCTGGCTTTCCGGGGCGGATCTGCCCACAGCCCTAGCCGCCGCGATCAGCGCCGGCAGCCGCGCCGTCCAGGTCGCCGGTGGCGCCGTGCGGCGAAAGGTCTGAGCCCCTTGACCGCCCTAATTCCGCGCCCCGGAGACGGCGTCTGCTTTTTTCAGCGGAAAACCGACGAGCGTCTTGATCGACGTGCGAAAAACGCCTATCAGGGCCGGACCGGAGAGGTGGCCGAGTGGTCGAAGGCGCTCCCCTGCTAAGGGAGTATACCAGAGATGGTATCGAGGGTTCGAATCCCTTCCTCTCCGCCATCTATGTTTGGCGTAGATTTTGATTATTGTTACATTACAATAATTTATTACGCGGCGGAGAATGCCGAGCGTGAACGATCCGAACGAAAGCCTTCCGGAACAACTCGAGCGCGCGCGCGTGGCCTGGTTCTACTTTGTCGGCGGATTGACGCAGCAGGAAATCGCGGCCCGGATGAACATGACCCGGCTCAGGGTGAACAAGATCATCGGCCAGGTGCGCGAGGACGGCGCGGTCCAGATCGACGTCATGCTGCCGCTCAGCGGCTGCATTGCGCTCGCCGAGGCGGTTGCCGAGCGCTACGGCCTTGCCGAAGCCACCGTGGTTCCTGACGTTCCGGATTTTCTTGAACAGAAACGGGTGATCGGCGAGGCGGCCGGCGCGATGGCCAGCGGCCTGATCGAACGGCGCGATCTCGGCATCGGCATCGCGACGGGCCGCACGCTGAGTTTCGCCGTGCGCCGCCTCAACGCGCGCCCGCATGCCAATAGCTGGGTCGTTGGCCTGACCGGGGGCGCCACGCGCTCCTCCGGCACCAACACGTTCGAGGTGGCGACGAGCCTTGCCCGCAAGCTGGGCGTCGAATGCCATTACCTGACCGCCCCGCTCTATTGCGCCTCGCCCGAAAGCCGCGAAGCGCTGCTCCTGATTGACGAGTTGACGGACGTACTGGCGCGCACCGAGATCGCCGATCTCGGCATCGCGTCCTGCGGCTGGCTCGCCGAGGACACGACGCTGACGCAGATCAGGGTGGTGAAGGACAATCTGGACGAGATCCTGAAACGCGGCGCGGTTGGCGAATTTCTGGGCTGTTTCCTTGATTCCCAGGGTCAGCCGGTCGATCATTTCCTGAATGATTCGATCATGGCGCTCAGCCCCGAGAAGATGAAGCTCAAGCCGATGTCCATGCTGGTGTCCGGCGGCATCGAGAAGGTGCAGATCATCCGGGCGATCCTGCGCGGCGGCTACGTCAATCGGCTTGCCACGAACGAGGCCGTGGCCCGTGCGCTGATGGCCGGGCCACGGTAGATTTCAAGAGGTCGCGCGAGCCTCTGCCAGAGCGGCGGCCATTGCGCGCAGCGTGACCCATGTCGATGCCGCGCCCGGGTCGATATGGCCCTTGGAACGCGCGCCAAGCTTGGCCGAACGGCCACGGCGGGATTCCAGATCGGCCGTCGCCTTCATGCCGGCCTCCGCGCCGTCGCGGGCGGCATTGACGACATCGAGCTCCGATCCATTGGCGGCGGCCTGCTGCGCGCGTTCGACCGCCGGCACCCAGGCGTCGATCATGGTCTTGTCGCCCGGTTCCGCGCGGCCCCGGTCGCGCACGCCCTGAAGTGCGGCGGCAAGCCATGCCGCCAGCGCCTCGGCATCAAGGTTCAGCCGGTCGCTGACCGCCGCGCCGGCGCGCAGGAAGGCGGTGGCGTAGAGCGGGCCGGAGGAGGCGCCCACGGCATCGAGAAAGGCCTTGGCCATGCGCTTGCAGCTTCCCTCGATGGTCTCGTCTTCCTCGGCATTGGCGAGCGCGCCCTGAACGGCCTTCCAGCCGATTTCCATGGTCACGCCGTGATCGCCGTCACCGATGACGCCGTCGAGTTCGGACAGCCAGTCGCGCTCGGCAATGATCTCGTCGCCGGCCCGCTGCATCATGGCGCGGAAGATTTCGGGCGTAATGATCCCTTCGCGCTTCAGATTGGCTGCGACTTTCGCCTTGGCAGGCGTGTCCCCAGCCTGGGCCGTTCTTCTTGCCGAGCGGGCGCTGCTTGCCGCGGCGCCCTCGATGGCTCCGACCGTCAGGGCCGGCGTCCGGCAGGGATGGTCCAGAAGCCGCGTCAGTTCGTCGTCCAGCTTCATCAGCGTGATCGACGCGCCCGCCATTTCCAGCGAGGTGGCATATTCGCCCACCCATGAATGATGGATCTCGATGCCTCTTTCGTCCAGGATATGCTTGAGCCGGTCGAAGATGATGTAGAGTTCGACCAGTGAGGTCGAGCCCAGCCCGTTGACGAGCACGGCGACGCGGTCCCCCTTGGCGGGGGCCATTTCGCTGAGGATCGTGTCCATCAGTTCGTCCGTCACCGTATCGGCCGGCGCCAGCTTCTCGCGGCGGACGCCCGGCTCGCCGTGCAGGCCCATGCCGATTTCCATCTCGTCGTCGCCGATCTCGAAATTCGGCTTGCCGGTCTGAGGCAGGGAGCAGGCGCCGAGTGCTACGCCCATTGAAAGCGTTGCGTCATTGGCCTTCTGGGCCAGCGCCTCGACCCGCGCGAGCGGCTCGCCCAGATCGGCCGCAGCCCCCGCGATCTTGAACACGAAGAAATCGCCGGCAATGCCGCGTCGCTCCGCGCGCCGTTCCTTCGGCGCGGAGGCGACGTCGTCTGCGACCTGCACCTGGCGCACCTGCGTGCCCGAGGCTTCAAGCTCCTCCGCGGCCATCGTGAAATTCATCACGTCGCCGGTGTAGTTGCCATAAAGGAAAACCACGCCCGCTCCGCCGTCGGCCGCCCGGGCGGCGTCGAGGATCTGTTCGGGAGAGGGAGAGGCAAAGATGTTGCCGACCGCGGCCGCATCGGCAAGGCCGCGCCCCACATAGCCGGCGAAGGCGGGCTCGTGCCCGGAACCGCCGCCGACAACGACGCCCACCTTGCCGTCACGCGGACCGTCCACGGCGACGATGGCGCGGCCCGTGCCGCCTTCGCGCGTCAGCATGTCAGGATGCGCCGCCACCATGCCGGAGATGAGTTGCGGGATGATATCTTCGGGCGCGTTGATGAGTTTCTTGGTCTTGGTCATTTGAATTCCACTTTGTCAGTTCATGCGCCGTCGCGGCGAAGATAGCGGCGGGAGATCGCATCGAACGAGATCGCGATCACCACGATGGCACCGGACACGACGCCCTGCCAATAGGGCGAGACGCCGAACAGGACAATGATGTTCTCGATGATGGCGATGATGCAGGCGCCGAAGATCGCGCCGAGCGGCGAGCCGACGCCGCCTGTCGTCGCTACCCCGCCGATGACCGCCGCCGCGATCGGGGCAAGCACCCAGGTCTGCCCGATCGAAGGCTGGGCGGTGCCAAGCCGCGCCACCATCAGGAGGCCCGCAAGGGCGGACAGCATGCCGGCGAAGGTGAAGACGAGAATCCGGATCCGGTCAACGCGAATGCCCAGCATGCGGGCTGCCGCCGCATTGTTGCCGATGGCATACATGTAACGGCCCATCGACGTCTTCATCGTCAGGAACAACGCGATGACCAGCACGACCAGCATGATGAGGAAGGGCACCGGAAGGCCGAAGACATCGCCCCGGCCGAGGAACTGGATGCCCTGCGGAATGCCGGTGATTGCGACGCCCTTGGTCAGGACGAGAATCGCGCCGCCGTAAATGCCTGCCGTACCGATCGTCAGCACCAGCGAATGCAGGCCGAGTGTCGTGACCAGGAAGCCGTTCAGGAAACCGAGCGCCATGCCCAGCGCCAGCGCCAGAACCAGGGCCATGCCCCAGGGGAGGCCGGCCTGCACCATCAGCATGCCGGAAACCACGCCGCACAGGCCGCCGATGGTTCCAAGCGACAGATCGAGCTCGCCCAAAATCATCAGCGACGATTGCGCGATGGTGACCAGTCCGACAAAGGCCAGGCCGCGCGCGATTACCGACATGTTGTAGCCCGACAGGAAGTAGGGCGATACCAAAGCCGAAATGGCGAAAATGACGACCAGCGCCACGAAGACGCCGGCGAGCGGATTGCGGACCAGGATTGCAAGCGCCGATGGCGCGCGTGTTTGAGTGGTCTTGTCAGTTGACATGGGAAGCCTCTGCCTCGTTCGGGGTCTGTGCCTCAGACCCGGCGCCGGTCGCGAAGATCGCGCCAACCAATGTTTCGGTATCGGTGGCGGCGGCATCGAAATCGCCGGTGATGCGGCCGCCATGCATGGTGATGATCCGGCTTGCGCAACGGCGCAGTTCCGTCATCTCCGATGAGATCAGGATGATGCCGACGCCGTCCTCGGCGAGCTCTCTCATGATCCGGTAAATCTCCGCCTTGGTGCGGATGTCGATGCCCTTTGTCGGCTCGTCGAAGATCAGGATGCGCGGCGCCGTCGCCATGGCCCGGCCGATGATCGCCTTTTGCTGGTTGCCGCCGGAGAGGTTGGAAATCCGCTGGCCGGGGCTCGATGCCTGGATGTCGTAGTCGTCGATCACCCGGCGCACGAGCTTGCTTTCCTTGCCGAAATCAATGCCGGCAGCGCCCGAGGTGAGCGACAATGCGGAGATGCCGATATTTTCGCGCAGCGAGAGCAGCGGGAAAATTCCGTGATGCTTGCGTTCCTCGGAGAGATAGAGCATGCCGGCGTTGACCGAGGCGGCCGTGTCGTTCAGACGCCATTTGCGGCCTTCGACCTCGACCTTGCCGGACGATGCCTTGCGAAAGCCGAAGATGGTCTGCATCAGTTCCGAGCGGCCCGCGCCCACCAGTCCGGCAAAGCCGAGAATCTCGCCGCGTTTCAGGCTGAAGCTGATGTCATCGAACATGTGACCCGACAGGTGTTCGACGGTCATGATCGTGTCGCTGACGGGGCAGTTTGGCCGGAAGTGCTCGTCGATCGCAACCTCGCGGCCGGACATCGCCCGGATCAGCGCGGTCTCGTCGATATCGGCGATCCGGCCCGCATCCACCTTCCGGCCATTGCGCAGAACGGTGTAGTCGTCGCCGATCTCGAAGACTTCCTCCATCTTGTGCGAGATGAAGACGATCGCGTGGTCCCGGTCCAGAAAACCGCGGATCACCTTGAATATCCGCGCCACTTCGCGTGCCGTCAGGGCCGAGGTCGGCTCGTCCAGGATCAGGACCTTCATGTCCTTGTTGGTCGAGGCGCGGGCGATCTGCAGAAGCTGCTGGTCGGGCACCGATATGTGGCGCACGAGATCGGACGGCCTTGCGTCGATGCCGAACCTGTCGAGATAGGTCTGCGCCTCCCGTTCCATCCGCCGCCGGTTCACGAACGGGCCGTGGCCGGTGCGATCGAAAGGCATGAACAGGTTTTCCGCCACGCTGACATCGGCGAACAGCGACAGTTCCTGCGGCACATAGGCAATGTTGCGAAAGAGATCCGGATGATGGGCAGGGTCCTTGCCGTCGATCTCGATCGTGCCGGTGGTGGCACGGTCGGAGCCGGTCAGGATCTTGACCAGCGTGGATTTTCCGGCGCCGTTTTCGCCAGCCAGAATGTGGGTCCGGCCCAGTTCGATGTCGAGATCGACGTCGTCAAGCGCGGTCACGCCGGGAAAAACCCTGCCAAGGCCGCGTGCCTTGAGGTAGGTCATGTGTCCTCCTGAGCATGTTTCCGATCAATCCATCGCGTGGCATTGAAAGGAACGCGGGCCGCATCCGCGGCCCGGAGAATGCGGCCGGCGCAATGCCGGCCGCGGCAAACGGCTCAGCCGTCCACATTGTCCTTGGTCAGGAACGCATTGCCGGTATCGAGATATTGCGGAACCGGCGCGCCGGTAGCCTGTGCCCAGAGCAGCATGACCGACCAGTAGCCCTGAAGCTCGGGCTGCGAAGCCGACGAGCTGTCGGCGACGCCCGAACGGATCATGTCCAGCATTTCCGGCAGGTTGTCGAGGCCGACGAGCGTGACCTGATCCTGCTTTCCGGCTTCGATGATCGCCTGTCCGATGCCGATCGGACCGGCGGCGTCCGAGGCGACCCAGCCCTTCAGGTTCGGATGGGCCTGCATGATTGCGGCGGCCTGCTGCTGTGCGATCTCGATGCTGTCATTGTCGATGCCTTCGGCAACAACCTTGATGCCTTCATGCTCGGCAAAGACCTCGCGGTGGCACTCGGCGCGGATCGAATGGTTCGGCGCCGTGGGCACGCCCATCATGATTGCGACTTCGCCTTCGCCGCCGAGCACCTCGACCAGCCGCCGCGAGGCGATCTTGGCCTGTTCGCAGAAATCCGAGCCGATATAGGGGATCGCCATGCCTTCCGGCGGGATCGAGTCGAAGATGACCAGCGGAATGTCCTGGCTCTGGGCTGCTTCGAGCGACCCGCGATTGCCCGACGGGTCGAGCAGGTCGATTGCGATGCCGTCGGGCCGTGTCGAGATCGCGCTTTCCACGATCTGGACCTGCTGAACGACGTCCGCCGTCTGCGGTGCTGAGTAGACGATCTCGATATCCGCGCCGGTCTGCGCCTTCAGCGCTTCGGCGGCCATCTGCGCGCCGTCATTGACCTTGTCGAACCACGGATGGACGACCTTCGGCACGATAAGAAAGCGGTAGCTGTCCTTCGTGGCGGTCCCGGCTGCGTCCTGCGCAGCAGCGGCCAGCGGCATGGCAATAGCCAGTCCCGCCAGCAAAGCGGTGAGTTTCTTCATCGATTTTCCTCCCGATCGTGTTCGCCGCTCTTACGGGCGACCCTCCTGGCGGAGGGGCGAAACGCCCAACGGCCAAAGATTGGATACATCTGTTAAACTAAAAATACAAGTGCATTCGGATGGGTGATCGAACGCGGTTCTGCCGTAAGTCGCCGGCCCTGGTGCCAGAGAGCACTTTTCAATTCGGGGCGCATGCGGTCGAGCCATGGTGGATGGGCAGACGGTATCGCGTCATATGGCGGGACCGCTGGACGACCCGGTCGTACGAGCGGAATGCGCCGATCAACTGGGCGATCGTTCTATGATTGGGGACGTGCAGACGAGTTCGATCCGCCGCTCGATCGCGCCATTGACGCGCTCGACGGGATTGGTTTGCGGCACAAGATTGCCGAAGGGGCGCCTAGTAACGCGGCGAGGAGCCACTTGCTGACCACCGCCGGCGTGAACCTCATTCTGCCTGAACGAGGTGACCCGGCGATACGGTCCGATAGCGGCGGGGCTCGACCGTGTAGCCGAGCGGGCGGATCGGGCTCTTGAGCTCGTCGACGGACATGCCGCGCCTCAGGTTCCGCCGTGCCGGATCGGGCAGGGGCACCGACTCCATCAGCTTTTTCGTGTAGGAATGCTGTGGATTCTCGAAGATCGCGGCGCGCGGGCCGATCTCGACGATCTCGCCGAGATACATCACCGCCACCCGATGGCTGACCCGCTCGACCACCGCCATGTCGTGGGAGATGAACAGGAAGGCAATGTTCAGGCTCTGCTGCAGATCGAGTAGCAGGTTGCAGACCTGGGCCTTGATCGAAACGTCGAGCGCAGAGACCGCCTCGTCGGCGACGATCACCTTGGGATCGAGCATCAGGGCGCGTGCGATCGCGATCCGCTGGCGCTGGCCGCCGGAGAATTCGTGCGGGAAGCGCTGCATCATGTCCGGCGACAGCCCGACCTTTTGCATAAGCGCCGCGGCCTTGTCGCTGGCGTCAGCGCGGCTGCCGAGACGATGCTGAATGAACGGTTCCATGATCGCGTTGCCGATGCTCATGCGCGGGTTGAGCGAGGCGTAAGGGTCCTGAAACACCATCTGGACGGAGCGGCGCATCTTCCTGAGTTCGGCATTGTCGAGCTTCATTACATCGTAGCCGTCGACCGTGATCTCGCCGCTTGTCGGTTGCACCAGGCGGGTTATCGAGCGTCCGGTTGTTGATTTGCCGCAGCCGGATTCTCCCACAAGCGAAAGAGTTTCGCCTTCAAACAGGTCGAAGGAGATGTTTTCGACGGCATGAACCGCGCCGGTCTTGCGGTTGAGAATGCCGCCGCCATGAATGTCGAAACGGGTGGTGAGCGCGCGGACATCAAGGATCGGCTTGCTGTCTGCCGCGACGGTGTCGGTCACCGGCTCTGCCGGCAGTTCGGCGCCGCTCTCGATATCGATCTGCGGAAACCGCTGCGGCAGCCTGCTGCCGGCCATCGAGCCTAGCCGCGGCACAGCCGAGAGCAGGGCGCGGGTGTAAGGATGGCGGCCCTGGTGGAAAATATCGGCGGTCGGGCCGTTTTCGACAGCATCGCCGCGAAACATCACCACGGTTTCGTCGGCCACTTCCGCGACCACGCCCATGTCGTGGGTGATGAAGAGCACCGACATGTCCTCCTCTTCCTGCAATGTCTTGATCAGGTCGAGGATCTGGCCCTGAATGGTGACGTCGAGGGCGGTCGTCGGTTCGTCAGCGATCAGGAGTTTCGGTTTTGCCGCAAGCGCCATCGCGATCATCACGCGCTGGCGCATGCCGCCGGAGAACTGGTGAGGATAGGCATCCAACCGGCTCTTGGCGTTCGGAATTCGGACCTTTTCCAGGAGATGGATGACTTCCTTTTCAGCCTCGGCGCGCGAGATGTCGCTGTGGACCAGCAGCGCCTCGGCGATCTGGCGTCCGATCGGAAAGATCGGATTGAGCGATGTCATCGGCTCCTGGAAGATCATCGAGATCCGGTTGCCGCGCACCTGACGCATCTCTCTTTCGCTGAGCGTTGTCAGGTCGACGCCGTCAAGCAGGACCTGGCCCTCGACCCGGCTTGCTTCGGGATCGAGCAGCCGCATGATCGACAGCGAGGTGACGGACTTTCCGGACCCGGATTCGCCGACAATCGCAACGGTCTTGCGCGGCTCAATGTCGAAGGACATGTCGCGCACCACGCTCTTCCAGCCGCCGCCGGACTTGAATGATGTCGTCAGGTTTCGAACGGAAAGCGTGGGGTGCTGCAGGTCGGCGGCAGGATTGGCCGCAAGAACGGTGGACGGGGTCACGACTAGCTCCTCGTCTTGGGGTCTATGGCATCGCGAAGCGCGTCGCCGAGAATGTTGAGCGCGAGCACTGTCAGGAGAATGGCGATCGAGGGAAACACCACCAGCCACCAGGCGTTAAGAATGTTGTCGAAGCCCTCACGGATCATGCCGCCCCAGGTGGGCGTCGGCGGGCGTACGCCGAGGCCGATGAAGGCGAGCGAGGCCTCGGTGCGGATCGCCGACGCCATCCACAGCGAGGCGACCACCACGATATCCGAGAGGATGTTGGGCAGCACGTGGACGCCCATGATCCGGAGCGGCGTAAAACCCATCGAGCGGCCGGCATCGATGAATTCGCGGCGCTTGATCGCGATCGTCGGCGCGCGGGCGATCCGGGCGAAGGGCGCGGTTTCGGTGATCGCGATGGCGATGATCAGGTTCTCGAAGCTGGCGCCCAGCATGGCGGCGACCATCAGGCCCAGCAGTAGCGTCGGAAACGACAGCATCACGTCGACAAGGCCCATGACAAGCTGGTCGAACAGGCCGCCGATATAGCCAGCCAGAATGCCGATGGTCGATCCGACCACCATGGCGACCATCACCGAGAGGAAACCAATGGAGAGTGAAATCCGGGCGCCGTAAAGCAGGCGCGAAAGCACGTCGCGGCCATAGCTGTCGGTGCCGAGCCAGAATTCCGACGATGGCGCTTGCAGCCGGTCGAGAATATGCTGTTTCAGCGGATCGTAGGGGGAAAGAAGCGGCGCGAAGATTGCGGCGAAGATGATCGCGGCAAGCAGTCCGATGCCGATCCAGGAGAACCGGTTGCGGCGAAGCGCCTGGAACACGGCGTTTGACGGTTTGCGCACGGGTGCAGCGGTGATGGCAGCATCTGTCATCGGGCGTAACTCACTCTGGGATCGACGAGGGCGTAGACGAGATCGGTCGCGGTGTTGACGAGGATGACGAAGGCGGCGAACACCACCATCAGCCCCTGCAACATGGTGTAATCGCGCGATTGCAGCGCACCGAGGATGAGCTTGCCGAGCCCCGGCCGCGTGAACACGATCTCGGTCAGCACAGAGTTACCGATCAGCGTCCCGAAATAGAGACCGACCACGGTCACGATCGGGATCATGGCGTTGCCGAGCGCGTGGCTGAGCACCAGCGAGCGCGGATGAACGCCCTTGGCGCGGGCGGTGCGGATATAGTCCTCGCCCAGCACATCCAGCATCGCGGAGCGGGTGACGCGGGCGATATAGGCGGTCATGATCAGACCGAGATTCAGCGCGGGCAGGATGAGATTGCGAATGTGCTCGATCGGATCGGAGGAGGCCCTGCTCATCACCGGTAGCCATTGCATCCAGACCGAAAAGGCAAGCAGCATCAGGATCGCCGAGACGAAGCCCGGAAACGAAAGACCGACCAGCGACAGGATGCGGCTGGCATAATCCGGCCATTTGTTGCGGCGAACGGCGGCAAGCACGCCGAGCGGAATGCCGAACAGCGAGCCGATCACCATGGCGGCCGCTGCAAGCTCCAGCGTATAGGGCAGAACCACGGCCACCTCTTGCAGAACCGGCCTGCCCGTGACCATCGAAACCCCAAAATTGCCCTTCAGCATGTCGGTGATGAAGGTCAGGTACTGCACGCCGATCGGCTGATCGAGGCCGAGTTGGGCTCTCAGCGTCTGCAGCGAGGATTCCGTCGCCCGGTCGCCAAGCATGGCGATTGCGGCATCACCCGGCACGAGGCGGACGAGGATGAACACCACTGTCAACATCGCGATCAATGTCGGGATCGCCAGCAAAAGTCGTCTGATCGCGTATCGGATCATGCGGCCGTCCTTTCAAGTGCTGCGCGATCGAGGGCGAACGCGTCCAGTTGATGATTGCTATAGCCGTCGAGCGCAAGGTCCGACAGCACCCGCCCGACGGATGGCACGAGCTGGAAGCCGTGGCCGGAAAAGCCGAAGCCGTGGACAAGACCATCGACGCGCCGCGACAGTCCGATCACCGGCAGATGATCGCGCGTCATAGCCTCCATCCCGGCCCAGACCCGCACCACCCGGATGTCGCCAAGCGCGGGGAACAGTCGGCAGGCGGCGCCGACGGCGCTGCCGAGGGATTGGGCATCGACGCTTGCGGTCTGCCGGTCGGATGCCAGACGCCCCTGGGCGCCGCCGCCGATCAGAAGCGTGCCCTCGCGGGTCTGCTTCAGCGAGAGCTTGCGGCCGAAGGAACTGATCACCGGTTTCAAGGTGCCGCCGACGCGCTCGGTCACCACCATCATCGAGGTTCGGATTTCGTGGTGCTGCGGATCGCCCGCAAGCGCCGAGACGTTGTCGGCCCAGGCGCCGGCGGTATTGATGACGGTCTTCGCGGAAATCTCGCCGCGGTCGGTCGTCACCAGCCAGTTCGCGCCCTGCCGGCGCATGGCCGTTACCGGACAGGCTTCGAGGATTTCGACGTCGGCTGAGCGGCAGGCGTCGCGGAACGCGCGGATGGTGCGGTGGGGATCGGCGGAGCCGTCGGTTGCGGCATAGGCGCCGCCGACGCAGTGGCCAGCAATGCCGGGAGCGATCTCGCGAAGTTCGCGCGCGTCGAGGAGCTTTTCGTGATGATAGCCGGTTTCGCTCAGCCGCCGGATGCGCTCCGCGATCCGCGCCAATGCGGTTTCGTCCTCGGCCACCTGCAACTGCCCGCAAGCCTTGAAGCCGCAATCATCGCCAACCAGCGCCGTCATCTCCGGCCAGATCGCTGCGGCTTCGAGGCTGAGGGGCAGTTCGCGCGGATCGCGGCCAAGGGTGCGCACGCCGGCCGCCGTTGCGCCGGATGCGTGACGGCCGAGCGAATGACGTTCGGCGAGGATCACGCGCGCCTTGCGTCGGGCCAGATGAAGGGCGGCGCTGAGGCCATGCAGGCCGCCGCCGATGACAAGCACATCGGCGTTCATGATACCTCCTCGAGCGAGGCGATTTCGCCAAGCGTCACCGGTTTCAGCGGCGGGCGAATGTTGAAGAAGGCGACGTCGCCCTGGGGGATATCATGGACCTCGGCAATCAGCGCCTGCACCGCATAGCCGCATTGGCGCCCCTGACAGGGGCCCATGCCGCAGCGCGTCGCAGCCTTGGCGACGGCGGGGTCCGGCGGACCCGAGCGGGCAGCGGCGCGAATGCGGCCTGCTGAAACCTCCTCGCAGCGACAGACGATCGCATTATCCGGGATATCGAGGCCAGGGGCCGGGTAGAGGGCGTCGAGCAGCGGGCGCAGGGCGAGCGCGGCGTCAAGGCGGGCACTTAGCCCGGCATCCCGTCGCTTGCCCTCGATGTCTCCGGCGATGCCGAGCGCACCGGCAATACCGAGGGCGGCGATTTCGCCCATCACAGTGGCGGCGGCCCAGCCGCCAATGCCGCCGGCGTCACCCGCCACGAAGAGGCCCTTGCGGCTGGTTTCGCCGAAGCGGTCGAGCTTCGGCCGAAAACAGGCCTGGTCCGCGCTCCAGACATGGTCGCAACCAAGCGCCATGGTTTCATGTACGCGCGGCACCACGCCTTCATGCACCAGCAGAATATCGGCTGGCTCGGTGTGTGCCTTCTCGCCGGAGCGCCAGCTTATCGTTTCAAGTCGGTTTTCGCCGGCAGCTGCCAGCCCGCTTGCCGCGCGCTCGAACCGCACCTGTCGTTTCAGGGCCCGCAGCCAGCGCATGCCCTTGGTAAGACCGGCGAAGTCGCGCAGCGCGCCGGGAAGATGGCGGAGAACGGACGAGCCGGGGCGCTTTGAGGTGTCGAGATAGCCTTCGATCCGTCCCTCAAGGTCGAGCATCTGCGTGGCATAGAGAAGCGGCAGCGGACCGGCGCCGGCAATCCAGACCTTGCCTTCGGGCAGCATGCCGCCCGATTTCAGCAGGATTTGTGCCGCCCCCACCGTCATCACGCCGGGCAGTGTCCAGCCTTCGAAGGGAACCGGGCGCTCCTGAGCGCCGTTGGCCAGCAGCAGGGTCCGCGCTTCAAGGCGCTGCGCCTTGTCGTTGGCGGTCACGAACAGCGACCAGCCATCCTCGATCTGCCAGACCTGCGTCAGCGGCATATAATCCGCGCCGGAGTTGCGAAATGCTTCCGCCAGGGCTTTGCCCTTCCGATAATCCGCGCCGAGCGCCTGGGCCAGTTTGCCATGGCTGTTGCGCTCGACCCCGCGCCAGATCTGGCCGCCGGGCGCCGGCTGTTCGTCGATGACGACAACGGAGAGACCGTGCTTTCTGAGGGATACGGCGGCCGACATCCCTGCGGGGCCCGCGCCGACGATTGCTACATCATGGGACATTACGCAATCTCCCGCGCGCCGCGCTGGCTTTCGATCCGCATGCCGGGCCTTGCCGGCACGAGACAGCCCTGGCTGGAGGCGACGCCATCGATAATGGCGAGGCAATCGAAACAGACGCCCATCTGGCAATAGGGCAGGCGCGGCGAACCGCTGATCGCGGTGGTGCGCCCGGCATTCGGCACGCGCATCAATATCCCGGCAACCGTTTCGCCGTTCCATGCCGGGGTTTCGACGCCGTTGACCGTCACGGTCATGTCGGGGGCTTCAAGCACAGTCTTGAACATTGAACCTTCCATTGGAAAAAGCCGAGAGATCGGCGGGCAGGGCGCCCTGGGCCAGCGCTGGCCCGACGATGCGGGCATGGGCTGCTGCAAGGGTGACGCCGGAATGGCAGATCGCAGCATAAAGGCCGGGGAGATCGGTCGCTTCGGCATAGATCGGCGAGCCGTCCGGCGGCAGCACGCGGAAGCCGCTCCACTGGCGCACCAGCCGGGCGCTGCCGAGTGCGGGAACGATCCGCGTGGCGCGACCGGCGAGCCGGACCGAAGCTGAGACGCTGACGCCACGGTCGTCGGTATCTTCCTTGGTGGCGCCGATCATGATCGTGCCCTCCGCCGTCTGGCGGAGCCCGCTCGCGGGGTAGGGCAGCATCGGCGCCATCCGCTCCAGAACCAGGATCTGGCCGCGCTCGGACCGCATCGGGATGGCGAGGCCAAGCGGTGCGGTCAGCGCCGGCGTGGCAAGGCCTGCCGCAACCACGACCCGCGCCGCCGTAAAACCCGCGTCATCCGTCTCCAAGCGAAATCCGCCATCGAGCGGAACGATCGTCCTGACCTTGCTGCGAAACCTGATCTTGCCGCCGCGCCGGATGACGCCTTCATGCATTGCCGCCAGCAATTGCAACGGGTTCACGTGTCCGTCGGCGGCGGAGAAGCTGGCGCCGGAAACCTCTGGACCAAGCTTGATGGCAGGGAGCAGGCGCTCGAGTGCGACGCGATCGAGCATCTCGGTATCGGCGTCGCCGTGCTGGTTGTGCATGCGGCGGATCGCGGCAGCGCGCGTCTCAAGTTCCTCGTCGCCGAGACAGAACATCAACCCGCCGTTGCGCTCGTAGTCGATTTTGGCGCCGGTCTCCGCACTCAGTTGCTCCACGAAATCTGGCCACAGATCGGCGCTCTTTCGGCTGAAGCGATGATATTCGGGGGCATTCGCGCCCTTGCTCTGCACCCAGACGAGGCCGAAATTGGCCCGCGCCGCGCGCAGGTCGCGATCTTCGCCATCGAGCACCAGCACCTTTCTGCCGCATCCCGCAATGCCATAGGCAAGGGCCGCGCCGACAATGCCGCCGCCAATGACGATGAATTCGCTGTCCAACTGAGCCTCCTTCTTTGCTTGTTCAGATTATGAAGTCACGGTAGAATGTCAAAGTCGTTTAATTGGGCTATGTATTCAAAAGGGTTATACCGATGCGCGATCCAAGCCTCAGGCAACTCGAAGCGCTGATTGCCGTCGTGGAATCCGGAACGGTAAGCCGCGCCGCCGAGATTCTTAGGATCTCGCAACCCGCCGCAAGCAAGCTCATTCAGGAGCTGGAGGCCGATACCGGGCTGGAGCTTTTCGAACGCGAAAGCGGCCGGTTGGTGCCGACGGAACGCGGCATGCGGCTTTATGAAGAAGTTGAGCGGGTGTTCGGCGGCGTGCGGCAACTGGCCCGCGCCGTCGAGGCGATCCGCCGGGAGGATCGCGGACATCTGGTTATCGGAACGCTGCCGGCGCTGTCCGGACCGTTCGTGAGCAGGGCGCTTGCGGCGTTTCGCCGTCGGCATCCCGATGTCTTCGTATCGCTGGAATCACGGAGCTCGCAATTCCTGATGGAGGCCGTCCTGTTGCGGCGGCTGGATGCAGCGCTGGTCATCAATGCGGTCGAACACCCCTCTATCGAGATGGAGCGGCTCGAAAGCCCGCCAGCCATCGCGGCGCTTCCGCGCGGCCACGTTCTGGCGACGAAGGCGGTGTTGCGGCCCGAGGATTTTCACCAGCAAGCTTATATAGCATTCGGTGTGACCGGGATGATGCGGCGGCGGACGGATGCCCTCTTTGAAGCCCATGGCGTGCGTCCGGATATCATTATTGAAGCCACCACGGCGCCCAATGTCGCGGAGCTTGTCGCAGCCGGTCTTGGCGTCACGGTCGCCGATCCGCTCAGCATGGCGTTTGCTGCCGACAGGCTGGAGACGCGGCCCTTCGAGCCGGCCGTGACCTTTGAATACAATATTTTGAGACCCGTGCGCGCCCGCAACAGCGCGCTTGCGGCGGCATTCATCGAGGAAGTTCACAATCAGGCGCGTGCGGTGGGCGCATGAATGCGAAACGCCCCGCCCTAACGGGGCGAGGCGGAACTGTGACAGATTGGCGAGAAGCGGGCTGCCAGCAGTGTCAGCGCGTCAGCGTCGTTTTCTCGGTGATCGGCGGGGCGAGATTCAGCGAACCTTTCAGTTCGTAGCCGAGGTCCAGCCCATCCGTTTGAACCCATACCTGCATCAGCTCGAACAGCGGGACAGAACAGACAGCGTCAAATATCTTCTGCTGGGCCTCAGCCCAGAGCTTCTTCTGTTCCTCGGGATCGGATGCCACGCGGGCGGCCTGGATTTCTGCATCGGCGACATCGCAATGCGAGAAGTTCGTGACCGCCGTCGGCGTGCCGACGATTGAGGCGGAATCGTAGAACTGGGTCAGATAGCTGTCGGCGACGGGAAAGCGTGCCGCGCCGTAGAACACGATATCGCTGGCATCTTCACGGATCTGCGAATGGTAGGTCGGGTGGTCTACGATCTGCATGTCGAGATTGATGCCTGCTTCGGCAAGTTGCGCCTGTATCACTTCCATGACCGGTTGTTGCGAGGAACTGGAGGAGACCACGGCCGAAAGATCGAGCCCATCTTCGAAACCGGCTTCCGAAAGCAGCGATTTCGCAAGCGCAAGGTCATAGCCGTAACCGCCCGCCGCACAGTCTTCGCCGAGATAGCCGGGCGGCACCACCGAGCATCCCTTGTGGGCGACATCGGCGCCGACGAACTGGATCAGTTGGTCGACATTGACCGCGTGGGCGATGGCCTCACGGACCTTGAGATTGTCGAGCGGCGGATGGTTCATGTTCAGGTGCAGTGTTCGGAATTCACCGGGTGCGAAGATATCGATCGTCGCATTGCCCCAGGATTTCGCCTGGTCGACCCATTGCTGCTCGCGCTTGCCATAGATCAGGTCGAGTTCGCCCGAGCGGAAGGCGAGTTCCCGGCTCGAATCGGAAGGAATGAACTCATAGTCGATGTCATCGATCTGAGGCGCGCCGCGGAAATAGTCCGGGAAGGCGACAAGATGGGCGGCTTGCTGCGTGACCGTCTTGTCGAACATGAACGGGCCGGTTCCGATCGGATGGTTCTTGAAATCATCGCCATACTGCTCGGCCGCCTTCTGGCTGATGATATTGCCGCCGTGATAGTTGGCGACGAGACCGAGAAACCCGGGCACCGGCTCGCTCAGCGTGATGCGGACGGTCAGCGGATCGATCGCTTCGATGTTTTCGAATGCGGCATAGTCGTTGGCGAAGGATGAGGTCTCGGGGTTCTTGGCGCGGTTCAGGGTGTAGACGACATCACCGGCTGTCAGCGTGCCGAAATCGCCGTGAAACTTGACGCCGTCGCGCAGGTGAAAGGTCCAGACGAGACCGTCATCCGAGGTCTCCCAGCTTTCAGCGAGATCCGGCTCGATTGACGCTGGATCGGCGCTGCCCGGCGGGAAGCGGACCAGCCCGTTGAACATCCAGGACACCAGCGCGACATCCTGTGTCTGCGTGGCCCGCGCCGGATCTGCGGTTGAAAGATCGGCTGCGCCGATGCCGACCCGGAGCGTCTCCGCGTCGGCCGATCCCGCCGCCAGTCCAATCACCAGGGCAAGCGCGGTCGCCGCGCCTGTAATCGAAATATTGCGATGCTTCAGCATATTCACCTCTCCTTTGTTTTTAAGATAGGTAATAAGCTTGAGGTATAAGTGTCAAAGTCGATATTTTACGGGGTGTATATGAAAAGGTTATGTCTTCGCTTGCTGTCACTCCGCTAAGAATTACCGGCAGGTTCCAGGTTCCGCGCGAAAAGGAAAGCGGCCGGGTTGGTTCGAACGCCCTGATGTCGTTGGTCTGTCGATCCGCTTCACAATGGGCCATTTTCGCGGATGCGCTCTCGGCCTTCCACTTGCGCTTTCGGCATGAGTTGGGCACAAGAGGGCCGCCGGTAAATCGACCGGCGACCCTTTTACTTTTCTGGAAGCTTCATCATGCTCGATATCAAATGGATTCGCGAAAACCCGGAGGCGCTCGACAAGGCGCTGGCCGCGCGCGGCGCCAGGCCGCTTGCCGCAGAAATCATCGATCTGGATGAGAAGCGCCGCTCCGTCGTGCAGCGCCTCCAGGAAATGCAGTCCCGCCGCAACGCCGCGTCGAAGGAAATCGGCATCGCGATGGGCAAGAAAGATACGGAGCTTGCCGAAAAGCTGAAGGCCGAGGTTTCGGAAATCAAGACCGCGATGCCGACGCTGGAAGCCGAGGAGCGCGCGGCGACCGCGGCGCTGGACGATCTTCTTGCCGGCGTCCCCAACGTGCCGCTCGACGATGTGCCGGTCGGCGCTGACGAGGACGCCAATGTCGAAATCCGCCAATGGGGCCAGAAACCCGGCTGGAACCATCCTGCGAAGGAACATTTCGAAATCGGCGAGGCGCTCGGCGGCATGGATTTCGAACGGGCGGCGAAGCTGTCGGGCTCGCGCTTCACGGTGCTGACCGGCGCATTCGCGAGGCTGGAGCGGGCGCTCGGTCAGTTCATGATCGACATGCACACCAGCGAGCACGGCTACCTCGAAGTCAGCCCGCCGCTTCTGGTGCGCGACGAGGCGCTGTTCGGGACTGGGCAGTTGCCGAAATTTTCCGAGGACCTGTTCAAGGCCTCGGAGGATCGCTGGATGATCCCGACGGCGGAGGTGCCGCTCACCAATCTGGTGGCGGGCGAGATCCTGCCGGCGGAGGAACTGCCGCTGCGCTATTCGGCGCTCACCTATTGCTTCCGCTCGGAGGCGGGTTCCGCCGGTCGCGACACCCGCGGCATGTTGCGCCAGCATCAGTTCCTGAAATGCGAAATGGTCTCGATCACCGATGCCGACAGTTCGCTCGATGAGCTGGAGCGGATGACGGCGGCGGCCGAGGATGTGCTGAAGAAGCTCGGCCTGCATTATCGCGTCATGGCGCTTTCGACCGGCGATATGGGTTTTTCGGCGCGCAAGACCTATGACATCGAGGTCTGGCTGCCGGGGCAGGATACCTATCGCGAAATCTCGTCCTGCTCGGTCTGCGGCGATTTCCAGGCCCGGCGCATGAATGCGCGCTATCGCGCCAAGGAGGAGAAGCAGACCCGCTTCGTGCATACGCTGAACGGCTCCGGCGTCGCCGTCGGCCGCGCGCTGATCGCCGTCGTCGAGAATTATCTCAATGAAGATGGTTCCGTCACGGTTCCGGAGGCACTGGTGCCCTATATGGGCGGCATGACCCGCATCGAGAAGGCGAAGTGAGATCGACATGCGCATTCTGCTGACCAATGACGATGGCATTCACGGCCCCGGCCTTGCCGTGCTGCAATCCCTTGCCGCCCAGCTTTCCGACGACGTCTGGACGGTGGCGCCGGAGACCGACCAGAGCGGCCTTGCCCATTCGCTGACGCTCTCGGAGCCCTTGCGGCTGCGACAGATGGGCGAGAAGAAATATGCGCTGCGCGGTACGCCGACGGACTGCGTGATCATGGCCGTGCGCGAGGTGCTGCCCGAGCCGCCGGACCTGATCCTCTCCGGCATCAACTCCGGCGCCAATATGGCCGACGACGTCACCTATTCCGGCACGATCGCCGCGGCGATCGAGGGCACGATGCAGGGCGTCCGCTCGATCGCGCTCAGCCAGACCGGCAATTACGACGATGGGAGGCGCTATTTCCCGTGGGAGGTGGCGGAGCGCCATGCCCCGGCGTTGATCGACAAGCTGCTGACGCTCGACCTTCCCGAGGGCACGTTCCTGAACGTCAATTTCCCGTGCTGTACGCCGGACGAGGTCAAGGGTGTCCGGGTGACCGCGCAGGGCAAGCTCGAATCGGGCCTTTCAGTCGACAAGCGGTCCGATGGCCGCGGGCTTCCCTATTACTGGCTGACCTTCCGCGAGCGCCTCAGCGCGTTCGCCGACGACAGCGATCTGCAGGCGGTCGGCGAGAATTATCTCTCGGTCACGCCGCTGAAGCTCGACTTGACCGACCATGCGGTTCGCGACAGGATCAAGGCGGCGCTCGGCTGATTTGAAAGGGATGGCGGTGGCGACGAAGCTTCAGGAACGGGAAGGGTTTGCGGCGCTTGTCATGCGCCTTCGCGCTGGCGGCGTCACCAATCTTGACCTGTTGTCGGCGGTCGAGGCAACGCCGCGCTCGCTGTTCACGCCCTCGCATCTTTCGCCCTATGCCTATAGCGGCCGATCGGTGCCGATCGAATGCGGGGCGTTCATGGAAAGCGCCGATCTCGCCATCCGCCTGATCGATATCCTCAAGGTGAAGCCCGGCCAGCGCGTGCTCGAAGTCGGCACCGGCTCGGGCTATACCGCCGCGATCATGGGCCGCATCGCCGAGCGGGTGCTGACAGTGGAACGCTATCGCACCCTTGCCGATCTCGCGCGAAGGCGTCTTTCCGAACTTTCGCTGCAAAGGGTTGTCGTGCGCCAGGCCGATGGCCGCGAAGGCATGAGCGGCGAGGGCACTTTCGACCGTATCCTCTATACCGTGGCGGTGCCGGAAATTCCGCGCGCGCGCGTCGAGCAGCTTGTCTCCAACGGCGTCATCATGGCGCCGCTGATCCGTGAGGGCGCGCGGCCGCTGATGGTGCGCATGACGCGGATCGGAAGCCGGTTCGAACGTCAGGACCTGTTCGAGGTTCCCTATATCGCCGCCGAACGCGGACTTTCAAAGGCCCTGTAACGCTTCATTTTCCGGCTGACCGGACTTTTCGTCCCTGAATTTCGCGCTTCACCGTCGGCTTTAACCGTGCGGTAACTCTGATGTGGTTAAAACCGGTGCAGTAAAGAGTTCAAGCGTACAGGGTCGGTTCATGCGTATTTCTGGGCTGCCGGAAGTCGGCAAAGCAACACAAGGCGTACTGCTCGTTTCGTCGCTGGCCATATTGGCCGCCGGATGCAGTTCTGAAACTTCCCGCCTCAGCAATGGGCCGGACACGATGACCACCGGCTCGGTCGTGCCGCAATATCAGCAGCTCGTGCCGCCCGCCAATGTCGGCGGCGGCGGATATCAGGGTCTGCCATCCGCTTCCTCCGGCCAGGCCGTTTACAGCAACCAGCCGATCAATACCGCGACCACAGCCGGTTCGGGCGCCCGCATGGCGACCACGCCGGTGACGGTGCAGAGCAACACGCTGCCGCCGCCGGCAGCGCCAACGCAAACGGCGGCGCTTGCGCAGCCGGCCAATCCCGCGCCGCAGCCGGCCGTCGTCGGTCAACCGAGCACGCTTCCTTCCAGCACCCAGGATGTGGCGACGCGCCGCGTGATGATGCGCTCGGACGAATCGCTCGCGGCCTTTGCCAGCCGCAACGGCGTCAGCGAGCAGGACCTTCTGCGCCTCAACGGGCTCACCAGCGCCTCGCAGGTGCGTCCGGGCCAGGTTCTGGTCGTTCCGGTCGTCTCCAGCCAGCCATCGGTTGCCAAGTCGGCGAGCCAGAGCCAGGGCCTGCCGCCGGCAGCGCCGACGCAAATTCCCTCCGATACGCCCGATCAGCGCGTCGCTGTTCTGCCGGGAACGGCGGGCGTTCGCGAGCGTCAGAGCGTGGAGGCGACCAGCACGGCTTCCGCCGCTCGCAACGGCGAGAGCGGCGACGGCAATACCTATTCCGTCAAGAGCGGCGACAGCCTCTACACGATCGCGAAATCCTATGGCGTCACGGTCGATGCGCTGAAGGCGGCCAACGGGCTGACCTCGGCCAATATCCGCATCGGCCAGAAGCTCGTCATTCCGAGCCAGGGCGCGCCGGCCCAGCCGACGGCCCCGGTGCAGACCGCCGTCGCAGCGCCGACCACGCCGGTCAACAAGACCGCTCAGACCGCCGACAGCCCCAAGCCCTACCAGCCGCCGGCCGCCGAAACGGCGGCCGTCGTGGAAGAGGTTGCCGTGAGAACCGACGCGGGCGAGGACGTGCCGGAAGGCACGGGCATCGCCACCTATCGCTGGCCCGTCAAGGGCGCGGTGGTCGTCGGCTTCGGCCAGCCCTATGGCGACGATATCAGCGAGGGCATCGATATCTCGGTTCCGCAGGGCACGCCGATCAAGGCGGCCGAAAACGGCGTCGTGGTCTATGCCGATGATGGGCTCTCCGATTATGGCAATGCGATCCTGATCCGCCATGACGATGGCCGGGTGACTGTCTACGGCTATGCCGAGGAGCTGAAGGTCAAGCGCGGCGACAGCGTCCAGCGCGGCCAGACCATCGCCACCTCCGGCATGAGCGGCAAGGCGCAGCGCCCCATGGTCCACTTCGAGGTCCGCGACAACACCACCGCCGTCGACCCGATGCCGTTCCTCAACGGCTGATAAGCCGACATTGAATTGCGAGACAGCTGCACGGCACTGAACGCCGTCGTCAGACTGCAGGCAAAGCTGCGGCTTTGACCATCATTGGTCACCGGCCCCTCGTCTTGGGTCATGCTCGGACTTGATCCGAGCATCCAGGCGGATTAAGTCACTGAATTTGCGAAGATTTATGGCAAGCCCCTGCCGGGCTGCCTGGATCCTCGGGTCTAGCCCGAGGATGACGCGGAATGTGGCGAGGCGTTTATCAGAAAACTGGCGGTGCCGAACGGCGCCGTGTTTTTCTTGCCTTATTTGCGGCTGATCAGGTTCGCTGTTTCGCTTACGCCACGTCGCGATGGTGGGCAGCACCGCTCTGCTATTGTACCATGCTTCATCAGCGGGCTTGCGAAAATCTCGCAATCTATATAAAGATATCTTTATATCTTGATGAAAGTCGGTAGATGGCGAAATTCGATTTGGAGACCATGGTGGAGGTGCTGAAGGCGGTGGGCGAGCCCACGCGGCTCAGGCTGATTGCGCTGCTTTCGGCGGGCGACCTCACGGTTTCGGATCTTACCGACATTCTCGGCCAGTCGCAGCCGCGCATCTCGCGCCACCTGAAACTGCTTTCCGAAGCTGGCCTGATCGATCGTTATCAGGAGGGGGCGTGGGCCTATTTCCGGCTTCGCGACGAAGGTCCGCCCGCGCGCCTCGTGCGCCAGATTCTCGCCCATGCATCGCTGGAGGATTCGGCGCTGGAGCGCGACGTCGCCCGCCTTGCGGCAGTCAAGCAGGCGCGGGCGGAAAAGGCGGAGGCCTATTTCGCCCAGCATGCCGGCGAGTGGGACCAGATGCGCCGCCTTCACATTTCCGAGGCCGAGGTGGAAGAATGCCTCGTCAGCCTGATCGGCGACAAGCCGGTGCAGAACATGCTCGATCTCGGCACGGGCACAGGGCGCATGCTGCTGTTGCTGAAGGATGTCTATCGCCGCGCCGTCGGCATCGATGCCAGCCGCGACATGCTGGCCGTCGCCCGCGCCAATCTCGATGCCGAGGGGCTGACCCGCGCGGTCGTCCGGCTCGGTGATATTCTAAACCTGCCGCTTGAAAGCGAGGATTTCGATCTGGTGATCATCCATCAGGTGCTGCATTTCCTCGAAAACCCCGATGCCGCGATCGCGGAGGCCGCGCGCGTGATGCGGCCGGGCGGACGGCTGGCGGTGATCGATTTCGCGCCGCATGACCTGGAATATCTGCGCGCCGACCATGCGCATCTGCGTCTCGGCTTTTCCCATCAGGCGATGGAAGACTGGATGCAGGAAGCCGGTCTTGACGTGGAAAAGGTGATTGATCTTCCGTTCGCGGCCGCAAGCGAACCGTCCCTGACGGTGACGGTGTGGCTTGCGCGCGATCCCCGCCGGCTGGTGGCCGGCGGCAATGAAAAGACTTTTGCGAGGAGTGTCTGAGGCAATGACCGATGGAACCGGCGCGCTGACGCGGCCGATCGAGTATTCGTTCGAATTTTTTCCGCCCAAGAGCGAGGACGCCGCCGCCGGCTGGTGGCGGGCGGTGGAGGCGCTCTCGGCCTACGGTCCCGCCTTCGTTTCCGTCACCTATGGCGCCGGCGCATCCAGCCAGGCCCCGACCTTCGACGCCGTCAAGCGCCTGATCGATGAAACCGATCTCGTCACCGCCTCGCACCTGACGGTGGTCAAGGCCACCAGCAGCGAGGTCGATAACGTAATCCGCCGGTTCCGCGATGCCGGCGTGAAACGCTTCGTCGCCCTGCGCGGCGACGCGCCGGATGGCGTGGGCACGGCCTATCGCCCGCATCCCGGCGGCTACGCGAATGCCGCCGCGCTGGTGGCCGGACTGAAGGCGATCGACGATTTCGATATCTCGGTTTCCGCCTATCCCGAAAAACATCCCGAAAGCGCCGACCGCGCCGCCGATATCGCCATGCTCAAGGCCAAGGCCGATAACGGCGCCGACCGCGCCCTGACCCAGTTTTTCTTCGACAATGACGTGTTCGAGGACTACCTGAACGATGTGCGCAGGGCAGGGGTGACGATCCCGGTCCTGCCCGGCATCATGCCGGTTCAGAACCTCAATCAGCTCAAGCGTTTTGCGGCGATGTGCGGTGCGAGCATTCCGGATTTCCTCGAAAAGCGGCTCGGAAACCTTGTCGATGATCCTGCGGCGCATTTCGAAGTTGCAGCCGATATCGCCGCCGAGCAGGTGCTCGATCTGCAGAAGCGCGGCATCTCCGAGTTCCATTTCTACACGATGAACCGCTCCAAGCTCCTGATCGCGGTGTTCGACCGCCTCGGCATCAAACCGGCCGAAAGCGCATCGGATGAAAAGATGCTGGGGCGCACTGGATAGCAGCCGGGTGACACGTCCTCGGACAGATGCCGGTGACCCTGAGCATTTCGCAGTCAGATGGGAATACCTGACGTCCGCGAAAATGCGCCAAACCAAAGAGATCGAGCAGTTTCGCGTTTCCGTGAAACTGCTCTAGTCTTCACCGGCAATGCTTCCGCGACCGACGATCAGTCAGCCATGCCGGCCTCGTATTTCGCCGACAGCGCCAGCCATTCTTCCTCGATTTTGGAAAGCTCCGCCGCGGCGTTCGCGCGCGCCTGGATCATCACCTTCGCCTTTTCAGGCGACTGAGTATAGAGCTTCGGGTTGGCCAGATCGGCATCGAGCCTGGCGATGATCGCCTCGATCTTCGCGGTCTTCTTCTCGGCCTGATCGATCTGCTTCTTCAGCGGCGCCATCGAGGCGCGCCGGTCGGCGGCGCTTCGGCGCTGTTCGGCCTTCGAACGCGTATCCTCGACCGGCATCTTCGTTGCCTTCGGCTTGCCGCCGGAGATGATCAGCTCGCGGTAATCCTCGAGATCGCCGTCATAATTCTTCACCGTGCCGTCATGGACCAGCCACAGCCGGTCGACGGTGGCCTCGATCAGATGGCGGTCATGCGAGATCAGGATCACGGCGCCGGGATAATCGTTCAGCGCCTGGATCAGCGCGTTGCGGCTGTCGATATCAAGATGGTTGGTGGGCTCGTCGAGGATCAGCAGGTTGGGCGCGTGGAAGGCGGCAAGGCCCATCAGGAGCCGCGCCTTCTCGCCGCCGGAAAGGTCGCGGGCCGGCGTATCCATCTTTTCCGTTGCAAGGCCCATCTGGGCGACGCGGGCGCGCACCTTCGGTTCGGGGGCGGCCGGCATCAGCTTGCGCACATGGGCGATCGCGCTTTCGTCGGGCACGAGGTCATCGATCTGGTGCTGGGCGAAGAAGCCGGTGAGAAGACCGGGGGCGAGCTTCAGCGTTCCGCTTTCCGGCTTCAGCCGGCCGGAGATGAACTTTGCGAAGGTGGATTTGCCGTTGCCGTTGGCCCCAAGCAGTGCGATCCGGTCGTCATTGTCGAGGCGCAGGTTGAGCCCGGTCAGGATCGGCTTTCCCGGCGCATAGCCGACAGCGCCGTCCTCGATCGCGACGATCGGGGAGGCGGGTATCTTTTCCGGCGCCGGGAAGGAGAAGCCCTGCACGTGATCCTCGATTACCGCAGACACCGTGCCCATCCGCTCCAGCGCCTTGACCCGGCTTTGCGCCTGGCGGGCCTTGGAAGCCTTGGCCTTGAACCGGTCGATGAAGCTTTGCAGGTGCTTGCGCTGGGCCTCGTTCTTGGCATGCGCCTTCATCTGCAGCTCGTCCTGGGCCGCCTTCTGGCGGGCGAACTGGTCGTAGGAGCCGCGATAGAAGGTCAGCTTCTTCTGGTCGAGATGGACGATGGCGTTGGCCGCGGTGTTCAGGAGATCGCGGTCATGCGAGATGATGATCACGCTGTAGGGATAGCGGCGGATATAATCCTCCAGCCAGAGCGTGCCCTCGAGATCGAGATAGTTGGTCGGCTCGTCGAGCAGCAGCAGGTCGGGCTCGGAAAACAGCACCGCAGCCAGCGCCACGCGCATGCGCCAGCCGCCGGAAAACGAAGAGGCGGGACGCTTCTGGGCGGCTTCGTCGAAGCCAAGGCCGGAGAGAATGCTGGCCGCGCGCGCTTCGGCCGAATGGGCATCGATATCGGCAAGCCGCGTGTGGATTTCGGCGATCCGATCGGGGTCCTTCGCGGTCTCGGCTTCGGCGAGCAGCGCGGCGCGTTCCTTGTCTGCGGCGAGCACGATATCGATCAGCGGGTCTTCCGTGCCGGGCGCCTCCTGCGCCACCTGGCCGATCCGCGCGCGTTTGGGCAGCGACACCGTGCCGGTCTCGGGCGCAAGCGCGCCGGTCAGAACGCGAAACAGCGTCGACTTGCCGGCGCCGTTGCGCCCGACAAGCCCCGCCTTCATCCCGTCGGGGATGGAAACGGAGGCGTTTTCGATGAGCAGGCGTCCGGCGACGCGGACGGTAAGGTCGGATATCGAGATCATGCCAGCGGTTTTGTCTGAAACCGCACCGCTTGGCAAGCGCTCTTCAGCCTTGCGGCAGCACGCTTCCTTCGGGGGTGCGCAGGAAGTAGTTCATGTCCAATGCCAGCGACGGTTGCCCGAGCACCGTCAGCATCATGTGGACCTGGCCGCGGTGGTGAGTCTGGTGGTTGAAGAAATGCGCAAGCGTGGTGCCGATCCGGTCGGTATAGGTCTTGGGTGGGTTGCCGCGCTGATAGGAAAATGTTCCTTCGACGCTGTCGAGCCCGTCGATGAAGCCGATGATGTTCTCGTCCATCGCCTGGCGCGCCGCCCTCAACGCCGTGAAATCATCGAACAGGATGGTGTCGAGCAGAACCGGACCGGTGTCTTTGCCCGCAAACCGCGTCATCCACACGCCGTCTGCATAGAGGATGTGATTGAGGGTGGCGTGGACGGACGGGAAGAAGGCGCCCAGATCGCGACGATATTCCTCGTCGGACAGTTCGGCCGCCGCGGCGTAGACAAGGGCGTTGGCCCAGGCATTATAGGCGGCGAAACGGCGGTAGTGCTGTAACATTTAGCTCTCCTTTTGCGGCAGAATAGCGCCGTGCCGGCCGTACACCAGCGAGAAATTTTGATGGTTTCAGCAATAAGTCTCATGCGTCATCACCGCATGACGTGCTAACGTTTCAACCGCGACGAAGGAGTTTCTCATGGTTCGAATTCTCTACACGCTTTGCGGCGCCGATCCCGACATCCGCTTTTCCCCCCATTGTTGGAAAATCATCCTGGCCCTCAGGCATAAGGGGCTGGACTTTGAGGAAAAACCCGTCGGCTTCACCGAGATCGCCAAGCTCGAGAACGGGTTTTCGAAAACCGTGCCGATCCTGAAGGACGGCGACAAGCTGATCGCCGACAGTTTCGCGATCGCGCTCTATCTGGAGCAGACCTATCCGGACGCGCCGTCGCTGTTCAAGGGCGAGGGCGGGGCCGGCATGGCGCGCTTCGTCGAGGCCTATTCCCAGTCGACGCTGCATCCCGCCATCACCCGGATCGCGCTCAAGCATATCCACGACATGCTGTCCCCGGTCGATCAGGCCTATTTCCGCGAAAGCCGGGAAGCCCGTCTCGGGTCGACGCTCGAAGAGGTCGCGACCGGTCGCGAGGCGGAAATCGCCGCTTTCGCCGACAAGCTGAAGCCGTTGAGGGTGATGCTGAAGAGCCAGCCCTTTATCGGCGGCAGCGAGCCGCTGTTTGCCGATTACATCGTCTTCGGCGCGCTGCAATGGGCGTTCAAGACCGGCAATCCGGACATCCTTGACGCCAATGACCCGGTGATGAACTGGTTCGAACGCTGCCAGGGCTTCACCGAAACGTCATAATCGACGGCTGAACAAATTCGTCGTGTCCGCCTGCTTCCATTCTGGCCGAAACCGCTTTATACACCGGCCAAATTTCATGAACGCAAAGGACGACGACATGGCGATTGAACGCACTTTTTCGATGATCAAGCCGGATGCCACCAAGCGCAACCTGACCGGCGCGATCACCAAGGTCTTCGAGGAAAACGGCCTTCGCGTCGTCGCCTCCAAGCGGGTATGGATGGCAAAGCGCGAGGCGGAAGCCTTCTACGCCGAGCACAAGGAGCGTCCGTTCTTCGGCGAGCTCGTCGATTTCATGTGCTCGGGCCCGACCATCGTCCAGGTTCTGGAAGGCGAAAACGCCGTTCTGAAGAACCGCGAGATCATGGGCGCGACCAACCCGGAAAAGGCCGATGAGGGCACGATCCGCAAGACCTTCGCGCTGTCCATGGGCGAAAACTCGGTGCACGGCTCGGACGCGCCGGAAACCGCCAAGCGCGAAATCGCCTTCTGGTTCTCCGAAACCGAAATCGTCGGCTGATTTCTCGGTCGAACCGACTTTCAGAACCCGCGGCTTGCCCGCGGGTTTTTTTGTGTCAGCCCTTGCGCGCGGCGAGGCGTTCGGCGGCGCGCTCGCTGGCGGAGCGGCGGCTGGATTGGAACATGTGGAGGCGGGCGCGCACCGCGTCGACGATTTCCGGCGGCGCGGTCTTCGGTGTGCCGCAGCGATAGGGCGGCTCGGGATCATACTCCATCTGGAGCTGGATCTGCTGGGCGGTGGCCCGGTCGGTCATGTCCTCCACCACCCGCAAGGCGAAATCGATGCCGGAGGTGACGCCGGCGCCGGTGATGCGGTTTCGATCCACGACGACGCGCTCATGCACCGGTTTGGCGCCGAACAGCGCCAGTTGCTCGACCGAGGTCCAGTGCGAGGTGGCGCGATAGCCGTCCAGCAGGCCCGCCGCGCCCAGCACCAGCGAACCGGTGCAAACAGATGTGACCAGCCGGCAGCCGGGCGCGATCCGGCGCAGGAAATTCAGCGTCTCGTCGTCATCCATCAGCGCGATCTGGCCGGGGCCGCCGGGAACGCAGACTATATCGAGGCTCCGGCACTGGCCGAAGGTGGTGTTGGGCAGCACGCGCAGCCCGCGATCGACGATCACCGGATCGAGGTTTTTCCAGAGGAACTTGATGTTCGTGCCCGGCATGCGATTGAGAACGTCGGCGGGCCCGAACAGATCCAGCTGGGTCAGGCCAGGATACATGATCAAGCCGACATCTATGGAAGCGGCATTGGCGGGCATGGCGGTCCTCGTCGCGCGGTAAATCGATTGAAAGACGTCATCAGCAGGATAGAGCGATTTACAATCCGGGCAAGCCCTGCAATCGCGCTTCTACAGCAAGATCGTGTCCGTTTTATTGCCAGCGGTCGCGGGCGTGGTCATCCTGTTCGCGGGCGCTGACCCATTCGCCGGAGCCGCCATCCTTCAGGTGTTCCTTTTTCCAGAACGGCGCGTCTGTCTTCAGGAAATCCATGACGAAGGATGCGCCCTCAAAGGCGGCATGGCGGTGACTGGCGGCGGCGATCACCACCACGATCGGATCGCCGGGCAGCATGCGGCCGAAGCGATGGATCACCGTGAGGCCGAGCAGGCCGAAGCGGTCGATCGCCTGTTGGCCGATCCGGGCGATCTCCTCCTCGGCCATGCCGGGATAGTGCTCGAGCTCCAGCGCCTCAAGCCTGCCGCCCTCGTCGCGGCAGTGACCGGTAAAGCTCACCGTCGCGCCGATATCCGGGCGGCCTCCGATGATGTCTTCGATTTCCGCCGCGATATCAAAGGTTTCAGCCTGTATCCTGATCTTCGGTACGACCTGCATGCCTCACCCGCCCGTCATCGGGGGAAACAGCGCGATCTCGCGCGCGCCGGCGATCGGGGCGTCGTGCTCGGCGTGGAACTTGTCGAGCGCGACCCGGATCACCTCCGGTTCGGCAAGGGCGGCGGCATAATTGTCGCCGCGCGCCTGCAGGAAGGCGAGCAGGCCGGCGACGTCCGTTACCTCGGCGGGAATATCCAGTTCCTCCTCGCCGGTCCCGATCCGCTCGCGCACCCATGCAAAATAGACAAGCCTGGTCATCGCTCCGCCTCCACGACATGTTTCAGCCCGGCGCGGAAATAGTCATAGCCGGTATACATCGTCAGCGCTGCGGCGACCCAGAGCAGCACGATGCCGAGATTGGTGGTGTAGGGGATCACCTTGTCGCCGGCGGGGCCGGCCAGCAACAGGCCGATCGCCACCATCTGGAAGGTGGTCTTCCACTTGGCGATGCGGGTGACCGGGACCGACACCTTGAGACCCGCCAGATATTCGCGCAGACCCGAAACCAGCACCTCGCGGCAGAGGATGATGATCGCCGCCCACAGCGACCAGCCGGCAATCGTGCGCTCGACATCGGCGGCCAGCAGAAGAAGGCAGGTGGAGACCAGCAGCTTGTCGGCGATCGGGTCGAGCATGCGCCCGATATTGGAGGTCTGGTTCCAGGCGCGGGCGAGATAGCCGTCGAGGAAATCGGTGAGTGAGGCCAGCGTGAAGATCGACAAGGCCGCCCAGCGGGCGAAATCGGAGCTTGAAAGCTTCCCTTCCAGGAAGAAGCAGAGCACGATCAGCGGAACCGCCAGAATGCGCCCATAGGTCAGGAGGTTGGGTAGGTTGTAAGCTTTCGATGCCATCGCGTCATTCCGTCTGCTTGCGCGGGAGGTCGCGCCCAGCCGCAAGATGCTTCCAATGCAACCCCGCGGTCAATGCGGCGCGGCATTAAACCTGTGACAGGTTTTCAGAATTTCCGAAAGCCGACTGTCATTTGCCGCCGCCCTCGTGAAAATGGTTGTAGATCAGCCGTGCCATCGCCTCGGAAATCCCGTCGACGCCGGCAAGATCGGAAAGTCCCGCGCGCGACACCGCCTTGGCCGAGCCGAAATGCTGCAACAGCGCGCGCTTGCGCGAGGGCCCGATGCCGGCGATCTCGTCGAGCGGGTTCCTGACCATCTCCTTCTTGCGCCGCGCCCGGTGGGAGCCGATCGCGAAGCGATGGGCCTCGTCGCGCAGGCGCTGGATGAAATAAAGCACCGGATCGCGCGGCGGCAGCGAGAAATCGGGCCGGCCCGCCATGAAGAAGCGCTCGCGGCCCGCCTCGCGGTCGGCGCCCTTGGCGACGCCGATCGCGGTGACCGCATCGGTGATGCCGAGATCCTCGAGGATCTTGCGCACCGCCGACATCTGCCCCTGACCGCCGTCGATCAGGATCACGTCCGGCCAGGCCGGGAAGGGGGCGTCGCCATCGCCTTCCGGCGCGACGGATCGGTCGGGAATGCCATGCTCCTTGATCAGCCGCGCAAACCGGCGGGTCATGACCTCGCGCATCATGCCGAAATCGTCGCCGGGGGTGATCTCGGTCGATTTGATGTTGAACTTGCGATACTGCGCCTTCACGAAGCCGTCGGGGCCGGCGACAATCATGCCGCCGACCGCATTCGTGCCCATGATGTGGGAGTTGTCGTAAACCTCGATCCGGCGCGGCGGCTGGGGCAGGCCGAAGGTTTCGGCGAAGCCTTCCAGCAGGCGCGATTGCGTCGCGGTTTCGGCAAGCTTGCGGCCATGGGCCTCGCGGGCATTGGCAAGGCCGTGCTCGACCGCCTCGCGCTTTTCCCCACGCTTCGGCACGGTGATCTGGACCTTGCGCTCGGCGCGCTCCGAAAGCGCCAGTTCGAGCAGCGCCTGCTCCTCGATCTCTTCCGACAGGAATATATTCCTCGGGATCGGCTTGTCGTCATAGAACTGCGCCAGGAAGGCGTTCAGGATTTCCGCGCCGGTGAGCGACGGATCGGCCTTCGGAAAATAGGCGCGATTGCCCCAGTTCTGGCCGGTGCGGTAGAAAAACACCTGAATGCAGCAGAGCCCGCCCTCATTGTGGATCGCGAACACGTCCGCTTCCTCGATGCCGGCCGGGTTGACGCCCTGGTGGCCGAGCACATGCGAGAGCGCGGACAACCGGTCGCGATAGATCGCGGCGCGTTCGAAATCGAGGTTTTCGGAGGCGGCGTTCATCGCCTCGGCGAGCTCGGCATGGACCTGCTTGCTCTTGCCCGACAGGAAGGCGCGGGCCTCGTCGACCAGTTCGGCATAATCCTCTTTCGATATCTCGCCGGTGCAGGGGGCTGCGCAGCGCTTGATCTGGTAGAGCAGGCAGGGGCGCGTCCGGCTTTCATAGACGCTGTCGGTGCAGGAGCGGATCAGGAAGGCGCGCTGCATGGCATTGATGGTGCGCCCGACCGCGCCGGCCGACGCGAAGGGGCCGTAATAATCGCCCTTGCGGGCGCGCGCGCCGCGATGCTTGAACAGGGCTGGCGCCTCGTGGTCGCCGGTGATCAGGATATAGGGAAACGACTTGTCGTCGCGCAGCAGAACATTAAAGCGCGGCCGCAACCTCTTGATCAGATTGGCTTCCAGCAGCAGCGCCTCGGTTTCCGTCCTTGTGGTGACGAATTCCATATGGGCGGTCTGCGCGACCATGCGGGTGATGCGGTTGGAGTGGCCGCGGCCTTGCGCATAATTGGTGACGCGCTTTTTCAGAGACCGCGCCTTGCCGACATAGAGCACGTCGCCATTGGCGTTGAACATGCGGTAGACGCCGGGCGCGTTCGGCAGGCGCTTGACGAATTCGGCGATCAGTTCCGCGCCCTTCAGCGCGTGCTGCTCACTCGCCGCGTCATTCCACTGGATCGCGTCGGCCGACGGTATGACGACCTCCGGCAGGCCGTCGTCGTCATCTCTGTCGTCATAAACAATGCCGCCATCAGGCGCGTTGCGTGTCATTCATTGATACCCGTTACGTCCGGTGTTTCCCAGGCCAGGTGCTGCCCGCCGTCGAGCGCGATCATCTGGCCGGTGATCGAGGGGGTTTCGTAAAGATAGCGAATCGTCGCCGCGAATTCCGAAAGCGCCGGTCCTCGTCTTAAGATAAGCGTTCCGATCTGGCTTTCAAAATCCTCGTCGCTCTGGCGGATGTTTTTCAGCGTCGGGCCGGGGCCGATGGCGTTGACGCGGATGTTCGGCGCGAAGGCCTGCGCCATGGTCTGCGTGGCGGTCCACAGCGTGCTCTTGGACAGCGTGTAGCTGAAGAAGCGCGGCGTGAGCGCCCAGACCCGCTGGTCGATCATGTTGACGATCAGGCCGCCATCCGCCTGTCTGGCGAAATGCTCCGAAAGGATCAGCGGCGCCTTCACATGGATCGCGAAATGGCGGTCGAACCGATCGGCGCTAAAATGCGATGCCGCGTCGTCCTCGAACAGCGAGGCGTTGTTGACCAGGATATCGACCGGCCCCATTGCATCGTTCACCGCCGCGACCAACCGGCCCGTCTGGTCGCCGTCGAGAAGATCGGCCCGGAAAACGCGCGCATCGATTCCGGTTTCGCGCAGTGCTTGCGCCGCCGATTCCGCCTCGTCGATACTCTGATTGGCATGGATTGCCACATTGAAGCCGTAATTGGCCATGCCCTCGACAATGGCGCGGCCAAGTCTTTTCGCTCCGCCGGTGACGAGAACGGTTCTGGAGCGCGGGTTTTGCTGCATATATCGATCCTTTGGACGGCGTTGCGAAGCTTATATCGCCTTGTCGCGGCAACAACCAAGTGGAAGTTGGCGCGCTTACGGAGCGGGGCGAAAGCGGCGACCACGCACCGATATGGCGGATTTAAATATAAATAATGTATTAACTCTGACTTTCTCAGTTTATTTTTGTATAAATTCATTGTTAACGATATATATGACGGGATTATCGAAAGCATTGATATCATAATTAATCGCGCCTATCTCATTTCTTAAGTGCTTTACGCGCAGATACGATAGCGAAGCACAAAAAGGAGAGACAAGATGCGGAATATCAAAACGACGACCGCCGTCGCGATGGCGGTACTGGTAGGCGCTGGCGCGGCACAGGCCGCAGACGCCATCGTCTCCACCCCTTATGAGCCGAGCCCGGTCAGCTATGCGCAACCGGCCAAGATTTCGAACTGGAGCGGCTTCTACCTCGGCGGCGCCGCCAACTGGGACTGGGGTACGTTCGACGAGGGCGACTTCAAGGCCGATGGCTGGGGCGGCACGCTGTTCGGCGGCTACAACATGCAGAGCGGCAATATCGTCTACGGCGTCGAAGCCGACCTCGCCACCTCGAACCAGAGCGAAGTCGTGTTCCCGAGCGTGAAGATGGAACAGGGCGTCAACGGCTCGCTGCGCGGCCGCGTCGGTTTCGCCATGGATCCGGTTCTGCTCTACGGCACTGCCGGTCTCGCAGGTTCCAAGCTGGTCGCCAAGCAGGCCGGCGACAAGGACACGCAGATGGGCTGGGGCTGGACTGTCGGTGCCGGTGCCGAAGCCATGGTCACGGAAAACATCTCCGCCCGCCTGGAATACCGCTACACCGATTACGGCAAGCAGGATTTCAAGCTGAACGGCGCGACCTATGAGCGCGGCTTTCAGGAAAACACCGTCAAGGTCGGTCTCGGCGTTCACTTCTGAGAACCCGACAACGCCTGATGCAGGGGAGGCTCGCCGCAAGGCGGGCCTTTTTCGTTTTGACCCGCCGTGGCAAGCCGCTGATTATGCCTGCGGCCGCAGGCGGCCGTAATCAGGAAAGCGCTCCTCGAACGCCGCCGGCCAGTTGACGAGGCGGACGCGATGTTCTTCCCACTGGCCGGGAAAGCGCAGCATCAGATAGCCGAGCAGGCTGGCAAGCGCGAAATGGCCGGCATTGAGCCGCTTGCCGAATTTCGGCGGATGGGCATCCAGATGATCGAGCCCGCGGCGCACCTTGTCCCACTGGCGGTCGACCCAGGGCTGGTGCCATGTTTCCGGCGAGCGAAACCGCGTCTCGTAGATCACCAGGATGGCGGCGTCGCAGATGCCGTCGCTGAGCGCCTCGGTGCGTTCCACCGCCGCGCGCTTTTCCGGGTTGCGCGGATAGATCCGGGCATCCTCGCCGGCAATCGCGTTCAGATAATGCATGATGGTGCGGCTGTCGTAGAAAGTCTCGCCCTCGTCGGTGACCAGCGTGGGGATCTTGCCGAGCGGGTTGGCCACGAGGAGGTCCTCCGGATTGTCCTGCGTTGCCGTGGGCACGAGATCAAGCGCAATACCAAGATGGTGGGCCGCCATCACCACCTTGGTGGAAAAGGGCGAGGCGGGGGCATAAAACAGTTTCATCGGCCGTCTTCTTTCTCGTGGGCGGTCTCGCCGGCGATCCAGAAGCTTCCGGCGCGGGCGAAACGGTCCTGCGCCAGGCAGGTCTTCAGATAGGGCAGCAGAATATCGAGTTCCCCCGCCAGCGTATAGGGCGGATTGACGATGACGAGGCCGGAGCCCGCAAGCCCCTCGGCGTCGCGCTCACTCCTGACGACAAGCTCCGCGCAGAGGATTTTCGGGATCGCCAGTTCTTTCAGTTTCTGATGGAAGGCGGCGACCGGGGCGCCCTTCTTGATCGGATACCAAAGCAGATAGGTGCCGGTCGCAAACCGACGGTGGGCCTTCGCCAGACCGTCTGCGAGACGATCGAATTCGCCCGGCTCCTCGAAGGGCGGATCGACCAGCACGATGCCGCGCCGCTCCTTCGGCGGCAGATGCCCGGCAAGCGCAAGCCAGCCGTCGAGATGGGTGGCGCGGACCTGATAATCGCCGTCGAACGCGGCATGCAGGGTCTCGTAATCGGCGGGATGCAGCTCCATCAGCGACAGCCGGTCCTGCTTGCGCAGCAGCATGCGGGCAAGGCGGGGCGAGCCCGGATAGGATTTTATTCCGCCGTTCGGGCCCATTACCGGACCCATATCCGGATTGAGCGCGCGCACGCAATCGAGATAGGGCCGGAGCAGGGGCGCGACCTTTTCGGGCAGATCGGCGTCAAGCAGCCTGCCGATGCCGTCCCGCCATTCTCCGGTCTTTTCCGCTTCCCCGCTCGAAAGATCGTACTGGCCGATGCCCGCATGGGTATCGAGCACCCGGAAGGCGGCCTCCTTGCGCTCGAAATAGCGGATGACATTGACGAGCACGGCGTGTTTCAGAACGTCGGCGAAATTGCCGGCGTGGTAGATATGGCGGTAATTCATCGCGTCCTCGCATTGCCTTTGGCCGGGATGGTATTAAGAGTCTCGCCATCGCTTTACAAGCGGCTCACCGCCCGCCTGCTTTCAAGAAGGATTTCCCATGACCACGGATCGCGCCCGAATCCTCCAGAAAAACGTGCTGTTCGAAGGCTGGAGCCGGATCGTCGAATATGTTTTCCACTACCGCGACAGTAAGGGGCGCGAAAGCGACCGGTCCTGGGAGGTCTGCGAGCGACCGGAGGCAGCGTCCGTTCTGGTCTATGACCGCGATCTCGGCAGGTTCGTGCTGGTGCGCCAGTTCCGCGTGCCGGTGTTTGCGATGGGCGGCCGCGACGGCTTTCTGCTCGAGGCCGCGGCGGGACTGATCGACGATGGCGAAACCCCTCAGGAAGCCGCGATCCGCGAGGCCCGGGAGGAAACCGGCTATGCGGTGGGCGCGCTTATCCCCATCAGCGCCATGATCTCCGCGCCGGGCATCCTCACCGAGGTGGTCCACTGCTTCGCGGCGGTTGCCGACAGCAGCATGCGGCTCGAGGATGGCGGCGGTCTTGCCGACGAGCACGAGGATATCGAGATCGTCACGCTGACCCTCGACGAGGCAATGGCGATGGTCACCTCCGGCGAGATCAGCGACGCCAAGACGATCATCATGCTGCAATGGGCGGCGATGAACAGGCCGGTATTCGGTCTGTGAGAAAAACGCCGCCAGCGCGTCCAGGAAAAGTGGATACCGGTTTTCCGTCCGGACGCGCGTAAAAACAAATAGATAGAGCAATTCGATGATCCGGTTTTCACCGGAAATGCGCTAGTTTTTCTCGTAGACTATTTGAACGCGCGGTACTTGCAACGTGTCGAAACCGATTGCGACAAGAAAGATGTGCTCGCTAAGAAGCGCGTCGACAATGGCGACATCGCTTGCCGCAAGCACGGGAGCCGTCGGGTTGACCGGGGTTGCCGCAAGCCGCCCGACGATAGCCTCGCGTCTGCCCCAGTTCCCCATTTCCTGTGATGTGGTGTCGAGCCATTCGCGCATGCTGCGGATCAGGTCGACGGTATCGCGCACAACCGGAGGGCGCGGATAAAGGATCGCCAGGGGTGTTTCGGTGAAATTGCCCGACGGTTCCGCGGCATAAAATCGTACGGACACGATGCCGGTGGAAGCGGCTATCGGCGCCAGCGCTTCATCATCGAGCGCGTCGACGGCCATCGGCTCGAGATCGCGAATGGTCATGGCGGGGCCGCCCCACAAAGCTGCCTGGCGCTCCGCCGACAATTCGCCGGCATAGTCAAGCATGCCGGCGGCCTCGCTCGTGCCGTCAAGGTCGGCATGGTCGGCGTCGGGATAGAGTGAGAAGGCGCCCTCCTGCGGCTGATAATAAAGGGCGAAGCGCGTCGTCACGAATTGCTCGAGCAATGCGCGCACCGTCTCCTTTTCCGTTTTCGTCGCATTGTTCCAGACATATCTTGTCAGGAAACGGAAGCCGCGGTCCTGGTCGAGAATCCAGCGGTGCCGTCCGTCGGCCGTATCGGGCATCGGGCGGGAAAGCCCCGCAATGGTCGAGGCGAATATGCGGTCGGTGTAGCGCAGCGGCATGTCGGGGTGGATATTGTTGCCGTCGGCATCGACGAACATCTTGATGATCTTGCCGCTGTCGCCGATATCGCCACCGTCGATCATCTCGCCGGTGCTTCTGTCACGCGGCCCCCACAGGCCGGTGTCGGGGTTCTGATTGTCATAGAACCATCGATAGAACGCATGCTTCAACTCATCGGAGAAGCCATAGATGCCGAGCCGCTCATCCTGATCGATGAGATCCTGAAGCTCGATCGCGCTGACGAAGGCCGGCTTGATCTTTCTCCCGATCCAGCCGACACGGGACACGTCGTCGAGCATGGCCGTCAGCCGGTCGGGAGTGTCGATCTCGTCGAGAAAACGCAAAGGGTATTTTAGAGAAAACGGCTCGCCGGCCTCCAGGGACAGCGTCTCTATCAGATTGATCATGTTCGCCGTCACGCCGATATAGGTGACCACCGGATCACTGCTGTTCGGATAAAAAGCGCCGGTTTCGGGGTTTTGAAGGCTCCGGTAGAAATCCAGCTTTTCGGCCGGGTCGGCAAAGGATGGAATCTTCACCAGGCCGTCGCGGGTTGTCATCACGTGATGAATCTCGTTCAGACGTGAAATGCCTTCGAGATAATGTCCGTTGTTGAGATAGTAGGAAACGCTCAGCAATTCGAACTCAAAGGGCGAAAGGTAATACCCTTCTTCCTTCAACTCCGCATTGGCGGCGAAGATCGCCTTGATCCGGTTGATCTCGAAACCGACCAGTATGGCAATCGACACGATCGCCAGCGCAACAAGCGACAAGACGGCCACGAGCACTCTCTTGCTGCCAGACATAGGTCACTCCATGTTCGAACTGCCAAGGGGCTCTTTCCAGGCTGGATGTTGTTCATGGTTGAGGGCCGATGTCGTTGATCTCGCGCAAGTGGTGCCGGGGTTCAGTCCGAAAACTGCTCCGCCAGAATGCGCTTCGACCATGAGCGGTTCGGATCGGAGAGCACCTTGGCGCGGGCGTCGGAGGCCTGCTCAATGCGGACATGGAGCACGTGCTTGACCTCCGGCGAAATCAGCGACGCCAAGACGATCATCATGCCGCAATGGGCGGCGATGAACAGGCCGGTGTTTGGAACTGATGTTGAAAACGAATGCAACGCCAATTCCGCGTGAGGCTTAGCAGACAGAGCATAGCCTCAAGGCATCGTAGATCGCCGCATGGACGTTGCGGGAGGCCTGGGCGTCGCCGATGCGATGCAGTTCGAAGCCCGCGCGGGCCATGGGCTGCGGCGCCAGGTTCTTGAGCGCATGGAGATCGGTGACGCCGTCATTGCCGGAGCGGCCGCGCAATTCCGCGAAGGCGTCGTCGATCGGGATCGTGCCCATCTCGACGACAACCTGATCGACGACGCGTTCCTCGCTCTCGTGGGTGAGTTCGTTGATCAGGACCGCTTCCAGCCGGTTACCGGTTTTCCTGACCTCGGTGAGGCGCAGGTGCGGATCGGCGCGCAAGCCTGCCTTGGTGAATTCCTTGTGCCAGCGGATGATCTCGGGATAGACGAGATCTTGTCCGATATTGGTATCGATCGTGGCAAGCTGCACCCGCGCGCCCTCGTTCATCGCCGTCTGAGCGGCAAGCAGCGCCGGGTGGCGGCCGGTATTGTCCCAGACGAGAACATCGCCCTGCGGCTTGACCTGCCGGCCGACAATATCCCAGGCGCTCAGGACGAATTCCTCGCCGGGACCGAATGCCGTCTGGGGAACGCCGCCGGTTGCGAGAATCACCAGATCGGCGTCGAGTTCCAGAATATCCGCCGCATCCATATAGCGGTTGCATTCGATCTGAACGCCGAGGATTTCGAGTTCCGCAAGACGCCAGTCGACGATGCCGACGAGATCACGCCGCCAGCCGTTTGCGGCAAGCAGAAGCTGTCCGCCCGGCTGCGGCGCGGCCTCGAAAACCCTGACCTTGTGCCCGCGCTCGGCGAGCACGCGGGCGGCTTCAAGTCCCGCGGGACCTGCGCCGATCACGATCGCGTCGCGCTGCTTCTCGGCCTTTGCGATGTCGTGACCAACGGTCAGCTCCCGACCGGTCGCGGCATTGTGCAGACAGCGCGGACGATGCGCCGATTGACAGTGGCCGGCGCCGACACAGGGGCGGATGCGTTCTTCCTCGCCGCGCATCAGCTTGGCGACCATGTGCGGATCGGTCATCTGCGGCCGGGTGAGGCCCGCCATGTCGACATGGCCTTCGGAGACGGCAAACCGCGCCGATGCCATGTCGGAGAGTTTTGCGGCATGAAACACCGGCAGTCCGACCGCGCGCTTGAAATGTCCCACGGCCTTGACCCAGGGTGCGGCCGGGGATCCCATGCCGGGAAAGGTCTCCTCCGAGAGCGCGCGGGCGGTGTCCATCGAGCCGTAGAGCGCGTTGAAGAAATCGACGGCTCCTTCGCGCTGCAGGATCTGCGCCGCCGCGATGCACTCCTCGGCCGAGAGCGCGCCATCGATGCCCTCGTCGACCACGAAACGCATGCCGACGATGAAATCGTCGCTGACATTCCGGCGGATTTCGTCATGCACCATCAGCGCGAAGCGGATGCGATTGTCGAGCGATCCGCCGAAGCGGTCGGTGCGGTGGTTGGTCTTCGGCGACAGGAACTGGCCGATGATGTGGCCGGATGCCAAGGTCTCGATCCCGTCCAGCCCGCCTTCCTCGCAGCGCCGCGCGGCCTGGCCATAGGCTTTGACGACGCGGTTGATGTCGTGCTCGTCCATTTCGCGCGGAATGGCGCGGTGCAGGGTTTCGCGGATCGGCGACGGGCCGATGGCCGGCAGCCAGTCCTGCGCGTAAGGGTCGCCCCGGCGTCCCAGATGGGTGATCTGGCACATCAGCGCCGCGCCATGGGCGTGCATGCGCTCGGAAAAGCGCTGCAGATGCGGGATGATTGCGTCCACGCCGACATTGAGCTGCTGGAAGATGTTCGGGCTGTCGATATCGACATTCGATGATCCGCCGAACATTGAAAGCGCTATGCCGCCCTTGGCCTTTTCCTCGTGATAGGCCTGATAGGCTTCTTGCGGAAAGCCGTCCTTCTGCAGCCCGCAGGCATGCGCGGTGCTCATGATGCGGTTGCGCAGGGTCAGTTTCTTGATGGTCAGCGGCTGAAGCAGCGGATCCCGCTTCGCGCCCCGGTTCTGGTCGCTCATCTCTATTCTCCCACGGATGCGTTTTCTCCAGGATCGGTCTTGTCGACGACCGTCAGAGCACCTTGGACAGGAATTCCCGTGTCCGCGGATCCTTTGGCGCGTCAAACAGTTCCGCTGGCGGTCCGCTTTCGACGATCCTGCCGGAATCCGTGAAATAGACCCGGTCGGAAATTTCCTTGGCGAAGCCCATTTCGTGGGTCACGAGCACGCAGGTCATGCCTTCCTCCGCCAGTTCGCGAATGGTGAAGAGCACCTCGTTGACCGTTTCCGGGTCGAGCGCGGCGGTGACCTCGTCAAACAGCATGATGTCGGGGCGCATGCAGAGGCTGCGGGCGATCGCCACGCGCTGCTGCTGACCGCCCGAGAGCTCCAGCGGATAGGCGTCTTCCTTGTCGCGCAGCTGCACCTTCTCGAGAAGCGCGCGGGCGCGCTTTTCGACCTCGGCCTTGTTCTCGCGCAGCACGAGCACCGGGGCCATCATGACGTTCTGCAGAACGGTGCGATGCGGGAACAGATTGTATTGCTGGAAGACCATTCCGACCTTGCGGCGCAGGGCCAGCTTGTCGAGCTTTTCATCATGCACCTCCTGGCCTTCCACCATAACCGAGCCGGCGTTTACGGGGGTAAGGCCGTTGATGGTGCGGATGAGGGTGGATTTTCCCGAGCCCGACGGCCCGATGATGCAGATGACCTCGCCCTTCTTCACTTCCAGATCGATGCCCTTGAGGACTTCGAAATCGCCAAAGGACTTGCGCACATTGCGCATCGAGATGATCGGTTGGTCAGGGGTCCAGCTGTTTTCAGCATTCATGTGAGACAGTCCCTTGTCAGGCTCCGGCGGAGAAGCGGCGCTCGAGCCGGCGCGTGTAGATGGAAAGCGGATAGATGAACACAAAGAAGATCGTCATCAGGAACAGATAGAACGGGATCAGGAATTCCGGCCGCGAACCGGCGGCTTCCATGGCGGCCTGGGTATTGCCGAGCGCCTCGCTGACGCCGAGGATCGCGGCCATCGGCGTCATTAGCGTCAACAGGGCGTACCAGTTCATCCAGGGCGGCAGCATGCGGCGAACGCATTGCGGCAGGATGATGTGACGCAGCGTCTGGCCGCGCGTGAAGGCCAGGCTTTCGGCGCTTTCCCACTGGCCGGAGGGGATGGAGGCAATCGCGCCGCGCAGGATTTCGGCGATGTTCGCCATCACCGGAAGGGCGAAGCCGATCGTTGCCTTCACCCAGTCGGGGATGAGAACCTTCTCGCCGCCCGGCAGCGTGACCTGGAACGGAACGAGAAGCATGATCGCGAACAGGATCACCAGCCACGGCGAATTGCGGAAAAGATGGGTCACGAACTTGGCCGGCAGGCGGATGAATGCGCTGGGGCTGATCTGCATGAAGCCGAGGAACAGTCCGGTCACGGTCGCAAGCGCCATGGCCAGCACGCTCATCAAGAGGTTGAGAAGAAAGCCCTTGAGGATGAAGGGCATCCACGTGACGAGTGCTGCAAAGGCCGACATCTGGCCGGAACCGGCATCCTGCGCTTCTGCGGTGAATGTCGTGGCGAGGGTGGCGGCGATGCAGAGGCCGCCGACGATTGCGGGCGCGCGCCAGGTCAGTCTGGCAACCGAATAGGACATCATTGGCCGTATCCTTTCAGCGCAAGCTTGCGTTCGAGAAACGACATGATCTGCGCGATGACGGCGACGAGCAGGATGTAGAACACAAACAGCAGGACCATCATCTCGGAGACATTGAGGCTGTCGGACCAGATATTGGCGAGCGAATAGGTGATTTCGGGAACCGCGATCACATAGGCAAGCGAGGAGGTCTTGGCGAGACTGATGATGTTGTTGGTGAGCGCCGGCAGACAGAAACGGAAGGCGAGCGGCAGGGTGATGTAGATGAAGATCTTGAGGTCGGAGAAGCCCAGCGCTTCAGCCGCTTCCTTGGTGTGGTGCGGGACCGCCTCGACGCCCGATCGGAAGATCTCGACATTGTAGGCGCCGCCGAAAATGCCGATGGCGATCACCGCCCAGCCAAATGCGCCGATGATCGGCTCGTACCATCCGCCCATGTCGACCTGCGGCGTAATCGCGCCGAGGCCGAAATAGAAAAACAGAAGTTGCACGATGGGCGGCGTATTGCGGAAAACCTCGATATAGGCCGCGACGACGATGCGCAGAAGTCTCGATTTCGAGGTTTGGGCGCCAGCGCCAAGGACGCCGATGACAAGCGACAAGGCGATGATGGCCGAGATCAGCTTGACCGAAATCCACATGCCCTCGACGAAACGCGACCAGTCATAGGGGTCATGGAACGGCGAGAAATTGATGCCTGCCGTCTCGTTCAGCCGTTCAAAAAACGGTGCGATTATCTCTAGCAAGGAGGACATTCTCCTGTCTTACCGGGTTACGACTGGCCGGCCGCCCGACGGGGCCGATGGTTTGTCTCGAGTAGCATGCTTGCCGGGACCATCGGGCGACTTGACCGCATCGCCTGATGCTCCGGCGGCGATGCCTCCTGGAGCGCCGTGCATCCATTCGGATGCACAAGGGACGCTCTAACCTATTGAATCTACGCATCGTGCTTTCCGAAAATCGAGTCCGATTTCCGGGCCGATGCGCTAGTTTTCCAGGTAGCTGTCGTCGTATTGCAGTTCGTCGTGCATCTTCTGAATCCACGGCGACGGCTTGACATTCCACTTCTTCTCGAGCTCGATCAGGGTGCCGTCCTTGTGCCAGTTATAGGCCATGCCGGCCATGAAGGTCCCCCAGATGCCATCCATTTCCTCAAGCGGAACGGCCGCGCCCCAGGGGTTGGAGAAGACGGTGTCGACCGGCATTTCGTAACGCTCCCATTCGCCGCTGGCGAGGTCGGCGGAAATCGAGGTATCGTCATAGACCCAGGCCACGCACTTGCCGGAGCGGAGCGCCTGCTTGGCTTCGGTGTTGCCGGCGAAGGCGATCACCTTTGCGCCGAACTCCGTCTCGGCGATCTTGTTGTAGAACACGCCCTGCTTGCCGCAGACCGGCTTGCCCTTGATATCGTCCCAGGAGGAAATCACGCCTTCCTTGGCCATCAGGGTCGGGCCGGACGTCCAGTAGGCCGGTTCGACAATGCCGACGATCTTGCGACGGTCGGGACGGTCCGACATGGCGCCGATCAAGAGATCGACCTTGCCCTGCTGGAGAAACTCCATCCGGTTTGCGGAGGTGATCACGACGGGTTCGAGCGCGACGCCCATGTGGTCGGCGACGGTCTGGGCGAGATCGACCTCGATGCCCTGCAGCGAGCCATCGGGCGCCCGGAAGGCCCAGGGTTTGAAGGCGCCCTGAACGCCGACCCGCAGCGTGCCGCGATCGAGCACTTCCTTGAAGCGGTCGTTCTGCACGTCCTGGGAAAAGCTTGCGCTGGCGGATGCGGCGAGAACCGCGATGGTGCCTGCGATGATAGCCAGTTTTGTCATTTTCGAACTCCTCTGGTTGTTTTATCGTGGTTTGTGGACATTCTACACTTCCGGTATCTTCCGGATTTACTCCGGCGCCGCTGGGACGCCGAATTCCTTCGCCTGGCGGGCGAGAAACTGAAAGACCTCATTGTCCGTCCTGGTTGCGTCCCAGGACAAATGAGGGGCGATTTCCTGTGCCGTCTGCATGGCGGCATCATGACCGACAAGCGATTTCCATGTCGCGCCGGTGCGTTTCGACAGAACGCCATTCAGGTCGAAGGCATGTTCGCGCGTTACCGCCTCAATGATCGGATCGACGCGCGTTTTCGTCGGGGCTTCCGCCTTGCGCGCCGAAAGGGTTGCATCGCGCGGCGCGCCGATACGCGCTCTTACCTGTTCGAGCATCAGCCGGCCGGCGCTGCGATGGCTCATCACGGGGCCGCCCGTCATGGCGAGCACGTTCTCGAACCCTTGGGGGCCGAGATCGTGGATGGTGCGGGCGCGAGCGCCCATCGGGTAGCGCGGATCGCTGGTCAGCGGGCGGACGCCGGCCCAGCATTGTTCGATATCGCCGCGTTTCAGATCGAGGCCGGGCAAGAGATGTCCGGCTTCGCCCAGCAGGAATTCGATATCCTCGTTATCTGCCTGGATATCGCGGGCGTCGCCTTCAAAAAGCGTTTCTGTGGGGCCGAAATAGAACCGGTCATCGCCCAGCGGCAGGCCGTAGAAGGGATGCCCGCCGCGATGCAGGGTGGCGATGCCGCGATCCGCAAACCCATCCGGCAGGCGGATGATGATATGGGCGCCCTTGGTGCCGCAGATCAGGCGCTTGCCGAAATCGCCGACCGCGTCGGACCAGGTGCCGGCCATGTTGAGAATACTGCGGGCGCGCACTTCGCGGTCCCTGCCATCCTTCCGGCTCTCCAGCGCGATGCGCCAGAGGCCGTCGGTATCCTTGCCGAGGATTTCCGCGCGGGTCTGCAAACACAGTTCGGCGCCGTGCGCCTCGGCATCGAGCGCATTGTCGACGCACAGCCGCTCCGGCGCGCCGAAGAGATATTCGCGGAAGCTGACCATGCCGGTGAGTTTGTCCGGGTCGCGGAGATGTCGGCCGATGGGGTGGTTTCGGGTCTCTCCGGCGTTTCGGACATGGCGGTCGAGCGGCGGCTCCTTCGGGCCGATCAGGCCGAGAAGGCGCAGGCCCGCGCTGATCTGCCAGCGGGGAAAGGGGCCGTCGGTCCATGCCGGGAAGGAAAGTTCGATCGCGCGCGTGTCGACCTCATCGTCGAGCGCAAGCTCGCGTCGCGCTTCCATGGCGTCGCGCGCCATCGAAAGCGCGGAGAAGAGGCGTTGCGGGTTGCCGACAAAGTCCCGGACCGGGTTCGCCGTTTCGAAATAGCGCAGCCCGCAATGAAGCATGCGGGAGGAGCGGCCACTGGCGCCGGAGGCCAGATCGTCGGCCTCAGCAAGGAGCGTGGAATAACCCGCCCGGCTCAATTCCCTCAGCGATGCCGTGCCGTTGACGCCGCCGCCGATGACGACGACGTCAAAGCAATCCTGCGCGCTGCGGAGTTGAACGGTTTGTTCCATGCAGCCATGAAAGACGAAGGCTCAATAGAAGCAAAATGCAAAATTTGCCTTTCAATATGCGAAAAATTTATAACAGTGCGCCCTGGTTGCGCATATCGGCAAGCGCTTCGTCCCGCAATTGCTCGGCTTGGCCGATCAATTCTCCGGCAAGCGCCGTTGGCGCGCGGGTCTTCGGCTGCAACAACGCAAACCGACACGGGATCTGTGGCAGGAACGGGCGGTAAACGACGTTCGGATGGCGCTGGGTCTAGGCCGTGAACGGATCGACGATGGCTATGCCCAGTCCGCGCTGGACCATCCTGCACATCGGCGAGGACATCGTGCATTCGATGATCTGTCGCGGCGCGATGCCGGCGCCCTGAATGACGTCGTCGAAGGTTCGCCGCGCCGATACCGTGGCCGTCCATGCAATCAGGTTCTGGCCGTGCATATCCTGCGCCCGGATCACCGCCTTCTCCGCCAGCGGATGGTCGACGGGCAGGGCCGCGACATAGTTGGAATCGGCGAAGATCTTCGTTTCGAAGCCGGACAGCAGGAACGGCGTTTCGGCCAGGCCGAAATCGACCTGTTGGGTTGCCACCCATTTCTCCACGCTCACCGACATGCGCACGTGAAGCACGACTCGGGCTTGCGGGCGCATCCGGGAAAATCGCGCGATGACTTCCGGCATGAAGTCGAGCCCGAGCGCCGGCAGGCAGGCCGCGCCGACGCCGCCTTCCAGACCCTCTTCGAGACGCCGGCCAAAATTATCGAGCGAGGACAGCGAGACGAACAGCTTTTCCACTTCGTCGAGCAGAAGATGGGCCGCATGGGTGGGCACGACCTGGCCCTTGCGCCGCTCGAACAGTTTCACCCCGAGATTTTCCTCAAGCTTGTCGATCATCCGGCTGACGGCCGGCTGGCTGCGTCCAAGGATTTTCGCGGCTCCCGAAACGGTGCCCGCCCGCATGATCACCTGGAAAGCCTCGTATATGGCCGTGTTGACGTTCATGCCGCGTTTCCTGGCTTGATGATGGAATCGAGATCGAGTTCGGGATGGCTTGCGCTGATGGCCGAAAGGTCGGCGTGGAGCTCCTGCAGCAGCCAGTCCGCCACCTCCGACACGACGGGCGAGCGGCCTTCCTCCTGCCGCAGTTGCAGCCGGCATTCGCGTCCGGGCAGCATCACGGTCGAACTGGCCGGAACCAGGCGTCCCTGTCCCATCCAGTGGGCGACGATATTGAGCCAGCCCAGAGCCACGCCCTGGCCGACGAGCGCTGCCTGAACCACGACGGAATAGTCCGAAAATGTCAGCTTGTTGCGGTAGGGCTGACCGGAATCAAGCGGCGTCCATTGCGGGTCGCCCGGAATGTCGCTTTCGAGGAGGATCAGCGTCGCATCTTCCCGCGCCGTGTCGTCGTAATAGCCCGGTGCGCACACAGGTACATAAGCCTCCTGCATGACGAAGCGCCCCGGCGTCTTTCCCGGCGCGCCGTAGCGCATGGCGATGTCGACGTCGCCAAGTTCACCGGTGACCGGGCCCGGGATGAGCTGGAAGCGCAAATCGACATTGGGGAATGTCGACTGAAAACGGGTAATCCGCGGCATCAGCCAGTGGGTGGTGAAGGCCGTCGAGACCGACAGCGTCACCTGTGTCTTGCCCGTTCGCCGCTCCTCGATTTCGTTCAATGCGCGTTCGATCTCGGAAAATGCCGAAATAACGGCGTTTCTGAGCAGCTTGCCGTTTTCGGTGAGCCGGACGCCGGGCTTCCCGCGCAGGAAAAGCTTGCTGCCGATATGGCTTTCCAGCGTGGCAAGCGCGCGGCTCACGGCAGGCTGGGTGATGTTGAGCTCGTTGGCCGCGCTGGTGAAGTTCTCATAGCGAGCCGCCGCCTCGAAAATGAAGAGCGCGCTGGGCGAGGAAAGTTTTCGGCGAAGTCCTGTCATAACTCCAGATTATGGTATGCAGGAGAATTTCACAATTGCCCAAAATGACAAACTTGCCGCACTGTCCATCAAAATCCGAACTGAACGCAACCAGAAGAATGGGCTTTCAATGGACTTCTCCCGCTTCAAGCTTTTGACTTTCGACATCGTCGGAACCTGCATCGACTTCGAGAAGGGCGTGCTCGACGCCGTCCGTCGCATCGGCGGGGAGGCGACGGCAAATCTGTCCGACGACGATATCTTCAAGCCCTATCTCGACGGGCGTCTCAGGCATTACGGCCGCAACAGCGAGGTCTTCTACGACGTATACAAATATGTCGCGGCCGAACTCGGCCTGGTCAATACCGAGGCCGCCGCGCGTGATTTTCAGCTCTCGGTTCTCGAATGGCCGGCCTTCGCCGATTCCGCCCAGGCCCTGGCCCGTTTGAGGACCAGGTTCCGCCTGGTTGCCATGACCAATGGCGACCGGACCTCGTTCACCGCCTATGACCATCGTCTCGGCTGGCCGTTCCACGATTCGGTCACCTATGACGACGCAAAGTGCGCCAAGCCCGATCCGCGGTTCTTCTCCCACAATCTGGGCCGTCAGTCCGCCTTCGGCTTCAAGCAGGACGAGATCCTGCATGTGGCGCAGAGCCAGTACCACGATATCGGCGTCGCCCGTGAACTGGGTTACTCGGTGTGCTGGATCGAGCGCCGCTTCGATCAGGAAGGCTATGGCGGTACGCCGGTGCCGGACAAATTCACCAAGCCCGATTTCCATTTCCACAGCCTCGGCGAACTGGCCGACGCGGTATTCGGAACCAGATAATGCAACTGCCCTCGCTTCCGGCATCGCTCTGGCGTCAGGACAGGTCGCTTCGGCCGCGGGATTTTCCCGCGCTCGGCAGCGACGTCTCCTGCGATGTGGCGATCATCGGCGGGGGCTATTGCGGCCTGCATGCCGCACTCGCCTTTGCCGAAAAGGGCCTGAGCGTCGTGGTGCTGGAGGCCGGCTCGGTCGGTCTCGGCGGCAGCGGGCGCAATGGCGGTGTGGTTTCCGCCAAGTTCCGCCGCGGTTTCGCCGATCTTGCCGCCGCGCACGGGATGGATGTCGCACGCCGGATGCACGCGATCGCCAATGCGAGCGTGGCCCACCTGATCGAGACGATCGAGCGTTACGCCATCGCCGACACCGGTTTTCGCCGCGTCGGCGCGCTCAAATGCGCCCATTCCGTCAAGGCTTTCGAACATGCGCGCCACGAGGCCGAGTGGCTGACGCGGAATTTGGGCGAGCGCGGCCTTCATGTTCTCGACCGGGCAGACGTGCGCGATGAGACGGGGTGCGACAGTTTTGTCGGCGGCGTGCTGCAGGACGGCGCGGGCACAATTCAGCCGCTCGCCTATCTGCAGGGATTGTGGCGCGCGGCGGGCGCGCGGGGTGTGCAGGTCTATGCCGATACGCCGGCTCTGGACGTGGCCGAGAGCGGCTCGGGCGTCGTCGTCTCGACGGCGGACGCCAGGGTGGTTGCGAGGCAGGCGGTCTTGGCCACCAATGCCTATTCGGGGCTGACGGGAGTTGATCGCGCGGTCGCCCGCAGCATCGTGCCCTTCCGCAGCGCCATGATCGCCACCGCGCGGCTGCCCGCCGATCTCGATGCGCGGCTTTTGAAGAACGAGCGCAGCTATACCGAGACCCGGCGCATGATGCGCTGGTTCCGCAAGGTTGACGGGCGCATCGTCTTCGGCGGGCGCGGCGCGCTCGGCCATGTCGAGGCGCCGGCGGCCTTCAGCCGGCTCGAAAAGGCGATGCATCTGATCTTCCCGGAACTGCGCGGCATCGGCATCGACTATCGCTGGTCCGGTCACGTGGCGCTTTCATTCGACGGCCTGCCGATGGCGGGCATGCTGTCCCCGCGCATCGGCTATGCTGCCGGTTTCAACGGCGCCGGCGTCGCGATGTCGGGCTATGTCGGCGATCAACTCGCTAACATGATGATGAAACAGCCGCATGAACTGGCGCTGATCGCGCGCGGTTCGATTCCCAAGGTGCCGTTCTATCCGCTGCGCTCGGCAGGCGTGCGCGGCGTGACCTTCTTCTACGAAATGATGGATGCCGCGGGTCTTTAGGCTCTCCCCGTGGCGGTGCTGGGAATTCGGAGCGTTTCCGGCTCACACGTTGGACAAAGCCTCGACCGTTGCGTTGAACACATAGCCGTGGCCGCGCTCCGTCTTGATGAAGCGCGGGCTGGTCGGAGTCGGCTCGACCTTCCGCCGCAGTCTCAGGATCAGAACGTCGATCTGAGGTTCGCCACCCCGCGCGGATCTGACTCGAGGTCAAAGAGCAGTCTGTCGGTGTAATCGACGTAGTGCACGAGCTTCCATCGACCCTTTCCGATCATCGTCGGACTGGCGCCGGAAATGGCGATGCCACCCGGTTTTCCGTGCTTCCGCCTATCCCTCGGAAATAAAGTTTAAGCCGGCCTCCGGCGCGCCCTGTGCAGGCTGGAAGATGCCGCCGTCGACATGAATATTCTGGCCGGTGATGTAGCCGGCGCCTTTGGAAAGCAGAAAGGCGACGGTGGCGGCGACTTCGTCGATTTCGCCGTAACGGCCCAGCGGGATCGCCTCGCGAATGGTTTCGTCTTCCGGCAGGTATTCGAGCCAGCCGGGAAAGACATTGTTCATCCGGATGTTGTGCGCCTCATTGCCTGCCGAAAACCGAGCGGTGAAGGCCATGAGGCCGTCGGCGAAGGCGTCTTCGCCCGATGCCATGAAGTCGGGCATGGGTGGCGGGGCTATATTCACGATCGCGCCGCCCTGCTGTCTTCTCATGATTGGAACGACAATGCGCATGGTGCGGATCATCGACATCAGGCAGGCTTCGTGGATTGCCGTGCCGGGAAGGGCGTTGAAGCCGAACGTTTCGGACCAGGGGCAGTTCAGCAAAGCGTCGACGCGGCCCCATCGGCCGAGAGCCATGTCGGCGAGCGACCGAATATCCCGCCAGGACTGGGTGGTTCCGACAATGCCGATGCCGCCGATCTCGTTCACGAACGCCTCCTGTCGCGACGACGACAGCAGCATGGCGACACCATGTCCCGCGCGTGCTAGCAGACCGGCGGTAAAGGCGGCAATGGCATTGTCATTTCCAGTGACGAGAACGACTCCGGTTTCATTCATGACGGGTCTCCAATGGCCGGACCGGCAACAGAATGCGTTGATATCCGGTCGGGTTGCGAAACCAGACTAGAGGATAGTCGTCGCGACGATTTCTCGAATGTGTGTCGAAATGTTACGGGCTTTTGCAGAGGCGGCATTATCGCGGTCATCGTCATTTCAGCGTTTCCGCAAATCCCCTGATGCCTGTTTCAGCCTGCCTTGATGAGGCCCCGGCGCTGCCACATATGCGGCGCGCCCGTAATCTATCGCAACGAAAGAAAACACACGGCTGCGTGTTCACGGCCCAAGATGAAGCCGACCTCCAGGGTTGCGCCGGGTTCTCCGGTGCGTTGGTGTTTCATCGGAGCTTTCATTACTCATGGTAAAATTCAGACATTTCGCCGCGACGGCAGCCGGGCTGACGGGGTTCGTTTCCGTGGGCGCTGTCGCGCATCGAAGCCTTGCAGCGGATTTCGTCTTTCGCGATGACGCACCGCCGGCCATTTCGGGACCGCCGCCGCTGGAGAAGGAGGCGTTCGAATCCCGTTGGGAAGTGATCGTCGGCGGTGGCGCCAGTTTCGAGCCTGCCTATGAGGGCGGCAAGAAAATGAAGATCAGTCCCATCCCCATCGTGTCGATCGGCTATGCCGACTGGCTTCAACTCGATCCCGGCGGCCTGGGCGTGACCCTCTACAAGGATGGCGGCTTCAATGTCGACGCCCGACTGGGTTACGAACCCGGACGTTCCGAAGGAGACGGCGACCTGCTGAAGGGTCTCGGCGATGTCGATTTCGGCGTCACGGCCGGGATCAAGGCCGGTTATGAGTGGGATGCCTTCGAATTCTACGGCATCATCGACAAGACGATCGGCGGCAGCAAAGGGCTCGTTGGCAAGATCGGGACAAGTTATGGCTGGCATATGGGCGAAAGGCTCATTGTCGCGACCAGTCTCGAGGCGACGATTGCCGACAAGAATTACATGGACAGCTATTTCAGTGTCGACGCGGCCCAGTCCGCAGCTTCCGGCCTGCCGCAATACAAGGCCAAGGCCGGCCTGCAGCGCGTCGATTTCGACATTTCCGCGACCTATGCCTTCGATGAGAACTGGCTGTTGCAGGCCGGCGCCGGCGTTGGCCTGCTGGTCGGCGATGCCGCCAACAGTCCGATCGTGGAAAGAGAGCTGCAGCCGAAGGTCTCGCTCTCGCTCGGCTACCGGTTCTGATCACGCCGGAGCGTCGTCGGAAAAACGCAAAACGACAACGAGCCCGTGCGGTTCGTTGTCGTGAAACGACATCGTGCCGCCGTGGTCACGGACGATGTTGTCGACGATTGACAGGCCAAGCCCGAAGCCAGTGGGTGAACCTCTTTCGCTGCGAGCGTCATCGAGCTTGAAGAAGGGTTCCAGAACACGCGCGCGTACATCTTCCGGGATCCCGGGGCCGTTGTCTCTGATCGCTATCTCGAGACCTGAAGGCGTTTTTCTGAGCGCGACGGTGACCGCAGTGCCGAATTTCAGACCATTGTCGCAGAGATTGACGATGGCGCGCTGAAAGGCGTGCGGCTTGACGGTCCAGATCAGGCGCGCCGGTCCGTCATAGGCAATGTCAGAGCCGAGATCGGAATAGTCCGCGACGATGGTTTCCAGCATGCTGACAAGGTCGGTGCGTTCCGGTTGCTCGGTGTCCTTTTCATTGCGGATATAGTCCAGCGTTGCGTTGATCAGCATGTCGACCTTGCCGACATCCGCAACGATCTGGCCGCGCAGGGTTTCGTCCTCGATCCGCTCGCTGCGCAGGCGAATGCGCGTCAGCGGGGTTCTCAGATCGTGGCTGACGGCGCGCAGCATGCGGGTCTGGCCTTCCATCATCGCCCGGATGCGGAACTTGAGCTCATTGAGGACCCGAACCAGCTCGACGAACTCGCGGCTGCCCTGTTCCTTCAGCGGCGTGTCCTTGTGCAGGAAGGCCTTTGTCGAAGACAGTTCGCGCGAGAGGTCGCGGATCGGCGCCGTGATGGCCCGCACGCCGAAAATGGAAAACAGCGTCACAAGGGTCACGAAGGATAGAAAGTAGTAGGTGTAGCGCGAGGTGATATCGAATCCCGACGGTCTCGGAATATAAACGAGCGCTTCGCCGTCCTGCCCGACCGTTGCGAGCAGCGCCGGCCGGCCCTCGAAATGAATGATCCTTGTTCCGGGCGCAAGGCTGTCGTCATATCTGGCCTGAAACAGCGAGGAGAGCATCAGGCTTAGGAACCCCGCTGATTCTTCTGCGTCCTCCAGGTTTTGGAAATTCGCCGCCTCGGCCATGAAGACGTCCATGCCTGTTTGCCTGGCGCTTTCAAGCAATGCGTCCCGTCGTTTTGGCGGTGTGTTTGACATCATCGCCGCCAGCAGTTCGACCTGCGCCACCACGGCATCGCTGTCGGTGCTGTAGTCCCTGTTCTCCAGACGTTCCAGCAATGCTCCGGCATTGACCACGACGGCAATCGCCACGATCACGAGCAACACCATCTGCGCCCTGATCGTGGTCGGCAGAAAGCGCCTGAGCCGTCTCATTCGCGTTCCACCGCCGCAGTGAATACATAGCCGCCAAGGCGCACGGTCTGGAGAAGCTGGGGCTCCTTCGGGTCCTTCTCGATCTTCTGCCGCAGCCGGCTGATATGGACGTCGATGCTGCGCTCGATCGGACCGGCAAGGCCCGAATGGGTGAGCATCAGCAGTTCCTCGCGCGAAATGACGCGACCGGGATTCTGGCAGAAGGCGATCAGGATATCGAATTCGGTCGTCGTCAGCGACACCCGCGCATGGCTCGGATCGTGCAGCTGACGGCGCATCGGATCAAGCCGCCAGCCCTCGAAACGCAGCGCCGTCGGCGCATGATTGGCCTTGACGCCGTAGGCTGCCCGTCGCAGCAGACTGCGGATGCGGGCAATCACCTCGCGCGGGCTGAACGGTTTGGTGATGTAGTCATCGGCACCAACCTCCAGCCCGACGATGCGGTCGACCTCCTCGCCAAGCGCCGTCAGCAGGATGATCGGTATCGTGTTGCCGGCGCGGATGCTCCGGCACAGGCTGATGCCGTCTTCTCCCGGCAGCATGATATCGAGAATGACGAGATCGAAGACCCGACGTCGCAGGAGCCCGTGCATGGCCGCACCGTCGCGCACATGCGTGGCATGCATGCCGTTCTGCCGGATGGTTTCCGCCAGAAGATCGGCGATTTCGGTATCGTCCTCGACAATCAGGATGTCTGCGGACCTGTGGCTGTTGTTTCCGTTCAAGTTTTTCTCCGTAAACCGGCCGGAAGAGGCCGGCTGGCCGTATCGGGCGGCCGGTTTTTTCATGTTTGTGGGTTTCGCTGCAATTGTCCAGCCGCCGTTCAGCCTGCCGCCGGCGCTTCGTCACGCTCGGGCCTCAGAGCAAAAAGGCCGGAGAGCCGGTCACCGAAGCCGGAGACGATGAGATGCAGCGCCGGGACGACGACGAGCGAAAGCACGGTGGATGCAATCAGCCCGCCGATGACGGTGATCGCCATCGGCGCCCGGAATTCTCCGCCTTCGCCAAGGGCCAGCGCCGAGGGAACCATGCCCGCGACCATGGCGAGCGTGGTCATGATGATCGGCCGCACCCGCTCCGCGCAGGCTTCCATGGTGGCTTCCAGCCGGGGGTGGCCCGCCCGTTCCTTCTCGATGGCGAAGTCCACCAGCATGATCGCGTTCTTGGTGACGATCCCCATCAGCATCAGGATGCCGATGACGGCGGGAAGGGAAAGCGAGCTTCCGGTGAGCATGAGCGCTCCCACCACGCCGATGATCGACAGCGGCAGTGAGGCAAGGATGGTAAAGGGCGAGAGGAAGCTGCCGAACAGCAGGACCAGAACGACCATCACAAGCATGACGCCGGCGCCCATGGCGATACCGAAACTTGAAATAACCTCACCCTCGGAATCGGAATCGCCGGTCGCCGAAATGCTCACGCTTGCCGGCAGTGCCTGCACGGCCGGCAGGCTCATAAGCCGGGAAAGCCCTTCGCCGGATGTCAGACCCTCGGCAACATCGGCGCCGATGCTGACGCGGCGTTCGCGATCAAGCCGTTCGATGGAAGACAATGTCTCGCCGTGTTCGAAACGAACGATGCTGGAGAGCGGAACCTGCCCGCCGCCGGCTGTCGGAACGCCGATGAGGCCGAAGGTTTCGATATCGTTGCGAATGCGTTCGTCGAGCTGAAGCCGGATAGGGATGAGACGGCCATTGTCGGCGAATTGCGGCAGGTTGCCGCTGCTGTCTCCGACGGTTGAAATGCGGATGGTCTGGGCGATTGCGGCCGTCGATATGCCGAGCGATGCAGCCTTGTCGGACTGCACATCCATGCGCAGTTCCGGCCGCATGGCGGTTGCCTCCGATGTCGGGCTGACGAAGGCGGGGTCGGCTTCCATGGCCGCGAGGATAACGGCGGCGGCTTCCTGTGCGGCATCGCCGTCATTGCTGAGGACGACGAAGGAAACATCGCGGCCGCCCCTGGCATTCAGGAACTGATAGCGGATGTCGGCGGCACCCGAAAGCTCGTCCGCCAGGGCGGCTTCGATGACAGACATGTGCGTGTCCCGCTCCGCGGCCGGGCCGAGGTCGAACATGACCGATGCGAAGCGGACGTCGCGGTCGCCGGTGGCGCTGGATCCGCCGCGGATGAAGATCGTCTCGACATTTTCGACATGCGCGAAACGGCGGCTGACATCCTCCGCGACGGCGCGGGTTTCGTTAAGCGATGCGCCCGGCGGCAATTCTATGGTGAGCGTCAGCTTTCCGGTGTCTTCCTCTGGCACGAAGGATGTGGGGATCGAACCGAGCTGCATGACCGAAAGCCCGAAAAGACCGACCGCAATGCCCACCGTGAACCAGCGATATCGAAGAACGAGGCGCAGGAAGCGCTGATAGGCAGCCGCGACAGCGCCGCTTTCGCCTTCCGTCGGGACTGTGCCCTTCAGGAAATAGGCCGACAGCATCGGCGTAATCAGCCGGGCGACCAGCAGCGAGAAAAATACCGCGATGGCGACGGTCAGTCCGAACTCGCGGAAATAGAGGCCCACTTCGCCGCTCATCAGCCCGACCGGCAGGAACACGGCGATGATGGTCGCGGAAATCGCGACGATTGCGAGCCCGATTTCGTCGGAGGCTTCCAGCGCCGCCTGATAGGGCTTCTTGCCCATGGCGCGGTGGCGCGCGATATTCTCGATCGCCACGATGGCATCGTCGACAAGAATGCCGGTGACCAGCGTGATCGCCAGAAGCGTCAGGATATTGAGCGAAAAGCCCAGAAGATCGATGACGAAAAAGGTCGGCACCACCGAGAGCGGCAGCGCCAGCGCGGCGATGATCGTCGCCCGCCAGTCCCTCAGAAACAGGAAGATGACGGCAACCGCCAGCGCCGCGCCTTCCAGCAGCGTGTGCATGGCAGCGACGTAATTGCCGCGGGCATAGCGCACGCCGTCATCCACCAGCGTCATGGTGATGCCAGGCGTCGTCGCCGCGATTTCGGCGATCCTTGCGGCAACGGCGTCGGCAACGCCGGTTTCGCTGGCGCCGCGGGTGCGCTCGACGGAAAAGGCGACCACCTCGGCCCCGCCGAGCAGGGCGAAACTGCGGGGTTCGGCGTAGAGATCGCGGATATCGCCGAGGTTTCCGAGCGTGACCTGCCGCCCATCATGGTAGGGAAGGCCGATCGCCGCGAGGTCTGCGACATCATTCACCCTGGCGCGTGTGCTAAGCACCTGTTCGCGCCCGCCGAACGCGCTACGGCCGCCCGAGACATCGACATGGTTGACTGCAAGGCTTTCCGTCACGGCGTTGGCCGTCAGACCATAGGCGCGCAGCCGGTCCGGCGCGAGAGCGACGAGGATTTCGCGGTCGACGCCGCCGATCCGGCTGATGCCGGCAAGCCCTGGCACCGATTGCAGCTCGCGCGCCAGCGTATCGTCGATAAACCAGGAAACCTCTTCGAGCGACATGGCGGTCGCTGAAACCGCGTAGATGGCGACCGGCTGCGCCTCTTCCTCGATGCGCTCGATGACCGGTTCATCGATATCGGCCGGCAGGTCGGAGCGGATCCTCGACACCGCGCCGCGCACTTCCGAGACAGCCCTGTCGATATCGACCGTGCCGAGCACGAAATCGATCTCGGTGACGGATTCGCCATTGGTGACGGTCGAGGAGATCTTTTCGACATTCGCAAGCGACGCCAGCGCGTTTTCGACCGGCCTGGTGACTTCGGTCTCAAGCTCTTCGGGCGCGACGCCCGGCTGGCTGACGGTAACGCTGACGACCGGCGTGTCGATGGTCGGGAAATAGGTGATCGGCAGGCGCATGAAGCCGTAGACGCCGATCACCATCAGCACGATGAAAAGCAGGATGGAGGCAAGCGGCGAGCGGATCGCCCAGGCGGACATGTTCATTTAACCGGCCCTCGACAGTCTGGAGGCTTCGTCCGGCGCGATGTTGCCGGAGCGTTCGTTTGGCAAGCGGTATTCGAAAAGCGCCGGCGTCACCCGCTCGCCGTCCTTCAGGAAACTGCCGGCTTTCAGCACGACCCGTTCGCCGGGCGCGATGCCGTCGATGACTTCGATAAGGTCGCCCTGCGTCAGATCGGTCGTGACTTCACGTTTCGAGACGATGCCGTCTTCCACCACGGTGACGATGGCGGCGCCGTTTCCGGCAAAGCGGATCGCCGAGGCGGGCAGCAGGATGGCGCGGCGGGAAACGACGTCGATACGACCGCTGACAAAGGCGCCCGCGACCAGACCTTCCGGGTCGTCGAGCGCGATCCGCACGCGGCCCAGCCGGCTCGCCGCGTCGATCTGTGCGGCGCGATGCCGGACGCGACCCACGAGGGGCATATCGTTTCCTTCAATGCGGAAGCGAGCCGTCTGACCCGTGCGCACGCGGACAAAATCGGCTTCGGCCACCTCGGCCTCGAGTTCCAGAACGCCGTCTTCGGCCAGCACGAAGAGCGGTTCGCCGGAAAGCGATGCGGTATGGCCGGTGCGGGCGTTGCGGGCGAGCACAAGCCCGGCCGTCGGGGCCCGGACCGTGCTCTTCTCAACTGTGCGTTCGATTTCCGCGCGGCTGCGCTCCACGAGTTCCAGTTCGGCTTCGGCCACTTCGAGCGCATGGCGGGCAAGCGCCAGATCGGCGGCGGCGCGGGCCTGTTCGTTCTCGCGCTCGCTCAACGCCCGTTCGGATACGGCGCCGTTTGCGACCAGCGAGCGATTGCGCGTCAGTTCCGTTGCGGCTTCCGCCTCGCTGACCCTTGCCTTTTCCAGCCGGGCCCGTTCCTGTTCGATGAGCATGCGTGCCCGACGCAGTTCGACGGCGTTTTTCGCAAGCGCCAGTTCGGCATCGGCCGTGTCGATTACGGCAAGCGCCGCGTCCGCCGCGACGAAATCGCCCGTCTCGGCCAGCACGACGCGGATGATCTCGCCTTCCACCTCGGCATGGACCGGCACCTCATCGCGGGCGACGACCATGCCGGTCGCGGTCGCCGTGCCGACGACCTCTCCCGCGCGCGCGGCCACCACCGTGACATGCCTTGTCTCCTGCGCCGCGGCGAGGGAGCCCGGGATCATCGCGAGAAGCAGGAAGAGGGAGCGCAACAGCGCCCGCCGCCCGCCATGCGGCTCGCTGGAGGAAGAAATAGTCGTTTTGTCTGTCATGGCCGATCTCTGTCTGAGAACCGGAGCCGGATCATCCGACCCCGCCATGAGCTCTGCCAGAGCAGCCGGGCAGGGGGTGCTACGTTGTGTTACGAAATGTTGCGAAGGTGCCATCGGGAAGCGGCGATGGTCATGCGGAAATGAGGGTCAGATTCGCTCGAAGGGGCGATTGCCCCGTGTCGACGTGACAAATCCTGCCTGCCAAATGACCGACTGAAGTCTGGCCTTACGCGAAGCAGATGTGTGTCACCCCGGGCGGTTCATTCCCTGGCGGACTTCGTGTTATGATGCGGCAGGAAGGGTCTTCTCCTGTTGCGGACAGGCAGGTCCGCGGACACGGAGATCAGGCCCTGTTTATTGAAGTTAAGGCGTACGGAAGGCTGTCTATGTTCTCGCGTTCTACAATCCGAGCCACGGTCGACAACCTCCAGGCGGTTTTGAATGCCATGCCGCTGCCCGTGATCATGAAGGACCGCAGTCATCGCGTCGTGGTCGCAAACGATGCCGCCTGCACATTTTTCGGAACGCCGCGGGAGGCCTTGCTCGGCTCGCTGGACGAACAATTACCGGAGGACCAGCGCGCTGTCTTCTGGAAGGTCGACAACCAGGTGTTCGAGACGGGTGAGCCGAACGAGAATGAGGAGGTCGTCACCGACGCCAAAGGTGACGTCCACGTCATCGTGACGCGCAAGCGGCTCGTCGAACTCGACACGAATGATGGCAGGGAGCCTTTCATCCTGGCCATTCTCTCGGATGTCACGAAGATCCGGGAGGCCGAGGCGCGGGCCGCTTATCTTGCCGAGCACGACCCGCTGACGGGTCTTTCAAACCGGAACCGGCTTACGGATACGCTTGCCGAGGCCGTCGCCGCTTCCGGGCGCTCGCAGACCAAGGTGGGGCTTCTGCTTCTCGATCTTGACGGGTTCAAGCAGGTGAATGACCGATACGGTCACGTTGCCGGCGATGAGCTTCTTCGGGTGGTTGCCCGGCGCCTGTCCGGTCATGTCCGGTCCGGCGACACGGTGTCGCGGATCGGGGGCGACGAATTCTGCGTCGTCCAGGTGGGCGTCCAGCAACCGGCCGGCGCCTTCGCCCTGGCGAAGCGTCTCATTCGCGCGTTCGAAGAACCGGTTCTCGTGGGACAGACGCGCGTTTCCGTCTCGGCATCCATCGGAATTGCGCTGTTTCCGGACGATGCTTCGGGCATGGACGAACTCTATAACAATGCCGACATGGCGCTCTATGCGGTCAAGCGGTCGGGCGGGGGCAGTTATCTTCGTTTCGACCACTTCCCTGAAGGGCAGGTTTGGCCGGAGTGGGACGTCGAAAAGGAACTGCGCGCGGCGATCACCCATGGCGATATATCGCTTGCCTATCAGCCCCTGTGCGACGGCATGGATTCGGTGGTCGTCGGATATGAAGCGCTCGCCCGGTGGACGCATCCCGAAAGAGGAGAGATTTCTCCGGATGTCTTTATCCCGGTCGCCGAGAGAACCGGCATTATCCGCAGGCTCGGCGCCTGGATAGTGGAGAGGGCATGCCGTGACGCGGCGATGTGGCCGGACCATGTGCGCGTGTCGGTGAATGTCTCTTCGACCCAGCTTGAGGACGGGCACATGGCCGGAACGGTCCGGCATGCTCTTGACGTCTCCGGGCTTGCGCCCCGCCGCCTCGAACTGGAGATCAAGGAATCGGCCCTGATCGGCGCGACGGAGATGGTCGCACAGACTTTTTCGCAGCTGAAGGAGATCGGCGTTCTGCTGGCGCTGGATGATTTCGGCGCCGGAACATCGTCGATATCGAGCATTCAGCGCATGCCGTTCGACCGGATCAAGATCGATCGCAGTTTTGTTTCAAATCTGGATTCCGACGCCCGCTCCGTCGCGATCATCCGCGCGATCCTGGCGATCGGGAAGGAACTCGACCTGTCGGTCACGGCGGCGGGGGTCGAACATGAGAGCCAGCGCATCGCCCTCAGGCACATGGGATGTCCCGAACTTCAGGGCTTTCTCCTCGGCCGACCGGAGCCCCTCTCAAGGGTGAACGAACGCGCGGAGCAGGCAAATGAGGGAAAGGAGGCAACGTAGTGGTTGCGCGTCGTAACTGGTGGAAACTACATGACCTTTAGCGGGTGAGGGGTACTGTGTCTGTCCACTGATCGTGAGATTTTGCACAAGCTCTTTCCTGGCATGCTGGAAATGTCGTTCGGTCATTGCTTTGGCGGAACTCCGATCGGAGCACTTCCGACCTGCGAGCGATAAAATTGTTGCATGGAGCGGATATGCCTTTCGAAAGCTCCCGGCCTCTCATTTCGTTATGGTGCGGCGTCGGGATGGGAGGCGTTTATGACGAGGCCGAATATTTTGCTGATCACCACCGATCAGCAGCACTACAAAGCGCTTGGGGTTCATGATCCAAGACTGAAGACACCGAACCTTGACCGCTTGTGCCGGGAAGGGACGCGTTTTGATCGGGCCTATTGCCCCGCGCCGGTCTGCACGCCATCACGGGCAAGCATCATCACCGGGCAGTATCCATCGCATCACGGGGCCTGGACAATCGGCGTCAAGCTGCCGGAGGATGTCCCGACTGTCGGCGATCACCTGATAGCCGCGGGCTACAATACCGCGCTGGTCGGCAAAGCGCATTTTCAGCCGCTCGCAAGCACTCCGGAGTCGGAATCGCTCGAATGTCAGCCGATCCTGCGTGACCTTGATTTCTGGCGGGGGTTTAGCCGTACCTGGTATGGGTTCGAACATCTGGAACTTGCCCGCAACCACGCCGATGAAAGCCATGCAGGCCAGCACTATGCGATCTGGATGGAGGAAAAGGGGCTTGTCGACTGGCGTGACTATTTCCAACCGCTTTCGGGCGAAAATGCTGCGAAAGCACCGCGCGCCGGCAAGAAGGGCAGCTATACCCGGCTTGACCGTTCTTGGTCTCTACCCGCCGACATGCATTATACGACATGGACCGCCGAGCGCAGCATCGCCTATCTCGACGAGCATGGCCGCAGCGGAAAGCCGTTCTTTCTATGGGCGAGCTTTCACGATCCGCATCCGCCCTACACCGTCAGCGAGCCCTGGGCGTCGATGTACGATCCGGACGACATGGAAATCGATCGGGTCACGCCCGGCGAGCATGACCGCAACCCGCCGCATTTTGGCAAGACGCAAGAGGAAAATCCGGATTTCGGGGACTGGCATGATCCCTATCAGGCGCATGGCTGCGAAAGCCACCTCTATCCGGAGGAAGATCTGAGGAAGGATAAGGCCACCTATTTCGGAATGATGAGCTTTCTCGATTCCGAGATCGGCCGCATCCTGGACAGGCTCGATGACATGGACCTGGCGGAGAATACGCTGGTGGTGTTCACAACCGATCACGGCCACTTTCTTGGTCAGCATGGCCTCATCGCCAAAGGTCCGTTTCACTATGAGGACATGCTGCGCCTTCCGATGATCGTCAGGCTGCCGGGCAGGGTCGCGGCCGGCGCGGTCAATGAGGATATGCAGAGCCTCGTCGATCTGGCGCCGACCTTTCTGGAGGCCGCCGGCATTGCCGTGCCCGGCGAAATGCAGGGCGTCTCGCAATGGTCGAACTGGCAGGGCGGACCGGAAGCGCGGGATTTCATTCTTTGCGAGAACCGGCACAATCCGGTGATGCCGCATGTCGAAACCTATGTCGACCGGCGCTACAAGATCACGGTTTACCGTCAGGGCCGTTTCGGCGAACTGTTCGACCTTCAGGATGATCCCGGCGAGATCGACAATCTTTGGGATGATCCCGCTTCGCAGGACCTCAAGGCCAGAATGCTTCATGCCATGATACAAGGCATCATGAAATCCGAACCCACCCGCATGCCGCGAATTGCCGGTGCATGAGGGGCTATGCGACGCGTTGGTCGATGGTCTCGAAATAGTCCGCGCACAACGCCATCAACGCCTGAAGCGGCGGATAGTGGCTGATCGCCTTGCGATAGACCGCGCCAGTATCGGAATTGCGCCGTCCAAGCTCGATCGGCACGGTCAGGATCGGACGACCGGGAATGCCGAGGGCAGCGGCATCCGGCAGGATGCAGAGATAGTCGCCGTCCTGCAGAAGGCGGAAAATGGCCAGAAGAGAGCTTGATCGCACCCTGATCTGCGGCAGTCGCCCGGTGCGCTCCATGACGGCGTGCAGCGTCTCCGCCTCGTAGATCGGATCGGCGGAATAGATGATCCAGGGGTAGCAATGCACGGCTTCATACTCATCGGCGCGGCATTGCTGGATCGGATGATCGGCGCGGGCGACAAGGCGATCGCAGATCTTGGAAAAGGCGCGCGTCTCCAGGTTGGGATGTTCGCTCTCCGCGTAAAGCCCGCCGAAGGCAACGTCGATCATTCCGTCGATCAGTGCCTGGGATGAACCGGCCACGCTGGGCGCCATTTCAAGCGTCAGATTTGGATATTGCTTATGGAGCTTCGATGTTATCGTCGGCAATACGACGGAAGACCACAACGGGCCGGCATGAATGCGCAACCGTCCTTCGGCGGCAGGATCATTGCCGGCAAGCTCTGCCTCGGCGAGTTCCCAGTCGCGGGCAAGCCGCGATATCGTTGAAAGAAGTTTCGTGCCGAAAGGCGTCGGACGAACGCCGCGGGCATGGCGCTCCAGCAGCTTGGCATCGTAGAAATCCTCCAGTTGCGCCAGCGACCGCGAAAGCGCGGGCTGGGTCACGTTCAGGATCTCCGATGCCTTGCGTACACTGCCCGCTTCGGCAATGGTGCGGAACCGGAAAAGCAGGCTCATTCTGTCCAGCATAGGTATCAAATTCCTTTATCGCTGCAGCAAAGAATGGCATTTGTTTTTGATAACTTCAATTGATATCCATCAGATCGCAACCGTCATCGAATGGTTTACCGGCGCCGCCTGCAGGAGGAGACTTGCGGTTGGCGTCATACGTTGGCTGCGGACTGTTTTCGCTTGAGGATGCGAGAGCGTTCGTAAACGGACAATGGTAGATCCTATGGTGCCGGGTCTGTCCTGACCGGAAAGCCGGTCGGGTTGCGCCAAGGGAGGAGACTATGACGCAGATGACAACGATGAAACGCCGCCAGTTCCTGGCTGGCAGCGCAGCACTCGGCGCACTGGCGCTGACCGGCGCCGGACGGGCTTTCGCGCAGGAATTCGATATTCCGGCCCCCATCGGTCCGATCAATGCCGACGGTCCGTTTCGCTGGCTCGACAGCGGCGATCAGAAGGCGACTTTCTACAAGGCGTTCTTCCCGGAATACGCCAGCGCGCGCGATATCGAAGTGGTCTATGACGGACTGCCCTGGAACGAGATCAATCAGGTCCTGCCGCTCGGCATCCGCAACAATACCGCACAGGACGTCTTCAACCTGCCACTCAACATGCCGCCTGCCTACGCCGTCAACGAGGGCTGGGTGCAGGCCTATGACGATTTCATCCCGGATATCGAGACCTGGAAGCAAGGATTTCCGCCCGGCGCTTTTCTGGAGGGGCTGAATGTCTTCAATGGCAAGACCTATGGCCTGCCATACACGTCGGCGCGCGTCAGTTCGGCTTTTACGCTCTATAACCGGAAATACCTGAATGATGCCGGCTATGATCCGGAGGCGACGCCGTTTACCTGGGATACATTCCGCGCGGCGGCGGCCAAGGTCACCGAAATGAATGCCGGGCGCGCCTTCGGCTTCATCATCGGCGGCAACCAGGTCAATCGCTGGTGGGATGCCTGCCGGACGCTGGCACAGACCAACGGGCTGGCCTGCGGCGATACGTCGATCGGCAACGGCGTCGATTTCCGCACCGGCGAGGTGGTCTTCGACGCCGACGAGATCGTCGGCGCCATCGAGCTTCTGCTGGCGCTGAAGGCGGACGGTTCGATCTTCCCCGGCGTGATGAGCATCAACGCGCCGCAGGCGCGCGCGATGATGCCGCAGGGCGCCGCCGGCATGATCCTCCAGGGGCCGTGGAATATTCCCCAGTGGGAGCGCGAGAACCCGAATTTCGATTTCGGCATCGCGCCAACCCCGGGAAAGGGCGGCTACTCCATCGTCGGCTCTCTGGCATCGGCGTCGAACACGATGTTCATCTATTCGAAGTCCAAGAACGCTTCCGTTGCCGCCGATATTTTCCATTATCTCGGCACGGAGGAAGGCCAGATCGCGTGGGGCAATGTCGTTGGCTCCTCCGATCCTCCGATCTTCCCGAAAGCCGTCGAACAGTCGACGATGTCGGCGCGATCGAAAAAGGCACTGCAGATGTTCGAGCAGACCATCCGCATTTCGCCGAACCCGTTCGCGCGCAACCCGGAGCTTGCGGCCGTCGCCAGCATCTATCAGGAGCCGACTCCGAATGCCGCCCAGACCATTCAGGGCCTGTTCACCGGCCAGACAACCGACATCAAGGGCGAACTGACCAGGCTTGTCTCGGCCACCAATACGGCGCTCGATGCTGCCTTCAAGACGGCGAAGGAAAATGGGGCGAATGTCAGCCGTGACGATCTCGTCTTCCCCAACTGGGACCCGTCGAAAGACTATGTGGCTTCGGATTACGAGGCGCTTTGAGGCTGGAAGCAGGCGAAAAGGGCCCGCCGCCGACGGCGGGTCCGCAGTCAGGAAAACTATCCCATGTCCGATTTCACCGTGTCATCCAGTCTGACGCGCCGTCTGGGCGCACGGATCTGGAGCAGCCGCGTCGACTATCTGTTCCTCGTTCCCGGCATGCTCATCTTCGGCGCCTTCATTCTCTACCCGATTTTTGCGGCGGAATATTTCTCGCTGCTGAACTGGTCCGGCTTCGATGCCAATGCCAAGTTTGTCGGGCTCGCAAACTATGTCGAACTGCTTCGCGATCCGTTCTTCTGGAATGCTTTCGGGCGTTCGTTTCTGTTCACGCTTAGCACCGTGCCCGCGCAGATGATCATTTCGCTGATTATCGCGATCATCCTGAACAACAAGCTTCTGAAGCTCTCGGCCCTTTTTCGCACGATGATCTTCCTCCCGGTGGTGACGCCTGTCGCCGTCATCGGCATCGTGATGACGATCATGCTGTCGCCCTTCAACGGGCCGATCAACATGGCCATCCTGGATATCGGTCTGCTGTCGCGGCCGCTGGACTTCCTCGGTGACCCGGACCTGGTCCTGTGGACGCTGGCGGCGATCTATGTCTGGAAATGGGTCGGCGTCACCATGGTCTACTGGCTGGCCGCGCTGCAGACGGTTCCCGCCGAACTCTATGAAGCCTGCAAGCTCGACGGCGTGAAGGGCTGGCAGGTCACGCTTTACGTCATCATGCCGATGATCATGCCCTTTGCCATCGTCATCGCGCTGATCTCCGCCATCAGTGCGCTCAACGTGTTCCCGCTGATCATGTCGATGACCCAGGGCGGACCCTATTTCGCCTCGGAAGTGATGGAGGTCTATATCTTTCGCTACGCCTTTGCCACCGCAGGCGCCATACCGCGTCTCGGCTATGCCAGTGCGGCGGGCGTGTTCTTCGGACTGGCGATCATGTCGCTGACCATTCTTCAGGTGCTGGCGGTTCGCCACCTGCGCAACAGGGAGAAGCCCCATGCCGCATGATGCCCGTGTTGCAATCCGACAGCCGGCGCTGTCGCCGCGCATGCGCCGCGTTCTGATCTCCGTCGTTCTGGCAGCGGTCTGCGCCGTCTGGATCTATCCGCTGTTGTGGATGATCTCGGCGTCGCTGAAGGACAATGCCGCGATCTTTGCCAATGAAGGGCTTATCCCCGGACAGCCGACGTTCGAAAATTATGTTCGCGCCTGGAAAGAGGCCAATATCGGCTCCTATTTCTTCAACACCGTTTTCGTCACGGTGGGGTCGGTTCTCCTCGTCACGATCGCCTCCTCGATGATGGGCTATGTGCTGGGGCGCCGGCGGTTCGTCGGGCGCGGCCTTATCTTCGCGCTGATCGCGTTCACGATCTTCGTGCCGCAGGGCTACACCATCATCCCGATCTTCGACCTGTTGACGCGCATCGGGCTTGGCCAGTCGCTCTGGGGCGTGATGCTGGCCACCTGCGGCGGATCCTTCGTCATCTTCGTTCTCCTGTTTGCCGGCTATTTCAGCCAGATACCGAACGAGCTCGAAGAAGCTGCCAAGATGGACGGCGTCAGCTTCGTCAAGACTTTCTGGTACGTCATGCTGCCGCTTGCCCGCCCAATCGTTGTTACGGTCGTGGTGATGCAGACGCTCTACGCCTGGAACGATTTCCTGCTGCCGCTGGTCGTCACGCTCGCCAATCCCTCGATCCGGACGCTCTCGGTCGGCGTCTACGCCTTTCGCGGCGAGAACTTCATCGACTGGGGCGGCATGACCGCCGCCTCCACGATCTCCATCCTTCCGGTGGTGATCCTGTTTTTGTTCCTGCAGCGCTACTTCATCGACGGCCTCGCCGGGGCGGTGAAGGGATGACTGCTGAGCTATTTGGGAGAGACCAGACATGACTGGCGTCAGTCTCAAGAACATCAAGAAATCCTATGGCGGTCTCGAGGTCGTGCATGGCGTCGACATCGAAATCGAAAAGGGCGAGTTCGTTGTGTTTGTCGGCCCGTCAGGCTGCGGCAAGTCCACGCTTCTCAGGATGATCGCCGGGCTTGAGGAAATCAGCGGCGGCGACCTCGAGATCCACGGGCAGCGGGTCAACGATGTCGATCCGTCCAACCGGGGCGTCGCCATGGTATTCCAGACCTATGCGCTTTATCCGCATATGACGGTCGACCAGAATATGGGCTTCGGACTGAGGATGAACGGTACGCCGAAAGCCGAAGTGGCCAAGCGCGTCAGCGAAGCGGCGAAAATCCTGCAGATCGAGGACCTTCTGGACCGCAAGCCGAAACAGCTTTCCGGCGGACAGCGCCAGCGCGTTGCCATCGGCCGCGCCATCGTACGGCACCCTCAGGTCTTTCTGTTCGACGAGCCGCTGTCGAACCTCGACGCCGAGCTCAGGGTCGCGACCCGTCTCGAACTGGCCAAGCTGCATCAGCAGCTGGCAGGCTCCACGATGATCTATGTGACCCACGACCAGGTTGAGGCCATGACGCTGGCGGACAAGATCGTGGTTTTGCGAAAGGGCCGGGTCGAGCAGATCGGCGCGCCGATGGAGCTTTACGAGAACCCGGCAAATCTTTTTGTCGCCGGTTTCATCGGATCGCCGAAGATGAACTTTCTCGATCTCGAAGGCGGCGAAAACCTGACATTCCGTTTCAGGGATAAAAGCGCCGTCACGCTTTCAGGTGAGGATGCGGCGCGAACCGCCGTTGTGGGGCTACGGGCCGACCAGATGACGCTCACGGAGCCGGACAGCGGTCATTTCACTGGCACGGTCAGCGTGGTGGAACGTCTCGGCGACAGCGAGTTCGTTTATGTCGCCACCGAATGGGGTCAGGAACTGGTGGTGCGTGTTCCCGGCGGCACCAACACGCCGACGGGCGTCGCAACCGGTGTCGTATTGTCGGGACGTACCCATTTCTTCGACAGCGAGGGACGGTCGCTTGCCGGCATCTCGCTTGCCGCAGACCAGAACTGACATAAAGGGGCAGATCCATGCGACCCAACATCATCTTCATCATGTCCGACGACCATGCCGCCCGCGCGATCTCGGCCTATGGTGGCGGGCTTAACAACACGCCCAATCTCGACCGGCTGGCGAACGAGGGCATGCGGCTCGACCGTTGCTATGTCACCAATTCGATCTGCACGCCAAGCCGCGCCGCGATCATGACCGGCACCTATAATCACGTGAACCTGGTGACGACACTCGACACCCATATCGACAACCGGTTGCCGAACGTCGCCAAACACCTGCAACAGTCCGGTTACCAGACGGCGATCTTCGGCAAGTGGCATCTTGGTGAGGGAAAGGCGCACGAGCCGACCGGTTTCGATCAATGGGCGGTGATACCGGGGCAGGGCGTCTATTACGATCCGGTGTTCATCGATCGCGATGGTCCGAAGGTGCATCCGGGTTACGTCACCGACATCACCACTGACATGAGCATCGATTTCATCAAGGCCCGCGACAAGGAACGGCCGTTTTTCCTGATGTGCCATCACAAGGCGCCGCACCGGCATTTCGTCTGCGATCACAAGCACGAGGACATGTTCGAGGCGGACCTGCCGCTGCCCGACAGCTTCACCGATGATTACGCCAACCGCGCGGCGGCGGCGAAGGAGGCGAAGATGCGGGTGCGCTCGGACATGACCTATGAGGATCTCGGTCTGGTGCAGCCCGAAGGCGGCTCGGAGGTCGGCGCGTTGCTGTTCGAGCATCCGAATGTGCACATGCGCAAGGTGCCCGAACTGAAGGAGGGGGAAAGCGTGACGCTGATCGATGTGAAGACCGGCGAAAACTTCACCTTTACCGACCCGAAAAAACTCGCCGAATTCAAGTATCAGCGCTACATGAAGCGCTATCTGAGAACGGTGCAGTCGATCGACGACAATGTCGGCCGTCTCCTCGATTATCTCGACGAGGCGGGACTGGCGGACAACACGATCGTCATCTACACCTCCGATCAGGGCTTTTTCCTGGGTGAGCACGGCTGGTTCGACAAGCGCTTCATGTACGAGGAATCGCTGCAGATGCCGTTTCTGGTGCGTTATCCCGACGGGATAAAACCGGGCGGCATTTCCGGGAAGATCGCCATGAATGTCGATTTCGCGCCGACCTTTCTCGATTATGCCGGCGTGCCGGTTCCCTCCTACATGCAGGGGACGAGCATGCGGCCGGTTTTCGAAGGCCAGGCGGGCGAAGAGTGGCAGGATGTCGCCTATCACCGTTACTGGATGCACAAGGATGTCATCCACAATGCGTTCGCCCATTACGGCATTCGGACCGAGCGCTACAAATTGATCTACTGGTACAACGAGCCGCTCGGCCAGATCGGGGCTACATCGGGCGATGACCCGCCCGAATGGGAACTGTTCGACTGTGGTGCGGACCCCTTTGAACTGTACAATCGCGCCGGCGACCCGGAATATGGGGGCATTTTCCGTGACATGCTGGAAAAGCTGGATGCCAAGATGGCTGAGATCGGCGATGTGCCGGAGCACAACGGGGCCGCCTGTCGGAACTGAAAACGGCAAATGGATGCTCTGGTGCACGAGATCGGTCAGATCAATCGCCGGATCGACGAGGGCGTGATTCTTCGTTGTCAGGTCCCCCTTGGCACACCCCAGGCTTCGATTGGAGTCCGTTTTTCCGGTAGCACCATATTGATGCACGCGGACACAGCACCTGTCGCGGTTTGATTCCGCTCCTTTGATAGCATTTACTTCCACAAAGGAGACTGAGTATGGGATTGAAACGGCCAGACGAATTCCGCCAGGACGCGGTTCGGATCGCGTTGACGAGGGGGCTCACGCGCAAACAGGTTGCAGATGATCTGGGCGTTGGCATGTCGACGTTGAACAAGTGGATCACAGCGCACAGAGAAACGGATGTGGTGTCGACAGAGGATTTAGGCCACGCCCAAGAGAATGAGCGACTTCGGCGCGAGAACCGTATTCTCAAGGAGGAGCGGGACATCTTAAAAAAAAGCCACGGTGTTCTTCGCGAGCCAAAAGCCGTGAGGTTCAAGTTCATCGAAGAGCACCAATCCGTATTTTCCATCGGACGACTGTGCAAGGTCATGGAAGTGATCCGCACGGCTTGCGGGCTTTCCGCAGTCGGCCAGCCAGCCGCAGGCAACGATCCGATATGGTGACCTTGGCGCACATCAAGGAACAATCACGTCTGAGCCTGGGCAGCTACGGCAGACCACGGATGACGTAAGAGTTGAAGGACATCGGCCTGAATGTGGGGCACCGCCGTGTGGGCAGACTGATGCGCCAGAATGGCATATCCGTGGTCAGAACCTGCAAACACAAAGTGACGACGGACAGCGACCACGGGTTCAACATCGCGCCAAACCTGCTGGATAGTGACTTCAAAGCTGACGCGCCAAACCAGAAGTGGGCGGGTGACATCCGTTATGTCTGGACCCGCGAAGGCTGGCTGTATCTGGCTGTGTCCCTGGACTTGCATTTTCGCCGAGTGATCGGCTGGGCCTTCTCGAACCGGATGAAACGGGACTTGGCGATCCGGGCGCTGAACATGGCCATCGCATTCAGGACGCCGCCCGAGGGCTGCATCCATCACACCGACCGAGGCAGTCAATATTGTTCGCACGACTACCAGAAAATCCTGCACCAACATGGGTTCAAAATATCAATGAGCGGTAAAGGAAATTGCTATGATAACGCGGCAGTCGAGACGTTCTACAAAACGATCAAGGCTGAACTGATCTGGCGGAGGTCATGGGAAACGCGAAGGCAGGTTGAAATGGCACTCTTCGAGTACATCAACGGCTTCTATAATCCACGGCGACGCCACTCAGCGCTGGGCTGGAAAAGCCCCGTCGCTTTCGAATGGAAAGTGGCTCAAACGAGCACCTGGGGCGTAACGAAACCGTGACAGGTCCAAACCTCCTGAAAGTTCACATCTAGCTGTTCTCGATAATCTCGGCGTCGTCAGGCAGAGGATAGTAGTCACCCTTGTCGGCAACGAAGATGTGTTTGCTGATGTGCAAGGTGGAGGTGTCGTCCAGGCAACCGGCGGCGATGCCGATGCCGGCTTCATCATTCATGCGGTAGAACAGGCTGGATCCACAATGCGTGCAAAAGCCGCGTTTTGCATGATCAGACGATGCATACCATCGCAGTCCTTCGTCATTCAGGAATGTCAGTTGGTCGAACGGCGCGTGGGTCGATGCCCAGAGATGACCGCTGGTTCGCCTGCACTGGCTGCAATGGCAGACCGTGACGGTGTCGCGCACATTTTCCACCTCGAAAGCGACCGCGCCGCATTCGCATCTGCCTTTGATCATCTCAATCCTCTCCATCATTTTTCAACTGCTTTCGCATGATCGGTCGGGTCTCGGATCGGCGGGCGACCTCGGTGAAACCGGCGCTGATATATGTTCCCATGAAACCGGTCCAGGCATAGACGGCCGGATATTTTGCTTTTGGCGTATCGATCGGGTAGCCCTCGGCGATTGCTGCCCCGTGCATACGGGCCCATTCGACAGCCGCGTTCAACAGTTTGAGCGAGAGCCCCTGACGCCGGTATCGCTTGTCGACCAGGAAACATGAGACGCTCCAGACCGCCTGTTCATCCACCGGCTTCAGGATTCGTGACGATGCAAGGCGCGGGAATGCCGATTGCCGGTCGACCTGGATCCACCCGACAGCCTCGTCTCCATGCATTGCGACAAGCCCCGGAACAGCGCCGCTGTCGAAGATCGCCTTCATGGCCTGCCGATTTCCATCACCCTTTCCGGCTTCCATCGCCTTGGCGCTGCGTCTCCATAACATGCACCAGCACCCGCCACAGCCGCCTTTCTCTCCCATAACGGCCTCAAAGTGCGCCCATCTTGCCGGTCGGATATCAAAAGCTAACGGCGCATGCGGTTGGCGTGCCATCTGTTATCCGTCTCCGTGAATGTTACGTTTCTGCAGGGTCATGCGGCTTTCCCTTTTTGCCGGAAGATCGTGAAAACGCCGCTGGCGATGATGATCGCGGCGCCCAGGAAGGTCGCGGCGTCCGGGCTTTCCCGCCAGATCAACCAGCCGAACAGCGTGGCCCAGACGAGCGCGGTATAGTCCAGCGGCGCGACAATAACCGCCGGGGTCAGCCGAAAGGCCTGCGTCATCATTGTCATGCCCGCCGTTCCAAAAACGGCGATGGCCGCAAAAAGCCAGAGGTCTTCGAGGCGCACCGGCACCCAGACGAAGGGCACAATGAACACGCTGATCAGCGCCGCCGTGCCCGTCAGATAGACCAGCAGTGTCCACACACTCTCACGCGCATCGACCCAGCGCGCGCTGAGCATCAGCAATGCGTAGACAAGTGCTGTGGCAACGGGCAGCAGTGAGGCCGCCTGAAAGGTCGCCCCGCCCGGGCGGATGACCACGAGAACGCCGAGGAAACCGAAGAGGACCGCCAGCCATCGCCATATATGGACCTTTTCGCCCAAAAACAGCGCCGAAATGACGGTAATGAAGAAAGGCGCCACGAAGATCAGCGCGGTGGCCTCCGCAAGTCCGAGATATATAAAGCTCGTGAAGAACATCATCGTGGCGCAGACCCAGAGCGCTCCGCGCAGCAGGTGTGCCGCGGGCCGGTAGGTCTTCAGCGCCTGCCATCCACCCATGGTGATGGCGATGAGCACGGTGAAGGGCAAGGCGACCACGTTACGCAGAAACAGGATCTGAAGCGGCGGGTAGTGCGAGGTCAGCGCCTTGGCTACTGCATCATTGGCGCTCAGGCAGGCAACGCCTGCGCACATCAGGACAACGCCGCTGGTATAACTTGCCTCTCTGCCGGACGGCGCAGCCTGCATTTCGATCTCTTTCTGTCGATGCCTTTCCGTATGCGAGAGGACAGACTGCCCGATCCGGTGCGAAAGTGGCAAGGGCGAAGAAGTCACGGGGGCACTGGAGCCCGGGTCGGTATGACCTTCCTGACTGGTCCGGCAGCCTTGGCGTCGACGGCGCGGCCGGCCTTGTCGCTGCCCGTCGACCTCGTTTCGGCAAGCCGAACAGCTTCGCCCTCAAATCGGTGATCAGTTTTTTGACCTGTTCGCGGGAACTTGTTTGCCGATGGGAAAATGAGCTAACGATCCCTGCAGCCAAGGGAGCGTGTTCGTGGATTATACGACTTATCTGGACCAGACCATTCTCGACTTCGTCAATGAAACAATGACTTTCTATCCTGCGGACCTGAAGGGTGACGACTGGGACGGGCAGCGGGCGGCTTACGACCGCATGGCGGCGCATTTTCATGCTGGACGACCGGTAGGGCTCACGGTTCTCGACGGGACGATCGCCGGCGTGCCGGTTCGCTTTTATGGGGCAGAGACCGACACGGTCATTGTCTATGCCCATGGCGGCGGCTTTGTGCTGGGCGGGTTGGAGAGCCATGACGATGTTTGCGCGGAAATTGCCGCCGCGACCGGCGTTCAGGTGGTGTCCGTCGACTACAGGCTTGCGCCGGAGCACCGCCATCCGGCAGCCTATGATGATATGATTTCCGTTGTGCGCGCGCTTGCACAGGCGCGCCGGCTGGTGCTTTGCGGCGATAGTGCCGGCGCGTCGCTCTGCGCTTCCGTGGCTGGAACGTGGGTGGGGCCGGCGCTTGCGGGGCAGGTTCTGATTTATCCCTCGCTCGGCTTTGCACCGGAGGGCGGAAGCTTCGAGACTCATGCCCACGCGCCGTTGCTTTCCCGTGACGAGTTGCGCGGCTATGGCGATGTCCGCGGCGGCACGCCGGATGATCCGAGGGCCACGCCGCGGGCCGGCGATCTCGCACGCCTGCCCGCAACCTTCATCTATCCTGCCGAATGCGATCCGCTGCATGACGACGCGCTGCGTTATCAGGCCGCCGCGCAAGCTGTCGGCGGTTCCGTCCATGTCGAAACCGGAACGGAACTGGTGCATGGCTGGCTGCGCGCCCGCCACCGCAGCCAGAGGGCGGCGGATATGTTCCGGCGGATCACGGAGCGGCTCTCGCTCCTGTGCCACGGCGACTGAAGGCCGGTCACGGCTTCTTTTCGATCTTGCGCAGCGAGTGCCCATAGGCCTTGCGAAAGGCCTTGCTGAGGGCAGGGGCGTTCGAATAGCCGGAGCGGATCGCGATTTCGCGCAGGCCCAGCGCCGTGTTTTCCGCCATCTCGCGGGCGTGAGCCAGCCTGATGTTCTGGTAGTACTGCCCCGGCGACATGCCGAGCTCGGCCTTAAACAGCCGGTTAAGGGTGCGCGTCGACATGTGGGCGCGTTCGGCAAGCGCGCTGAGCGACAGCGGATTTTCGATCGTTTCCACCATGATGTTGATGATGGCGTCCATCTTGCCGCGTCCTGGCACGGAAAGCGCCGTCGGCATGCGCGCGCCGTCGCGCTGTGGGCTTGCATCATGCATGAACATGGATGAGACCATGAACGCCCTGGCCGCGCCAAACTCCTCGGTGATGAAGGCGAGAATCAGTTCCAGCGCCGTCGAGGCGCCGCCGCAGCTCCACAGCCGCCCTTCCTTGACGTAGCCTGCCTGGCTGACGTGAACCTCCGGAAAGGTTTCCGCAAATTCGCTGATCACCGACCAGTGCAGCGTTGCCGTCAGGTCGTCCAGAAGACCGGTCGAGGCGAGCATCCATGCACCGGCATCCGCGCCTATGACATAACGGCTCTGTCGGGCGAGCGCCATCACGAGGCGCTGGTTTTCAGGCGTCGGATGCTGGCGGTAGCCGTTGCTGGAGACGATGACCAGAAGATCGGAGGCCTCGATGTCCTCGCGCTTTGCTGTGGGGACGAGCAGCAGGTGCGACGAGCTCTCAACCGCTTCGTCATCGGCGCTGATGACCTGCCATCTGATATCCTCCCGATAAAGATCGTGAACCATGCGAAGCGGTTCGAGAAGACAGGAGAAGACCAGGTTCGAAAAGCCGTCGAGGAGCAGGAATGTGACGTTCATGGGGCGTAATTGGCCTTATTGGACAATAAAATGGCATAATAGGATAAAACGCCGGCGCATGGCTAACCTATTCTCCTGCCCATCGAAACCGTCAGTCCTCGCGACAGCGCGCCTCAGGCCCTTCGCCTGGACAATCGGACGAGCCGGTGACGAAGTCTGTCCTGACGGGGCATGCGACTGTTTTTCCACCGGGTCATGCACATGGCTGCACGCCGCGTGCCGGGATGCGTCTTGCATCCGAAGTCCGATTCATACCTGCACGTTAAGCGCCGCGCAGGGCGTCAATCTGCGCGAGAAAAATTGGAATTCGCACCCGGCCTTCAAGGTCAGGGCCGGCTTGTGCGCAACGAGTATTTTCGCTCTCCGCCTCTTCACGACGGGAGTGACGCAACAGGAGTATTCATGCCTCTGACAATGAACAGGGATGTCTTCATCACGTGTGCCGTAACCGGTTCAGGCAGTACCCAGGACCGCTCGCCCCATGTTCCCCGTTCACCGGAAGCGATTGCCAAAAGCGCCATCGATGCCGCAAAGGCGGGCGCAGCGATTGTTCACTGTCATGTCCGCGATCCCGAAACCGGCGCGCCGTCACGCCTTCCCGCACTCTACCGTGAAGTGACGGACCGCATCCGCGATGCGGAGGTCGATGTGGTGCTGAACCTGACGGCCGGCATGGGCGGCGATATCACCTTCGGGTCGACGGAGGCGCCGTTGCCGGTCAATGAGGCCGGAACCGACATGATCGGCGCCGCCGAACGCGTCGTCCACATCGCCGAATGCCTGCCGGAACTGTGCACGCTCGATTGCGGCACGATGAATTTCGCCGAAGCCGATTACGTGATGACCAACACGCCCGGCATGCTCCGCGCCATGGGGCAGATGATGACGGATCTCGGCGTGAAGCCGGAGATCGAAGCCTTCGACACCGGCCACCTCTGGTTCGCCAAACAGCTGGTCAAGGAAGGCATTTTGACCTCGCCGGCGCTGGTGCAGCTATGCATGGGCGTGCCATGGGGCGCGCCGAACGACCTCAACACCTTCATGGCCATGGTCAATAATGTTCCGGAAGACTGGCAGTGGTCGGCCTTCTCGCTCGGTCGTGATCAGATGCCCTATGCGGCAGCCGCCATGCTTGCCGGCGGCAATATCCGCGTCGGGCTTGAGGATAATATCTATCTGTCGAAGGGCGTGCTCGCCACCAATGCCCAACTCGTCGAAAAAGCGGTCACGATTGCTGAAAACATGGGCGGTCGCGTCATCGGGCCGGAGGCCGTGCGTGAAAAGCTCGGTCTGGTCAAACGTGCGCCGAAGGGGGCTGCCTGATGAGTTCGGATGGCCCATCAAAGGTCGCCATTATCGGCGGCGGCGTGATCGGCGGCGGTTGGGCCGCGCGCTTCCTGCTGAATGGTTTTGATGTCTCAGTGTTCGATCCCGATCCGGAAGCCGAGCGGAAGATTGGCGAGGTCATCGCCAATGCCCGCCGCTCGCTGCCGGCGCTCTACGATAAGCCGCTGCCCGTCGAAGGGGCGCTGACCTTCTGTGACACACTTGAAGAGGCTGTCTGCGAGGCCATCTGGGTACAGGAAAGCGTGCCGGAACGGTTGGCGCTGAAGCATGAAACCCATGCAGCAATTTCTGCGGCGGCGGGGAAGGGGGCGATCATCGGTTCGTCCACGTCCGGTTTCAAACCGTCTGAGCTGAATGAAAAGGGCGCCCGCGCCATCGTCGCCCATCCCTTCAACCCGGTCTATCTGCTGCCGCTCGTTGAACTCGTCGGCGACAAGGCGACCTGCGAAAAGGCTGCCGAGATTCTCCGTTCTATCGGCATGTATCCGCTGACGGTGAAGAAGGAAATCGACGCCCATATCGCCGACCGGCTTCTCGAAGCGATCTGGCGCGAGAGCCTGTGGCTGGTGAAGGACGGCGTTGCCACGACAGAGGATATCGACGAGGCGATCCGCATGGGCTTTGGCCTGCGCTTTGCCCAGATGGGCCTGTTCGAGACCTACCGCATTGCCGGTGGCGAGGCGGGTATGAAGCATTTCATGGCGCAGTTCGGTCCGGCGCTTTCCTGGCCGTGGACGAAGCTCATGGACGTGCCGGAATTTAATGATGAACTTGTCGGGCTGATCGCCGGGCAGTCAGACGCGCAGTCCGGCGCAAAGTCCATCCGTGAACTGGAGCGGGAGCGCGACGACAATCTTGTCGGCATCCTGCGGGCGCTGAAGGTCAGCGACAATGCCTCCGGCAAGGTCGTGTCGGCGCATGAGGCCGATCTTGTCGTCAGCGGAGAGCGTGACGGACTTCCCGTAACGCTCAACCGCCAGGTGCCGTCGTCATGGACCGATTATAACGGCCACATGAACGAGACCTTCTTTCTGGAGGCCGGCTCCAAGGCGACGGACGGTTTCATGGCGCTGATCGGCGCGGATGCAGCCTATATCGCCAGTGGCCTCAGCTATTTCACCGTCGAAAGCCATGTGCGCTATCTGAACGAGGTTCACGAGGGTGACAGGCTGACGGCGACGTCGCAACTGCTCTCCGGCCAGGGCAAGAAGATGCATCTGTTCCACCGGCTTTTCCGCGGTGACGGCGAACTGGCGGCAACCGTCGAGACGCTGCTGCTGCACACCGACCTCAAGGCACGTCGCACCTGCGTTCCGGAAGGTGAGGTCGCCGAAAAGCTGGCGGAATTCGAGCGTATACATTCCGGTTTCGATGCCGATGGCGCTGGCCGTTTTGTCGGCGAGCGCCCCGGCAGTCGTTAGCTGCGACCGGGCAAAGTTTCCTACGGGCTCGTTCCAGCAATTTTATTCCGCCCCACCAGAGAGGCTCACGAGCCGCCTCGTTTGCGGACAAATCCAAACCAAGAGGGAAGCAAAATGAACAATTATCGGAAATTTCTCACACCCGGCATTTTGAAGAGCGGCATGTCCCGCCGTGCATTCATCGCCCGCACCTCGGCGCTTGGCGTCGGTGCCGTTGCCGCCAATTCGATGTTCGGCCGCATGGCCATGGCGCAGGAGCCGGTCAAGGGCGGCACGCTGCGCATGGGCCTCGGCGGCGGTTCGTCGACCACCTCGCTCGACCCGGCGCTGATTGCCAGCCAGGTTCCCTTCCACGTTGTCCGCGCCTATGGCGAACAGCTTCTCGAAGTGAACGCAGACGGCTCGCTGAACCCGCGCCTTGCCGAATCCTTCGAGGCCTCCGACGACGCCAAGACCTGGACCTTCAAGATCCGCCAGGGCGTCAAGTTCCACAATGGCGAGACGATGACGCCGGAAGATGTGCGCCAGACGCTGCTGCGCCATTCCGATGAGGACTCCAAGTCCGGCGCGCTCGGCATCATGCGCGGCATTTCCGATATCCGCGTCGATGGCGAAAACCTGATCGTCGAGGTCGATGTGCCGACGGCGGACCTTCCTTATCTCCTTTCCGACTTCCATCTGGCAATCCAGCCGGGCGGTGGCCGCGAAGACCCGACCGCCGGCATCGGTACCGGCGCCTACAGGATCGTCGAGGCCGAGCCGGGCGTTCGCTACACGTTTGAAAAGTTTGCCGACTACTGGGATGACAGCCGCGGTCACTTCGACACGATCGAGATGACCATCATCAATGATGCGACGGCGCGCAATGCCGCACTCCAGTCCGGTCAGGTCGATATCGTCAACCAGGTCGCGCCGCGCGTTGCCGGTCTGCTTGATCGTGCGCCGAACATCACCGTTGATCATGTTGCCGGTCGCGGTCACTACGTGTTCATCATGCAGTGCGATCAGCCGCCGTTCGACAACAGGGAACTGCGCAATGCGCTGAAATACGCCATCAACCGCGAGGAAATGGTCGAAAAGATCCTGCGCGGCTATGGTTCGGTCGGCAATGACTTCCCGATCAACGAAAGCTATCCGCTGTTCGATGACAGCATCGAGCAGCGCACTTACGATCCGGAAAAGGCCGCCGAACTCTACAAGGCTTCCGGTCATGACGGCAGCCCGATCATCCTGCGTGTTGCCGAAACCGCCTTCCCGGGCGCTGTCGATGCCGCGCAGCTCTTCCAGCAGAGCGCACAGGCTGCCGGCATTCCGCTTGAGATCCAGCGCGAGCCCGATGACGGCTACTGGTCGGATGTCTGGAACAACACGCCGTTCTGCGCCTCCTACTGGGATGGCCGTCCGGTTCAGGACCAGATGTACACCACCGCCTATCTTTCCAGCGCCGACTGGAACGACACGCATTTCTACAATGAGGAATTCGATGAGCTTCTTCTGGAAGCCAAGGGCGAACTCGACCAGGAAACGCGCAAGGAACAGTACAGCCAGATGGCGCAGATCCTGCGTGACGAGGGCGGTCTCATCTGCCCGATGTTCAACGAGTTCGTACAGGCCGTCAGCACCGATGTTCAGGGCTGGGAAGAAAACGGCGTCTTCGAGCTGATGAACGGTCTTGCTCCCGTAAAATGCTGGAAGGCCTGAGGCGCCCATGAACGCCTCCCTTTTCAAGCTTGTGGCCCAGCGGTTAGCGCTGGGCCTCATGCTGATCTTTTTCGTATCGATCCTGATCTTCGCCGGCACGCAAATGCTGCCCGGCGATGTCGCCCAGGCCATTCTCGGCCAGTCTGCCACACCTGAAGCGTTGGCAAACCTGCGCGCCGAGCTTGGCCTTAACGCGCCGGTCTACCAACGCTACATCACGTGGCTTGTCGGTCTTTTGCACGGCGATCTCGGAACATCTCTGACCAATGGCCAGAATATCGCGACCGCCATCAGTGGACGGCTTTCAAACACGCTGTTCCTGGCCGGGTGCGCCGCCATCATCTCGGTGCCGCTTGCCATCATTCTCGGTCTTGTTTCGGTGCTCTACCGCAACCGCTGGCCGGACAAGCTGATCTCGACCATCACGCTGGCCTCGATTTCCGTGCCGGAATTCATGCTGAGCTACATCCTGATCTTCTACATCGGCGTGCAGCTTGGCTGGGCGCCGTCGGTCGCGATGATCAACCAGAACATGTCGTTCTTCGCCAGACTGTATGCAATTGCGCTTCCGGTCACGGTGCTGGTGATGGTGGTGCTGGCGCATATGATGCGCATGACCCGCGCGGCGCTTTTGAACGTCATGCAGTCCGCCTATATCGAAACCGCCGAACTGAACGGGCTTTCCCGCTTCAAGGTGATCTGGCGGCATGCGTTTCCGAATGCCATTGCGCCGATCGTCAACGTCGTGATGCTCAACATGGCCTATCTGGTCGTCGGCGTCGTGGTGGTCGAAGTGGTCTTTGTCTATCCCGGCATGGGCCAGTATCTGGTCGACCATGTGGCCAAGCGCGATGTGCCGGTGGTTCAGGCCTGCGGCATTATCTTTGCCGCCGTCTACATCAGCCTCAACATGCTGGCGGATATCTTCTCAATCCTCGCCAATCCGCGCCTCAGGCATCCGCGATGAGGAGAAGAACATGATAAAACGAATACCTTATCCCGCCCTTGTCGGCCTGTTTGTCACCATCTGCTTCTTCCTCGCGGCTATCTTCGCGCCGTTTCTTGCGCCCTATGGCATGAGCCAGGTTGTCGGCGATGTCTGGGAGCCGGCGTCCGCCGCGTACTGGCTTGGCACCGACAATATCGGCCGCGATCTGCTGTCGCGCCTGATCTATGGCGGCCGCACCACGATTTTCGTGGCAATCGCGGCAACCATGGTTGCCTTTGCTGTCGGCACGGCGCTTGGGCTTTTCGCTGCCGTCATCGGCGGATGGGTGGATCAGGCGTTGTCGCGCCTCGTCGACCTCATCATGGCCATTCCATCGCTGATCTTTGCGCTGGTGGTGCTCTCGGTGATGCCGGTCACGGTGCCGATCCTGATCGTCGTCATCGGGCTGCTGGAGGCCACCCGCATGTTCCGCCTGTCGCGCGCCGTTGCAGCCGATCTTGCCGTCATGGACTTTGTCGAGGCAGCGCAGCTTCGCGGTGAAGGCCGTGGCTGGGTGATCTTCCGTGAAATCCTGCCGAATGCGATTTCGCCGCTGATTGCCGAACTCGGCATGCGCTTCATCTTCGTCGTTCTGTTCGTCTCGACGCTTTCCTTCCTCGGTCTCGGCATCCAGCCGCCGAATGCCGACTGGGGCGGCATCGTGAAGGAAAACAAGGATGGCATCGTCTATGGCATTCCCGCAGCCCTGCTGCCGGCCGTTGCGATCGCCGCGCTCGCCATCTCCGTCAATCTGGTCGCCGACTGGATTCTGGAACGCACGACATCGCTGAAAGGAGGCCGCAATGGCTGAGGCTCTTCTTGAAATCAAGGACCTGAAAATCGAGGCGACCAGCTATCCGCCGGGCGAAAAGCCGCAGAAGATCACCATCGTCAACGGCGTGTCGCTGACGCTGGAAGAGGGCAAGGTGCTGGGCCTGATCGGGGAATCGGGCGCCGGCAAGTCGACTATCGGCTTGTCCGCCATGGGTTATGGCCGTGGCGGTGTCAGGCTGACCGGCGGCTCCATCAAGCTCAATGGCCGGGAAATGCGCCGCGCGCCCGGCAAGGTGCTGCGCTCTGCCCGCGGCGCCGAAGTCACTTATGTGGCGCAGTCAGCGGCGGCCGCCTTCAATCCGGCGCGCAAGCTGATGGATCAGGTCATTGAATCGACCGTCAAGCACAAGCGCATGAGCCGGTCGGAGGCAAAGGCGCGCGCCGTCGACCTTTTCACCCGTCTTGGCCTGCCCGACCCGGAAACCTTCGGCAACCGCTATCCGCATCAGGTCTCCGGCGGCCAGCTTCAGCGCGCCATGACCGCCATGGCGCTTTGCCCGAAGCCGGATCTTGTCGTCTTCGACGAGCCGACGACGGCGCTGGACGTGACCACCCAGCTTGGCGTTCTGGCGGCGATCAAGAAGGCGATCCGCGATTTCGGCGTGGCCGCTCTCTACATTACGCATGACCTTGCCGTCGTCGCCCAGATCGCCGATGACATCATGGTGTTGCGCGGCGGTGAAACCGTCGAATACGGCACCTGCGACCAGATCATCAATCACCCGCAGGAGGAGTATACGCAGGACCTCGTCTCGGCGATCAATGTCGAGCGCCGCGAGCACGACCCGGATGAAAAGCCGGTGCTGACGCTGAAGGAGATTTCGGCGCGCTATCGCGGGCTCGATTTCGATGTGCTGAAGAACATCAACATGGAGGTCCAGCCGGGCACCACACTCGCGATCGTCGGCGAAAGCGGCTCGGGCAAGTCGACGCTTGCGCGGGTCCTGACCGGGCTGTTGCCGCCGCATACCGGGGAAATCTCGTTTGACGGCGAGGTGCTGTCGCCTGCGCTGAAGGGACGTAGCTGGCAGAACCTGCAAGAACTGCAGATGATCTACCAGATGGCGGATGTGGCGATGAACCCGCGCCAGACCGTCGGCACGATCATCGGCCGCCCGCTCGAATTCTATTTCGGCATGAAGGGCAAGGAGAAACGCAAACGCGTCATCGAGCTGCTCGACCGTATCGAACTCGGCGAAGAATTCATCGATCGCTACCCGGCCGAACTTTCCGGCGGGCAGAAGCAGCGCGTCTGCATTGCCCGCGCGCTTGCGGCAGAACCGAAGCTGATCATCTGCGACGAGGTGACGAGCGCGCTCGATCCGCTGGTGGCCAAGGGCATTCTGAAGTTGCTGCGCGATCTTCAGCTGAAAGACGGTGTGACCTACATCTTCATCACCCATGATATCGCCGCCGTTCGCGAAGTCGCCGACACGATTGCGGTCATGTATCAGGGTGAGGTGGTGCGCTATGGCGGCAAGCAAGAGGTCCTTTCGCCGCCGTTCGACGATTACACCGAGCTTCTCATGCGCTCCGTGCCGGAAATGCGGATCGGCTGGCTGGAAGATACGCTGGAACTTCTGGAAGAGCATCTGCCGGCTTCAGCCGTGCCCGAAGGAGCCTGATCTTGTCTCAGACAAAACCCGAAACAGATAGCCCGGTGGCTCTGGTCACCGGCGCCGGCTCCGGCATCGGCAAGGCGATCGCCCTCAATCTGAAGGCCGCGGGCTTTCGCGTGTTCATCTGCGATGTCGATCCGGAGGCCGTCGAAAGCATGCAGACCGCCGGTATCACCGCCAGTGTCTGCAATGTCGCCGATGAGACCGCGGTGTCTGCGCTGGTGGCGGAGGTTGTTGCGGCGACCGGTGGCCGGCTCGACCTTCTCGTCAACAATGCCGGCATTTCCGGCATGAATGCGCCGGTGGAAGCGGTCGATGCCGAAGACTTCCGCCGCACCATGGATATCAATGTCAACGGCACCTTTTATTTCCTCAAGGAAGTGGTGCCAGCCATGAAGGCAATGGGGCAGGGCGCGATCATCAATATCGCCTCGACGGCCGCCCTTTTCGGCTATCCGAACCGTACCTCCTATGCTGCCTCCAAATGGGCTATCATCGGGCTCACAAAGACGCTTGCGATGGAGCTTGGCCCCTTCGGAATCCGCGCCAATGCCGTCTGCCCGGGATCGGTGGAAGGCCCACGCATTGATGGCGTGATTGCGCGGGATGCAAAAAGCCGCGGCATGAAAGCTGGCGATGTGCGCAGAATCTACGAGAGCCAGGTGTCCATGCGCAAATTTGTCGGCGCCGACGATATTGCCCGCATGTGCGTGTTTCTGGCGTCGAAGGATGCGGGCATGGTGTCCGGCCAGGTGATCGCCGTCGATGGGCACACCGAAAGCCTCTCAGTCCCCTTTTAGGAGCGTTATGATGAAAGCAGTCCGGTTTGAAAAATTCGGCGATGCCGATGAGGTGCTGATCTACGGCGATATCGAAACGCCCGTCGCAGGCCTCGGCGAGGTGCTGGTGAAGTTGCACACCAGTGCCGTCAATCCGTCCGATACGAAGAAGCGGATGGCGTCCTTTCCGAACCTTCTCGACAATGGATATGTCATTCCCCACAGCGATGGCGCCGGCGTAATCGCGGCCGTCGGCGAAGGCGTGCCCGAAGCTCGGATCGGCGAGCGGGTCTTCACCTTCAATGCGCAATACGGCCGCCGTTTCGGCACGGCGGCGGAATATGTCGCGTTGCCGTCGGCCCATGCGCCGTGCCTTCCTGAGTCTGCAAGCTTCGAAGTCGGCGCCTGCCTCGGCATTCCGGCCATGACCGCGCACCGCTGCGTTTTCGCCGATGGATCGGTCAACGGCAAGACCGTGCTTGTCACCGGCGGGGCGGGCCGCGTCGGCTTTTACGCGATCCAGTGGGCAGCGCTTTCCGGCGCCCGCGTGATTGCGACCGCCAGCAATGACGCCGATGCCGATGCCTGCCGCAATGCCGGTGCATCGATCATTGTCAATCACCGCGACGCCGGCTGGCCGGAAGCGCTTCTGGCCGCAACCAACGGTGAGAAGGTGGACCGCGTGGTGGAGGTCGAGTTCGGCGCCAATCTCGAAAATGTGCTGAAGGTCATTGGCACAAGCGGCGTCATCGCGACCTATTCATCGACGGTCGAGAAGGAGCCGAAGCTGCCCTTCCTCAAGATGATGTATCTCGACATCACCATCCGCATGGTGATTGTCTACGCCATGCCGGATGAGGCCAAGGACCATGCCGTTTCCGACATTCAGGATGCGCTGGAAGCCGGCCGCCTGCAGCATCGCATTGCCCGCCTGATCCCGCTCGCAGACTGCGCCTTCGCCCACCGCGAGATCGAAGCGGGCGAGGTGCGTGGTTCGGTGGTGCTGAAGATCAACGGCGCTTGAGCCACCGTATCCGACCCTTCGGCGGGAGCCGATGCGAAGTGAAGATACATACTGCGCGGCCGGACAGGCTTTGCTGGGGAATGGGCGGCCATCGCGGAGCCGGCCGCAATGACAACAGATTGGAGAAAAAGCCCATGAAACGACTGCTTCTGCCCATGATGGTGTCGCTTGGCGCGATGGTCACAAGTACAGCGCTTGCCGATGAAACCCGTTTTACCATTGACGATTTCACTGCGTCGATTGACGACTATGCGCTGGTCGACAACGCTCTGTTCGTGCCGCCGCAAGATGCGGGGCCGGCAAAGGAGGCCTTCGAGGGCACGCTGTCGATTTCCGAGACCCCGATGCCGAGTGATCCTGCCGAGATTGCGAGCGGGGAGGTACTCGGCAAGAACCCGCAGCTTTTCCCGGCTGTCGATCTTTCGTTCATCACCCTCGGCGATGAGCTCGTGCCCGCCACGCAGGACGTCATCCGCGCCGGATCGACGGAAAACGGCAGCAGCTTCTGGGATATCATCGTTCAGCCCGGAAAGGTCTGGTCGATTGGCGATGACGGTTGGTCGCGGGCGTCGTTTCCGTTCTCGCTGGTCCATATGATCGAGGGCGAGACCCATAACGGCGTTGCCATGTTCCTCTACAGGGACGGCGAAATCAGCGATCTCCGCTATCAGATACTGACGGAAACAGCGCCTTTCTACGTTGAGACCTATTTCACCGCCGCAGGAAGCCTGCCTGCCGAGCTGACTTCCACGGCAGTTGATGATGCTGATGCGCTGGCCGCGCGATTCGAGATTGCCAGGGCCGATGCCGAGGACATCCGCCCGTGGTCCGCGCTGGAGAAAAAGGTTGGTGCCGACACGCTGGAAGGCTTCGACAGCGACATCCGCCCCAACGAACTTCTGCTGGACGGGTTGATGGTAGAGGATACCTTCTATCTGAAATCCTGCCCGACGCCGGCCGGCGAACTGCCCTATTGCGACCGACAGCGCTTCGGTGTCTGGTCGGTGTCGAAATCGCTGGTCGCGGCTGCTGCGATGCTGAGCGTTTCGGAGAAGTACGGTCCCGAGATCTTCGACATGACGATCACGGACCTCGTGCCGGAAGCCGAAGGCATCGAAGGCTGGGACAAGGTAACGGTCGGCGATGCGCTCAACATGGCGACCGGCATGGGCTATGGCCAGCGCGAGGCAGAGCCGAAAATATCCTGGTCGCCCTATACCGACGACTACTACGCCTTCTATGAGGCGCGATCGCAGGAAGAAAAGCTCAACCTGCTGCTCAACGCCGCCAAGCCCTATGTCTGGGGTCCCGGCGCGATGATGCGCTACCGCGATGAGGACATGTTTCTCGTTGGCGTCGCCGTCACCAACTACCTGAAGGAAAAGCAGGACCCGGACCCGAATGCCTGGTCCTTCCTCCAGGCGAATGTTTACGAACCGATCGGCATTCATGACATGCCGATCAACAAGACGATCGAGGATGACGGCAGCGAAGGCCAGCCGCTAACGGCCTATGGGCTTTATCCGACGGTGGGCGATCTCGTGAAGCTTGCAAGGCTCTACCAGAATGGCGGCAGGTTTGGCGACGAGCAGATACTCAGCGCCGAGATGATGGCCGATATCGCCACCACCAGCGAACCTGCCGGGCTTACGACCGGTCAGGAAGCGAAGCCCTATTACGGAAAGGCCTTCTGGCGCTATCCCTTCAAATCGGATGAATGCACGCTCTATTTCCCGTCCATGGATGGCTGGGGCGACAACCGCGTCATGCTGATGCCAAACGACATCACCGCGATCCGAATTGCGGCCAACTGGGATGGCGACGAGAGCGCAAAGAACATGGAGAGCCTCATCCGCACGGCAAACGCAATCGAGTCCTTCTGCCCATAAACTCGAAGAATGATCCGCCTGGCAGCGGGAAAAGACCTGTCCGGCGCTTTCTGTTTTGCCTCTTTGATACCCCGCTGGCCGAGCTTGGGCGGAGCGTAGCTTTATGGTGCGCATTGCAAAACGCGTCTGCACCCAATAGCTTGGGAAGCACAGCATATGGAAAGCCTTTTAGGGTCGGCTTCTGTAAGCCTTTCTCTGAAGGATCGTGGCTTTGAGGTCAGAGTGTCAGCCGCTGAAAGGAAATGGGCCTGCAGCCCGTTTCGGTAAATTCAAACGGAAACGGATATGGAGACGGCTTTCTTTCAGTTTGAGACTGTTGCGGAGCTCGGTTCGATCAGGAAGGCTTCGGAAAAGCTTCATATCTCGCCGTCTTCGGTCAGCCGGCAGATCCAGAAGCTGGAATATGCTTACGGAACCGAACTTCTCGTCCGCCAGTCCCAGGGCGTCCGGCTGACGCCGGCGGGTGAACTGGTGCTGCGCTTTGTGAAGGGGCGCAACAAGGAACTGCAGCGGCTGCGCGCGGAAATCGATGCGCTGAAAAACCTTGAGAGTGGGCATGTCATCATCTACACGGTCGAGGGCATGATCGGCGGTCTTCTGCCGCGCGCGCTTGCCCGTTTCGGAAGGGACCATCCGAATATCACCTATCAAGTGCTGGTGGCCGGAACCGATGGCGTGATGCGGGCGGTTGCAGAGGAACGCTGCGATATCGGTATTTCCTTCCAGCCGTTTCCGCGCGAGGAGATCGATACGCTGGTCAGCCTGCGCCAGCCGGTGATGGCGGTGATGTCGCGCCACCACCCACTCGCCGGACGGCGGGAACTGAACCTCACCGAAGTCCGCCATCAGCCGGTCGGCCTCCCGGACCAGTCCTTCGGCATTCGTCAGCTGGTCGATCATGTCGTCAGGTCCGAGCAGCTTGCGCTCAAGATCAGGCTGGAAACCAATTCTATCGACATGATGCGCCAGTTTGCGCTTCAGGATATGGGCATCGTCTTTCTGCCTGCCTTCTCGTTCGAGCGTGAACTGGAATCCGGTGAGCTGATCGGCGTCCCGATCACCTCCTCAACGTTGTCGCAGTCGACGACGCAGGTCTGCAAGCGCGCGGAGATCGAACTGAGCCCGGCCGCAGGCCGGTTGGTCGAGTATATTCGGAAAGTGGCCGATGAATTTGTTGGTGTTGCGTAGAACGCAACGCTGTGTGCCTGAATTACGACTTCCGCGAGGCACGCTTTTCCCCTTACCTTGTTGAAATCCGGAGACCGCCAAATCTCCCGGTGCATCAAAAAACAACGAGAACTGAGGGGTTCCGAAATGACGCATTCTACGAAATCGTGGCTGCTCGCGCTTGCCGGTGCCACAATGCTGCTGGCGACGCCGGCACTTGCCAATGAAACGATCCGCATCGGCGCGCCGCTTCCACTGACGGGGCCTCTTTCCCCGGAAGGTCTGAAGCAGCAGCGCGGTTATGATCTCTGGGCCGAAACCGTCAACGCAGCCGGCGGCGTCACCGCCGGTGACACGACCTATGACGTCGAGATCGTGTATGTTGATTACGAAAGCCAGACGCCGCGCGCCGTCCAGACCGCCGAGCGGTTGATCACCGCCGATGATGTGAACTTCCTGTTCGCGCCATTCGGTTCGGGTGCTGCAAAGGCGGCAAGCTCCGTTGCCGAGCGCTACCAGATCCCGATGGTCGCCGCGACGGCTTCCTCCGTGGAGGTTTACGATCAGGGTTATCAGTATCTGTTCGGTACGTTCACGCCCAACAATACGTTGACCGATCCGCTTGCCAGGATCGTTGCCGATTCCGGCGAGGACATCTCGACTGTCGCGATCTATGCTCGCAACGACCTGTTTCCGCTGGCGATCGCCAAGGAAATGGAAAAATCGGCCGGCGACAATGGCATCGAGGTCATCTCCTTTGATGAATACGCCATCGGAACGATGGACCACGCCTCGGCCATGACGCTCCTGATGCGCTCCAAACCGGACTGGATTTTCGCCACCGGCTATATCAACGATCTCATTCTCATCCGCCGCCAAATGGCCGATCTCGGCATCGAGCCGAAGGCGCTGACGATGCTGGCCGGTCCCGCCTACAAGGAATTCATCGAGGCGACCGGCGATCATTCGAACAATGTCTCGAGTGCCGCCTGGTGGCATCCGGCCGTTGCCTATGACGGCGAGGGTGTTTTTGGTCCGACTTCGGACTTCGTCACGGCTTTCGAAGCGAAATATGATGCCACGCCCGATTATGCGGAAGCCTCTGCTGCGGCTGCCGGCGTCGTTCTGCAGCTTGCCATCGAGGATGCCGGCACGATCGAGCCGTCCGCCGTGCGCGATGCGCTTGCCGCGATGGATGTCATGACCTTCTACGGTCCGGTGCATTTCGGCGAGAACGGCCAGATCGACTCACTCGAGCCGCCGGTCTTCCAGATCCAGGATGGCGCCACGAAGACGATCTATCCGGAAGAGATCAAGCAGGCCGATATGCGTTTCGGCGGTATCGAATAAGTCCCGGCGTCAGCCATTCAACGCTTTAGCGGCCGGCTGTCGCGGTCGGCCGCAAAAACAGCGGAAAACACAGCAATGCTATATGCACAGATCCTCCTTAACGGGCTGGTGCTGGGCGGGCTCTATGCCTGTATCTCGGTCGGCTTCTCGCTGGTGTGGGGCGTCCTGAACGTCATCAACGTGCTACACGGCTCATTTGTCGTTCTTGGCTCCTACATCGCCTATTTCGCCTATGTTCACCTTGGTATTCACCCGTTCGTCTCGGTTGTCATCGCCGGTGCGCTTTTGTTTGCGCTCGGCTATGTGGTGCAGCTCGGCCTGATCAACCGGGTGGTCGGCGCGCCGGTTCTGACGACGCTGGTCCTGACCTTCGGCCTCGATCTTCTCCTGAACAACGGCATGTTGCTCGCCTTCAGCGCCGATTATCGCTCGGTACAGCTTGCCAACCCGCTTGGCAGCAAGGTGATCGCCGGATTGGTGTTTCCGCTTGACCGGCTGGTGGCGATGCTGCTTGCAGGCGTACTGACCGGGCTTTTATACCTGCTTCTGGTGCGCTCCAAGATCGGCCATGCCATCGTCGCCGTGCGCATGGACCGGGAGGCGGCAGCCCTCATGGGCGTCGACGTGAAGACGATCTATGCGATTACCTTCGGCATCGGTGCGCTGATGGCCGGTGCCGCGGGCAGTCTGCTGAGCCTCGTCTTCCCGATCTCACCGCTGGCAAGCTCGGAATATCTGTCGATCGCCTTTATTGTCTGCGTTCTCGGCGGGCTTGGCAGCATTGCCGGCGCCATCGTCGGCGGGCTGGCGCTCGGCCTCATCCAGAGTTTCGGCGCGCTGTTCATCGGCCCGGAACACGGGCTGACGATCGCTTTCGTCCTGCTCATCCTGCTTCTTATCTTCAAGCCGACCGGCATTATGGGCCGCAGGGGGTATGAATGAGACATCCGCTGATTGGTCTTGGCTTCTTTGCCCTCATCGCCTTCCTGCCGGTGTTCGGAGACAATTACATCCTGCGCCTTGGCACCATGTTCGCCATGTATGCCGTGCTGTCCCAGTCGTGGAACATCATCGGCGGCTATGCCGGCTATCCCTCCTTCGCAACGGCGGCCTTCTTCGGGCTTGGCGCCTATACCGGCGCGATCCTGCAGGGGCTCGGCCTTGCCATGCCGCTTGCCTGGGCGGCGGCCGGATTGATGGCCGCAGCCTTCGCGGCCGCGATGGGCGCTGCCATTCTGCACCTGAAGGGGCACTACTTCGCTATCGCGAGCCTTGTTCTTGCCGAGGTGCTTCTGGAAATCACCACCTCCTGGACCAGCTTGACGGGCGGCGGCATGGGGCTCAACCTGCCGATCATCCGCATGTCGGTCGCCGCCCAGGCGCGCCTGTTCTTCTGGTCGATGCTGGTCCTTGCCGTGCTCACCTTCCTGATGAGCTGGTATGTCTCGGCCGGACGCATCGGTTTTGCGCTTCGCTGCATTCGCCAGAACGAGGATGCCTCCTCCATGGTCGGCATCAACACCACGCTTTACAAGATCATCGCCTTTGTGCTTTCCGCCCTGTTCGTCGGCTCCGCTGGCGCGCTCTATGCCTCATGGGTGTTCTACATCGAACCGCCGGATGTCTACTCGGTGATGACCACCGTTCGCCCGATCGTGATGACCATGCTCGGCGGTCCCGGAACGCTGCTCGGTCCGGTTATCGGCTCCGGAATCTTTTTAGTCATCGAGGAAGTGGTGTGGCGCAACTTCCTGTCCATCCATGCCGCCGTTCTCGGCATCCTCATTGTCGGATTGATCTTCTACCTGCCCAACGGCGTTGTCGGGACCGCCATGCGCAAACTGCGCAAGCGCAAGGCACATAAAGTGGAGACCAGGCCATGAGCATTCTCGAACTGAACGGTCTCACCCAGCGCTTCGGCGGGCTGACAGCCGTCAATGATGTCGATCTTGCGGTCGAACCCGGCGAGATCGTCGGCCTCATCGGACCCAACGGCGCGGGAAAGACCACGCTCGTCAATCTGGTAACGGGCGTCTTCAAGCCGTCTGCCGGCAGCGTCATCTATGATGGCCGGCGCATCGACGGCATGAAGCCTTATCAGATCAGCCGGCTCGGCGTCGCCCGCACCTATCAGGTGGTCCAGCCGTTTCCCGAGATGACCGTGCTGGAAAACGTGATGGCGCCGGCGGTCTTTGCCGCGGGGGCCGCCTCCACCACCGAGGCCATGCATGCCGCCGACGAGGCGATCGAATTCCTCGGGCTGAAAGCCCATCGCGACACGCCGGCAAGCGAACTGACCCTTGCCGGCCGCAAGCGGCTGGAACTGGCCAAGAGCCTTGCCATGAAGCCGAAGGTGCTGCTGCTCGACGAGGTCAATGCCGGGCTCAACCCGGCGGAGATCGAGACGGCGCTCGAGATGATCCGGGCAATTGCGGCGCGCGGGGTCACCATCATCCTGATCGAACATCTGATGAAGGTGGTGATGAGCCTTTGCACCCGCATTGTTGTCCTGCATCACGGCGCCAAGATCGCCGAAGGCCGGCCAGACGAGATCACGCGAAACGAGAAGGTGATCGAGGCCTATCTCGGCAATCGTTATGCGAAAGCCAATGCCGGGGAGAAAGCCGATGTCTGAACCATTCTTCCAGATCAGCAAGCTTGAGGCCGGCTACGGCGAAATCCGGGTTCTCTGGGGCATCGACCTTGCCGTCAGTGCCGGCGAGATCGTTTGCCTGATCGGCTCCAACGGCGCGGGCAAGACGACGCTGCTGCGCACGATCTCCGGCCTGCTTCCGCCGACGGCGGGCAGCATCGTAATCGACGGCCAGGAGCTCGCGGGCGCCGACACGCGCCGGATCCTGGCGGGCGGCATTGCCCATGTGCCCGAAGGCCGGCGGCTGTTTCGCACCATGTCGGTGAAGGACAATCTGATGATGGGCGCCTATCTCAGGAAGAGGGGCGCCTCGGTCGAGGAAGATCTCGAACGGGTCATGACCATGTTCCCGCGCCTTGCCGAACGGGCGCATCAGGATGCCTCGACGCTGTCGGGCGGCGAGCAGCAGATGTGCGCGATCGGTCGCGGGATCATGAGCCGTCCGAAACTTCTGATGATCGACGAGCTTTCGCTGGGGCTTGCCCCGCGCGCCGTCGAGCTCCTCAGCGAATCGCTCATCGAGATCAACAAGACCGGCGTCGCCATCCTGCTTGTCGAGCAGGATGTGATGACCGCGCTCGACCTTGCCCATCGCGGATATGTGATCGATCGCGGCCGCATTTCCCTTGCAGCCACTTCAGAACAACTCCGTCAGGAGCCCGCCGTGCGCGAAGCCTATATCGGCGCGGCCTGACATTTAGAGAAAACACAGAAAGCAATTCCGATGCATGCTTCCCAGAAAATCGAACCCCGCCAGGACGCCATTCTCTCGCCCTATGACGGCAGCCTTGTCGGGCATATGCCGGTCTGCGAGGAGGCCGATATCGAGCAGGCGATCCTGACAGCGCAAAAGGGTTTCGACATGATGCGCAAGCTGCCGCGTTTCGTGCGCGCCGATATTCTCGAGCGCACTGCGGACCTAATCGAGGCGCGCAAGGATGAATTCGTCCGCCTCATCGCGGCGGAAGCGGGAAAGCCGCTTTATGATGCGCGCGGCGAGATATCACGCTCGCTTTTGAACCTGCGCGGCGCGGCCCGCGAGGCCCGCGCCTTCGGCGGCGAGGAAGTGCCGCTCGATATCGACGGCGCGGTCTTCGAATACCAGACGGCGTCTGCCGATGGCAGCCCGCTCGATCTGTCGAAGGCCGATCTGGCGACGCTCAACGGGCTTGGCCGGCGCATCGGCATTGCCCGAAGGTTCCCGATCGGCCCGATCCTGGCCATCACACCGTTCAATTTTCCGCTGAACCTGGTGCTGCACAAGCTGGCCCCGGCCTTTGCCGTCGGCAATTCGGTCATCCTCAAGCCCGCGCCGCAGACCCCGCTCACCAGCCGGTTGCTGGCTGAAGTCTTGTATGAGGCCGGTCTGCCTGAGGAGGCGCTGACGGTCGTCCATTGCGATGTGCCGCTTGCCGAAAAGCTGGTGCGTGATGATCGCATCGCCATGGTCACCTTCACCGGCAGCGTGCCGGTCGGCTGGCATATCAAGTCGCTGAGCGGCAAGAAGAAGGTCTCGCTCGAACTTGGCGGCAATGGGGCGGTCGTGGTCTCCGATGATGCCGATATCGCCTTTGCGGCGGCACGCTGCGTGCGCGGCGGCGTCGTCTATGGTGGCCAGTATTGCATCGGCGTTCAGCGTATTTTCGTCCATGAAAAGGTCTATGACGCCTTCGAGAAGGAGCTGGTCGCCCGTGTGGAAGCCTGCAAGGTCGGCAATCCGATGGAGGAGGGGGTCGATGTCGGACCGGTCATCGACGAGCGCTCGGCGATGCGTATCGAAAGCTGGATCAACGAGGCCGTCGAGCAGGGCGCGCGCGTTCTGACCGGCGGCACGCGCGACAAGGCCGTCATCGCGCCGACGGTTCTGACCGACACGAAACCCGACATGAAGGTCGAGGCCGACGAGATTTTCGGACCGGTGGTGACGCTGACGAAGGTGAAGGATGCCGATGAGGGCGTGCGCCGCGCCGCCGACAGCCGGTTCGGCCTGCAGGGCGGGTTCTTCACCAACGACATGAAGGCCGCCTTCCGCGCGCTGGAGGACTGGGATGTCGGCGCGCTGATGATCAATGACGTGCCGATCTACCGCATCGACACTATGCCCTTTGGCGGCTGGAAGGATTCCGGCCTCGGCCGCGAGGGCACGCGCTATGCGATGGATAGTATGACCGACATCAAGCTCCTTGTGGTCAATTATGGCTGAATGTCACTCGGTCGCAGTCGCCGGTCTGGGATCGATCGGCATGCGGGTCGCAAAAGCCCTTGATCAGGGGATCGAGGGTCTTCAACTGAAAGCCGTCGCACTGCGTGATGTCACGACGGCGACCGCGCGTCTTTCCGGCTTGCGTTCTTCTCCCGCCATCCTGCCGCTTTCCGAACTGCCGGTAGCGGCCGATATCGTGGTCGAGTGCCTGCCGCCATCGGCTTTCCTGGAGCTTGGTAACGCGATGCTGAACCACGGCGGCAAGAGGTTTGTCGTGGCAAGCGTCGGGCAATTGTTGATCGCCGAAGGCTTTCTCGATGCCGTACGTGCAGCAGACCTTGCGATCCTTGTGCCATCCGGTGCGGTTACCGGACTTGACGGGCTGCGGGCAGCGCGCGAGATCGGACTGGAGGCGGTGACGTTGAAAACCAGCAAGCCGCCGCATTCCTTCGGTGATAGCGTCAGGATCGGTGACACCATCGTGGCGGCGTCTGAGATCAAAGAGCCCACACGCCTGTTCTCCGGCAGTGCCCGGCAATCGATCGCAGCCTTTCCGAAGAACATCAATGTGGCGGCGACCGTCGCGCTTGCAGGGTTCGGCGCCGATCGGACATCTGTCGAGATCTGGGCCGATCCCGGTATCGCCCTGAATACGCATGAACTCACCATTCGCTCCAGGGGCGGCAAGATCAGGGCCGTGTCGGAAAACCTGCCCGATGCGGACAATCCGAAGAGCAGCGCGATCACGGCCTACAGCATCATCGCTGCCTTGAGGCGTATGGAAAGTGCCGTTTCGCTCGGCTCGTGAGCCGGAAGCACATATCAGACAGAAGGAATTGATTATGCAGACAAAAACCATGGCGGCCGGCGGTTACCACTATATTCCGGGCGTGATGCAGTATTCGGCCGGTGTCGCGGCCCTTGATGGCTACCGCATCGTCCGCGCCCGCTTCTTCGATGTTGTACCGATGGAGGAGGGCTTTGAGCGAATCGCGACGCATTTGCGCGAAATCGGCCGGCCGTTGCAAGCCTTCTGCGCCTGTGAGTTGCGCTCGCCCGGCCAGTTCACCGAGGAGGGGTTTGCCGCCTTCAACACGCTTTACGCCGAAACGCTCATCGCCTGGAACATCATGGAAGGCGATGACAATCCGGTAGCGCGCTCCAATATCTGCCCCGAGATCGGCGCGCCGGAGGAGCCCGGGTTCCATGCCTTCTGCTACACGGTGAAGGATGAGGACGCGCCGAAGACCTTCGCGATTGCCGGTTCCGGCGAGGTGCCGGAGGGCAAGGCCAATTACCGCGACCATATCGTTCGTCCGGGTGAGACAGGTCCTGACGCCATTCGCGAGAAGGCCGCCTTCGTGCTCGATGAGATGGAGCGCCGCATGGGCTTTTTCGGCGGCAAGTGGGCGGATACGACGGCGGCGCAGATCTATTCGGTCCATGACATCCACACCCTGATCGAGACCGAACTCGGCCCGCGCGGCGCCCACCGAAACGGGTTTTCCTGGCACTACAACCGGCCGCCAATTGTCGGTTTGGAATATGAGATGGACTGCCGCCGGGTGTTCGACGAAATCATTCTGTGAAGCGACGTAGGCCTGGGGTGTGCAGGTGAATCTCAGCCTGGAACGTTTTCGGGAAGTAAGCGCTTAAAGATATCGCGTGGCACGAGCAGCCTTGATGAAACAGCAAATGGCTGTGAGCAAAAAACAGTGTCCAAATCCCGCCCCCGCAACCACTCTGCAGAGTGATATATTACTACGTGCTTCAAAATGAAAATTCATGTCAATGCCGAATTTGGGCGGCCGCCTTGCACCTATGCCAGCCGTTCAGAAGCTTGCCCGAGCGACCTGCCGTTCGTTGCGGCACTGTGAAAGGCGCAGGGGGTAGATGAAGCCGGCAGATTCTGCGCGACGCGCGAAGAGCCGTCTCAAACAGGCATACGCTTAGGGCGCAGACGCGTAACGCTTCAACCCATCAGGCTTATCTCAAAGAGATAAACCGGTGAGCCTCCGGGGGCGTTCAGTCGTTTCCGCTCGCGAGTTGCAAGCCTTGCAAATTGGCATACTTGTCGCCGGTCTCACGGATGTGGATATAACGTTTAAGGCTCACCCAGGACCTGTGTCCGCTGACCGCTGCAACATGCGGGATGTTCCAGCCCATCTCGAACAGGCGCGAGATGCCGTCGTGGCGCAGATCGTGGAAGTGCAAGTCTTCAATTCCGAGTAGCTTGCAAGCCCGTGTGAAGTTCGCTGTGATTGCATCCGGGGAGTAGGGGAATATCTCCGATTTACGCTTGGGCATGCTGTCGATGATACGGATGGCTTCGTCGGGAAGGTCGACCCATGTATCATTGCCAAGCTTCTCACCCGGGTGCTTCATGTCACGAACCAGGATGCGTTTGTGTTGCTTCTGGAAATCTGCCCAGGTGAGGCGGGTGATCTCTGCCTGTCGGCGGGTCGAGAAGAGAGCGAAAATGATCACCTTGTGCATTGGCATTGCCTGAGGTGTTCTTCGGCGCCGATCGATGAAATGCGCCAATAATCGGTCGAGTTCATCGAGGGTGGGTCTGCGGTGGCGCTGAACTGAACGGGATATGATCCCATGCGGCGCGCCACCGTGATGGCGTCTCTCATTTCCCTGTCGTCAAGCCGAAAGTCCCACATCGGCCGCGCAATGGCAAATATGGAGGCGAGGTGGCTTGCGTAATTCCCGACGGTTTGTGGTTGCCCGGGAAGGAACTGAAGGAACGCGATGCTGTTCTTTGACCTGATGGCGGAGCAGGGCATGTCGGCGATCGGATAGGCCGTCTTCAGGACTCGTGCCTTCGTGCGTCCGATTTCTTTGACCGCTTCTTTGATGTAGCGCTCGATGGCTTTGGAGAGTGGCGGGTCTTGCGCATTTAACGCCTCCAACGTACCAGGTCTGGCCAGCTCTTTCTCGCGCTTCCTTATCCAGGCGGTTGCGGCAGGGCGTCTGTCAAAAGTCCTGGTCTCGTGATAGGACGTCCCCTCTCGCATCACGCGCACGCGAGCATGGTAGCTGCTGCTCTTTTCGTTTGCGCGTCTGATCGAGCCCATCTCCTGATTTGGTACACGGAGTTTTATTTGGCGCTCTGTACCCAGACCAGTGTCGAGATCGACGTATTTGGTACCGAACGAGCGGAAAAGAGACAGAAATAAGGTTTCTGTAAGTGTCTGAAAAAACTGAAAAACGAGAACTTCTGGCTGCTTCCCGCTTTGCCGTTGCGCCTATGATCGATTGGACGGATCGGCATTGCCGGTTTTTTCATCGGCAGATGATGACCCGCGGGCAGGTGTATACGGAAATGATCGTGGCCGATGCGGTGCTGCATGGTGATCGCGACAGGTTGCTGGGCTTTGCCTCGGTCGAGCATCCCGTGGTGCTGCAGCTTGGCGGGTCCGATCCGCTGAAGCTTGCGGAGGCCGCATCGATCGGCAGCGATTTCGGATATGACGAGATCAATCTCAATGTCGGCTGCCCGTCGGACCGCGTCCAATCCGGCACGTTCGGCGCCTGCCTGATGCGCACGCCCGAGGTTGTGGAACGAGCGGTTTCGGCCATGAAGGCGGCTGTTTCGGTGCCGGTCACCGTCAAATGCCGGATCGGCGTGGATGATCAGGATCCCTATGCGGTGCTTCCGGATTTTGTCGACCGGATGGCGGGCGCCGGGGCCGACGCGCTGTGGATACACGCCCGCAAGGCGTGGCTGAAGGGGTTGAGCCCCAAGGAAAACCGCTCGGTTCCGCCGCTCGACTATCCGCTTGTCTATGCCATGAAGGAGCGCCATCCCGATTTCTTCATCGGCATCAATGGCGGCATCCTGAGCATGGACGCGGCGGAAACCCACCTTGAAAAAGTCGATGGCGTGATGATCGGTCGCGCGGCCTACCAGACGCCCGCGCTTCTGGCTGATGTCGATCATCGATTGTTCGGCGAACCGCGGCGCGCCCTGGACTGGGAAGGGTTGCGCGATAAGATGATGGTCTATGCGGATGGCGAACTTGCCGCAGGCGCCCGGCTCTCGCAGATCACGCGCCATATGGTCGGCCTGATGAACGGCTATGCCGGCGCGCGGCGTTATCGCCAGATTCTTTCGACCGAGGCGACCAAGCCGGGGGCGGGGCCGGAGGTGATCGCGCGCGCCTTCGATGCCGTCGCGCTGGATGAAAAAGCGGCCTGATCCGGCCGCCTGGGGTTGCCACTCAAGCGGGGATCGGTCGCCGGTCATACATTCTTCTGAACGGAAGAGGTCGCTCGTCGGCCTCAGCCGGCGAGCGCTGCCCGCACGGCATCAATCGCGGCCTCGGCGTTCGCGCCATCGGGGCCGCCGGCCTGGGCCATGTCCGGACGTCCGCCGCCGCCCTTGCCGCCGACGGCGGCAGAAGCCGCGCGCACCAGATCGACCGCGGAAAATTTCTGCGTCAGATCTTCGGTCAGCGACACGACGATGCTTGCCTTGCCGTCTTCCGCCACGGCGATGAAGGCGACGACGGTGTGATCGCGGTTGGACTTGGCGGTATCGGCCATGCCCTTCAGGTCCTTTGCCGCCACACCCTGCAGCACCTTGGCGATCAGGTTGATATCGCCGATCTTTTCAGCTTCATCGGCCGATCCCGCACCGCCGAGCGCAAGCTGCTTGCGCGCTTCCGTCAGTTCGCGCTCCAGCCGGCGGCGTTCATCCAGCAGAGATTCCACGCGATTGCCGACATCGTCGGGCTGGACCTTCAGGCTGGCCGCCAGTGCCTTCAGCTTTTCATCCTGGTTGGTGAGATAGCGGCGCGCATCGATGCCGGTCAGCGCCTCGATGCGCCGCACGCCGGCGCCGACCGCGCTCTCGCCGACGATCCGGATCAGGCCGATATCGCCGGTGGCGCGCACATGGGTGCCGCCGCACAGTTCCAGCGAATAGGTCTTGCCGGCCTTCTCGCCCGACGTCGCCGTTCCCATCGACACGACACGGACCTCATCGCCGTATTTCTCGCCGAACAGCGCCATGGCGCCTTCGGCGATCGCGTCGTCGACGCTCATCAGCCGCGTGGAGACCGGGGCGTTCTGCAGCACGATCTCGTTGGCCATGTCCTCGACTTCGGCCAGTTCCTCAGCGCTCAGGGGTTTGGGGTGCGAAATATCGAAGCGCAGCCGCTCGGGCGCGACCAGAGAACCCTTCTGGGCGACGTGATTGCCGAGCCGCTCGCGCAGCGCCTCATGGATGAGGTGGGTGGCCGAGTGGTTGGCGCGAAGCCGGGAGCGGCGGGCATGATCGACTTCGAGCGAAACCGGCTCGCCGCGCGCGATCTCGCCCTTCTCGACGGTGGCATGGTGAACGAACAGGCCGCGACCCTTCTTCTGCGTGTCGGTCACGCGCAGAACCGCCTTGTCGGTCCGGATCGTGCCGGTATCGCCCATCTGGCCGCCGGATTCGCCGTAAAACGGCGTCTGGTTGACGACGAGTGCAACGGTATCGCCCTCCCGTGCGGTCTCCACCGAAGCGCCATCCTTGACGAGCGCCAAGGTGATGCCCTCGGCCTTTTCGGTGTCGTAGCCGAGAAACTCGGTCGCCTCGTGCTTTTCGCCGAGCTCGAACCAGATCGTCTCGGTCGCCTTGTCGCCGGAGCCCTGCCAATGGGCGCGCGCTTCGGCCCGCTGGCGGTGCATGGCATCCTGAAAGCCGGAAAGGTCGACATGGATGCCGCGCGCGCGCAGGGCATCCTGGGTGAGGTCGAGCGGGAATCCATAGGTGTCGTAGAGCTTGAAGGCGGTTTCGCCGTCCAGGCTGTCACCCTTCTCCAACTCGCGGCTCGCTTCATCAAGCAGC